>DASVDV010000030.1:0-26248 GCA_036380895.1 Gaiellaceae bacterium | reverse complement strand
CGCGATCGAGCTCTTCTGCGAGGAGGCGCCCGCCGACATCATCCAGCTCGAGCACTGGGGCGCCGTCTTCTCGCGGCGCGACGACGGCAAGCTCGCGCAGCGCCCGTTCGGCGCCGCCGGCTCGCCGCGCACGGTCTTCGCGGCCGACATCACCGGCCACGTCCTGATCCAGGTGCTCTACGAGCAGCTCGTCAAGCGCGGCATCACCGTGTACGAGGAGTTCTTCGCCTGGAAGCTCGTCGAGAACGACGGCCGCTGCCAGGGCGTCATCTGCTGGGACCTGCTGAACGGGGGCCTGAAGACGGTCGGCGGCAAGGCGGTGGTGCTCGCGACGGGCGGTCAGGGCCGCATCTACCGCACCACCACGAACGCGTACGCCTGCACCGGCGACGGCGCCGCGATGGCGCTGCACCTGGGCCTGCCGCTGAAGGACATGGAGTTCATGCAGTTCCACCCGACGACCCTGTATCCGTCGGGGATCCTGCTGACGGAGGGCTGCCGCGGCGAGGGCGCCTACCTGATCAACTCCGAGGGCGAGCGGTTCATGAAGAAGTACGCGCCGAACGCGATGGAGCTGGCGTCGCGCGACGTCGTCTCGCGCTCCGAGCAGACGGAGATCGACGAGGGCCGCGGCATCCACGGCTCGATCTTCCTCGACATGCGCCATCTGGGCGCGGAGCGGATCATCGAGCGGCTGCCGGGTTCGCGCGAGCTGGCGATGACGTTCGCCGGCGTCGACCCGATCTACGACCCGGTGCCGGTGCGGCCGGGCGCGCACTACCACATGGGCGGCGTCGAGACCGACAACGACGGCGCGACCGAGCTGACCGGCCTGTACGCCGCGGGCGAGGTGGCGTGCGTTTCGGTGCACGGGGCAAACCGCCTGGGCGGCAATTCGCTGATGGAGACGATCACCTTCGGGCGCCGCGCCGGCCGCGCGGCCGCCGAGTGGGCGCTCTCGCACACGACCGTCGAGGTGCCGCGCAGCGCCGAGTCGGACGCGGAGCGCGAGCTGAAGGGGATCCTCGGCGTGACCGAGGGCGAGCGGCCGTGGCAGATCCGCAACGACCTCGGCACCTCGATGCTCGAGAACTTCGGCGTCTTCCGGCGCGAGGAGCAGATGGTGCGCCAGCTGGAGACGATCGGCGAGCTGCGCGAGCGCTACGGGCGCGGCGTCGTCGTCGAGGACAAGGGCGAGATCTTCAACAACGACCTCACCCAGGCGATCGAGCTGGGGAACATGCTCGACCTGGCGGAGTGCATGGTGCAGGCCGGCATCGCGCGCAAGGAGAGTCGCGGCGCGCACGCCCGCCCGCACGACTACCCGAAGCGCGACGACGAGAACTTCATGAAGCACTCGATCTCGCGCTGGGTCGACGGCCGGCCGCAGCTCTCCTACAAGGAAGTGCGGGTCACGAAGTACGAGCCGATGGAGAGGAAGTACTGACGTGCAGGTAGCGCTCAAGATCTGGCGGTACGACTCGCGGAGCGGCGAGCGGGCGCTGCGCGAGTACGAGATCGACGCGCCCGACGAGGCGACGCTCCTCGACTGCCTCGACATCGTCAAGGACCGCCACGACGGGACGCTCTCCTACCGCAAGAGCTGCCGGATGATGATCTGCGGCTCGTGCGGCATGCGCATGGACGGCGCGGCCGTGCTCGCCTGCAAGGTGCGCATGTACGACGTCGCGCAGGCCGGCCGGATCCCGGTGATCTCGGCGATGGGGAACCTGCCGATCGTCAAGGACCTCGTCGTCGACATGGACCCGTTCTGGGCGAAGTTCCGCAGCGTCGACCCGTACCTGCAGCCCGGCTACGACGAGCCGCAGAACGGGCGCGAGCACCTGATCTCGCAGGAGCGCATGAACGTCATCCACAAGGAGGCGCTCTGCATCAACTGCGGCTGCTGCGTGTCGGAGTGCAACTCGATGGAGTCCGACCCGGAGTTCACGGGGCCGCAGGCGCTCGCGAAGGCGATGCGCTTCGTCGGCGACCCGCGCGACGGCCGCAAGATCGAACGGCTCGAGGCCCTGAACGGCGAGCACGGGATCTGGGACTGCACCCGCTGCTACATGTGCAACGAGCGCTGTCCGAAGGGCGTCGACCCGCGCGACGCGATCGCCAAGCTGGGCGCCGAGTCGATGAAGGAGGGCATCGACCGCGACATGGGCGCGAAGCACGCGAAGTGGTTCGTCACCTCCGCGAAGACGACCGGCTGGCTGCGCGAGACGGAGCTGGTGCCGAAGACGCAGGGGATCGTCTCGGCGATCAAGCAGACGCGGTTCGCACTCGACCTGGCGCGGCACGGCAAGGTGCCGCCGCCGTTCCCGCCGCACGTCGCCGCCGAGGTGGTCGAGTCGCGGCGCCTGCACGACCTGGTGCGCGAGCAGGGGATCGAGGGCTTCGACGGGATCGTGCAGGGCGAGCGCGCGCTGTCGCGGCTCGCGCACGGCCACGGCGTCGGCGCCGAGACGCTCGACGAGATCTACGCGCGCGAGGGCGCGTTCCACCGGCCGTTCATCGGGGACGAGATCCCCGCCGGCGGCGACGGCGGCATGGGCTCGCGGACGCAGGCGGACATCACGCCGGGAGCCGAACCTACGAAGAAGCCGGAGGGCGGGGCATGAACAAGCGCGTTGCGTACTACAAGGGATGCCTCGCGTCCCTCTCGGCGAAGGAGCTCGACTCGGCGACGCAGGCGCTGGCGCCGAAGGTGGGGCTCGAGCTGATCGAGCTGGACAAGGTGACGTGCTGCGGCGCCGGCGACATCCACGAGGCCGACCCGGACTACTACCTGCACCTGAACGCGCGCATCCTCTCCTACGCGGCCGCGGAGGGCGTCGACACGCTGCTCACCGTCTGCAACGTGTGCACGCTGAACCTGCGCCAGGCGAACTTCATCCTCACCGGCGACGCCGACGTGCGCGCCCGCGTCAACGAGAACCTCGTCTCGGTCGGCGTGCCCGCGTACGAGCGCGACGTCGACGTGCGGCACCTGCTCTGGGAGGTGGCCGACGGCCCGGGCTACGACCGGCTGAAGGAGGCGGCGCACCGCGGCCTGAAGGGACTGAAGATCGCGCCGTTCTACGGCTGCCAGATCCTGCGCCCGTCGAAGATCAACGGCTTCGAGGATCCCGACCGGCCGTGGTCGCTCGAGCGGATCATCGAGGCGTGCGGCGGCGAGGCGATCGACTACCCCGCCAAGATCAAGTGCTGCGGCTTCCCGATCATCCAGGCGCGCGAGGAGACGGCGCTCGGGGAGCTGATCCAGCCGATCGAGCAGGCGAAGGAGGCGGGCGCCGACGCGATCGTGACGCCGTGCCCGCTGTGCCACCTGTCGCTCGACGCCTGGCAGTCGAAGCTGAAGAAGACGACCGGCAAGGACTTCCAGATGCCGATCCTGCACCTGTCGCAGCTGATCGGCGTCGCCGCCGGGCTCGAGGAGTCGGAGCTGAAGTTCAGGCGCCACGTCGTCTCGGTCAAGCCGGTCGTCGAGAAGCTCGCGATCTGAGGCGGCTCGCGCTCGGGCTCGGCGGGGCCGCCGCGGCGGCCGCGGCCGGCTGGGGCGCGTTCGAGGCGGGCTGGCTGCGCACGCAGGTCGTCGAGCTGCAGCTGCCCGACCTGCCGCCCGAGCTGGACGGCCTGCGGATCGCACACCTCTCCGACTTCCACCTCGGCTTCCCCTCGCGCGGGCGCACCGCCACGCGGCGGGCGGTCGACTGGGTCGTCGCGCGCGAGCCGGATCTCGTCTGCGTCACCGGCGACCTGCTCTCGCGGCCGCGCGGCGAGCGGGAGGCGCTGCGGCTGCTGGAGCGGCTCGGACACCCGTACGTGGTGCTCGGCAACCACGACCTGGCGGAGTCGCGCGACCCGTTCTCGCGGCCGGCGGCTCTGACGGAGCTCCCCCGCGGTGAGCTGCTGCTCGACCGCTCGGTGGAGGTGGAGCTGCGTGGGCGGCGGATCGAGCTGGCGGGCGTCGACCCGCGCACGTGGATGGCGCAGCGGCGCAGCGGCTTCCCGGAGCCGACCGCCGACCTGCGGATCCTCCTCTGCCACTTCCCGTTGGCCCTGGACTTCATCCGAACGGGGCGCTGGCACCTGATCCTGTCGGGGCATCTGCACGCCGGCCAGATCGTGCTGCCGTACGGCCGCGGCCGGCTGCTGCTGGCGCACCCGCGGGCGCCGTACTCGGAGGGCGTCTACGCGAACAAGGGGACGCTGATGCACGTGTCGGCCGGCACGGGGACGACGTTCGTGCCGTTCCGGTTCTTCGCCCGGCCGGAGGCGACCGAGCTCGTGCTGCGCCGGGCTTTACCATGAGCGGGGTGGAAGGGCAGAGCGTCATCTCGCCCGAGGTGCTCGCGCGGTATGCGGCCGACGCGGCGCTCGAGGTGCAGGGGGTGCGCGCGATCGCCGAGGGGCCGCGGCACCGCCGGCGTGTGCGGGTGAGCGGGCGCGAGGTGGAGGTGCACGTGGTGGTCGACTGGGGCGTGCGGATCCCCGACGTGGCCGCGGAGGTGCAGCGGCGCGTGGGCTCCTACCTGGAGCGGATGGCGGCCGTGCGGCCGGAGGCGGTGCACGTCGTCGTCGACGACGTGGCGCGGCCCGCCTGACGATGCCGCCGCGGCTCTCCGGGCTCACCGGGCTGACGCTGGAGACGGCGCCGAGCGTGTGCCACGAGTGCGTGTGGTGGCAGTCGCGCGGCCGGCGCCGCACCGACAAGGGCCGCTGGATGGAGCGGGTCGAGACCGAGTTCGGCGCGTTCGGCACCGTCTACTACGACGGCGACGGCCACGTGCTCGGCTCGATGCAGTGGGGCCCGGCGGAGGCGTTCCCGCGGGCGCAGGAGCTGCCGGGCGGGCCGCCGACCCCGGGCGCGATGCTCGTGACGTGCGCCTACCTGGTCGACGAGTCGAGCCCGTGGGTGCTGCAGTCGCTGTTCCTGGCGGCGATCGGCGAGGCGCGCGACCGCGGCGCGGCGGGGTTGGAGGCGTTCTCGTACCGCTATCCGGAGGGCGCGTCGGGCTACGAGCGCTTCCGCGTGCACAAGACGGTGTTCCCGCAGGACTTCCTGGCCGATTTCGGCTTCCGCGTGGTGCGCACCGCCGGCCGCGCCGGCCTGGCGCGGCTGGAGCTGGGCGGCCTCGTCCCGGTGGCCGAGGGCCGGCGAGAGCAGGTGCTGAGGGTGGTGCGGGGCGCGTTCGGCGTCCCGGAGCCGGTGCCCGCGCCGCGCCCGTAGGCACGTATCGGGTACGAGGGGCGCGCCTTTCGGCACACGTTCGCGACACTCCGCCAACACCGGGGTCAGACCCGGGTCTGACCCCGGGTTTGGCCCCGGCACGGCGTTTGCCGCGCACTGCGTCAGTTCCGTGACGATTTCGTGGACAACCGGGCGCGCACTCCGGCACACGTGCGTGGCACTCCGGTGACAGCGAGCTCTGGGTCGCTACGGCCCCGTCCGCTCGGGGCGGCCGGACGCGGCGCCGCGGGGCTCAGGCGGCCGCGCGCTCGCGGCTCGTGACGAGCTCGAGGATCTGGATCGCGTTCAGGGCGGCGCCCTTGCGGAGGTTGTCGCCCGCGAGGAAGAGCGCCAGGCCGTGCTCCACCGTCGGGTCGCGACGGATGCGGCCCACCAGCACCTCGTCGCCGCCCGCGGCCTTGCCGGGCGACGGGAAGTCCTCGACCTGCACGCTCGGCGCGGCGGCGAGCAGCTCGCGCGCCCGCTCGGGTGACAGGTCGTCCTCGGTCTCGATCCACACCGCTTCCGCGTGCCCCACCATCACCGGCACGCGCACGCACGTCGCCTGCAGCGGCAGGTCGGGCAGCTCCATGATCTTCCGCGTCTCCTCGCGCAGCTTCGACTCCTCCTCGAACTCCTCGCCGTCGAAGCTCCAGTCCATGCGCAGGTCGTGCTCGGCCGGCTGCTCGCCGCGCAACCGCTCCATCGCCTGCGCGCCGGCGCCCGACACCGACTGGTAGGTCGCCACGCGCACGCGTGAGATGCCCGCGGCGTCGTGCAGCGGCTTGAGGGCGCAGGTGAGCGGGATCGCGCAGCAGTTCGGGTTCGCGACGATGCCCTCGTGCTCGAGCGCCCGCGACGGGTTCACCTCCGGCACGACGAGCGGGATGCCCGGCTCGAGCCGGAACGCCGCCGACTTGTCGATCGCCACCGCGCCGCCGCGCACCGCGTGCGGGACGAGCTCGCGCGAGGCGCTCGTGCCGACCGAGAAGAGGAACACGTCGACGTCGCCCGCCGAGAGCGCTTCGGGCGTCGCCTCCTCGACCGTGAAGCCGTTCACCTGCTTGCCGGCCGAGCGTGCGGACGCGAACACGCGCACGTCGTCGTAGCCGCGCCGGCGCAGCAGGTCGAGCGTGACGCTGCCGACGGCGCCGGTGCCGCCGACCACCCCGACCCTAGACACCGATCCGCTCCTCGGCGAAGGTGCGGAACCGCTCGTGCACGGCCTGCACCGCGCGCTCGACCTCGTCGGCGCGCACGACGCACGAGATGCGGATCGACGAGGTCGAGATGATCTCGATGTTGATCCCGGCCTCGGCGAGCGCGTCGAACATGTCGGCGGCGACGCCCGGATGGCTCTTCATGCCGGCGCCGATCAGCGACACCTTCGCGATGTCCGGGTCGCGCTCGATGCCGGCGGCGCCGACGTCGCGGCCCAGCTCCTCCAGGATCGGCTCGGCGACGGGCACGTCCGTCTTCGGCAGCGTGAAGGTGATGTCGGTGGTGCCCGCCTTCGACGTGTTCTGCACGATCATGTCGACGTTCACGCCCGCGTCGGCCAGCGCGCGGAAGACGCGCGCGGCGATGCCGGGGTGGTCCGGGACGCCGAGGATGCTCACCTTGGCCTCCGACGTGTCGTGCGCGACCCCTGAGATGATCGCCTTCTCGAGCATGCCCTCGTCCTCCTCGCCGATCCAGGTTCCGCCGCCGTCGACGAACGTCGACCGCACCCGGAGCTTGACACCGTAGCCGCGGGCGACCTCGATCGACCGCATCATCATCACCTTCGAGCCCGAGGCCGACATCTCGAGCATCTCCTCGTAGGTCACCGACGGCAGCTTCAGCGCGCCCGGCACGATCCGCGGGTCGGCGGTGAACACACCCTCGACGTCGGTGAAGATCTCGCAGGCGTCCGCGCCGAGCGCGGCGGCCAGCGCGACCGCGGTCGTGTCGGAGCCGCCACGGCCGAGCGTGGTCACGTCGTGCGTGCCGCTCGAGACGCCCTGGAAGCCGGCGACGAGCACGATCCGGTCCCGCTCGAGCGCCTGGTGGATCCGCTCGCCCCGCACCTCGACGATCTTCGCCTTCGTGTGCGAGTCGTCGGTGACGATCCCAGCCTGCGAGCCGGTGAGCGAGACGGCCTCGTGCCCGAGGTCGTGGATGGCCATCGCGCAGAGCGCGTTCGAGATCCGCTCCCCGGTCGAGACGAGCATGTCGTACTCGCGCGGGTGCGGCCGCTCCGACACCTCGTGGGCGAGCCGGATCAGCTCGTCGGTCGTCTTGCCCATCGCGGAGAGGACGCCGACCACCTTCGATCCCCCCTCGCGGGCCGCGACGAGACGCTCGGCGACACGCTTCAGCTTGTCGGTGTCGGCCACCGACGAGCCGCCGAACTTCATCACCACCAGGCCCGGCGTGCGGGCGGCGCTGCCCACCGCGGGCATCGCCTCGAAGTCCATTGCTTCAAATTCCCTAGTGACCATGCTCTGCGACAGTGTAGGCGCGGGATGAGGATCGGCTGGCCCGGCATGCGCACTCTCGTCGTGACCGTGTTCGGCGCGGCGGGGCTCGCGCTGCTGCCGTGGACGGCGCTCCTCGCCTCGACGCTGACGCCCGATCACGTGACGCACCGCTGGGACATCGCCTGGGCGGGCTTCGACGTCGCGCTCGCGCTGGCGTTCCTGGCGACCGCCGCGGCGGCGTGGCGGCGCTCGCCGTGGGTCGGCGTGCTCGCGGGCGTGACGGGCACGATGCTCGTCACCGACGCCTGGTTCGACGTGATCCTGGAGGCGAGCGGCGACGACCTCCGCACCGCGATCGCGATGGCGGTGTTCGCGGAGCTGCCCGCCGCGGCCGTCTGCTTCTGGATCGCCGTCCGCACCGAGCGCTTCCTGGCGCACGTGGTCGAGGCGGCGTCACATCTCCCGGCGGCCGGCGAGCGCACGGCCGAGGGTGACCTCGTCGGCGTACTCGAGGTCTCCGCCGACGGGGAGCCCGCTCGCGAGTCGCGTCACGCGGACGCGTCCCCGTAGCCGGTCGGCGAGGTAGGCCGCGGTCGCCTCGCCGGTCATGTTCGGGTTCGTCGCGAGCACCACCTCCTGCACGCCGTTCGCATCGACGCGGCGCAGCAGCTCGTCGATGCGCAGGTCGCCCGGCTCGACTCCGTCGAGCGGGCTGAGAGCGCCGCCGAGCACGTGGTAGAGCCCGCGGAACTCGTGCGTGCGCTCGAGCGAGACGACGTCGACCGGCTGCTCGACGACGCACACGACCGTCCGGTCGCGGCGCGCGTCGATGCAGATCGCGCAGCGCTCCTCCTCGGTCAGGTTGCCGCACTCCGAGCAGAAGCGCACCCGCTCCTTCACCTCTGCGAGGGCCCCGGCGAGCGCGAGCGCCTCCTCGGCGGGACGCTGCAGCACGTGGAAGGCGAGCCGCTGCGCCGTGCGCGAGCCGATCCCGGGCAGCCGGGTGAGCTGCGCGACGAGGTTCTCGACGGACGGGCTGAACATCGGCGCCATTGTGCCCAGCCGCCTCGGCTGGCCCTTCGGGACGTGTCGAGGGGACTGTCCCCGGGACACGGCTCGAAAAGACGGTTCACATCCCAGGGAGCAGGCCGCCGAGGCCTGGCGGCATCGCCTGGCCGACCTTCGACTGGATCAGGTTGCGGCCCGCCTCGAGCGCCTGGTTGACGGCGGCGGTGACGAGGTCGGCGAGCATCTCCGGATCGGCCGGGTCGATCGCCTTCGGGTCGATCTCGATCTTCTGGACGACGCCGGCCGCGGTCGCGGTGACGGTCACCATCCCGCCGCCCGCGGTGCCCGTCACCGTCTGCGCGGCCGCCTCCTCCTGCAGCCGCTGCATCTGCTCCATCGCCTCCTGCGCCTGCTGCATCAGGGCGTTCATGTCGAAATTGCTCATCAGTCCAACTCCCTCGCGTCGAAGGTGCTCTTGAGCAGGCCGAGGACGTCCTCCTCGCTCGCCGGCTCCTCCTCGGCCACCTCGCCGCCCCGTGCCTCGCCGAGCGCGAACTCGACCGACAGCCGCCGGCCGGTCACCTCGTGCAGGGCGTCGGCCAGCAACGCCACGTTCCGCGGATCCTCGGCCAGCCGCAGGTGGAACGCCGCCTGCGCCGGGAACTCGATGGTCAGCGTGTCGCCGGCGAGCGCCGACGGGTGCGCCTCGGCGAGCGTCTTGCCGATCGGGATCGATCGCTGCTCCACCGCCGGCAGGATCGACCGCCGCCACGCCTCCCGCAGCTGCTCGAGGCTCAGGCCGGGCAGGGCGGCCGGCGCCGGCGCCTCCCCGGCGGCCGGAGCGGGAGCGGCAGCCTCCGGAGTGGCGGGCGCGGGCGCGGGCGCCGGCGCGGCGTGTCCCTGCTCCAGCCGGTCGAGCCGGAACGCCAGCGACTCGCGCGACAGGTCGGCCGCGGGCCGCGTCACCTTGACGAGCGCCAGCTCGAGCGGCAGGCGCGGATCGCCGCCCTGGCGCATGTCGTCGACCGCCACGTGCAGCAGGTCGATCAGCCGCACGACGGTCGCCGCGGGCAGCTGGTTGGCCTGCTCGCGCAGCCGCTCGCGCGCCTCCTCGGTGACGGGCAGCGAGTCGGGCACCTCGTGCATGTGCTGCACCAGCAGCAGGTGCCGCAGGTGCTCGAGGAGATCCGTGACGAGCCGGCCGAGGTCCTGTCCCTGCTCGGAGAGCTCCTCCAGGAAGAGCAGCGCGCCGGCGGTGTCGTTGTCGACGACCAGGTCGCAGAGCCGGAACAGCACCTCGTCCTCGACCGCGCCGAGCAGCTGCAGCACGTCCTGCACGGCGATCGTCCCGCCGGTCGCCGCGGCGAGCTGGTCGAGCGTCGACTCGGCGTCGCGGTAGGCGCCCCGGCCACCGCGCGCGATCAGCGCCAGCGCCGCGTCGGGGACGTCGATGCTCTCGCCGTCGGCGATCAGGCGCAGCTTGCGCACCAGGTCGGGCAGCCGCGGGCGCTGGAACACGAACGTCTGGCAGCGCGAGCGCACCGTCGGCAGCACCTTCTGCAGCTCCGTGGTGCAGAACACGAACAGCAGGTGCGGCGGCGGCTCCTCGATCAGCTTCAGCAGCGCGTTCCACGCCGCGTCGGTGAGCTGGTGCGCCTCGTCGAGGATGTAGACCTTCGAGCGCCCCTCCACCGGCTGCAGCACGACGCGCTCGCGGATCTCGCGCACGTCGTCGATGCCGCGCTGCGACGCCGCGTCCATCTCGACCACGTCGAGGGACGTCCCGTTCGCGATCGCGACGCAGCTGTGGCAGGTGCCGTCGGGCGACGCCGTCGGGCCCTGCGCGCAGTTGACGCACTTGGCGAGGATGCGCGCGAGCGAGGTCTTGCCCGTGCCGCGCGGGCCCGCGAACAGGTACGCCTGGCGCACCTTGTCCTGCTCGATCGCATTCGTGAGCGTGCGCACGACCGCCTCCTGCCCGACCACGTCGGCGAAGCTCTGCGGGCGGTACTTGCGGTAGAGCGCGGCCACCGGTCGATTGAAGCAGACGGGGGACCGTCGCAGTGCGTCCGGGGTTTCGTGTTCCATGCCAGGGTGTTCGGGTGGCGGTTGAGCCGGCGTGCGCTGATCGGGGCGGGCGCGGCGGCGGCGGCGGGGCTCGGTCCCGGGCGGGTGCGCGCGGCCGCCTCGCGCGAGGTTCTCGTGGGGCTGCAGGTGGGGAACGACGCCGCGCCGTTCGCCGGCGACCACGCGATGCTGACGACCCTCAGCCCCGCCGGCCCGCGCGGGCGCACGCGCGCGATGATCTCGTTCCAGCTGCTCGCTCCGGCCAACGTGCAGCTCCACGTCGTCGCCCGCAACAAGCCGGGCGAGGCCGCGCTCGCGAGCGAGGGCGCCCAGGCGGCGACGCGCCAGAGCGCCGTCGCGACCCAGGGGCACGCGCTCAACCGCGGTCACCACCGGCTGACCTGGCAGCCCGACCCGGCGCTGACGCCGGGCACCTACACGCTGGAGCTGATCGTCACCGCGCGCGGCAAGCGGACGGTCTACGGCGCCGGCGGCCCGGAGCATCCGAAGCTCGCCCGCGCGCCGGTCGTGCGCCTGCTCGGCCTCGACGCCGCCTTCGCCCAGCGCAGCTACCGGCCGGGCGACCAGGCGACGCTGGTGCTGGCCGCCGACGCGCGCAACGTCACCGTCCAGATGTTCCAGGTCGGCCCCGAGACGGTGCCCACCTACGCCAACGACGAGCTGAACGGCGTCGCCGTCTCCGACCCGCAGTCGCTCGACTGGAGCGCCAACGTCGACCGGCCGGCGCCGATCACGCTGCCGATCGACGGCTCGTGGCCGAGCGGCGTCTACTACGCGAAGGTGACGAGCGACGACGGACGCCTCGGTTTCGCCCCGGTCGTCGTCGCGCCGCCGTCGCCCAACCACCGCATCGCGGTCGTGCTGCCGACGAACACCTGGGCGGCCTACAACTTCTACGACGGCGACGGCGACGGGTACGGCGACAGCTGGTACGTGTCGTGGGCGATCCACTCGGTCGACCTGACCCGCCCGCACCTGCGCCGCGGCGTGCCCTACCGGTTCCGCAGCTACGAGCTGTCGTTCCTGCACTGGCTGTACCAGGCGGGCAAGCCGGTCGACTTCTACTCCGAGGAGGACCTCGACGCGTTCGAGAGCGGCGACGTGCTGCGCGCCTCGTACGACCTGGTCGTCTTCCCGGGCCACACCGAGTACGTCACCACCCACGAGTACGACGTGACCCAGCGCTTCCGCGACCTGGGCGGCAACCTCATGTTCCTGTCGGCGAACAACTTCTTCCGGCGCGTCGACCGGCTGGGGCAGACGCTGAAGCTGGTCGGCCTCTGGCGCGACCTGGGCCGGCCCGAGGCGGCGCTCGCCGGCGTGCAGTACCGCGCCTCCGACCGCGGCACGCACCAGTACCCGTTCGTCCTCACCGACGAGGGCGCGGCCAGCTGGGCGCTCGCGGGCACGGGGCTCGCCGCCGGCGGGACGTTCGGCCGCTACGGCATCGAGATCGACGCCACCACGCCCGACTCGCCGCCCGGCACACAGGTACTGGCGGAGATCCCGAACGCGCTCGGGCCGGGGCTGACGGCGCAGATGACCTACTACGAGACGCTCGCCGGCGCGAAGGTCTTCTCCGCCGGCGCGCTCAACTTCGGCGGCGAGGTGCTGCTCTGGGAGACGTCGAAGACGCTGCTGGAGAACGTCTGGCAGCGCCTCGCGAGCGATTGAGCGACGACGCCGCGCTGGCGGAGGCGCTGGCGCTCAACCATAGTCTCGAGGAGACTATCGCGAGCGGCCCGCGGATCGAGCGGCTGGCGCCGGACCGCGTGCGCCGCGGCCGCCGGGCGGGGCGCAGCATCTTCCCGCCGGCCGTCTACCTCGACGAGGCCCGGACGCTGCACGCGCCCGGCCGCGGCGGCGAGATCGCGCTGCGCGTGCTCGACGCGGCCGAGCCGGAGGGCGTCTTCCTGCACCTGCACGGGGGCGGCTGGGTGCTGGGCGCCGCCGACCTGCAGGACGAGCACCTGCGTGCGGTGGCCGACGGGACGGGGCTGACCGCGGTCAGCGTCGAGTACCGTCTGGCGCCCGAGCACCCGTGGCCGGCCGGGCCCGACGACTGCGAGGACGCCGCCGTGTGGCTGCTGGAGCGCGGGCTCGACGAGCTCGCGCCGGGCGGCCGGCTCGCGATCGGCGGCGAGTCGGCCGGCGCGAATCTCGCCGCCGTGACGCTGCTGCGGCTGCGCGACCGGCACGGCGTCTCGCCGCGGCGCTTCGCCGCCGCCAACCTCGTCTACGGCAGCTTCGACCTCGGCGGCACGCCGAGCCGCCGCCGCTGGGACCGCCAGCTCGTGCTCTCCGCGCCGATGATGGAGTGGTTCGACGGCGCCTACCTGCCCGGGCGCGACGCCGAGGCGCGCCGCGACCCCGGCATCTCGCCGCTCTACGCCGACCTGCGCGACCTGCCGCCGGCGCTCTTCACCGTGGGCACGGAGGACCCGCTGCTCGACGACTCGGTGCTCATGCACGCGCGCTGGCGGGAGGCGGGGAACGAGGCGACGCTCTCGGTGTACGAGGGTGGCGCGCACGGCTTCACGGCGTTCCCGATCGAGCTTGCTCGGCGCTCGCACGCCGAGCAGATCGCGTTCCTCCGCGCGTCCCTCGCCGGCGCCGGCTCCCGGGCGGCGGAGCCGCCCTCCGCCGGCGCCTGACGCCGCTGCGCGCACGCGGCCTTCCGGCCCCGTACCTCCGTACTGTGACCTCCGGCCGCGTGCCCTCAGCGACGTCCGAGGAACGCGCGTTCCTCCGCGCGTCCCTCGCCGGCGCCGCGGAGCCGCCCTCCGCCGGCGCCTGACGCCGCTGCGCGCACGCGGCCTTCCGGCCCGCGCGGTGTCTCAGGCGGCCTCGCGCAGCGCGCGCGGCACCCCGTGGCGCAGCTGCGCGACCGTCGTCTGCACGACGTACGCGGGGATCAGGGCCAGCCAGAGGTTGAAGATCCGGTAGCCGAACACAGCCAGCAGGGCGGGCGCGAACGGCACGCCGAACCAGACGAACGCGAACGTCAGCAGCACCTCGGCCACGCCGACGCCGCCGGCCGGGAGGCCGCGGCGGCTGATCACGTAGCCGGTGGCGTACGCGACGAGCAGCTTCAGCAGGGCGAGGTGCGCGCCGAACGTCTGCAGCGCGCCCCAGAGGCACGCGAGGTCGCCGAACCAGTAGACCGCGACGCCGAGGAACGCGAGCCCGTGCCGGAACGGCCGCGCCGCGAGCGCGCGCAGGATCGACATGCCCGCGATCGCGTGGCACATCGCGCGCCGCGCCGCCCGGTGCTGCTCCGGATGCCGGAACCAGTGCTCGCGCTTCGGCGAGCTGAACCAGATCGCCAGCAGCGAGCCGGGAACGACGGCGAGCCACGGCAGGGTCAGCGCCGGGTTCTCGAACGCCTCGCCGAAGTAGAGGACGAGCGCCGCCACCATCGCCACCGGCGCGAGCACCGCGTACTCGAGCGTGGTCAGCCCCAGCACCCGCGCGAGCGCCTGGCGGCGGGTCGCGCCGGCGTGCCGCAGCGCCAGGTAGTCGATTTCGAAGCCGCCCGAGGCCGACGCGGCGAAGAAGGCGCCGAAGCCGGCGGCGACGACGCGGAACGCGTGCCCGTAGCCGAGCAGCGGCCCGCCGTCGACGCGCGCGGTCTCGCGCAGCGCGAAGACGTAGCCGACGTAGGCGAGCGCCTCCGCGCCCAGGCACACGAGCAGCCACACCGGGTGCCAGTGCTGGGCGCGATGCAGCACGCGCCCGTCGCCGGCGACGAGCGCGAGCGGGATGCCGGCCGCGAGCGCGATCCCGACCGAGCCGCCGACCACCACGAGCGGATGGCGGAAGCCGCCGAGCCAGGTCGCCCAGCGGGCCGAGCGGCGGAGGCGCGCGCGCAGGTGCATCGCAGAATGAACGGCGGACCGCCTTCCGCCGGATTCGTCTCTCAGGCTTCGCCCTCCTTCGGCCGGTTCTTCGAGCCCGGCCTGCGCCCGCGCCGCTTGATCTCGCGGCCCTTCGAGAGCAGGTCCGCCACCTCGTGCTCGGCCGCGTCCAGCTCGACGCGGTTGCGCCGCCGGTCGGCGAACTCGACGGTGACGGTGACCGCCCGCTCCTCCGGCACGATCTCGCCGGACAGGTCGGAGCGGACGACGACGGTGGTTTCGCGAGCCACGGGGTTCCTCTCGGTCGGAATCGGAAGTCCCTTGAATTGTGCGCGACGCCGCGCAACCCTGCCGCCGTCGCCGTCCGCCGGGTCCGGAGCTACCGCTTGCGGGCGATCGCCCGGGCGAGCTCGGCCTTCGACATGCTCGAGCGCCCTTCGACGCCGAGCCGGCGCGCGCGGTCGTACAGCTCCTGCCTGGTGTTCTGCTCCGCGTCGACGCCGCCGTAGGTCTCGCCGCGGCCCTGGCGCTTCTGGCGCGTCGTGCCCTTCGAGCGCGGGTCGCTCGGCCCCGGACGGTCCTTCGCCTCCCAGTGGTCGCCGACCTTCTCGTAGGTGTGCTTGAGCGCCGCGTAGGCGGTGCGGTGGGCGCGCTCGCCCTCGCCGTACTGCTCCGCGGCGGCGTCGTGCGCCTTGGCGAAGGTGCGCTGGGCCTTCGCCGGCGAGCGCTTGAGGGTGTCCGGCAGCTCCGACCGCTTCGCGGTGCCCTTCGAGGTGGTCTTCGGCATGTGCTCTCGCCTCCTTCCTGCTCACCGCGATGCCCCGCGGGTGGCGAGTGAAACCGCGCGCCCGTGCACGAAGTCGGCGACGGCGAGCGCGTCGGCGCGCGAGAGCGGCTTCGATGCCGGCATCACGCGGGCGAAGCTCGCCAGGTCTGCCACGTCCAGGTGGGCGAGGACCAGGTCGCCGCCCACCGCGCCGCGCTCGCGCCCTGCGACGGTGTGGCAGCCCGCGCAGGAGCTGCGGAAGACCGCTCGTCCGCGCGAGACGCGGGTCTCGCCGCAGCCCGTCGAGAGCAGCACCGAGACGGCGGCCAGCAGGGCGAGCGCGCGCACGGGTGCAGCATGACGGTCTGCGGCAACTCTCAGGTCGGGGTGGTTCCCGCGAGCTACCCTCCGGGTACCGACGCGGCAGGCACCCAGGGTTTCCGAGGAGGGATCCGCCGTGAAGCTGTTCCGCACTCTGCCGACCTCGCGCCTCCTGCTCTTGCTCGGCTCGCTGGTGGCGGCGCTCGTCGCCGGGGTGGCGATCGCGGTCGCGGCGTCCGGCGGCGGGCCGGTGCCGCAGCCGAAGGCGCTCCCGGACGCCATCCACGACGCGCTCACGGCGCCGGCGCCGCAGGGGATCACCGCCGACATCTCGTTCACGAACGACCTGCTGCCCACGAGCGCGCTCACGGGCCAGGCCGGCTCGCCGCTGCTCTCCGGCGCCACCGGCCGGCTGTGGACGACGAACGACGGCCGCGGCCGGCTCGAGCTCCAGTCGAACGCCGGCGACGTGCAGGTCGTCTGGAACGGCGACCGGCTGACCGTCTACGACGCCACGTCGAACACCGTGTACCGGGCGACGCTGCCGAAGACCGCGACGGGCGGCGCGCACCAGCCGCCCTCGGTCTCGAAGATCGCCGACGTGCTGGCGAAGCTCGGCGCCCACTGGGCGATCGGCGCGGCGACGCCCACCGACGTCGGCGGGCAGCCCGCCTACGACGTGCGCGTCTCCCCCGAGGATCCCGGCGGGCTGCTCGGCTCGGTCGAGCTCGCGTGGGATGCGCTCCGCGGCGTCCCCCTGCGGGTGGCGATCTACGCGAAGGGGACGGCGAAGCCGGTGCTCGAGCTGACCGCGACGAACGTCTCCTACGGCGCGGTCCCCGGCTCGGACGTCGACGTCTCGCCGCCGGCCGGCGCGAAGGTGGTCGACATCCCGACCGGCGCGGGCGCCGGCGGTGCGCCGGCGCAGCCCGTGACGGGGCTCGCGGCCGTGCAGGCGGCGCTGCCGTTCACGCTGGTCGCGCCCGACACGCTCGGCGGACTGCAGCGGACGAGCGTGCGGCTCGTCGGCCACGGCGACTCCCAGGGCGCGCTGATCGTCTACGGCGACGGCCTGGGCGCGATCGCCGTGCTGGAGCGGGCGGCGCCGGTCGGCGGCAGCGATCCGTTCGCCGCGCTGCCGGCGGTCTCGATCGCCGGCGCGACCGGCCACGAGCTCGCCACGCCGCTCGGCACGGTGGTCGAGTGGCAGCGGAACGGCGTGGCGACGGCGCTGGCCGGCTCGGTCGCGCCCGCGACGGCCGAGGCGGACGCCGCCTCGTTGAGGTGAGCGAGCCGGCGCCGGTCGAGGCGCGAGCGCTCCTCAAGCGGTACGGGGAGCTGGTGGCGGTCGACCGCGTCGACCTGACGGTCGAGCACGGCGACGTCTTCGGCTACCTCGGCCCGAACGGGGCCGGCAAGACGACGTCGCTGCGGATGCTGCTGGGGCTGATCCGGCCGAGCGGCGGCGTCGTGCGGCTGTTCGGGCGCGACCCGATGCAGGAGGGGGCGCGGGCGCTGGACGGCGTCGCCGGGTTCGTCGAGGGGCCGCGCTTCTACCCGTACCTGTCGGGGCGGAGGAACCTGCGGCTCCTCGCCGACCTCGACGACGGCGACCGCCGGGGCCGGATCGACGAGGTGCTCGAGCTGGTCGAGCTGCGCGACCGGGCCGGCGACCGCGTCGGCGGCTACTCGCACGGGATGCGGCAGCGGCTCGGCATCGCGGCTGCGCTGCTGCGCGACCCGCGCCTGCTGCTGCTCGACGAGCCGGCGACCGGCCTCGACCCGGCCGGGATGCGCGACATGCGCGAGCTCGTGAAGCGGCTCGCCGCACAGGGCATCACGATCCTGCTCTCGAGCCACCTGCTGGCCGAGGTGGAGGAGCTCTGCAACCGCGTCGCGATCGTGCGCCGCGGCCGCATCGTCTACGAGGGCCGGCTCGACGAGCTGCTCGCGACGGCCGGCGGCGGCTACCGGCTGCGCACCTCCGAGCCCGAGCGGGCGCGGGCGCTGCTGCTCGGCCGGCCGGGCGTCACCGACGTGCAGGTCGTCGACGGCGAGCTGCGCCTGCAGGCCGACGAGGCGGCGCTCGAGGCGGCGACGGTCGCGCTCGGCCAGGCGCGGATCGGGATCGCGGCGCTGATCCCGCGCACGGCGACGCTGGAGGAGCTCTTCCTCGACCTGACCGCTCCGGAGGACGCCGAGGAGGCCGTGGCGTGACGGCGGTGGCACGCGTCTACAAGTGGGAGATCCTCAAGCTGCTGGCGCAGAAGCGCACCTACCTCGGGCTGGGCGCGGCGTCGCTGGTGCCGCTCGTCTTCGTGATCGTGCTGCTCGTGCAGGGCGGCGGCCCCACCGACATCCCGCTCGGCCGCTACCTGCGCCAGACGGGGCTCGCGACGCCGTTCGTCGTCCTCTTCTTCATGTCGATCTGGGCGTTCCCGATGATCACCGCGCTCGTGGCGGGCGACATCGTCGCCGCCGAGAGCCACAACGGGACGCTGAAGACGATCCTCACGCGCTCGCGCGACCGCGGCGAGATCTTCGCCGGGAAGATCCTCGCCACCGTCACGTACACCGCCGTCGGGATCCTCGCGATGGGCCTGGTCGGGCTCGTCGCGGCCAGCGCCGCGTGGGGGTTCTCCGACCTGACGTCGCTGTCGGGGACGACCGTGAGCGCCTGGCACGGGCTGGCGCTGCTCGCCGCGAGCCTCGCGATCTACCTGTGGCCGATGACCGGGATCGCGGCGTTCGGGCTGATGCTGTCGGCGGTCACCCGCAACAGCGCCGCCTCGGTGGTGGGGACGCTGATGTGGGCGCTCCTGATGCAGCTGCTCGGGGTGCTGCCGGGCACGGAGGCGATCCGCCCGTACCTGCTCGGCACGCAGTTCGACGCCTGGCACGGCTTCCTGCGGGTGCCCGCCGACTGGACGCCGGTCGTGCGCGCGCTCTGGGTCTGCGCGCTCTACGTGGCGGCGCCGCTCGTCGCCGGCTACCTCGTCTTCCTGCGCCGCGACGTCGCCGGCGACTGAGCCCCGCTCAGGCGACCTTCGGCGTGTGCGGCGGCGCCGCGACGAGCTGCTGCAGCAGCAGATGCAGGCGTCGCTGCTCGCCGGCGTAGGCGGGCTTGCCGGCCACGTTCCGAAGCTCCCACGGGTCGTGGCGCAGGTCGTACAGCTCGCGCCAGCCGCGCCTGTACTCGACATACAGGTACCGCTTCGTGTGCACCGCGACGTAGGGCGGCGGACCGCCGATGCGCAGCTGGCTGCGGCCGAGGTACTCGATCACGTACGCCTTCCGCCACGACACCTTGCGGCCGTGCAGGAGCGGCACGAAGCTCTCGCCGTCCTGCGGCAGGCCCGGGCGGACGCCCGCGAGCTGGCTGATCGTGGAGGCGAGGTCGATGTTCAGGACGGCCGCGTGGCTGACGGTGCCGTTCGCGGTCGCCCACGGCGTGCGCACGACGAGCGGCACGTGCGTGGAGTCCTCGTACGGCCAGATCTTCCCGCCCAGCCGGTGCTCGCCCCAGAGGAAGCCGTTGTCGCTCGTGTAGACGATCACCGTGTTGTTCAGCTCGCCGCGCCGCTTCAGCGCCGAGACGATGGTGGCGACCGACCGATCGAGGCTGAGCAGCGATTCGAGCTGGCGCTCGCGCACGTGATCCTGGTACACGTCGGCGGCGGCCTGCAGCACCTTCTGGTGCCAGGCGCGCCACGGCTTGTCGCCGATGTTCTTCTCCGCGAACGCGGGCGAGTCGAGCGGCGCCAGGTCCTCGAGCTTCCCCTGGTCCCGGGGCGCCGGGATCGCCGGCAGGTGCGGCGTCACGGGCGCGAAGTAGAGGAAGAACGGCTGCGACGGGGTGGTGCTGCGGATGAAGGCCGTCGCCTTGTGCGTCAGCACCGTCGTCGAGTAGTCGGCGGGCGCGCCGCCGAAGTGGGCGAGGCGTCCGTTCTCGTCGAGGATGTAGTCGTAGTACTTCTCCTCGGGGACGCTGTCCATGACCTGCCAGTCGTCCCAGCCGGGCGGGGTCGCGTTGCCGCCCTCGAGCGGGTAGTCGTTCAGGTACTTGCCGACGAGCGCGGTGCGGTAGCCCGCGTCGTGCAGCCACACCGCCAGGTTCGAGTTCTGGTCGAAGTGGTGGTAGCTGCCGAAGTTGTCGACGAGGCCGGTGTGGTGGGAGTACTGGCCGGTCAGGATGCTGGCGCGCGAGGGGCCGCACTCCGAGGTGGTCACGTGGTAGTTCGCGAACGTGACGCCGTGCCGCGCGAGCAGGTCGCGGACGTGGCGCATCACCGTGGCGCCGTGGATGTTCTCGTCGTCGCTGAGGATGAGGACGACGTTCAGGTGCTTCGGCCCCGTCGCCCGCGGCGGCTGCGCCCGCGCCGTTCCGGCTGCGGCGCTCGCGAGGACGGCGAGCAGCGCGAGCGAGCCGGTGAGGAGGCGCGGGCGCATCGGTGCGCTCAGCCTGCTCCACGGCGCCCGAAATGTGGGTTAAGCGGCCGCGAACCTCTCATTAAGGGTCGCGGCCGCTCACCGTTCGCGCCGATCAGGAGCCGGTCAGCGAGCCCAGCGTCAGGCTGACCGTCTTCTTCGCGCCCGTCGTCGGATCGAGCAGGGTCACCTTCACCGTCTGCCCCGGCTTCAGCCCCAGCAGCACGGTGTTGAGCGCCGTGGTGGTCGGCGTCGGCTTGCCGGCGATCGAGGTGATCACCTGGCCGACGGCGACGCCCGCCTTCGCGGCCGGCGTGTTCGGCAGGACGTCCGCGACGTAGACGCCCTGGCCGCCCGTCGTGTCGGCGACGTTGACGCCCATGTAGGCGCGGTTCGACTTGACCACCTTGCCGTACTTGACGATCTGGTTGGCGACGTCGCGCACCTCGTCGCTCGGGATGGCGAAGCCGATCCCGGCCGCCGGGCCGCCCAGCTGCGGGTCGCTGACCGCGAGCGTCGGGATGCCGATCAGCCGGCCGGACAGGTCGACGAGCGCGCCGCCCGAGTTGCCGGGGTTGATCGCCGCGCTCGTCTGGATCGCCTGGGCGATCGCGGCGTTCGTGCCCTGACCCTCGGTGACGGGGCGGTTGAGGGCGCTGACGATGCCCTCGGTGACGGTCGAGGTCAGTCCGAGCGGGTTGCCGATCGCGAGCGCGATCTGCCCGACCTGGAGCTTCGACGAGCGGGCGAACTGGAGCGGCTTCAGGTTCGGCGCCGAGATCCTGACCACGGCCAGGTCGTCCGGCTGGAAGCTGCCGAGCACCTTGCCCTGGTACGACTTGCCGCTCGAGAGCGTCACCTTCACGGTGGTGCTGTCGCCCACGACGTGGTGGTTGGTGACGATGTCGCCCCTGGCGTCGAAGATGTCGCCGGAGCCGAGGCCGGACGACGTCTCGATCAGCACGACCGCGGGGCGCACCTTCTTCACGACCGAGACGAACTGCGCCTGCAGCGTCGCGCCCGGCGAGCCGGCGGCCGTGGTCGTGGTCTTCGCCAGCGCCTTCCCTCCGTTCCCGATCTTCGAGGCGGCGTCGCCGCAGGCCACCACGGCGAGCGCCAGCGCAAGCACCACCACGACCATCCGTACCAACCCCATCGGGCCACCTCCGATCTCGACGAAACGCTTGACCACGACATCTTCGCCTTCCCCGCGCGCGTCGCGGTGCAACCGCCGAAATCGGCCTCGGCGTGGCGGGCGGCCGCTCCTACACTTGGGAGATGGAGCGGAAGCTCGCCACGGTCCTCTTCGTCGACCTCGTCGGCTCGACCGCGCTCGTCTCGAGCGCCGACCCGGAAGTCGTACGGCGCCGCGTGGGGGAGTACTTCGAGCGGTCGGCGCGGTGCATCGAGCAGCACGGCGGCACCGTCGAGAAGTTCGCCGGCGACGCGGTGATGGCCGCGTTCGGCGTCCCGCGCACGCACGAGGACGACGCCACACGAGCGGTGCGCGCCGCCTTCGCCGTGCTCGACCAGGTGCACGAGCTGGGCCTGGAGGCGCGAGTGGGCGTCGAGGCGGGCGAGCTGGTCGTCGACGACTCCGCGTCGACGTTCGCGACCGGCGAGGCGCTCAACCTGGCGGCGCGGTTGCAGCAGGCGGCCGCGCCGGGCGAGATCGTGCTCGGGCCGGCGGTGCGGCGGCTCGCCGCGGGCACCGTCGAGGTGGAGGACGCGGGCCTGCTCGAGGTGCGAGGGCGGCGCGAGCCGCTGTGGACGTGGCGCGCGCTGCGTCCGCTCGACATGCCGAAGCGCGTCTCGGCCGCCTGGTTCGTCGGTCGCGACGAGGAGCTGGAGCTGCTGCAGAACGCGCTGGCGCGGACGGTGCGCGACGGCCGCGCGAGCCTCGTCACCGTCTTCGGCGAGCCGGGCATCGGCAAGTCGCGGCTGGTGGCGGAGTTCGTGGCGGGCGCCGAGCGGGTGACGACGCTGACCGGCCGGGCGCTGCCGTACGGCGAGGGGATCGTCTACTGGCCGCTCGCGTCGATGATCAAGGCGTCGGCGGGAATCGCCGACGACGATCCGGCCGCGGATGCGTTCGAGAAGCTGCGCCTGTGTTGCGAGAGCGAGGCGGTCGCCGATCTGCTCGCGGCCGCGCTCGGCGTGCTCGGGGCGGCCGAGGACGCGAAGAGCGCCGACGAGCTGACGTGGGCGGCGACGCGCTGGGCCGAGCAGCTCGCGGCCGCGCAGCCGCTGGTGCTCGTCTTCGAGGACGTGCACTGGGCCGAGGAGCCGCTGCTCGACCTGGTGGAGCACCTGGCGCGCACGCTGCGGGACGCGCCGGTGCTGATCGTGTGCGTGGCGCGGCCCGATCTGCTCGAGCTGCGGCCGTCGTGGGGCGGCGGCAACGCGCGGGCGCTGGCGCTCGAGCTGACGGCTCTGAGCACGGAGGAGAGCCGCGAGCTGGTCGACGCGCTGCTGGCGGAGTCGGAGGTGCCGCCGGCGCAGCGCGCGCTCGCGCTCGAGAAGGCGGAGGGCAACCCGCTGTTCCTGGAGGAGACGGCGCGGATGCTCGTGGACGGCGAGCCGGCGGCGCTGGAGCGGATCCCCGACTCGGTGCAGGCGCTGATCGCCGCGCGCATCGACGGGCTGCCCGACGACGACCGGCGGGTGCTGCAGCGCGCGGCGCTGATCGGACGGGCGTTCTGGCAGGGCGCGGTCGAGGCGCTCTCGCCGGGCGTCGACGCGGCCGCGGCGCTGGTGCGGCTGTGCGAGCGGGAGTTCGTCGCGTCGGAGGCGCGCTCGTCGATCGGCGGCGAGACGGCGTTCCAGTTCGCCCACGGCCTGATCCGCGAGGTGGCCTACGCCACGATGAGCAAGACGCAGCGGGCCGAGGATCATCGCCGCTTCGCGGCGTGGGTGGCCGAGCACGCGCCGGACGAGCTGGCGGACGCGCGCGCGTACCACCTGGACGCGGCGGCGGCGCTGGTCTCGGAGCTCGACGGGTCGGTGCCTCCGGATCTCGCCCGGGAGGCGGCGGAGGCGCTGGAGGCCGCGGGCCGACGGGCGTTCCGGCGCAGCTCGTTCGTGCGCGCGCGGCGGTTGCTGCTGCGGGCGGTCGACCTGGAGCCGACGCTGGCGCGGCGGTGCCTGGCGGCGGAGACGGCGTGGCGGCTGTCGGATGTGCCGAGCGTGCGCGAGGAGGCGCAGGCGGTGCTGGAGGACGCGCGCGCCGAGGGAGCGCGCGACCTGGAGGGGCGGGCGCTGGTGCTGCTGGCGGAGATCGCGCTCGGGGCGGACGGGGACGCGTCGGTCGCCTGCGAGCGGGCCGGCGAGGCGCTCGAGGTGCTGCCCGGCGACGACCTGCAGGGTCTCCACGACGCGCGGTCGCTGCTGGCGCGGGTCGGCTGGTGGGTCGGCGACGCGGACACGTGCCGCCGGCATACCGACGCGACGATCGAGCTGGCGCGCGCGATGGGGCGCAAGGATCTGGAGGCGCTGGGGCTGACCCAGCTGGCGGGCATCGCGAGCATGGAGGGCGACGAGGGGGACGCGAACGAGCTGGTCGCGCGCGCCACCGAGCTGGCGCGGGAGAGCGGCAGCCGCGAGGCGATCGGCATCGCCCGCACGATGGCCGGCCGCTGCGCGGCCGAGGATCTCGACGATCCGGACGTCGCCGAGGCGGCGCTGCGCGAGGCGCTCGCGGCGTTCGAGGAGGCGGGCGCCGCCGGCCGCGCCGGCTGGACGACCGCGATCCTGGGCGGCCTGGAGCTGCGCCGCGGGAATCTCGCGCGGGCCGAGGAGCTGTTGCGCGAGGGCGTGCGGCGCCTGTCGGGGACGCAGGAGCGCGGCTTCCTCGTGGAGGCGCAGCGTCAGCTGGCGGAGGCGCTCGTCCGCGGCGGCAAGCTGGCCGAGGCGGAGCGCCTGGCCGAGCACGCCCGCAAGACGGTCGGCCGCGACGACGTCTGGTCGCGCGCGTCGACCCTGCACGCGCTCGGGCTGGTGCGCGCCGCGCAGGGCCGGCGCGAGGAAGCGACGAAGCTGCTCCATGGCGCGCTCGAGATCGTCGAGCCGACGATGTACAGGCAGTTCGCCGTGCAGGTGAGGCGGGCGCTCGGCGCGCTCGAGCGCGGGGCTGCCGCGCCGGCCTGAGTCATCGCGCTAACGACTCACCAGAGGTCGCCGCCGGTGAGACGTAGAGGAACGGGACGACCGGCACGATCAGGAAGACGGCCCAGGCGAGCTTCTGCCCGCGGGTCAGGTCGCTCCGGCCGCCGAGGTTGATCCAGGCGAGCACGACGGCGAGCGGGTGCACGAAGCAAACGACGATCTCGAGAAGCTTCTTCATACCTGCGGATCCTCGGTTCCGGCGGCGGTGATCCCCGGAACGGCGCCCCACGACGCTCGCGTCGATCGGACCTCGATTGGCATGCTGCGACGCGTGTCTTTCGAGTTGCCGGAGCTGGTGACGCCGGATGCACGGGCCTGGAGGGAATGGCTCGGTGAGCACCATGACGAGTCGCTCGGCGTCTGGCTCGTGCTCGCCAGGAAGGGCACGTCCCAGCCAACCAGCCTCACGTATGAGGAGGCGCTCGAGGAGGCACTGTGCCACGGCTGGATCGACGGCCAGGTCGGGCGTCGCGACGAGGCGACCTACCGGCAGCGCTTCACGCCGCGGCGGCGGCGCAGCAGTTGGTCGAAGCGGAATGTCACGATCGCCGAACGACTGCTTGCCGAAGGCCGGATGCATGCGGCCGGGATCGAGGAAGTCGAACGGGCGAAGGCCGATGGCCGCTGGCAGACCGCCTATGCGGGATCAGCCAGTAGCGAGGTGCCGCCCGATCTCGCACAGGCACTCGCCGCCGAGCCGAAGGCCCAGGCGACGTTCGAGCGCCTCAGCCGCCGAAACCGCTACGCGATCCTCTACCGGATCGCGACCGCGAAACGCGCAGATACGCGAGCCCGGCGGATCCAGCAATTCGTCGCCATGCTCACACGCGGAGAAACGATCCACCTGCAGAGCCGCACGTCCAGCTCGCGTCCGGACGACTCGGCCTGACCGCTCGTCGACGCCGTATCTGCACTCAGCCGATCCGGTTCGCGCAATGTCGGCCATGGGCGCAACTATGCGGTGCGCAAACCGGCTCACGGTCTCTGCGGAACCGATCTCCGTCGCCTGATCTTGCATCCTCGTAAGTTCTCGCAGGGAGTCCGGTTGAGGATGGACGGGAACTCCGCCGATCTAGGGAAGCGGAGCCTCCGCGCCGATCGCTCGGATGACCTCAGCGATCTCCGCGTCTATCTCAGCGTTCGTTAGCTCGCGGGCAACGCGCTCGGGTCCGAAGCTCACGCCGAACTGCTGCTGACTCCACCGCGACATGCGTGAAAGCGCGACCTTCCCAGAGATGATCGCCCAGCTCCCAGACCGCGATTGGTAGGCAGCGTCGACGATGCCCTCAGCTCGTTGGCGCGCGGTGGCGAACGTGAGCCGACGATCCCGCGCTTGGATCTGTGTTCCGTAGCAGTCGGTGACCTCTCCGCGAAGCGAAGCGGCGATATTGTCGAACTCGGCCGCCACGTCGTCTGCAGAAGGAGACGCCGTGCCTGCTCCGCCTCCCGAGGCGACCACCCGAGCGATCGCCTCCGGCACGAGGAGATAATTCTCGACTTCCTTCCTTCGCCAGATGTGCAGGTCGATCTCTTCCTGCTGGGCGTCAGCGCGCCGCTCGTCGAGTTCGTCATCCGGGTAGTAGTCGTGGTCGAGAAGCGCGTAGACACGAATGGGCTCGCCGTAGCGGTTTCTTCGGGGGACGCTGACGTTCCTGCTTCGCAAACCGCCGCGCCCGCCCAGATCGAAGTTCGGCGTTAGGTCGATCGGTAGTGCCGACGGGTCAAGCGTTCGCTGCAGAATCCGGAGAATGCGAACGTCCTTGCCTTCGACCAATACGACCGATCTCGAGCGCAGAAGCCGCGTCATCTGGATGCTGTGAACACCCCCGAGTGAGTCCACTACGGCTTGGACTGCTTCGACATCGGAAGCGAACACCGAGGTCGGTTGGCGGCGGTCGATGGCAAGGATCTCCGT
>DASVDV010000029.1:0-32371 GCA_036380895.1 Gaiellaceae bacterium | reverse complement strand
TCACCGTCGCCCAGCGGGCGCGCGAGTTCGCCACGCTGCGTACGCTCGGGGCCACGCGCCGGCAGGTGATGCGTTCTGTGCTTCTCGAGAGCTTCGTGCTCGGGGTGCTCGCGTCGGTCACCGGCCTCTTCCTCGGCCTCGCGCTCGCGAAGGGGCTGAACGCGGTGTTCAAGGCGCTCTCGATCGACCTGCCGCAGGCCGGCACCGTGTTCGCCACGCGCACCGTGATCGTGTCGCTCCTGCTCGGGACGGTGATCACCGTGGTCTCGAGCTTCGTGCCGGCGCGCCGCGCCACGCGCGTGCCGCCGATCGCCGCCGCGCGCGAGGGCTCGGTGCTGCCGCCGCCGCCGATCACGCGCTTCTCGACCGGGTCCGCCTGGGGGCTCGTGGTGGCGGCCGTGGCCTCGATGGCCGTGGGCTCGTTCGCTCGCGGTCTCTCAACCGCCGCCACGCTGCTGCTGCTCGGCCTCGGCGCGCTCGCGCTGTTCATCGGCGTGGCGCTCGTGGCCAAGCGGCTCGTGCGCCCGCTGGCCGAGGTGATCGGAGCGCCGGGCGCGCGCTTCGGCGGCTCTCCCGGGCGGCTCGCGCGCGAGAACTCGCTGCGGGCTCCCGCGCGCACCGCCGCCACGGCCGCCGCGCTCATGATCGGCCTCGCGCTCGTCACGCTCGTGGCCACGCTCGGCGCCGGCCTGCGCGACTCCGACAAGGAGGCGCTCGCGAAGCAGGTGCGCGCTCAGTACGTGATCACCTCGCAGACCGGCTTCACGCAGTTCCCGGCCTCGGCGGTGCGCGAGCTGCCGAAGGTGCCGGGCGTGCGGATGGCCACCGCCGTGCTCGACGACAACGCCCGCATCTTCGGCAAGAGCACCCGCATCGAGGGCATCGACCCGGCGGCCATCGCCCAGGCCTACGACTTCCAGTGGACCGGCGGCGCCACCGACGCCGTGCTCGCCACGCTCGGCAGCGACGGCGCGATCGTGAAGAAGACCTGGGCAGACGACCACAAGCTGAAGGCCGGAAGCAGCTTCACGCTGCTCTCTCCGAGCGGCAAGCGCATGACCGCGACCGTGCGCGGGATCTCGAACCCGCCGGTGTTCGACAAGATCGACCCGCTGCTCGGCGACGTGATGATCTCCCAGCAGGCCTTCCGCGAGCACTTCCCGAGCCCGGGGCTGACGCTCGCCTTCGCGAATCTCGAGCCGGGCGCGTCGGCGGCGCTGGCCCCGCACCTCGAGCAGGCGCTCAAGGCCTTCCCCGACGCCAAGATCCAGACGCGCGCGGACTGGATCGCCGAGCGCGCCAAGGGCATCAACCAGCTGCTGAACCTGCTCTACGTGCTGCTCGCGCTGTCGGTGATCGTGAGCCTGTTCGGAATGGTGAACACGCTCGTGCTCTCGGTGTTCGAGCGCACCCGCGAGCTCGGGATGCTGCGCGCCGTCGGGATGACGCGCCGCCAGGTGCGCGCCATGATCAGGAAGGAGGCGATCCTGACGGCGCTCGTGGGCGCGGTGCTCGGGATCCCGCTCGGGATCGGGCTCGCGGCCCTTCTCGGCCACGCGATCGGTTATCCCGCCTTCACGATCCCATGGCGCTCGCTGCTCGTCTTCGTGAACGCCGCGATCTTCGTCGGCCTGCTGGCGGCGATCTTCCCGGCGCGGCGCGCGGCGCGGCTGAACGTCCTGCAGGCGCTGCAGTACGAATGAGTCGGCTCGACGGTCTCGTCGAGCTGCTGCGCCTGCACGTGGCGGCCGACGACCGCGAGGAGGCGGACCGCTGCGCGATGCTGCGGCTGGCCCGCGAGCTGTCCGATCCGCTCTCCCGCTCGGAGCCGACCGCGCACTTCACCGCCTCGGCGTTCGTGGTCGACGAGACAGGCCGGCGCACCTGTCTCGTCCAGCACGCGAAGCTCGGCCGGCTGCTGCAGCCGGGCGGGCACGTCGAGCCCGGCGACCCGTCGGTCGAGGAGGCCGCGCTGCGCGAGGCGCGCGAGGAGACGGCGCTCGAGGTGAGCCTCCACCCGACGGCGCCGCGGCCGTTCGACGTGGACATCCACCGCATCCCGGCCCGCGGCGACGAGCCCGAGCACCTGCACCTCGACGTACGGTTCCTGCTCGTCGGTCGCGGCGAGCCGTGCGACGGCGCCGCCTGGCACGAGCTGGGCACGGCCGGCGACGAGTCGGTCGACCGGCTCGCCGCGAAGGCCCGCGCCTACGCCGCGTCGTAGCGGAAGCCGGGGCCGGGCTCGAGCGCGAGCGGGCTCGTCGGCAGCCCGGGCCGCGGGCCGTCCGCGTTGTAGACGCTCGGCGCGACGTCGTTGGGCGCGTCGGGATGGAAGAGCGACGCGAGCAGCTGGATCTGGCCGCGGCCCGGGCCCAGCTCGAACTGGCCGCCGCCGTAGAGCAGGATCCCCCGCTCCTCGCAGCGGGCGTAGAACTCGAGCAGCCGCTCGAGCGTGCCGAAGCGGGACGGCTTGCAGTTGAGCGCGCGCGGCTCGAACGGCAGACGCTCGACGTCGGCCCAGGAGTGGATCGGCGCGTCCCAGGTGATGCGGTCGCGGTACGGCTCGAGCACCTCGTCGGTCTCGGGCGTCAGCGCCGGGTCCTCGATCCAGGCTCCGGGGATCGCCGTCGCCGTGCGCTCGTACAGCTCCGGGTCGGCGGGATTGTCGACGCTCGTGCCCCGGTAGGCGCCCTTCAGGTCGAGCACGTCGACGTTGTCCCAGCCGGCCAGCTCGCGCCAGCGCTCGTCGGTCCAGTCGCGCGTCGGGTCGAGCTTGAAGCGGATGCCGGGATAGAGGGCGACCCAGTCGGCGAGGGTGGCCGCGCGGGTCGAGACGACGAAGGTCAGCGGCCGCGGCGCCCAGCCGACCTGCTCGGCGAGCGTCGTCCCGGCCTGGCGGAGCGCCAGGTCGAGCGCCGCCGACTCGTAGGCCCAGCGGCGGTAGTCGAGGTAGGCGGGCTGCGACGGCGGGCTCGCGAACAGCGCCACCTCGTCGAGGCGCGCCGAGAGCGAGGCCAGCGTCCAGGCGCCCTCGAGGCGCGGGACGGGGAAGCGGTCGTGCTCGGCGGCGTCGTAGGTGACGTCCTCGCCGACACCCTCGACGCCGCCGCCCCGCAGGCGCACGACGGTCGTCTTGCGCAGGAACGCGCCGACGTCGACGGCGAGCGTCTCGGTCGCGACCGCCTCGACGGCGAGGTCGAGCTGCGAGAGCGACTCCCAGAGCGGGGCGGGCATGGCGGAAATCTACGGGGCGTCAGCCCGGCCGGCGCTCGAGCCAGCCCTTCTGCATGGCCAGCTCGACGGCCTCGCGCCGGTTCCGCGCGCCCAGCTTGCGGATCGCCGCGCTCAGGTAGTTGCGCACCGTCCCCTCCGAGAGGTGCAGCCCGGCGGCGATCTCGGCGGCCGTCTGGTGCGTCGCCGCCGCCGCGAGCACGTCGTGCTCGCGCGGCGTGAGCGGGCTCTCGCCCTCGGCGATCGCCTCGGCGGCCAGCTGCGGGTCGACCACGCGGCGCCCCTCCGCGACCGCGCGGATCGCGGAGGCGAGGTCGGCTGCCGGGGCGTCCTTGAGCAGGAACCCCGTCGCGCCACCCTCGAGCGCGCGCCGCAGGTAGCCGGGCCGGCCGAACGTGGTCAGGATCAGGCTGCGCGTCTCGGGCGCCTCGCGGGCGATCTCGGCCGCCGCCGCGATCCCGTCCAGCCCCGGCATCTCCACGTCGAGCAGCGCGACGTCCGGGCGGTGGGTGCGCGCCGCCGCGACCGCCTGGTCGCCGCGCTCCACCTCCGCCACCACCGTGATGTCGTCCTCCAGCGAGAGCAGGCTGACCAGCGCGCCGCGCACCATCGCCTGGTCCTCGGCGACCAGGACCCGGATCACGACGCCTCCAGCGGCACGACGAGCCGCAGCAGGAAGCCGCCGTCCGGGCCGGGCCCGGCGACGAGGCTGCCGCGGATCCGCTCGGCGCGCTCCGCCAGGCCGCGCAGGCCGCTGCCTCCGCCGTCCTCGGCCGCCGGCGCCGTGCCGTCGTCGCGCACCTCCACCTCGGCCCGGTCGCCGTCGGCGCGCACGTGGATCTCGCAGAGGCTGGCGCCGCTGTGCCGGACGACGTTCGTCGTGCCCTCGCGCACCGCCCAGGCGAGCGTCGACTCGACCTCGGCCGGCAAGCCCGCCGCATCGGTGTCGAGCCGGTAGGCGATCCCCGCCGCCTCGAGCGCCGTCCGCGCGCCCTCGACCGCGTCGACGAGCGCGAGCTGGCGGTAGCCCTGCACGGCCTCGCGCACCTCGGCGAGCGCGCGCCGCGTCACCGCCTGCACGTCGGCCAGCTCGGCGGCCGCGCGCTTCGGGTCGCGCTCGACGAGCCGCGCCGCCAGGTCGCTCTTCAGCGCCACGATCGAGAGGCTGTGGCCGAGCAGGTCGTGCAGGTCGCGCGCGATGCGCAGCCGCTCCTCGGCCACCGCCATCCCGGCCAGCTCCTCGCGCGCCTCGCGGAGCTCGTTGTTGAGCCGGATCTGGCGGCCGAACGCGGCCATCATCAGCCCGACGGCGACGATCGTCAGCACGATCGAGACCGTGCTGGAGGAGGTCGAGCCGGTCTCGGCCATGCCGATGCCCACCCCGCTCGCCGTCAGCGCGATCGCGCCGAGCGCCGCGGGCGGGGGCAGCATCATGCCGGCGACGGCGACGACGTAGACGTACAGGCTGACGAACGAGCCGGGCGCGCCCAGCGCCAGCGTCGACGAGGCGAGCAGGACGAGAGCGGCGAGGGCCGCCGCAGCGATCCGCGACCAGACGCACAGGACGACCCGCACCGGCGGCAGCAGCAGCAGGTAGATCACGACGAACGCGACGAACGCAACGGAGATCGCCGCGACACGCCAACCCGCGAGGGAGGAGCGCGCGAGGTCCGAGACCGGCCCCGCCAGGAAGAGCAGTCCGATCGCGACTCCGACGCGCGCGCGTACGAGAAGCCGCCGGGTATCGGACTGCACGTTTGCCGGCGAGGACACGCCCCACATGGTGCCGTGTCTAGACCCGCTGGGTGTCGCGCCGGTAGGCGCGCATCGCGACCATCGCCGCGCCCGCGCTCCAGATCGCGACCACGATCCAGCCGGTCGCTCCCCAGCCGTGCCCGCCGACGCCGACGTGCCCGGCCTGCACGAGCCAGTACGACGGCAGCGCCTCGGCCACCTCGTGCATCACGCCGGAGTTGATCGGGAACCAGACGCCGCCGAGCAGCGCGAACAGGGCGGTCCCGCCGCCCATCGCCGGCCCGATCGACTCGGTCGTCAGCAGGTGCCCCATCGCGATGCCGAGGCCGGCGAACGGGATCAGCCCCACCAGGATCAGCCCGGTCATCGCGAGCCACGCGTGGGCGGAGAGGCGCACGCCGAGCGTCGTCCCGGCCGCGTACAGCAGCACGATCGTGACGAGCGCGAACAGGTACGCCGTCAGCAGCTTGATCCGGAAGTAGGTGCGCACGGGGAGCGGCGTCAGGCGCAGCTGGCGGTTCCAGCCCACGGAGCGCTCGCCGGAGATGCGGGCGCCGATCGAGAGCACCGCGTTCATCGTCCCGAACGCCGCCAGGCTCACCATGAAGTACACGGCCGCGCCGATGCCGCTGTTGCCGAAGTCGCCGACATGCCGGTTCGGCGCCGCGATCGCGTAGAAGAGCACGAGCGGGAAGCCGAAGGCGAACAGGAAGAAGCGGCGGTTGCGGAAGGTCCGGACCAGCTCGTAGCGGACGTAGGTGGCGGCGTTCACGACGGGACCTCCTCGATGGCGACCGGCTCCGCGGCCGGCTCGGTCGTCAGGTGCAGGAACGCCTCCTCCAGCCCTGCGCCGGAGATCTCCAGGTCGCGCGCCTCCGGATAGGCGTCCAGCAGCGCGCGGATCGCCGTGTCGGAGTCGGCGCAGCTGAGCACGATCGCCTCGCCGCGCCGGTCGGCATGCGTGACGCCCGGCAGCCGCTCGAGCGCGTCCGCCGGCGCCTCGGGCAGCGTCGCGCGGATCGTGCGCGAGCCGACCATCGCCTTGATCTCGGTCGTCGGCGCGTCGGCCACCACGCGCCCGGAGGCCATCAGCACCGCGCGGTCGGCGTAGGCGTCGGCCTCGTCGAGGTAGTGGGTGGCGAAGAGCACGGTCTTGCCGCGGGCGGCGAAGTCGCGCACCGTCAGCCAGAACGCGTGCCGCGTCTCGACGTCCATGCCCACCGTGGGCTCGTCGAGCACGAGCAGGTCGGGGTTCGCCACGAGCGCCATCGCGAAGCGCACGCGCTGGGTCTGCCCGCCGGAGAGCTTCTCGGTGCGGCGCTCGGCGATGTCCTCGATCCGCGCCAGGCGCAGGATCTCGTCCACCCGGAACGGCTCCGGGTAGAGCGAGGCGAACATCGTCACCAGCTCGCGCACCTTCAGGTCGCGGATCACGGCGCCGCTCTGCAGCATCGCGCCGATCTTGCCGGCGGCGATCGCGCCCTCGGGCGGCAGCCCGAAGAGCGACACGCGGCCCTGGTCGGGCGGGGTCAGGCCGAGCAGCATGTCGACGGTCGTCGACTTGCCCGCTCCGTTCGGGCCGAGCAGCGCGACCGTCTCGCCCGGCGCGATCGCCACGTCGACGCCGCGCACCGCGTGCACGGGACCGCCGGGCGCCGCGTAGGTCTTGTGCAGGCCGTCCAGCCGGATGCCCGCGTCGGTCGTGCTCGGCATGCCCCCATGGTGCGCCCGCCGGAGGCCGGCCGCCAGAGGGCCGGCGTCACGATCTCGCCATGACGGATGTCACACGGTTCTCAGGGCTTGCGGCGCTCCAGGTGCCGGCGCAGGGCGTCGAGGCGGTCGTCCCATTCCTCGCCCGCCTCGGTGAGGCGATACCGGGTCTCGCGGCCCTGCCGCTCCGACTCGACGAGCCCGGCGCCGGCGAGCGTGGCGAGGTGCTTCGCCACCGCCTGCCGCGTGATCGGCAGCTCCCCGGTCAGCTCGGTCGCCGTCGCGGTGCCGCGCTCGGCGATGAAGCCGAGGACGTGTCGGCGGCTCGGATCGGCGAGCGCGCCGAACACCTGCCCCAGCGGATCAGACAAGCGCCAGCGCGGAGGCCTGCAGGTCGAGCGCGACGGTCCAGGCGGGCGAGGTCTCGACGACGGTCAGGCGGGTGCCGTCGGCGTCCTCGTCGAGCGTGAACTCCACGTCGCCCTCGTCGTCGAAGTGCAGCGCCAGCCGTTCCTCCGGCTCCACCTCGGTGACCGTGGCGTGCCGCTCCTCGCCGTTGCCCCAGCGGAAGCTGGCGCCGCCGCCCGGGCGCAGGTCGAGCTCGACGTCGTTGGCGAACCAGTCCTCGAGGCGCTCGGCCTCGGTCAGCGCGGCCCAGACCTCCTCGCGCGGAATCCCCTCGTAGACGACGCACTTGCGGATCATGTGCAACCTCCTGGTTGCGTTATTATGAGCAACCCGATGGTTGCATGGTACGGAAAGGAGTGACCCATGGTGGTGGGATCGGTGGTGCCGATGGTGGTCGAGCAGGACGGGCGCGCGGAGCGCTCGTTCGACATCTACTCGCGGCTCCTGCGCGAGCGGATCGTCTTCCTCGGCCAGGAGGTGAACGACGACGTCGCGAACCTGATCGCGGCCCAGCTGCTGTTCCTCGACGCTGAGGACCCGGAGCAGGACATCTGGCTCTACGTCAACTCCCCGGGCGGCTCGGCGTATGCGGGCATGGCCATCTACGACGCGATGCAGTACGTGCACGCGGACGTCGCGACGGTGTGCCTGGGCATGGGGATGAGCGCGGCGGCGATGGTGCTGTGCGGCGGTGCGGCGGGCAAGCGCTTCGCGCTCCCGAACGCGAAGATCATGATCCACCAGGGCTCCGGCGGCTTCCGCGGCACTCCGGCAGACATCCAGATCGCCGCCCGCGAGATCCTCGACATGACGAGGAAGATGGCCGGGATCATCTCGCGCCACTCGGGTCAGGACGTGGATCAGGTGCTGCGCGACATCGACCGCGACCGCTTCATGACGCCCGAGGAGGCGGTCGACTACGGCCTGATCGACCAGGTGATGGCTACGGTGCGGACGTGACCCATGTGGTCGTCGACGAGTGGGAGGGCGGCTTCGGCTGGGTGCAGGACGAGTTCATGCGCCGCGCCTCGCACGCCCTCGTCGTCGACGGCCGCGTGTGGCTGACCGACCCGGTCGACGACCCGGAGCTGGAGAAGCACGTGCGCGCGCTCGGCGAGCCGGCGGGCGTGCTGCAGCTGTTCGACCACCACGCGCGCGGCTGCGCCGCCTGGGCGGAGCGCCTCGGCGTGCCGCTCGTGCGCGCCTGGGAGAGCGCCGGCGGCGCGCCGTTCGAGACGCTGCCGGTGGCGGGGCTGCCGTTCTGGCGCGAGGTGGCGCTGTGGGAGCCGCGCTCGCGCACGCTCGTCTGCGGCGACGCGCTCGGCACCGCCGACTACTTCCGCGCAGGAGTCGAGCGGCTGGCAGTGCATCCGCTGCTGCGGCTCGCGCCGCCGCGCGGGCTCGGCGCCGTCGAGCCGGAGCGGATCCTCGTCGGCCACGGCGCCGGCGTCGACGAGGGCGCGACCGCGGCGCTGCGCGAGGCGCTCGCGACCGCACGGCGGCGGCTGCCCGCCGCCTGGGCGAACGCGGCCCGCATCGGCTGGGCCGCGCGCCGCCGCTAGGGGTCTCGTCTAGTCGACGTGCATCCGGCCCGGCGGCCAGTAGGTCAGCAGCACGGGGCCGATCAGGCTGGAGCGCGGCACCGTGCCCCACGTGCGCGAGTCGCATGAGTGGCGGCGGTCGTCGCCCATGAAGAAGTAGTGGTCCTTCGGCACGCGCGGCCAGACGTCCGTGATGTCGTCGCGGTAGCTGGCCGGGATGTAGTGGTCGCGCAGGCGCTTGCCGTTCACGAAGACGACGCCGTGCTCCTCGCTGATCACGTCGCCGGGCAGGCCGATCAGGCGCTTCACGTAGGTGCCGCCCTCGCCGCAGGCGGTCTCGGCCTCGGGGGGCGCGGTGAAGACGATCACCTGGCCGCGCTTCGGGGACGAGTAGCGGTAGGCGAGCCGGTTCACGAGGACGCGGTCGGAGAAGCGTCCCTCGCACCAGCGGCCGGGCTTCGCGCAGTGCAGCGTCGGCTCCATCGACGACGACGGGATGCGGTACGGCTTCGCGACCTCCGCCTCGAAGATCAGGACGAAGGCGAGGGCGAGGCAGATCGTCCCCGCCCAGTCCAGCACCGTGCGCCAGTTCGGTCCTCGCACCGGGGCATGGTAGTCGTCACGCGCCCACGGTCGTTCGCGGCGCCTTGCGCGCCGCCGCGACGACCCGCTCCACCGCCTGGCGGAGCGGCGCCGGCACCTCGGCGTTCGGCCCGCGGAAGCGGCGCCACGCATGCTCCGGCTTGGCCCGCCGCGCGTGCAGGCCGGCGACGCCCTCGAAATCGGGCACCAGCGTCACGGTGCGCCGGCGGCCGGCCACGCGCAGGATCGTCTCGTTGGCGATCCGCTCGGCCTCGGCCGGCAATTCGCCCCGCGCCGCGTCGCGGTCGTGCAGCACGACGTACGGGATGCCGCAGGCGTTGCAGATCTCGGCGAACAGCGGGATGTTGCCCTTGCCGGCGCAGTCGACGACCGCGATCGCCTCGCGGTCGGCGTCGTGGCCGAGCCGCTCGAAGACGAACGGCAGCGCGATCTTCTCCGTGCGCCCCTCCACGAGCAGCACCGCGCGCGAGAGGAACAGCTCGGCGCGCTCGGCGTCGAACTCGGAGAGCACGCGGAAGCTCTGCTCGGGCGTCAGCGGCTGCGGCTGCACGAGCACCGTCCCGACGCCGTGCACGTGCCGCACCAGCACGAGCTCGTCGAGCCGGTCGACGCCGAGGAACACGGGCGCGTGCGTCGAGAGCAGCACCTGGTTGCGGCCGCGCGCCGCCAGCCGGCGCAGCAGGTCGTGCAGGTGCCGCTGCGCGGACGGGCCCAGGTACAGCTCGGGCTCCTCGATCAGCACGACGAGCCCGCGCGCCCGCGTCTGCACGAGCCCCTCCATCGCGTGCACGAGCGCGACGCCGCCGTCGACGTCCGCCCAGTGGCCCGCGTGGCGCGGCAGCGCCCGCTGCACCAGCTCGACCGGCTTCGCGGCCGCCCGGCCCGTCGGCGCCAGCACCGTCGTCGGGCGCAGGTTGGCCGGGAAGAACAGCGCCGGCGGCGCCCCCTCGCGGTTCAGGTTCAGCGTCGCCGGCGGGCGCGCGTCGAGGAAGAGCGTCCGGTCGCCGCTCACCGCCTCGATGTGCACGCGCGTCTCGCCGTGCGAGACGTCGTCCAGGGTCGGCATCGGCGCCGCCGCCTCGAGCAGGGTCCAGATCGCCGCCAGCACGGTCGACTTCCCCGACGACGACTCGCCGACGAGAGCGCACATCGCGCCGGGCTCGAGCGCCACGTCGCGCGCACCGCGGTAGCCGTGGATCGCGACGCGGTCGAGCAGCACCGCTAGCCGCGCAGGAGGTTGCGCGCGAAGAACAGGAGGTTCGCAGGCCGCTCGCCGAGCCGCCGCATCAGGTACGGGTACCACTCGGGCCCGTAGGGCGTGGCGACGAGCACCTTGAAGCCGCGCCGCGCCAGGTCGAGCTGCAGCTGCGGCCGCACGCCGTAGAGGAGCTGCAGCTCGAAGCGGTCGCGGCCGACGCCGTGCTCGGAGGCGAAGCGGATCGCGTGCTCGATCAGCGCCTCGTCGTGCGTCGCCACCGCCGTGTGGCCGCCGCCGGTCAGCATCGTCTCGAGGAGACGGACGTAGGCGGCGTCGACGTCGGCCTTGCGCGGGTAGGCGACCTCGGGCGGCTCCAGGTACGCGCCCTTGACGAGGCGCAGGTTCGGCTGCAGCTCGAGCAGCGATTCCAGGTCGTCCGGCGTCCGGTACAGGTACGCCTGCAGCACGGTGCCGACGTTGTCGAGCCCGGCCTCCCGCAGCCGCCGGTAGATGCGCAGCGTCGCGTCGACCACCGACGACTGCTCCATGTCGATGCGCAGCAGCTGCCCGCGCGTGCGGGCGTGCTCGACGAGCGTGCGCACGTTCTCGAACGCCAGCTCCTCGTCGATCTCCAGGCCGAGGTGCGTGAGCTTGAGCGCGACGTTCGCGTTCAGGCCGTCGTCGCCGATCCGGTCGATGGTCGCGACGTACTGGCGCACCACCTCCTCGGTGGCGGCCCGGTCGTGCACGCTCTCACCGAGCAGCGTCGTGTTCGCCCAGAGGCCGTCGCCGTTCAGCCGGCGCAGCGCCCGCGCCGCGTCGTCCAGCGTCTCGCCCGCGACGAACCGGGCAGCGCCGAGCCGCATCCCGTGGCGGCGGACGAGCGCCTGCACCCGGCGGCTGTCGGCGGCCGCCAGGATCGCCTTCCGCAGGGTCGCGTTCAGAACTGCCGGAGCAGCCACTCGTGCACCTCGGGAACGCGGTTCTCGATCAGCGTCAGGTGACCGTCGGCGTCGTCGAGCAGCGCCTCGGCGCCCGGGACCCGCTCGGCGAGCCAGGCGCCGTGGCCCGGCGGCACGAAGCGGTCGTCGCCGCCCTGCACGACGAGCACGGGCCGCTCGATCGCGGCCGGCTCGAAGCCCCACGGCTTCGCGAACGCGAGGTCGTCGTCGACCCAGCCGGCGGCCGAGCTCTCGAGCCCGCACGCCGTCGACTCGACGAGCCAGGCGGCGAACGCGCCGGTCAGCACCGCCCGGTCCGCCTGGCCGAGCAGCGTCGACAGCAGCTCGACCAGCTGGTCCGGCGTCGCCGCGACCAGCGCCGCACGCTCGTCCTCCAGCGCCGGTGCGAGCGCCTCCTCGCCCGTCACGGCCAGGTCGAACTCGATCAGGTTCCCCTCGCCCATGCCGGCGAGCCAGTCGAGCCCGTCGGCGTCCCAGGGGGCGACGCCGGCCAGGCTCGCGGCGGCGACGAGGCGTTCGTCGCAGAGCGCGGCGCAGGCGAGCGCGTGCGGGCCGCCGCCCGAGATGCCCCAGGTGGCGAACCGCTCCAGGCCGAGCTCGTCGGCGATCGCCGTCACGTCGCCCGCGACGTGGGCGACGTCGCGGCCGTGCGCGCGCGTCGAGCCGCCGTAGCCGGCGCGGTCGAAGCCGATCAGCCGGATGCCCTGCTCCGCCGCCGCGCGCTCCCACGAGGCGTAGAGGGCGCCGGACGAGGGCGTGCCGTGGTGGACGACGACGGGCCTCCCGGCCGGGTCGCCGCCCTCCCCGACCGCGAGCGCGCGGCCGTCAGCCGTCCGAACCGTGCGCGTCGGCACGGCGCGATCTTCTCAGACCGAAGCGGGTGGCGCGGTCGAGCCGCGCACGATCAGCTTCGTCGCGAGCTCGACGCGCAGCGCGTCGAGGCGCTGCCGGTCGATGAGCCGCATCAGCAGGCTGGCGCCCATGCGGCCGAGCTCGGCGAGCGGCTGGCGCACCGTGGTGAGCTGCGGGTCGACGATCTGCGCTTCCTCGAGGTCGTCGAAGCCGACGATCGAGAGGTCGTCCGGCACGCGCAGCCCGTGCAGGCGTGCGGCCTGGAACACGCCGACGGCGACGTTGTCGTTGAAGGCGAAGATCGCGGTCGGCCGGTCGGGACGGCCGAGCAGCTTCACGGCCGCCTCGTAGCCGCTCGGGATCTGCCAGTCGGTCGGGACGATCAGGCTCGCGTCGGGGAGCAGGTCGTACTGCGAGAGCGCGGCGCGGAAGCCGAGCAGGCGCTCCTCGGTCGCCGCCCAGCCGACCTCGCCGGTGATCGCGCCGATGCGCCGGTGGCCGAGCGAGAGCAGGTGCTCGGTCGCCTCCTTCGCCCCGGCCGCGTGGGCGGCCGAGACGACCGGGACGCCGTCCGGGACGTGCTCGCGCGGGTCGACGACCACGAACGGGAAGCCCTGCCGCTGCAGCGCCCGCAGCTCCTCGGTCGACTCGGCGGGAAGCAGCAGCAGCGCGCCGTCGGTGGTGCCGCGCATCAGCCGCTCGAGCAGCGTGACCTCGCGCTCGTGCTCGTGCAGCGTGGGGCAGAGGACGATGCGCATGTCCTCCTCGTAGAGCGCCTCGGCGGCGCCGGAGAGGATCGTGCCGAAGTACTCGGCGTTGACATGCGGGAGGGTGGTGCCGACGATTCCGGTGCGCCCGCTCGACAGGCCGCGGGCGCCGCGATTCGTGCTGAAGCCGTGCTCCCGCACCACCCGCAGCACCGCCTCCCGCGTGTGGGGCGCCACGTCCGGGCGGTCGTTCAGCACCCGCGAGACGGTCGCGATCGACACGCCGGCGAGGCCGGCGATATCGCGGATCGTCGCGCGCGCGGGAATCCGCGTCTCCGTCGTCGGCCCGATCGTCTCCGCCATGCGCGTATTCAAGCATTCCGGAACCGTTGCCGGAAACCCGGCCTCATATGGGAGCGCTTTCAGGACATCAGGCACTTGACTTCCCTGGTCGGAACGTGTTAACCGTTCCCGGAAATTTCCAGTGGTCGAGTCGTTGTCCCCCTTCGCCCCGGCGAAAGAAAGGATGTCCACTCCATGACACGTACCTTCCGATCCGCTCGCTGGCTGGCCGCGCTCGTGGCGGTCGCCGGTGGAGCGGTGGGCCTCTCGCTCGCGCTCGGAAGCTCGTCCGCGCCCGCCGCGCCGCTCGCGTCGGCCCACGCCGTCGCGGGTCATCCGTGCCTGACCATGACCGGGTCGGGCGATCCGGCGTTCACCAAGAACTTCAACCCGTTCACCTCGACGGGCATCCCGAGCGGCCAGTTCGTCAAGGGCGCGATCTACGAGGGCCTGATCATCTCGCCCGAGGGCGGCAAGCCGGCGGTGCCGTGGCTGGCCCGCAGCTGGAAGTGGTCGAACCACAACAAGACGCTGACGCTGAACCTGGCGAAGAACGTCAAGTGGTCGGACGGCCAGCCCTTCACCTCGGCCGATGCCGTCTACAGCCTCGAGGGCGGCAACACCGCGACGCAGCAGAAGACGATGGACATCCTCGGCTCGTCGCGTCCGGGCACCAACGTCAAGTCGATCTCGGCGAAGGGCCCGAACACGGTCGTGATCAGGCTGAAGACGGCCGACTCGCAGTTCATCTCGACCAACCTGAACGGCGTGATCATGGTCCCGGAGCACATCTGGGCGAAGGTGAAGGACCCGGCCAAGTTCACCGACGCGAACCCGGTCGGCACGGGGCCGTTCACGAACATCACGCGCTTCACCGCGCAGGACTACGTCTTCGGCAAGAACCCGAGCTACTGGCAGAAGGGCCTGCCGAAGATCAACTGCCTCGAGTACGTCCAGGCGTCCTCGAACGACGCCGCGCTGGCGCTGATCCAGAGCGGCCAGGTCGACTGGACGCACAACTTCGTCCCGAACGTCGAGAGCGTCTACGAGGCGAAGGACAAGGCGCACTATCACGCCTTCTACGCCACTACGGCCTACCCGACGTCGATCGTGTTCGACGACACGCAGTACCCGTACAGCCTCGTCGCGTTCCGCAAGGCGGTGAGCCTGGCGATCGACCGCAACAAGGTCTCGAAGCTCGGCGAGTACGGCTACGCCCCGCCGACCGACGCGATCGGCCTCAGCCATCTGTTCCCGACCTGGGTCACCGATTCGGGCGTCAAGGCGCTCGCCAAGCAGATGTCCACCTACAACCCGACGCTGGCGAAGAAGACGCTGACCGACGCCGGCTTCACCTACCAGGGCGACAAGCTGATCGACCCGAAGGGCAACCCGGTCTCGCTCGACCTGCACGTCATCTCGGGCTGGTCGGACTGGGTCGCCTCCGACCAGATCCTCACGAAGGACCTGCAGGCGATCGGCATCGACTCGAACGTGAAGCTCGAGCCGGACTGGAACTCCTGGTACCCGAACGCCGCGTCGACGAAGAGCTCGACGCTGCTCTGGCAGAACGCCTCCCAGGGTTCCCCGTACGGCTTCTTCTTCTCGAACCTGTCGAAGAACGCCTACATCCCGACCGGCCAGGACGCGACGAACACGGGCAACTGGGAGCACACGTACGACGCGAAGGCGACGACGCTGCTCAACCAGTGGAAGGGCACGCTCGACGCGAAGAAGCAGCACGCGATCGCGACGCAGCTGGAGAAGATCTGGCTGCAGCAGCTGCCGATCGTGCCGGTGTTCATCGGGCCGAGGTGGTCGACGTACAGCACCAAGTACTTCCACTGCTTCGACTCGCCGAAGAACTACTTCGGCGACCCGATCTTCACCACGTACCCCGACAACTCCCTGTCGTTCACGCGGATCTGCCCCGGCGGCAAGGCCGGCGCATAGCCGACCGACCGCAAGCGGCGGGCGGAACCGAACGGTTCCGCCCGCCGCCTGGTCTACTCCGCTCACAGATGCGCTGGTTCCTCCGCCGCCTCGCCTTCTACCTGTTCGCGCTCTGGGTGGCGATCACGGTCAACTTCGCGCTGCCCCGCCTCATGCCGGGCGACCCGATCGGCGGCGTGCTGCAGCACCTGTCGCCCTCGCAGATCCAGGCGAATCCGGGGATCGTCCAGACCTACCGGGCGCTGCTCGGCGGCGGCAAGGGCTCGTTCTTCCACGACTACTGGCTCTATCTGGTGCACGTGGCGCACCTGAACTTCGGGATCTCGTACTCCAACTACCCCGCCTCGGTCTCGACCGTGGTCGGGCGCACGCTCCCCTATTCGATCTTCCTGGTCGGCGTCGCGTTCCTGCTCGCGTTCGTGCTCGGCACGCTCGTCGGCACCGTCGCGGCCTGGCGGCGCGGCGGCGCCTTCGACGGGATCGCGGTGCCGGCCTTCATGGCGCTCGGCGCGTTCCCGTCGTTCTTCACCGCGCTGCTGGCCGTCTACTTCCTCGGTCTCAAGCTCGGGTGGTTCCCGATCCAGCACGCGTACGACAACGACATCGTCCCCGGCTTCGACTGGACGTTCATGTCGAGCGCGCTGCGGCACGCCGAGCTGCCGATCCTGATCATCGTCGCCACCTACGCCGGCGGCTGGGTGCTGAACATGCGCACCGTGATGATCAACACGATCAGCGAGGACTACGTCGCGATGGCGCAGGCGAAAGGGCTGAAGGACCGGCGCGTGATGTTCCGCTACGCAGGCCGGAACGCGATCCTGCCGCCGCTGAACGGCTTCGCCGCGCAGTTCGCCTCCGCGGTCGGCGGCCTCGTCTTCATCGAGTACATCTTCAGCTACCCGGGGGCCGGCTACACGCTGCAGCAGGCCGTGCTCGGCAACGACTACCCGCTCGCGCAGGCGCTGCTGCTCGTGTTCGCGGTGTGCGTGATCGTGGCGAACTTCGTCATGGACCTGCTGAACCTGGTCCTCGACCCGCGGGTGCGGACGGCATGAGGAGCGTCGCCGTGCCCGGCTGGCTGCGGCTGCTGGCCGGCAACCCGAAGTCGCGGGTGGGGCTGATCCTGCTCGGGTTCATGGTGCTGGTCGCGCTGATCGCGCCGCTGATCTCGGTCAGCGACCCGAACGCGTTCAACATGCTCGCCGGGCGCCAGGGGCCCTCGTGGCACCACCTGTTCGGCACCACCGACCAGGGCTCCGACGTCTTCTCGCAGGTCGTGCTCGGCGCCCGCCGCTCGCTACTGCTCGGCGCGGCGGCCGGGGCGTTCGCCACCGTGGTCGCGACCGTGCTCGGCATCCTCGGCGCGTACGCGGGCGGGGCCGTCGACGAGGCGATCAACTTCCTGATCAACGTCTTCCTCGTCATCCCGCCGATCCCGCTGCTGGTCGTCGTCTCCGGCTATCTGCACCAGCGCGGGATGGGGACGATGATCCTCGTCCTCGGCGTGACGCTGTGGGCGTTCGAGGCGCGCATCCTGCGCGGTCAGGCGCTCTCGCTGCGGGGCCGCGACTTCGTCCTCGCCGCGAAGGTGGCGGGCGAGTCGACGTGGCGGATCGTCTTCGGCGAGATCATGCCGAACATGATCAGCCGCATCGCGGCGGCGTTCGTGCTGATCTTCTACATCTCGCTGCTCACCGACGCCGGCCTCGAGTTCCTGGGCCTGGGCGACTCGGCCAAGGTGAGCTGGGGTACGACCCTCTACTGGGCGCAGACGAACTCGACGGTGCTGCAGGGCGAGTGGTGGCCGTTCTTCTTCCCCGGCGCCGCGCTCGCCGTCACCGTGCTCGGGCTCGTGTTCCTGCTCGCCGGCATCGACGAGGTGTCGAACCCGCGCCTGCGCGCGGAGGGCCGGCGCCACTGGCTGCGCGCCCTCTTCCTCGGCGGGCGCGGCTTCGGGCGGGTGCCCCGTCCGGCGGAGGCGTCGTGACCGTCGTGGCGGCCGACGAGAAACGGGCGGCCGTCGACCGGCGCGGAGAGCCGCTCGTGCGCCTCGAGCAGCTGGTCGTCGAGTACGCGTCGCCGGACCGGGTGGTGCGCGCGGTCGACGGCATCGACCTGGAGATCCGCCGGGGCGAGATCGTCGGCCTCGCGGGCGAGTCGGGCTGCGGCAAGAGCACGGTCGCCAACGCGCTGATGCAGATCCTGCGGCCGCCGGCGCGCCTGGCGGGCGGGCGGATCCTGTTCGACGGCCGCGACCTGACCGGCTGCAGCGTCGAGGAGCTGCGCCGGTTCCGCTGGCGGAACGTCTCGATGGTCTTCCAGAGCGCGATGAACGCGCTCAACCCGGTGATGCGCGTCGGCGAGCAGTTCGTCGACGCGATGCGCGCCCACGAGCGGATCTCGAAGCGGGCCGCGCTGGCGCGCGCAGGAGAGCTGCTCGAGCTGGTCGGCATCGACCGGCGGCGGCTGCGGGCCTATCCGCACGAGCTGTCGGGCGGGATGCGGCAGCGCGTGATCATCGGCATCGCGCTCTCGCTGCGGCCGGAGCTCGTGATCATGGACGAGCCGACGACCGCGCTCGACGTCGTCGTGCAGCGGGAGATCCTGCAGCAGGTGCAGGACCTGCAGCGCGAGCTCGGGTTCGCCGTCCTCTTCATCACGCACGACCTCTCGCTGCTGCTGGAGCTGGCCCACCGCGTCGCGATCATGTACGCGGGCGAGGTGGTCGAGACGACGTCGGCCGAGCGGCTGTACGCCCAGCCGCGGCATCCCTACACGCAGGGGCTGATGAGCTCGTTCCCGCCGCTGACGGGGCCGCTCGAGACGCTCGTCGGCATCCCGGGCTCGCCGCCCGACCTGGCGGCGCCGCCCTCCGGCTGCCGCTTCCACCCGCGCTGCCCCCACTGCACGCCGGCGATCGGGGCGGCGCTGTACGCGCGGCAGCACGAGGAGCGGCCGCGGCTGCGGGAGATCGCGCCCGGGCACCAGGTCGCCTGTCACCTCGTCGAGGAGCAAGGATGAGCGTCGCCGCCCCGCCGATCGAAGCCCGCGGGTTGACCAAGCACTTCCCCGCCGGCGGCGGGCTCGTCGGTCGCGGCAGCCGGGTGCACGCCGTCGACCAGGTCGACTTCGCGCTGCGTCCGGGCCGCATCACCGCGCTCGTCGGCGAGAGCGGCAGCGGCAAGAGCACCGTCGCGCGCCTGCTCGCGCGGCTGTACGACCCCACCGACGGGACGCTGCTCTTCGAGGGCCGCGACGTGGCCGGCAGCCGGCGGCGCCGCGACGTGTTGCGCTACCGCTCGCAGGTCCAGATGATCTTCCAGGACCCGTTCGGGTCGCTGAACCCGGTCAAGACGATCCGGCATCACCTCGAGCGCCCGCTGAAGATCCACGGCGTCGTCCCGCACGCGGAGCTGACGGGGCGCGTGCATAGTCTCCTCGAGACGGTCGGCCTCGTTCCGCCCGAGGTGATCGCGTCGAAGTTCCCGCACGAGCTCTCCGGCGGGCAGCGGCAGCGGGTGGCGATCGCCCGCGCCCTCGCCGTCGAGCCGAAGGTGTTGCTCGCGGACGAGCCGACGTCGATGCTCGACGTCTCGATCCGCATCGGGATCCTCAACCTGATGCGGCAGCTGAAGGACGAGCAGGGCATCGCCTTCCTGTACGTGACGCACGACCTGGCGAGCGCGCGCTACGTCGCCGACGAGATCCTCGTCATGTACGCCGGCCAGATCGTCGAGCAGGGGCCGGTCGAGGAGGTGCTGGCGAACCCGCTGCACCCGTATACGCGGCTGCTCCTGTCGGCGGTGCCCGACCCGGGCGCCGGCGTCGAGGGCAAGCGGATCGAGGTGCGCAAGGGCATCGCCTCGGCCGCCGTCGACCCGCCCGAGGGCTGCCGCTTCGTGCGCCGCTGCCCGCTCGCCGTCGCCGTCTGCTCGGAGCGGACGCCCGCGCTCGTCGAGGCGCGCCCCGCCCAGTCGGCCCGCTGCCACGTCACCGCCCCGGCCCCTGACCGAGAGAGGACTCTCATCGATGCCTGACCCGACCAGCTCCTTCCCCGGCGATTTCGTCTGGGGCGCCGCCACCGCCGCGTACCAGATCGAGGGCGCGGTGGGCGCCGACGGTCGCGGCGAGAGCATCTGGGACCGCTTCTGCGCCACGCCCGGCAAGGTGCGGAACGGCGAGACGGGCGAGGTGGCATGCGACTTCTACAACCGCTCGGCCGCCGACATCGCGCTGATGCGCGAGCTCGGGCTGGACGCGTTCCGCTTCTCGATCTCCTGGCCGCGCATCCTGCCGGAGGGGCGCGGCCGCGTGAACCAGACCGGGCTCGACTTCTACGATCGGCTCGTCGACGACCTGCTCGCCGTCGGCATCGCGCCGTACGCGACGCTCTACCACTGGGACCTGCCGCAGGTGCTGGAGGACGAGGGCGGCTGGCCGAACCGCGCGACGGCGGAGGCGTTCGTCGAGTACGCGCAGGTGGTGGCGGCTCGGCTGGGCGACCGTGTCGGACACTGGATCACGCACAACGAGCCATGGGTTGTTTCCTGGCTGGGCTACAGCTGGGGCGTTCACGCACCGGGCCGGACGAGCGACGCGGACGCGATCGCGACGTCGCACCACCTGCTGCTCTCGCACGGCTGGGCGGTCGACGTGCTGCGGCGCGAGGCGCCGAACGCGCAGGTGGGGATCACGCTCAACCTGGCGCACGTCGACCGTGCCGGCGACGCGCCCGAGGACGTCGCCGCGGCGCGCGAGGTGGACGGCAACCTGAACCGCTGGTTCCTCGACCCGCTCTTCCGCGGCGCGTATCCGGAGGACATGCTGGAGCGCTACGCGCCGGCGGCGCCCGCGGTGCGCGACGGCGACCTGGAGGCGATCTCGGCGCCGATCGACTTCCTCGGCGTGAACAACTACTCGCGGCACCTGGTGCGGGCGAGCGCGAACGGCGAGGGGCCGCACATGGTGCGCGACCCGGAGTCGCAGTACACCGACATGGGCTGGGAGGTGTATCCGGACGGCCTCTACCAGCTGCTGGCGCGGGTGCGCGACGACTACGGGCCGCCGGCGATCTTCATCACGGAGAACGGCGCGGCGTTCGGTGACATCCGCGGCCACGACGGGCGCGTGCGCGACCCGGAGCGGCAGGCGTACATCGCGTCGCACGTGGAGGCGGTCGGGCGCGCGCTGGCGGAGGGCGTCCCGATGCGGGGGTACTTCGTGTGGAGCCTGCTCGACAACTTCGAGTGGGCGTTCGGCTACTCGAAGCGGTTCGGGATCGTCTACGTCGACTATCCGACGCTCGAGCGGGTGCCGAAGGACAGCTTCCACTGGTACCGCGACTTCATCGCGGGCCAGCGGAGCGAGACCCCGGCCGGCGCCGCCGCCGGCTAGGCCGAAGCGCGGCGGCCGCCGGCCGTTCGCCGAATCGGCACACAATCGTTTCGCTTCCGGCGCAACCCGGGGTCAGACCCGGGTCTGACCCCGGGTTTGGGCCCGGCACGGCGTTTGCGGGGCACGGTCACACTCTTGTGACGGTCCCGTGGAAAACGGAGCGCGCATTCGGACGCGCGTCCATGACGGTTTCGTGACTCTTACGCGGCTGCTGCGACCCGCGGGAGCGCGTCGACCCGCACCTCGTAGGGCGCGACCGGCTTGCCCGCCGGGTCCCAGGCGACGCGCACGAGCGGCCGCTCGGGGGCGGTCGGCTCGACCGAGACGACGATCCCGCGCGAGCCGTCCTCCAGCTCGAGCTCCACGCCCGGCGGGAACGGCGCCACCACGCGGCGGAAGGCGTCGACCACCTCGCGCTCGAAGTGCGAGCCGGCGCCGTCGACGACGATCTTCCAGCCCACGTGCGGCGCGCGGGCGACGCTGTACGGCCGCTCGCTCGTGACCGCGTCGTAGACGTCCGCGACCGCCGCGATCCGCGCGTACTGGTGGATCGCCTGCCCCGACAGCCCCTCGGGATAGCCGCTGCCGTCCCAGCGTTCGTGGTGGGAGCGGATCACCGTCCGCGTCACCGCGCCGATCTGCGCCGACGCGGCGATCATGTCGAGCCCCGCCTGCGGGTGGCCCTTCACGAGCTCCCATTCCGCCGGATCGAGCGGCCCCTGCTTGAGCAGGACCTCCTTGGGCACGGTCAGCTTGCCGATGTCGTGGAGGATCAGCCCGAGCCCCAGCTGGACGACGCGCTCGTCGAGCTTCTCGAAGCGTCGCGCGCCGCGGTAGTCGATCCAGCCCGCGTCGCGCAGCAGCCGCCGGCCCACCAGCAGCCCGATCGCGGTCACGTCGATCGAGTGCTGCATCGTGTACGCGTCCGCGGCGGCGAGGTCCTGCAGCGCGAAGATCGCGTCGTCGCAGGTGAGCAGCTCCGTCGCGATCAGCCGCGCGACCGTCGCCAGCTCATCGACTGCCGATTCCGGCAGCGAGCAGGTGCCGTCCTTGCTCCGCCGCGCGGTCGCGAGCGAACGCTCGAGGAGTCGCGTCGCCTCCGACCGCGTCTCCTCGGTCAGCACCGGCGTCGCGTCGATGCCCTCGCTCAGCTTGTCGTCGATGTAGACGGCATTGATCCCCGCCCGTTCCAGGGCGGCGATGTAACGGCTGTCGAGGCGGGTGCCGCGGCGCAGCAGAGGCACCGCGCCGTGCCTCCCCGTCACCACGTCGCGAGCCAGCACGCACCCTCCCTCGAGCCTGCGGGTCGCCACGAGACGCATGGTCCGAATGTTGTCGGCACTGGCGGCGAAAACTTCAGCGCGAGGGGTTCGGATCTCCGGGCCGCCGCGTAACCTGGGGGGGTGCACGGCCTGCTCCGCCTGCTCGAGACCAACGGTGTTCCCGACGACGCCGCCAAGGCGGTCGTCGTCCTCGGCCTGTTCGCCGTCGCGTCGCTGATCTCGCGGATCGCGCGCGTGGTGACACGCCGGATCGAGCTGCACAGCGCGTCGCTGCCCGCAGACTCGCCGCTCGTCGCACTCGCCCGTCGCGAGACGGGAATCTCGCTCGTGCAGACGAGCATCCGCTACGTCGTCTTCCTGGTCGCGCTCGCGCTGGCGCTGGTCACCATCACCGGCGCGCGCGGCATCAGCACCATCGCGGGCGCCTCGTTCGTCGCCGTCGTGATCGCGTTCGCGGCGCAGCGCTTCCTGATCGACCTGATCGCCGGCTTCCTCATGTTCTTCGAGGGCTGGTTCACGATCGGCTCGACGATCGTGATCGAGCCGATGAAGGTGGAGGGCGTCGTCGAGGAGGTGTCGCTGCGCTCGACGACCCTGCGCGACGTGAGCGGCGAGCTGATCCGCGTGAACAACTCGCAGATCACCGCCGTGCGGCTGCTGCCGCAGGGGACGCGCCGCGTGGAGATCGAGCTGTTCGTACGCGACCGCGAGGCGGGCGAGGAGCTCGTCGAGCGCGTCGCGCGCATCGTCCCCACGGGGCCGACGTCGTTCGTCGAGCCGCCGCGGGTGCGCGCGACGCAGCAGCTCGACGAGGACCTGCACCGCATCACCGCGGAGGCGGCGGTGGCGGCCGGCCGCTCCTGGCTCGCCGAGGACCTGCTGCCCAGCCTGCTCAAGGAGCGGTGCGAGGAGGGGCTGATCGTGCACGGCCCCGTGGTGCTTCCCGTCGACGAGCAGGCGGTGCGTCGTTTCGCCCGCGCCGAGCGGCGCGTGCGCGACCGCGCGAGCGCCTTCCCGTTCCGCTTCGGCCGTCGCCGCTAGCACGCGGGCAGGGCAAAACCCGCCGATCCGCCTGCCACACTCTCACGGGTCGGGAGGACCTTGCGGTTGAGCACAGCTGTTGCAGCGATCGATTACCTGAACCTGGCGCTGTACCTGCTCGCCGGGGCGGCGGCGCTCCGGGTGTGGAGGCGCAGCGGCAGCCGGGCAGGGGGCTGGTCGGCGAGCGCGTTCGGCGTCCTCGCGGTGGTGGTCGTCGTCGGTCGCGTGCTGCCCGACGACCCGACCGGCGCGATGGCCGTGGTGCTGCGGGTGCTGATCCTGCTGCTCGTCTGCTTCCCGTACCTGCTCTACCGCTTCACGCGGTCGTTCGAGGTGGCAAGTGCGCGCGTGGCGCGGCTGGTGGGGCTGCTGACCCTGGCGATGCTGGCGTGGACGATCGCGCTGCCGACGCTGCCCGGCCGCGGCGATCCGAGGCCGGCGTGGTTCTGGGCGTACGTGGCGGCGTTCCTCGTCCACTGGACGCTGCTGACCGCCGTGTCGGCGAGACTGCTCTGGCGCGCCGGGCGCGACCAGCCGAGCGTGGCGCGCCGGCGCATGCGGCTGCTGGCGGTCGCGACGGTCGTGATCACGGCGGCCCTCTTCCTCGGCGTTCCGGGCGGCAGCCGGGACTCGGTGCTCGCGCTCGTCGCGGCGGCGGTGTCGAGCCTGAGCGCGATCACGTTCGCGATCGCGCTCGACCCGCCGGCGCTGGTGCGCGCGATCTGGCGGCGCCCTGAGCAGGACCGGATCCAGGCGGCGATCGGCGAGCTGATGCGCGCGCACGACGAGCGCGACGTGGCGGCGCGGGTGCTGCCGCCGATGGCGCGGCTGGTCGGCGCGTCGGGCGTGGCGCTCGTCGCGCCCGGCGGACGGCTCCTCGGCTCGCATCCGGACCCGGATGCACCGCCGGCGGACGAGGCGCCGGAGACCCTCGCGATCGACCTCGAGGGCACGACGTTGCTCGTCCGTACGAGCCGGTACGCCCCGTTCTTCGGCACGGAGGAGCTGCAGCTGCTGCGGACGCTCGGCTGGATGACCGCGCTGGCGCTCGACCATGCGCGGCTGCTGGCAGGCGAGCGGGAGGCGCGCGCCGCGCTGGAGCGGGCCGACGAGCTGAAGACGCAGTTCGTCGCGTTCGCCGCGCACGAGCTGCGCTCGCCGATCGCGACGGTGGTCGGTCTCGTCGAGACGCTGGAGCAGCGCGACGGGCAGCTGCGGCCCGATCTGGCGCTCGAGCTGCGGCGGACGCTGGCCGAGCAGGCCCGGCGGGTGCGGCTGCTGGTGGACCAGCTGCTCGACCTGTCGCGGCTCGACGCGGAGGCGGTGGAGATCAGTGTCGAGCCGGTCGCGGTGCGCGCGCAGGTGGAGCAGATCGTCGAGTCGCTGGGCGACCCGTCGGTGGAGCTGGCGATCGAGCCGGCGCTGGCCGCGGAGCTCGACACCGTCGCCTTCGGCCACATCGTCGAGAACCTGATCACGAACGCGATCCGCTACGGCTCGGCGCCGATCGTCGTGCGAGCGGTGCAGAGCGACCGCCATTTCCGGCTGACGGTGGAGGACCGCGGGCCGGGCGTGCCGCCGGACTTCGTGCCGCAGCTGTTCGAGCGGTTCGCACGCGCCGACGAGACGCGGGACGTGCCGGGCGGCAGCGGGCTCGGGCTCGCGATCGCGCGCTCGTACGCGCAGGCGCACCAGGGCGATCTGGTCTACGAGCCCGCGGCGGGCGGGGGCGCTCGCTTCGAGCTGGTGCTGCCACGACGGCAGGCGTCTGCCGCCGTCGACGGCTAGTGCATGTTTACATAAATCGCCCGGCGATCAAAATGTCTTTGAACCAATAAACTCTCGAAGGGGGTCAAGATGTCCACACTCGACGAGCGCCGGCAGGTTGCTTCCGCCGGGATCGACGACGAGGCGTGGGCGGATGGCTTCGCCCGGCCGAGGGTCTTCCTGCAGCCGATCGCGGCCCCTTCCATCCTCGGCCTGTCCGGGTTTGCGGGCGCGACGTTCATCGTCGCCTCCAACCTCGCGGGCTGGTGGGGAACGCCGACGTCCGGCCTGATTCTGTTCCCGTTCGCGGCGATGTTCGGCGGATTGGCACAGCTGCTGGCGGGGATGTGGTCGTACAAGGCGCGGGACGGGATCGCCACGCTGGCGCACGGCACCTGGGGTGCGTTCTGGCTGGCGTACGGGATTCTCAACCTGTTGCTGGCGACGAAGACGTTGCCGGCGCCGGCGAATCCCTGGCACCAGCCGGAGCTGGGCTTCTGGTTCTTCGCCCTGGCGATCACGACCGGGATCGCCGCGGTCGCGGCGCTGGTGGAAAGCCTCGGCCTGTTCGCCGTGCTGAGCACGCTGGCGGCCGGCTCGGGAATCCTGGCCGGCGCGTACATCTACGGCACGCACACCTGGGTGGAGATCGCCGGCTGGGTGCTGGTGTTCTCGTCCGGGTTCGCCTGGTACACCGTCGCGGCGCTGCTGCTGGCGGCCACGACCGGGCGCACGATCCTGCCGCTGCTCAAGTGGAAGAAGGAGGCGAACGTCCCGAGTGCGAAGACGATTCGCCCCATCCAGCTCGAGTGGTCGGAGCCTGGGGTGAAGATGGGCCAGTAAGGCCCAGCATCCGTCCTGATCGACCGGCGGGCGCCCGAGCGGGCGCCCGCCGCACGTCTAGGAAGCTTCGCGTGGGTCGTGCCGGCCGTGGTAGCCGAGGATCGTCGCGGCGATCCCGACGAGCGCCAGGCCCGGGCCGACCTCGACGAGGAGCCGTCGCGCCGTGCTCTCGTGCTCGCCGAGCGCGAGCCCGCCGACCGCGACCCACACGCCGGCCGCGACGGCGGGCAGCAGCGAGAGGATCGCGAGCCCGTCGTGCCAGCGGCGCCCGCGGCCGACCCAGATCGCGTAGCTCCCGGCGAGGCTCGCGGCAGCCACCGCGCCCGCCGCGGCCGCCGAGGCACGGTCGGAGGCGGCGAGCACCCACAGCGCGACCAGCACGGCCGGCGGGGTCAGGGCCGTGGGGAGTGCGATCAGCATCCCGCTACTCCGATGCGAGGAGGTGCGGCAACCCCTCGGCCAGGGCATGGCGCCAGCTCACGAAGTCGTGACCGCCGGGACGCTCGCGATAGCCGACCTCGTACCCGCGCTCGAGCAGCACGTCGCGCAGACGCTGCGACACGGAGAGCATCGTCACCGAGGGATCGGAGAGCCCGAGCGGGCCGACCTCCAGCGTCCCCACCTCGAGCCGGAAGCGAAGCGGCAGCCGGGGTGCGGCGGCGAACTGCTGCGTGAGCCATTCGTGCGGGCTACCCCACCACAGCGAGGGCGAAAGCGCCAGGACGTCGGTGAACGCATCCGGTCGGCGATAGCCGCTCCAGCACGCGGCGAGGCCCCCGTAGCTGTAGCCGCCGATCACGACCCGTCGGCCGTCGAGGCGCGGGTAGCGGCGTCGCAGCCGGGGCAGCAGCTCGTCGGCGAGGAAGCTCGGGAAGCCGGGGTGGCAGGGGTACTCGACGACCCGGGACGACGGGCTCGCATTGTGCACGAGCGCGGCCAGAAAGCCCGGCGCGCGCAGGCGGTGGACGAGGTTGTCGAAGATCCGGGGAGCGTCCATCCCGTGGAGGAAGCACTCGCCGTCGAGCAGGACGACGAGCGGGAGCGGCGCCTCGTCGTCGGCGGCGGCGGGCGACCAGACGGTCACGGTGCGCTCGTTCCGGAGGATCCCGGAGGCGACGGCGATCGTCTCGACCCGCCCGGCGGGTGCCTCGTCGTGCCACGTGAAGCGCTCCGCGTCCGGAAGCGCGACGACCGACTGCCACTTTTCCAGCGGGGGCGCCGGCGCGGCGCCGTCGATCATCAGCGCCGTGACCGGGCGGCAGCGGTGCGGGTTGTGCGGGTCGGCGTCGCTGATCTCGTAGACCTCCTCGAGATACCGTCCGAGCGCACGCGGATCGTCGACGACGTCGGCGCCCGCCTCCGCGATCGGGCGGCGCTGGAACTGGTAGACGGTGGCGGCATCGGCGGGAGCCGTCGTCTCCGCCCACCAGGCGCCGCGGCAGCCGGGAACCGGCTGCATCGGCTGCTGCTCGACGCCGCGGAACAGCTGCGAGGCGACGAGCGGCGGCTCCGTCGCCCCGGTGGCGACGAAGGTCACCAGCACGTCCCCCGGCCTCTCCGGGAGCGGCTCGACGAGCGGCCCCTGCGCCTCGGCGAGCGCACGCGCGAGCTCCACCTGCGCCTGCGCGGGATCGTCCGCTGCGAGGCGCGCGATCCGGCCGAGGGTCGAGCTCCGCGGCATCGCTGCGTCGGCCCGTTCCGTCATGCGCGCGCGTCGATCGCGTTCTGGAGGGTCTCGCCGAGGAGAATGAAGCTGAAGACGGTCGCGCTCAGGAAGAGGCCGGGGAAGATCAGCAGGTGCGGGTGCTGCTGGAAGTTCGTCTGCGCCTGGGCGAGCTGCAGCCCCCACGAGATCGCCGGGTACTGGAGCCCCACGCCGAGAAAGGTGAGCGCCGCCTCCGCCGCGATCACGCTGCCGACCGTGATCGTCGAGATGACGATCACCGGCGCGATCGCGTTCGGGAGGATGTGGTGGCGGATGATCCGGGCATCGCTCGCGCCCAGGCTCCTCGCCGCCTCGACGTACTCGAGCTGCTTCACCTGGAGCACCGACGCGCGCATGAGCCTCGCGAGCACGGGCCAGATGAAGAGCGCCAGCGTCACGGAGACGGAGACGACGTCGCGCAGCCGGAAGGTGGAGAGGATGACGACGGCGCCGAGCAGGAACGGGAAGCCGAAGAAGATGTCGGCGACGCGCGAGAGCAGCGCGTCGATGAGCCTGCCGTAGTACCCCGCGAGGCAGCCGAGGGGGACGGCGGCGACCAGGCTGAGCGCCGTGACGAGCAGGCCGATGCTGATCGAGTCGCGCGCGCCGTAGACGACGTTCGCATAGACGTCGCACCCCTGGATGTCGAAGCCGAAGGGATGACCGCCGCCCGGCCCTCGTCCGCTGTCGGTGAGGTCGCATGCGAGCGGGTCGCCGTGTCCGAACCAGCCGGCGAACGCGCCCGGCGCGATCGCGATCAGCACCAGCACGGCCGCGATCGAGAACGCGAGCCAGAAGAGCGGCCGCTTCCTGAGCCGCGACCAGATGGTGATGCGACGTGCGAGCGCTTCCGACGGAGCCAGCGCCTCCCGCTCGAAGACGGCCATCGCCTCAGTCAAGGCGGATCCGCGGGTCGAGGACGGCGTAGAGCAGGTCGACGACGAGGTTGAGCAGCAGGAAGATCAGGACGAGGGTGGTGGAGACGCCGACGATGACGGGGCCGTTCTGCTGCTGGATGCCGGAGAAGAGCAGCTGCCCCACGCCCGGCAGGTTGAAGATGCCCTCCACGATCACGGTGCCGCCGAGCAGCGTTCCGAGATCGAGCGCGAGGTAGGTGACGGCCGGGATGAGCGAGTTGCGCAGCGCGTGCCGGAGCACGATGCGCGCCGGCGATGCTCCCTTGGCGTGCGCGGTGCGGATGTAGTCGGCCTGCAGGTTCTCGGCCATGGTCGAGCGGACGAGGCGCGACACCGACGCGAGGCCGAACGCGCCGAGGATGAAGCCGGGCAGGACGTAGCTCATCGGCCAGCCGTCCTGGGTGCCCGCCACCGGGAAGACGCCGGCCTGGACGCCCAGCAGGAGCTGGGCGGTGAACGCGAGGACGAACGCCGGGATCGAGATGATCGCGATGCCGGCGCCGAGGATCGTGTAGTCCGCCACCCGCCCTCGCCGAAGCGCCGCCCAGACGCCGAGGCCGACGCCGAGCACGATCTCGAAGAACCACGCCGTCGCGGCCAGGCGGAGCGTCACCGGCCAGCGCTCCTTCATCAGGCCGAGCACCGGCCGGCCGAAGAAGTCGGTGCCGAGGTTGCCGCGCACGACGTTGCCGACGTAGTTGAGGTACTGCTGCCAGATCGGCGCGTCGAGGTCGAACTGGTGGCGGAGCTGGGCGACGACGTTCGGCGGGAGCGGGCGGTTCGGCGACAGCGCCCGGATCGGGTCGCCGGGGAGCAGGAAGACGGCGCCGTAGATCAGCATCGTCACGCCGACGAAGACGACGAGCGCCTGGAGGAGGCGTCTGACGACGTAGGAGCCCATCAGCGCGTGCGAGCCGGCCGCCGGCGGCGCGACCCCGCAGGGTCGGCCGCCGGCGGCGCGGTCTGGCTCGGGGCGATCAGCCCTTCACCGTCACGGCGGTGTAGATCGGGTTCGTCAGTGCGTCCGCCTTCACGTTGCTGATCCGGCTGGAGTACACCATCGGCGACGGCAGGAAGAAGAGCGGGATCGTCGGGAAGTCGGCCTGGATGAGCGCCTCCGCCTTCTGGTAGGCGCGGATCGCCGCTGCGGGCGTCGAGGCCCGGTCGCCGGCCGAGACGAGCCGCTGCGCCGCGGCGTTCGCGTAGTAGGTGCCGGACTGGAACGAGGACGGCGGGAGCAGGTTCTGGGTGATCAGCGCGCGGGCGCTCGGGTAGGGCGCGCTCGCGGAGTCGTAGATCGGCCCGGAGCGGTAGGCCTTCTTGGCGATGTTCGTGTAGTAGGCGGAGATCGTCACCGACGGTTGGGCCGTCACCTTGATCCCGAGGTTCTGGCGCAGCTGGTTCGCGATCGCCTGGTACTCCTGGTCGATGCCCCAGCCGCCGAGGTAGTTGACGACCATCGTCCCCTCGAAGCCGCCGGCCTCGCGCAGCAGCCGCTTCGCGGCGACCGGATCGAACCGGCAGTAGCGGCAGGAGTGCGGGTCTCCTCCCGGCGTCGTCGCCGGCAGGAAGGAGTCGGCGGGCTGGTAGGCGCCGCCGAAGAGGGCCTTGTCGATCGCCCTCCGGTCGATGGCGAGCGAGATCGCCTCGCGGAGCTTCTTGTTCTGCCACGGCTTGGCGAAGAGCGGGAAGCCGAGGTACTCGATGTTCTGCCCGCCGCGCGAGAAGAAGCGGCCGGGGAAGTCCTTCTCGAACTGCGAGAGCTTGTCGCCGGGGACGCTCGCCATGTCCGTGTTGCCGGCCTGGACGTCGGTGTAGGCGGTGTCGACGCTCGAGAAGATCTTGAAGACGAGGTTCTTCGTCTTCGGCTTGTCGGGCCCGGCGTAGCGCGGGTACGCCGTCATGCCGATCGACTGGTCGTGCTGCCAGGAGCCGTTCATCTGGTACGGGCCGTCGCCGATCGGCTTCTCGTTGTACGCCTTCAGGTCGGCGTAGGCGGACTTCGGCAGCGGGTAGAAGCCCCACTGGTTCGCGGTCAGCTCGTACGGGAACTGGCTGTCCGGCGCCGAGAGCCGCACCCGGAAGACGTACCGGCCGAGGACCTTCAGCCCGGACATGCGCGTCGTCGAGGGCTTGCCCGACTTCGGGTTGAGCGCGGCGTAGCCGACGATGTTCGACAGCTGGCCGCTCGTCGCGAACGCGTGGGGCCCGTAGGCGTTGTAGTTCCAGGCGTCGACGTAGCTCTGCGCGGTCACCGGCTCGCCGTTGTGGAACGTCCACCCCTTGCGGATCGTGATCGTCCACGTCTTCGCGTGGTCGCTGCTCACGACCGATTTCGCCTGGAGGTACCGCAGGTGGCCCTTCGCGTCCATGCCGACGAGCGGCGTGAAGAGCGCCGCGAGCGCCAGTTCGCCGTCGGTGCTCTTGCCGGGGATCAGCGAGTTCGGCTCGAGCGACGCCACCGAGAACGTGTCGGACGACGCCCGCGAGCTGGCCGAAGCCACCGTGGAGACGACGAGGACGGCCGCACCGATGAGCGCGAGAGCGGCGGATGACAGAGCCAGGCGTTTGTGCACGTTCACTCCTCCTAGACGACGACGGGCGCGAACCTACCACCGCCAGCCGAGAATTTCAAACATTCAGAAATAATTGAACCTTCTGCGGTTATACTCCAACACCAATGACGGCTGCTCGCACACCGCCTCGCCCGGGGGAGCCGGCCGACGCCCGCTGGGCCGACCTCGTCGAGGAGATGGGGCTCATGTGGGAGGAGTTCGGCATGCAGCGCATGGACGGGCGCGTCATGGGCTACCTGATGCTGAGCAACGCCCCGCACGTCTCGAGCTCCGAGCTGCGGGACGCCCTGCAGGCGAGCGCCGGCTCGATCTCGACGGCGACCCGGCGCCTCAAGGAGTGGGGCTTCATCCGGCAGGTCGCGGTCGCCGGCGAGCGCAGCCACTTCTTCCGGGCCGACGACGACGTCTGGGCGTCCTTCCTGGCCCACGAGCACCGAGGCTACGTCCGCGCGCGCGAGCTCGCCGAACGGGTCCTCACCCGGCTCGGGGCCGACGACGAGCATCCGCGCCTCCGCTTCCAGAACATGCGCGACTACCACGAGTGGCTCGAGGAGGACCACAACCTCCTGCTCGGGCGGTGGGAGGAGTGGAAGCGCCAGCGGGACAGGGCGTCGGGCGCCAGCTGACGGCCTGCACCCCGGGGCCTACGGCCCGAGTGCGCCGATCGGAATGACGGCGACACCGTCGGGGCGCAAGTAGCCGCTGCCGGCCTTCACCGTGTTGCCCTAGGGTATAGGGAGAAAAGGCCCTGTTTCCAGGGCCTTTTCCTTACCTAGCGCGACTCGCTCGCATCTCGTGGCGGATCCGCTTGCATTTCGTGGCGACTTCCGCTCGCAGTTCAGCGGCGGCCAACATCAGCTCAGCCGCAGCCGGTCGACGTCCCGCAGTCGCGGCACGTGTAGCACGTGCCCGCGCGCACCATGCGGCCGCCGCAGCGGTTGCACTCGATCGCGTCCTCGAAGGAGTTGAAGAGCGCGGTCTGGCCGGGCGCCGGCGCTTCAACGACCGGCTTCGTCCCGCCGTTCGCGTACTGGTCGGCGAGCTTCGCCCGCACCTCGGCGGACAGGATCCCCGCCTCTTCCTGCTGGTCGACGTCGAGGAACTTCTTCCCGAACCAGCGGAAGATGTAGTCGACGATCGACTTCGCGGTGCGGATGTCGGCGTCGTTCGTCGGGCCCGACGGCTCGAAGCGCATGTGCGACAGCTTCGAGACGTACACCGCGGGCGGTACGCCGTACTGGAGGCCCATCGACACCGCGATCATCAGCGAGTTCATCAGGCCGGCCATCGTGGTGCCGTCCTTCGCGATGTCGACGAAGATGTCACCCGGCGTCCCGTCGTCGAACACGCCGACGTGGATGTAGCCCTCGTGCTCGCCGACGCGGAACTTGCGGCCGATCTCCGTGCGGTCCTCCGGCAGGCGGCGGCGCCTCGGCGCACCCTGCGCGCCGGCGGGTGCCAGCACCTGCTGGCCCTTCTCCGCCTTGCCGGAGAGCGGCTGCGCGACCTTGCAGTTGTCGCGGTAGATCGCGATCGCCTTGACGCCGAGCTGCCACGCCTCGACGTACAGGTCGGCGACCTCC
>DASVDV010000028.1:0-65203 GCA_036380895.1 Gaiellaceae bacterium | reverse complement strand
GAGCGCGCTGACGAGCCCGAGGTGCTCGAGCATCTCCGGGCGCAGCTCGCGCGCGATGCGCCGCACCTCCTCCAGCGCCTGGCGCACCGCCTGCTTCGTCTCCTCGTCGTCGAGGCGCAGCAGCACGCCGGTGAGCACCTGACCGACCTCGTCGTGCAGGCCGCTCGCGATGCGCCGCCGTTCCGCCTCCTGCGCCTCGAGCGCACGGCGGCCGCTCTCCCGGCGCTCCTCCTCCAGCCGGTCGAGCATCTGGTTGAACGCGCCCACCAGCGCCGTGGCCTCGACGCCGCCCTCCCGGCCGAGGCGCTGCCCCGGCCGCAACAGGTCGACGGTGCGCATGCGATCGACGAGCCGGCCGATCGGGGACAGCGCCGGGCGCAGCAGCAACAGGTTCGCCAGCAGCATCACGAGCAGGCCCACCACCAGGACGAGCACCTCGACGAGCGCGATCGGCGCGTGGATCGTCACGGGCGTCAGCGCCAGCAGCAGCGTCGCAACCACGAGCAGCGCCGCGTTGATCGCGAACACCCGCCAGAGGAGCGGGAGCCGGGACAGGCTCACCCCGGCTCCATACCACGCTCGTCCTAACGTGCAACCCGCTCGGCCGCGACCGCAAGCCGGCGCGCGCTGTGCTCGCGCGTCGCGGGCGGCGCTACCAGCACCGGCACCGGCGTCGCCGCCTCCAGCTCGCGCGCCAGGCGGGAGCGCAGCGTCTTGCCGCGCAACCCGGCCGGGCGCGAGCCGACGACGATCACGTCCGCGCCCTCCTCGGCCGCCACAGAGGCGATGCCGTCGCTGCGCCGCCCGACGACCAGCCGTCGCTCGGCGCCGTCGCCCAGCTCGTTCGCGAGCCCGTCGAGCATCCGCTCGGCGCCGCGCAGATGCTGCCGGCCGCTGACGCTCTCCCGCGCCGCCGCCGGCACGCCGTCCAGCACGTGCACGAGCACCAGTCGCAGCCCCAGCCGCGCCCCCAGGGCCGCCGCCAGCTCGGCGGCGCCGCGCCCCTCCACCGTCTCGTTCACTCCGCAGACGATCGTCCCGCCCGTCATCGCTCTCTCCTCCTCGTGTTCGACTCGGGCGCATGGTGGCCGCGCAGAGGTCGAACCGCGATGGGGGGCCGGCCGCATTTCGCGGCCGGTCGACCCTCATCTCAGAGCGTGACGGGGCGGTTCGTCGTCGCGGACTCGTGCAGCGCCTCGAGCGCGCGCGCCTGGCCCATGGCGTCGTCGCGCCCGAGCAGCGGCTCGGCTTCGCCGCGGATCGCGTCGCTCAGGTTCTCGAGCTCGAGCCGGTACGAGTCGTGGAAGGGGACGTCGATCCGCTCCACCGCGCCGTCGCGGCGCAGCTCGATGCCCGGCTTCAGGCAGTGCCACGGGTCGTCGACGAAGAGGGCGCCCTCGCTGCCGATCGCCTCCAGCTCGTCGCGCGTCGCGAGCGCGGTGCCGCAGTCGAAGGTGGCGATCACGTCACGCGGGAAGCGCATGGTGGCGGCGAAGACCCAGTCGGTGCCGGTGGGGCCGTACCACGCCTCGCCCCAGACGCGCTCGGGCTCGCCGCCCGCGAGGAGCCGTGAGGCGGAGACGTCGTAACAACCGACGTCCATCAGCGCTCCGCCCTCCACCTCGGGCTGCAGGCGGATGTTCTCGCGGTCGTGGAGGCCGTAGGAGAAGGTCGAGCGCACGAGCCGCAGCTCGCCGATCGCGCCCCCGGCGACGAGCTCGACCAGGCGCCTGGTCTGCGGGTTGTGCCGGTACATGAACGCTTCCATCAGCAGGCGCCTGGAGCGCTCGGCCGCGTCGAACGCCGCCGCGGCGTCGTCGGGGTGGCGGGAGAGGGGCTTCTCGCAGAGGACATGCTTGCCGGCCTCGAGCGCCCTGACCGTCCACTCGACGTGCAGCGTGTTCGGCAGCGAGATGTACACCGCCTCGATCTCGGGATCGGCGAGCAGCGCCTCGTAGGAGCCGTACGCGCGCGGGATCGACCACTCGCGCGCGTAGGCGTCGGCGCGCTCCTGCGTGCGGCTCGCGACGGCGACGAGGTCGACCTTGTCCGACGCCTGCGCGCCCGGGATCACCTTCCGGTTGATGTCCGCGGTGGAAACGATGCCCCATCTGACTAGTGGATTGGCCATGTGCGTACTATCGCCGACGTGACGGAGATAGGCGTCGGGATGCTCGGCTACGCGTTCATGGGCAAGGCCCACTCGAACGCGTTCCGCAAGTGCGCGTACATCATGTGGCCGCCGCCGCTCGAGGCGCGGCTGGTCGGCATCGCCGGCCGGAACACGGAGGCGGTGCAGGAGGCGGCCGAGCGCTACGGCTTCGAGTACTCCACCGACGACTGGCGCCGCCTGGTCGGCGACGAGCGCATCGGCCTCTTCGACAACCTCGGGCCGAACGCGCTCCACGCCGAGCCGACCATCGCCGCGGCCGAGGCCGGGAAGCACGTGATCTGCGAGAAGCCGCTCGGGCGCGACGCCGACGAGAGCTACGAGATCTGGCGGCGCGTCGCGGCGACCGGCGTCAAGCACCTCTGCGCGTTCAACTACCGCTTCGTCCCCGCCGTCCGGCTCGCGCGGGAGATGATCGACGCGGGCGAGCTGGGCGAGGTGCGCCACTTCCGCGGCCGCTACCTGCAGGACTGGGGCGACGACCCGACGCTCGACACGTGGCGCTTCGACGCCGCCGCGGCCGGTTCCGGCGCGCTCGGCGACCTGATGGCGCACGTCGCCGACCTGGCGCGCTTCCTGAACGGCGAGCCGGAGAGCGTCTCCGGCTTCACGCACCGCTTCCTGCCGGGCCGGCAGGTCGACGACGCCGTCGAGGCGGCGGTCGCGTTCGAGAACGGGTCCGTGGGGACGCTCGAGGCGACGCGCTTCGCGCACGGCCGCCGCAACGCGCTGCAGTGGGAGATCAACGGCACGAAGGCGTCGCTCGCCTTCGACATGGAGCGGCTGAACGAGCTCCAGGTGTTCAGGGCCGACGGCGACCGCGCCCGAGGGTTCAGGACGGTGCTCGTCTCGGAGGCGAGCCATCCGTTCTGGGAGCACTGGTGGCCGCCCGGCCACATCATCGGCTGGGGCGACACCTTCGTGCACGAGGTGCACCACATGCTCCGCGCGATCGCGGAGGACGCCGACGTGGCGCCGTACGGGGCGACCTTCGAGGACGGCTACCGCGCCGCCGAGATCTGCGACGCGATCGTCCGCTCGGGCGAGAGCGGATCGCGCGAGCGGATCGTCTACCGATCGCTCTAGGCCGGCGCGCGGCGGACGAGCCGCAGCGCCAGCAGCACCGCGGCCGCGGCGAGCACGAGGAAGATCCCGGCCTCGATCGCCTGGAACGTCCAGAAGCGGCCCGCCGGCTGGAAGGTGACCGCGCGGTGCCAGCCGAGCGTCGCCAGGTAGCTCTGCGGGTCGATGCCGGCGTGCTGGGCGTGGACGATCGCCGCGTCCTCGCGCGCGGTCGAGATCGTGCGGCCGGCGGCGTCGACGAGCGAGTTCGACAGCACCCAGTCGCGTGTGGGGGCGGTGGGGCCGATGCCGGCGACGGTGCGGTGCGCCGGCGCGAGGTAGTGCGGCCGCAGCAGCTTCTCGACGCCGAGCCGCGCCGCGAAGAAGAGGCCCACCGCCAGCGACATCGCGGGCAGCGTGCGCCGCAGCGCCACGCCGGCCAGCACCCCGAAGGCGAGCGCGGCGACCGCGTAGGCCGGCACGACGATGCCCTCCACGTCGAACGCCCTCGGGCTGATGCGCCCGTCGAGGTTGTCGAACGGCTGCCGCCACCAGGTCGCGAGCCCCGCGAGCGCGAGGCCGGCCAGCGCGGTCGCGGCGGTGAGCAGCGCCGTCTTCGTCAGCAGCCAGCGGCCGCGCGTGACGCCCTGCGACCACGCCAGCCGGTGGGTGCCCCGCTCGTACTCGCGCGCGACGAGCGGCGCGCCGACGAGCAGCCCGACGAGCGCGGGCAGCACGATCAGGTAGCGCAGCGCGTCGAGGCGCGCCGTGAACTCGCCCCGGAAGTGCGCGACGATCAGGTCGCAGCCGGTGCGCGTCGACGGCGGCAGGCACGCCGAGAGCGGATCGCTGTGGTACGCCGCCCGGATCGGCAGCTCGGTGACGAGCGCGGCGACCGCGAGCGCGGCGAGCAGCGCGGCGCCGGCGTACGCCTGCAGGCGGTGCTGCCGCCACGTCACCCATGCCATCGCAGCCTCCCGGGCTCCGGCGCCACCGGCCGCGGCAGCCGCTCGGGCGCCATGTAGGCGAGCAGCAGCTCCTCCAGCTCGATCCCGTCGACCGACCAGGTCGGGTCGACGACGCCGCCGCGCGTGCGCACGAGCAGGGTCGACTGGCGGCCGCTGTGCCGCTCGCGCACGATCTCCTCGACGCCGCGGATCGTCCCGAGCGGCCGCCGCGCGCCCGTGAGCAGCAGGTGCGAGGCCAGCAGCTCCTCGACGTTGCCCTCCAGCCGCACGCGCCCCTCCGAGAGCAGCACGATGTGGTCGCACACGCGCTCGATGTCCGCGACCACGTGCGACGCGATCACCACCGTCGAACCGGTCTCCGACACCCCGTCCATCAGCAGCCGCAGGAAGTCGCGCCCCGCGAGAGGATCGAGCTGCGCGAACGGCTCGTCGAGCAGCAGCAGCGCCGGCCGCTTGCCGAACGCGAGCGCCAGCGACAGCCGCGCCCGCTCGCCCGCGCTGAGCGCCGAGACCCGTCTCGACGAGTCGAGGCTCGCGAGCAGCTCGTGCGCCAGCTCGCGGTCCCAGCGGGCGTTCGTGCGCCGCGCCAGCTCGAGCGTCTCCGCGACCGAGAAGCTGCGGTACAGCGGCGCGCCCTGCGGCACGTAGCCGACGTCGGCCAGCGCGGCCGGGTCGCGGCGCGGGTCGCGCCCGAGCACCGATAGCGAGCCCTCGGTCGCCGCCAGCATCCCCACGGCCAGCTCGAGCAGCGTCGACTTGCCGGCCCCGTTCGGCCCCGCCAGGCCGACGATCGCCTGCTCGGGGACCGTCAGCGTGCACTCCCGCAGCGCCCACCCGCGCCGGAACCGCTTGCCCAGCTCCTCCGTGGCGAGCGGCGACATCATGCGACTCGCCGGTACGCCTCCCGGAGGGTGCTGGAGATCAGCGCCCGGATGCTCTCCTCGTCGAGCCCCGCCCGCTCGGCCTCGTCGAGCCAGCGCTCGAGCTCGCGGCGGAGCGCGTCGTGGTGCTCGAGCGACGGCGTGCCGAGCGTTCCGGCGATGAAGGTGCCGCGCCCCTGGCGGGCGACGACGAGCCCCTCGCGCTCCAGCTCGCGGTAGGCCTTGGCGACCGTGTTCGGGTTGATCGCCAGGTCGGCGACCACCTCGCGCACGGTCGGCAGCTGGTCGCCCACGTCCAGCACGCCGAGTCGCAGCGCCTCCTTCACCTGCTGCACGATCTGCACGTAGGTGGCGACGCCGGAGCGGCCGTCGAGGTGGAACTCGATCATCCGCCGATCGTAAGCGATCGAGACGAATTGGACTAGCGGCGGCCGGTGCGAGGGAAGGGTGGGCAACCGGCCGCCGCCAGTTCGGGGGCGCGCCTGCCTCAGGTGCCGCGGGCGCCGAGCTTCGCGTGCACGGTGCGGGTCTTGCCGCCGTGCACGACGGTCAGGTCGACGGTGTCGCCGACCTTGTGCGCGTCGATCGCGGCGCGCAGCTCCTGCGCGGTCGAGACCTGCTTGCCGTCGATCCCCGTGATCACGTCGCCGCCGGTCGGGTAGCGCTGGCCGCCCACCGTGGAGCTGCCGGTCGCCGCCTGCAGGCCGGCGGCGGCGGCGCCCGTCCGGGGCTGCACCGTCGCGACCGCGACCCCGGCGGGCTCGCCGAGCTGCGAGGCGACCTCTGCCGGGATCGTCTGCACCTGCACCCCGAGCATGGGGTGGTCGACCTTGCCGTGGGCGATCAGCTCGTCGGCGATCTTCTTCACCAGGTTGGACGGGATGGCGAAGCCGACGCCGTCGCTGCCGCCGGAGTCGCTCTGGATCTGCGAGGTGATGCCGATCACGCGGCCCTGCAGGTCGAAGAGCGGCCCGCCGGAGTTGCCGTGGTTGATCGCGGCATCGGTCTGGATCGCGCCCTCGATCGGGCTGTTGTCGGGCGCCGTGATCTCGCGGCCGACGGCGCTGACGATGCCGGCGGTCGCCGTGTCGTCGAGACCGAACGGATTGCCGATCGCGACCACGCCGTCGCCCACCTGCACCGCGCCCGAGTCGCCGAGCGTCAGCGGATGGAGCTTCGAGGCCGGCACGTTCACCTTCAGCACGGCCACGTCGGTGGACGGGTCGGCGCCGACCACGGTCGCGGTGACGGTGCTGCCGTCGTGGAGGTGCACCTTCACCGACGAGGCGCCGTCGACGACGTGCTCGTTCGTGAGGATGTGGCCGGCGGTGTCGTAGACGAAGCCGGTGCCCTCGGCGGTCGCCGAGCCGCCACCCTGGCCCCCGAAGCCGAACCCGAAGCCCTGGCCGTTCGACGGGCTCGCGATCGTCGAGTCGATCTCCACGATGCCGGGCACCGACTGCGTGTAGAGGGCGCCGACGCTCAGCGCCGAGCTCGTGTCGGCGACGTTCGCACCGGCCGCGATCCGCGTCGTGACGACGTGGGCGGAGCTGCCGGCGGCGACCGCGTACACGCCCGCGCCGGCACCCCCTCCGGCGAGGGCCGCTGCGGCGACGGCGGCGGCGATCTTCTTCCTGGGCATGCGTCTCTCTTTCTCTCGGTCGTTTCGTTCGTCGGAGGCTGCATCGACACGGTTCCCGGGGAGGCTGAGCGTCACCTCGGCGCGAGCTAAGAAGTGCCTCAGAGGCCGGCCGCGCCGGGCCGCGGGCAGGATGCGGCGGTGCAGACGCTCCGCCGCCGACTCCCGCCCGCGCTCCACGACCGCGATTTCCGGCTGCTGTGGCTGGCGTTCCTCGCGAGCGGCGGCGCCGAGCAGATGGCGCAGGTGGCGGTCGGCTGGCAGGTGTACTCGATCCGCCACCACGCGCTCGACCTGGGCCTCGTCGGGCTCTGCGCCTTCCTGCCCGTGCCGCTGCTGACGCTGCCCGCCGGGCACGTGGCCGACCGCTTCCCGCGGGCGCGGGTGTTCGCCGCCTCGATCGCGCTGCAGGCGACCGTGGTGGCGCTGCTGCTCGTCGTCACCGTCGCGGGCGCGCACACGCTCTGGCCGTTCCTCGTGCTCGCCGCCGGGACCGGCGTCGCCGGCGCCTTCGGCAACCCGGCGGCGCGCGCGATGCCGCCCGAGCTGGTCGCGGTCGAGGTGCTGCCGAGCGCGATGGCGCTGCGCTCGATCGCCTACCAGAGCGCCAGCGTCGGCGGCCCGGCGCTGGGCGGCCTGCTCTTCGCGATCCGGCCCGAGGTCGCCTACGGCACGGCGGTCGGGCTGTCGGCGCTGGCGGCGGCGTGGATGACGCTCCTGCGGCAGCCGCGACAGGTCGAGACGGAGCTGGGGAACGCGCCCGGCGCCGAGAGCCTGCTGCTCGGCATCCGCTTCATCCGCACCACGCCGATCATCCTCGGCGCGATCAGCCTCGACCTGTTCGCCGTGCTGTTCGGCGGCGCCGTGGCGCTGCTGCCGCTGTACGCGAAGTCGATCCTGCACACGGGGCCGGTCGGCCTCGGCATCCTGCGCAGCGGCCCGGCGATCGGCGCGCTCGTCGCCGGCGTGCTGCTCGCGCACCGCTCGCTGCGCGGCCGGGCCGGGCGGACGCTGCTGCACTCGGTGGGCACGTTCGGCGCGTCGATGGTCGTCTTCGGGCTCTCGCGCTGGTTCCTGCTCTCGCTGGCGGCGCTGATCGTGAGCGGTTACGTCGACATGTTCAGCATGAACATCCGCTCCACGACGATCGCGCTGGCGGCGCCGAACGCCCTGCGCGGCCGTGTCAACGCCGTCGAGAACGTCTTCATCGGCGCCTCGAACGAGCTCGGCGCGTTCGAGTCGGGCGCGGCGGCGGCGCTGATCGGCGCGGTGCCCGCGGTCGTCGCGGGAGGCGCGCTGACGATCGGGCTGGCGCTCGTCTGGGGGAGGCTGTTCCCGTCGCTGGCGCAGGTCGATCGGCTCGAGGACGTCTCCTATCCGGCCGAGGCCGCCTGACGCCCGCGCGCCTCGTCGAGTGGCGCCCCGGCCGCCTCGCCGAGGTCGCGCGCCAGGTCGAGCAGGGCGCCGGCGACGAACGCGCCCGACAGGCTGAGCTCCTCCTCGGGCGGCAGCGACGACGTCGCGGCGACCAGATGGCGGTTCACCTCGTCGCGGTGGGCGGCGCGCACGTCGCCGCCGACCGCCCGCGCCGCGGCGGCGAGCTCGGACGCGGAGGCCGCGGCGCGCTCCCGCTCCCCCGCGCGCTCGAGGCGGGCGGCGCCCCGGGCGACCGCCGCCACGTCGTGGGCGGCCAGATGGAGCCAGCGATGCGCCTCGCCGTAACGCCGGACCTCGCCGCGCCGCCCGCGGCGCCCGCGCGTCAGGCGCACGGCCTCGCCGGCGAGCGCGAGCGCCTCGTCGAGCCGCGCCCGCCGCTCGTCCAGCTCGAGCGCCTTCGACTCGAGGTCGCGGCTGTCGCCGTCGGGCTCGGTCAGCGAGGTCGCCGTCTCGTCGAGCGCGGCGGCGATCCCGTCGACCACGTTGCCGACGGCGTCGCGCGCGCGGCGGAGCGGGTCGACGGGGAACAGCAGCTGGCTGAAGACGAGCGCGACGCCGCCGCCGATCAGCGCCTCGAGCAGCCGGTCGGCCGAGACGCCGCTCGCCGGGCGCGGAGCAGCGGCGACGATCAGCCCCGTCACGCCCGCCTGCACGACCGCGCCGGAGCTGTCGCTGACGAGCAGCGTCGCCGCCATCGCCAGCACCACCACGAGCCCGATCTCGTAGGCGCTCGAGCCGAGCGCCGCGCCGATCAGGTCGGCGACGGCGACGCCGAACGCCACGCCCAGCACCACCTGCACCGCCTTCCGGCCGCGTCGCCCGGTCGTGTGGCCGAGCGAGATCAGCGCGGCGATCGGCGCGAAGAGCGGTCGCGACACCGAGAGCAGCTCCCCGGCGACCCACCAGGCGACGCCGGCCGCGACCGCCGACTGGGCGATCGGCCAGAGCCCGGCACGCAGCCGCGCGGGCCTCGGTTGCAGCGAAAGGCGCACGCACGACGTCTTTCCCGCCGCGCGACGGTCGATGCCTCGGCGGTCGGAGACCAGGTCGCGTCGTCCGTCGGCAGCGCCTCGCGGAACGTGCCGCGCGCCCGGCGTTGCTGCGTCATCCGCCGGTCAGCGAGAAGTGCTGGTAGTCCGTCCCGGGCGACCAGCGGCCGCCCCACTGCCAGCCGGCGGCGGCGAAGGCCTCGACGAGCGTGCCGCCGGGGACCGCCATCCCGGGTCGCACTCGCGCACGGTTGAGGTAGCGCCGGCCGGCCGCCGGCAGCACCCGGTCGCCGTCGAGGTAGGGGTTCTCGACGGTGTTCACGTCGATCGCCTCGCCGTAGGCGTGCACCGACCAGCGGCGCGGACCGGGCCCCGTCACCGGCCGGCAGTTGAACGCGGAGGTGTTGTCGGCGGCCATCGAGCGGTCGTCGCTGCCGCCGTAGGCCGACACGGGGCGCATGCGGCGGATCGGGAAGCGGGCGCCGTAGAGGCGGCGGAAGACACGCTCGACGTCGCGCACGACGGCGCGGTCGACCACGAGGCGGCCGGTGTGCGGCCGCCGGTCGAAGCCCCAGTACGACAGCGAGACGAGCCGCAGCCGGGAGGGGCCGACGGGGCAGCCGGCGTGCCAGGAGGCGCCGAGCTGCCGCGCCGTGACCGGGCTCGACGAGGCATGGAAAGGAGTCGCCAGCACGGCTGCGAGCGCGAGCGCCGCGTGCATCGGGGCAGCGTACTCTGGGCCACGCGATGCTCGCGCTGGCGCTCTCGCTCGCGCTCGGCTGCACGCAGCCGCAGCGGATCTCGGTCGTCGTCCCGGCGCCGCGCGCGACGACGGCGCAGCTGTCGCTGTGGGAGTGCGGGCGGCGGCTGCTCGGCCCGTGGCGGGCGCGGGTCGGCCGCAGCGGCGTCTCGGCGCAGCACCGCGAGGGCGACGGCACCACGCCGCTGGGCACCTTCGCGATCGGGCCGGTGGCGTACGGCCTCGATCCCGACCCGGGGCTGCACCTGGCCTACCACCGTCTGCGCTGCGGCGACTGGTGGGACGAGGACCCGGCATCGCCGGCCTACAACGCGTTCCAGCACGTTCCGTGCGGCGCGCCCCCACCGTTCGGCGGTGGCAGCGAGGCGCTCTGGCGGGCCACAGTCGCCTATCGGGAGTTCGCCGTCGTCGAGTACAACACGCACCCGGTGCGCCCGGGTCGCGGCTCGGGGATCTTCCTGCACGACGACCTGGGCCGCCCCACGAACGGGTGCGTCAGCCTGCCGCGCCCGCGCCTCCTGCAGCTCCTGCGCCGCCTCCGCCGCGGGGCCCGGATCGCCATCCGCCTGCGTTAGGCCTCCGTCTCATGGGCAATTTGCATAAATTGCCCACCTTCGCATAGTATGTCGAGATGACGACGGCTGCGATCCTCGGCTGCGCCGGCTACACGGGCCAGGAGACGCTCGACCGCCTGCTCGCCCACGAGGGGCTCGAGGCGATCGCGCTCGGCTCGGACACGCTCGCCGGCAAGCCGGCGACGGCGCTCGACCCGCGCCTCGACGGCTCGCTGCCCGCCTTCGTCACCAACGCGGAGGCCGCCGCGAGCGGCGCCGACGTGCTCTTCCTCTGCCTCGGCCACGAGCAGGCCGCGGCGTTCGACCCGCCCGCGAATACGGTCGTGATCGACCTCTCCGGCGCGCACCGGCTCGGCGACGACGAGCTCGCCCGCGCCTGGTACGGCGCGGCCCCCGGCGCCTGGAGCTACGGCCTGCCCGAGCTGTACCCGCCGCATGGCCCGCTGATCGCCAACCCCGGCTGCTACGCCACGGCCGCGCTGCTCGCGCTCGGCCCGCTCGCCGGCGCCGTCGAGAGCGCCGTGATCGACGCGAAGTCGGGGGTCTCGGGCGCGGGCAAGACGCCGAGGGCCAGCTCGCACGCCGGCTCCGTGCTCGAGAACTTCGCGCCGTACGCGGTCGGCGCCCACCGCCACGCGCCCGAGATCGCGCAGCAGCTCGGCTTCGCCGTCTGCTTCGTCCCGCACCTGCTGCCCGTGCGCCGCGGCCTGCTCGCCACCTGCTACGTCCGCACCGACGCCGACGCGCGCGCCCTGCTCGAGGAGGCGTACGCGGGAAGCCCGGTCGTGCGCGTGCTGCCCGACGGCGTCGGCCCCGAGCTCTCGCGCGTCCAGGGCACCGACGCAGCCGAGATCGGCGTCTTCGCCGACACCGCCACCGACACCACCGTCCTCGTCTGCGCGCTCGACAACCTGGGCAAGGGCGCCGCCGGCCAGGCGGTGCAGAACGCCAACGTCGCGCTCGGACTGCCGGAGACGGCAGGGCTGCGCCTCCACGGGGTGCTGGTTTGAGCGTCACCGCCGCGAAGGGCTTCGTCGCCGCCGGCGTGCACGCGCGCATCCGCAAGGAGAAGCGCGACCTGGCGATCGTCCGCTCGCTCGAGCCGGCCGTGGGCGCGGCGATGTGGACGCAGAACCGCGTGCTCGCCGCCCCGGTCGTCGTCTCGCAGCGCCACCTCGCGGCGGCCGAGCCGCAGGCGGTGCTCGTCAACTCGGGCGTCGCGAACGCGGCCACCGGCGCCCGCGGCGAGGCCGACGCCCGCGCGAGCGCCGAGACGACCGCGGCCGCGCTGGGGATCGAGCCGGAGCAGGTCGTCGTGCTCTCCACCGGCGTGATCGGCGCGCCGCTGCCGCTCGACCGCGTCACGGCCGGCATCGGCGCGGCTGCCGCGGCGCTCGCCCCGGACGGCGGCGCCGACGCCGCCGAGGCGATCCTCACCACCGACACGAAGCCGAAGACCGCCGTCGCGACGGGACCGGGCTTCACCGTCGGCGGCATGGCGAAGGGCTCGGGGATGATCCACCCGAACCTCGCGACGATGCTCGCGGTGATCACGACCGACTACCCGCTCGGGCCCGGCGAACCGATCGAGTTCCTCCGGCCCGCGGTCGCCGAGAGCTTCAACGCGATCTCCGTCGACGGCGACTGCTCGACGAACGACGCGGTCGTGCTGCTCGCGAACGGCGCCTCCGGCGCGTCTCGCGACGACGACGCCTTCGCCGAGGCGCTGCACGCCGTCTGCCGCGACCTCGCGAGCCAGATCGTCGCCGACGGCGAGGGCGCCACGCTCGTCGCCGAGATCAGCGTCTCGGGCGCCGCCAGCGACGCCGAGGCGAAGGCGATCGCCTGCCGCATCGCCACCTCGCCGCTCGTCAAGACCGCCCTCTTCGGCCGCGACGCCAACTGGGGCCGCGTGCTGATGGCCGCCGGCAGCGCGCCCTTCGACGGCGGCTACGCGCACGTCGACCCGCTCCGGGTCAACCTGGCCTACAACGGCACGAAGGTGCTCGTCGACGGTGCGCCGACCGAGGTCGAGCCGCCCGTCGACGGAGCGGTCGCCACGATCGACCTCGACCTGGGCCTCGGCGACGGCCGAGCCGGCTACCTGACCAGCGACCTCTCCTACGACTACGTGCGCATCAACGCGGAGTACCGGTCGTGACCCGCCTCATCGTCAAGGTGGGCGGCGCCGTCGCGGGCGCCTCGGCCGACCGGATCCTCGGCCTCGTCGAGGAGGGACACGAGGTGTGCGTCGTCCACGGCGCCGGCCCGCAGATCACCCAGGAGATGCAGCGACGGGGGATCCGCGTCGAGTTCGTCGGCGGCCGGCGGCGCACGACCCGGGCGACCGTCGACGTGGTGCGCGAGTCGATGCAGTCGGTGAACGACGCGCTCTGCGCCGAGCTGGGCGACGTCGCCGTGCCGGTGTTCGGCGACCGCGACGGGCTGCTCGCCGTGCCGGTGCCGCCGCTCGGCTGGGTCGGCGATCCGCTGCCCTGCCGGCCGCGCAGGATCGTGGACGGGCTCGCCGCCGGCCGCGTGCCGGTCGTGGCGCCGCTCGCGGTGGGCCCGCTGAACGTGAACGCCGACGACGCGGCCGCCGCGCTCGCGCTCGGCCTCGGCGCGCAGAAGCTGCTCTTCCTCACCGACGTGCCGGGCCTGCTGGTCGACGACGCGGTCGTGGAGACGATCCGCGCCGGCGACGCCTCCGACCTGCTCGACGCGGGCGCCTTCGAGGGCGGCATCGTCCCGAAGCTGCGTGCGGCGGCCATCGCGGCCGCGCACGGCGTGCTGGCCGAGATCGGCGCCACGGCGGTGGTCGCGTGAACGCCGCCGTCGCCGCGCTGCTGCCCACGTACGCGCGGCTGGGCGTCACCTTCGTCGACGGCGAGGGCTCGTGGCTCGTCGACGACACCGGCCGCCGCTACCTCGACCTGTTCGCGGGGATCGCCGTGGTCGGCCTCGGCCACCGCCACCCGGCGCCGACCGCCGCGGCGCACGCCCAGCTCGACCGGCTGTGGCACGTGTCGAACCTCTACACCACCGAGCCGATGCGCGAGCTCGCCGGCAAGCTGTCCGACCGCTTCGGCGGCGCGCGCGCCTTCTACTGCAACTCGGGCGCCGAGGCGAACGAGGCCGCGATCAAGTGGGCGCGCAAGGCGACCGGCCGCACGGAGATCGTCGCGCTCGAGGGCTCGTTCCACGGCCGCACGATGGGCGCGCTGTCGGTCACCGGCCAGCCGGCGAAGCGCGCGGCGTTCGAGCCGCTCGTGCCGGGCGCCCGCTTCGCGACGCCCGACACGCTCGCGGAGCACGTCGGCCCGCAGACGGCGGCGATCCTGCTCGAGCCGGTGCAGGGCGAGGGAGGCGTCCATCCGCTCGGCGCCGGGACGCTCGAGCGGGCGCGCGCGCTCGCCGACGAGCACGGCGCGCTGCTGGTGCTGGACGAGGTGCAGACCGGCGTCGGCCGCTCGGGCGCGTTCTTCGCCTGGCAGCGCTACGACGTCCGGCCCGACGCGGTGACGCTGGCGAAGGGGCTCGCGAACGGGCTGCCGATCGGCGCGCTGCTCGTCGCCGACGAGGCGCCCGCCGGCTTCCAGCCGGGCGACCACGCCTCCACCTTCGGCGGGAACCCGGTCTGCTGCGCCGCCGCCTGCGCCGTCGTCGACACGATCGACGACGCGCTGCTCGCGCACGTGCGCGAGCTGTCGGAGCGGCTCGCCGCCGGTCTCGCCCGCTTCGGCGAGGTGCGCGGGCTGGGCCTGCTGCTCGCCGTCGAGCTCGACCGCGACGCCGGCCCGGTGGTGGAGGCGGCGCTCGAGCAGGGACTCGTGATCGGCAGCGCGGGGCCGCGCACGCTGCGCCTGACGCCGCCGCTGACCCTCTCCGCCGACGAGGCCGATGCCGCGCTTGCGATGCTGTCGACGGTGCTCGGATGACGACGAAGTACGAACGGCAGGGGACGATCCTGCGCCTCGTGCAGGACCGGCCGCTCTCGACGCAGACGGAGGTGGCGGAGGCGCTCCGCACCGAGGGAATCGAGGCGGTGCAGGCGACGGTCTCGCGCGACATCACGCAGCTCGGGCTGGTGAAGGTGCGGAACGACGAGGGCCGCCTCGTCTACGCGCTGCCCGGCGCGGCCGACCTGCGGCGGCTCGACGAGCTGACCGCGGCGCTGCGCCGCTGGATGGGCACGTCGGTGCCGTCGGGACAGCTGCTCGTGATCCAGACGCCGCGCGGGTTCGCGGCCGCGCTCGCCGACGCGATCGACGCGGCCGCGCTGCCCGAGGTGGCCGGCACGATCGCCGGCGACAACACCGTCTTCGTCGCCGCGCGCGACGGCTTCAGCGCCGGCGAGCTGGCGAGCGAGTTCCACCGCCACCTCGACCGGGACGCCCAGAGCCGTACGCTCGACGGAGGCTCTCGAGGAGCGAAGGTGCCGGCTCTGCCGGCACCGAAGCGGGAACGGTGAACCAGACCGCGGCGAGTCTCGGCGGCGCGATCCTCGCGTCGCTGCCCGTCGGCGAGCGCGTCGGCATCGCCTTCTCGGGCGGCCTCGACACCTGCTGCGCGCTCGCCTGGATGCGCGAGCGCGGCGCTGTCCCCTACGCCTTCACCGCCGACCTCGGCCAGTACGACGAGCCGGACGTCGGCTCGATTCCCGACAGGGCCCGCGCGTACGGCGCCGAGGACGCCGTGCTCGTCGACTGCAAGGAGGCGCTCGCCCGCGAGGGGCTGGCGGCGCTGCAGTGCGGCGCGTTCCACATCGCCACCGCCGGCCGGCGCTACTTCAACACGACGCCGCTCGGCCGCGCGGTCACCGGGACGCTGCTCGTGCGCGCGATGGCCGACCTCGGCGTCGACATCTGGGGCGACGGCTCCACCTACAAGGGCAACGACATCGAGCGCTTCTACCGCTACGGCCTGCTCGCGAACGAGCACCTGCGCATCTACAAGCCGTGGCTCGACAGCGCGTTCGTGGGCGAGCTGGGCGGCCGGAAGGAGATGAGCGAGTGGCTCGCCGCGCGCGGGCTCGAGCACGGCACCTCGATCGAGAAGGCGTACTCGACCGACGCGAACATGCTCGGCTCCACGCACGAGGCGAAGGACCTGGAGCTGCTCTCGACGCCGATGACGATCGTCGAGCCGATCATGGGCGTCGCCCACTGGGACCCCGGCGTGGCGATCGAGCCGGAGACGGTGACGATCGCGTTCGAGAACGGCCTGCCGGTGTCGGTCGGAGGCGTCGAGACCCACGATCCCGTCGCGCTCGTGCGCGCGGCGAACGAGATCGGCGGCCGGCACGGGCTCGGCATGTCCGACCAGATCGAGAACCGCGTGATCGAGGCGAAGAGCCGCGGCGTCTACGAGGCGCCGGGGATGGCGCTGCTGCACGTCGCCTACGAGCGGCTGCTGTCCGCGATCCACAACGAGGCGACCCTCGAACGCTACGCCGTCGACGGGCGGAAGCTCGGGCGGCTGCTCTACGAGGGCCGCTGGTTCGACACGCAGGCGCTGATGCTGCGCGACTCGCTGCAGCGCTGGGTGGCCGCGGTCGTCACCGGCGAGGTGACGCTGGAGCTGCGGCGCGGCGACGACTACACGATCCTCGACACGCGCGGCGAGGCCGTCACGTACGACCCGGAGCGGCTGTCGATGGAGCGCAGCGCGACCGCCTTCACCGCCGCCGACCGGATCGGGCAGCTGGCGGTGCAGATCAACGACATCGCCGACTCGCGGCGGATGCTCGGCGAGCACCGGCGGCTGCGGCTGGATCCGCCGGCGCGGCCGTCCGACCCGCTCGAGCTCGGGCCCCCGTCATGACCCTGTGGTCGGGCCGGGTGGGCGGCGGCGAGCTGGCGCCCGAGGTCTGGTCGTTCCTGAAGGCCGACGACGCGGAGCTGCTGCCGTACGACGTGCAGGGGACGCTGCTGCACGCGGAGCGGCTGCACGCGGCGGGGCTGCTCACGCTCGACGAGCTGGCGGAGGTGCGGGCGACGCTCGCCGAGGTGGGCGAGGTCGACCCGGCGGCCGAGGACGTGCACTCGTTCCTCGAGGAGCGGCTCGGCGAGGTGGGCCGGAAGATCCACGCGGGGCGTTCGCGCAACGACCAGGTGGCGACCGCGTTCCGGCTGTACGTCGGGGGGGCCTGCGTCGACGCGGACGCGGCGCTGGTGGCTCTCGCGCGGACGATCCTCGCGCGCGCCGAGGAGGAGGCCGAGACGCCGATGCCCGGCTACACGCACCTGCAGCGCGCGATCGGCGTCACGGTCGGCCACCATCTGCTCGCCTGGGTCGAGATGCTGGAGCGCGACCGCACCCGGTTCGCCGCCGCGGCCGCGGCGGCCGCGCCGTCGCCGCTCGGCGCCGGCGCGCTCGCCGGCTCGACGCTGCCCCTGCCGCCGCCGCCGGTCCCGATGCGCAACTCGCTCGACGCGGTCGCCGACCGCGACTTCGCCCTCGACTACCTCTACGCGGCCGCGACGCTGTTCGCGCACCTGTCGCGGATCGGCGAGGAGCTCGTCCTCTGGACGACGAGCGAGTTCGGCTTCGCCCGGCTGCCGGAGGCGGCGGCGACCGGCTCGTCGATGATGCCGCAGAAGCTGAACCCCGACGTCGCCGAGCTGGTGCGCGGCAAGGCGGGCACGGCGATCGGCCGGCTCGCCGGGCTCCTCGCGACGGTGAAGTCGCTGCCGCTCGCCTACAACCGCGACCTCCAGGAGGACAAGCCGCCGGTGTTCGCGGCGCGGGCCGACGTCGCGGGCGCGCTCGCCGCGCTGCGCGTGCTCGTGGAAGGGCTGGAGCTCGACCGCGAGCGGCTCGCCGCCGCGTGCGCCGACCCGCTGCTGCGCGCCACCGACGCCGCCGAGAACCTCGTCCGCGAGGGCGTCCCGTTCCGCGACGCGCACGAGCAGGTCGCGGCGCAGGTGCGGGCGGGGACGTTCGAGGCGCCCCCGGCGGGCGACCGGCTCGGCGACGTCCGTGCGGCGGTCGCCGCGGCGAAGGAGCGCTGGTCGTGAGTATCCGGACCTCGCTCGCCGGACGCCATCTTCTGCGTGTGGCCGACCTCTCAGGCGCCGAGATCGAGACGCTGCTCGACCTGGCGGTCGAGCTGAAGGGCGACCTGACGCCGCGGCTGACGGGGCGCACGCTCGGGCTGGTGTTCATGCAGCTGTCGACGCGCACGCGCATCTCGTTCTCGGTGGCGATGGCGCAGCTGGGCGGATCGCCGATCTCGCTGCGCGCCGACGAGATGCAGATCTCGCGCGGCGAGTCGATCGGCGACACGGCGCGGGTGCTGTCGCGCTACGTGGACGCGGTCGCGGTTCGCACGCTGTCGCACGACGAGCTCGAGGCGTGGGCGGAGCATTCGACGATTCCGGTGATCAACGCGCTGACGCAGGTCGAGCATCCGTGCCAGGCGCTGGCGGACGCCTTGACGATCCGCGACCGGCTGGGCGGGCTCGACGGCGCGCGTGTCGCCTGGGTGGGCGACGGGACGAACGTGCTCGTCTCGCTGGCGGAGCTGGCGCGGCTCGTCGGCATGACGGTGGTCGCGGCGTGCCCGGAAGGCTACGAGCCGCCCGCCGGCACGCCGGTGGAGCTGGTGCGCGACCCGCGCGAGGCGGCGGCCGGCGCGGACGTGCTCGTCACGGACATCTGGGTGAGCCTGGGCGAGGAGGCCGAGACGGAGCGCCGGCTGCGCGACCTGGAGCCGTACCGCCTCGACGCGCGGCTGGTGGAGCTGGCGTCGGACGATGCGGTCGTCCTGCACTGTCTGCCGGCGCATCCGGGCGAGGAGATCGCCGCGGACGTGCTGTACGGCCCCAGCTCGGCCGTCTGGGACGAGGCCGAGAACCGCCTGCACGTGCAGAAGGCGCTGCTGGCGTCCCTGCTCGGCGCAGCCTGAGAGCGCGACACGCATCTGTCACGAGTGTGTGCCGAGTTGCGCGCACGGTTGTCCCCCGACCCGTCACAAAAGTGTGCCGGTGCCCCGCAAACGGTGTGCCAGCCCCAAAACCGGGGTCAGACCCGGGTCTGACCCCGTCTTTCGGCCCGGCACCCGAATCGGCTCGCGACGTTCGCGCTCGTCGATTAGTCTGGGATGAGAGGTCATGGCGAACGATCACTGGTTGGGCATCGAGCTTCGGCACCTGGCGGCTCTCGACGCGGTTGCACGCGAGGGGTCGTTCCGGCGCGCCGCAGCGAGCCTCGGCTACGTGCAGTCCGCGATCAGCCAGCAGATCGCGGCGCTCGAGCGCCTGGTCGGCCAGCGGCTCGTGGAGCGCTCCCGCGGCGGCGGCGGTGTCCGGCCGACCGAGGCCGGCGAGCTCGTGCTGCAGCACGCCGAGGCGATCCTCGCCCGCCTGAAGGCGGCGCAGGCCGACGTCGCCGCGCTCGCCGACGGGCAGGCCGGCGTCCTCCGCGTGGGCATCACGCAGTCGATCGGCGTGCGGATCCTCCCCGAGCTGATGCGCCGCTTCGCCCGCAGCTGGCCCGACGTCCGCCTCCGCCCCACCGAGGCGCCCGCCGACCTGTCGCTCTACGACGCCGTCGAGCGCGGCGAGCTCGACTGCGCCTTCGTCGAGCTGCCCGTACCGCCCGGCCCCTTCGCGACGTTCGAGCTGCTGAGCGACCCCTACCTGCTCGTCGCCCGCCGCGGCTCGAAGCTCGACACCGACCGCGTCTCCGTCCGCGACCTCGCCGGCGTGCCGCTGATCGGCCACACCGAATGCCGCGGACTGCGCCGCGTCGAGGCGCAGCTCCGCTCGCGCGGGGTCGAGCCCGAGTTCGCCTTCCGTTCCGACGTGAACGCGACGATCCAGGCGCTCGTCGGCGCGGGCGTCGGGGTCGCCGTCCTGCCGGAGCTGGCGGTCGACCCGCACGACGAGCTCACCGTCGCGCGGCCGCTGCCCGGCATCCCGCCGCGCGTACTCGCGATCGCACGGCACCGCGACCGCCGGCACTCGCGCGCCGCGCAGGCCTTCCTCGACGAGGCGCTCGCGCTGTGCTCCGGCCACGGCCGCGAACGGCGGCTCGCCGCCGTCCCCTCCCGCTAGCTCAGACCTCGCGCAGCCGGCGGCGGTACGCACGCGTCTTCGTGCGATTGCCGCACAGCCGCATCGAGCACCACGACGCCGAGCGATTCGGCGAGTAGTCGTGGAACGACCAGGAGCAGTTGCGGCACGCCTTCAGGCGCCGCCAGCTGCCGTCGAGCATCGCCTCGAGCACGACCCTGAGGACCTCGTCGAGCGCGTCGGCGCCGCCGCCCACGCGCACCGAGCCGCCCGGCCCCACGCGCAGCGAGAGCCGCGTCGCCGCCCGGTCGACGACCTCGTACGCGGCCTCGTCCGGCGGAAAGCCGTTGTTCTCGAGGACGAGCGCCCGCAACGCCTCGCGCAGCTCCCGCGCCCGCTCCAGCTCCTCCGGCGCCAGCCCGTGCTCGGAGAGCCAGTCGGGAAGCCATTCCGCGCCGCCGTGCACGTCGCAGCTGTTGACCAGCAGCTGCACCTGCCGGAGCGGCTCGGGCGCGGCCTTCGGAAGGTCGTACCGCGGCACGTTGCGTCGAGTATACGACACCAGTAGAGTCCCTCTGCCGGTGTTGCTGCGACGGATCCTGTTCCCGGTGCGCCTCGCGGTCGCGCGGCTGGCGAGCGGCGGCCCGCGGCTCCTGCTGGTCGCGGTCGGCGTCGTCGCCGGCGCCGCCATGCTCGCGGCGGTGCTCGGCGGCCGGCTGGTGATGCAGGACCGGGCGCTCGCCCGCGCGATGACGCAACTCGCCCCCGGCGACCGCACCGTGCAGGTCGCGTGGAGCGGCGCCGACGCGCGCATCTGGCCGTCGCTCGACCGGGCCGTCGCGCCCCAGCTGCAACGCCTCACCGGCCGCGCGCCGGCGCGCGCGATGCTCTTCCGCGAGGCGTCGATCCAGGGCCGCCTCGTCAACCTGCGGGCGGCCGACGATCTGGGCCGCTGGGTCCGGCTCGTCTCCGGCCGCCTGCCGACGGCGTGCCGCCCGTCGCACTGCGAGGTGCTCCGCCTGCGCGGCAACGGCCCCATCCCGTCGACGCCGACGCTGCACCTGATCGAGGTGGGCCGGGCGACGCTGAAGCCGGACGCACCGTTCGCTCCGTTCGTCCTCCCCGCACCGCGCACCGAGGAGGTGGCTCGGGCCGTCCGCTACCACACGCCGCAGCCGTCGCCGATCGTGATCGCGAACGGCGTCGCCGGGCTCGCGCGCACGCAGGAGCTGGAGACCTTCTACCGCTCGTACGCCTGGTTCGTCCCGGTCGGCCGCGGCGACGTGCACCCGTGGGCGCTCGGCGCCTTCGCGCGGCGCGTGCAGGCCGTGACCTCGGCGATCGAGGCGCGCTCCGACCTGTTGCAGGTGACGGCGCCGACCGACGAGCTGACCACGGCGGCCGGCGGGTCGCGCGCGGCGGCGAGGCGGCTGCTCCTGCTGGGCGGCGAGGGAGGCGCGCTGCTGCTCGCCTTCACGATCCTCGCGGCGTCCGCGCTGCGCCGGGACGTGGGCGACGCGCGGCGGCGCCTGACCTTCTACGGCGCACGGCGCTGGCAGGTGGAGGCCTTCACGCTCGTGGAAGCCGGCGCCCTCGCGCTGCTCGCGACCGTCGCCGGCTGGATCGCCGGCGGCGCCGTGGCGGCGCTCGTCGCCGACCGTGCCGGTTCTCCCGCGGGCCAGGTGGTGACGCACGCGCTGCTCTCCGCGGGCGGGATCGCAGCCGCGGCGGCGATCGCGGCGGCCGCCGCCCTGCTCCTCTACGGCACCGTGCGGGCACCCTCGCTGCAGCTCGGCCGGCTCGCCGTGACGCCGCTCGACGTGGCGGCTCTCGGCGCGATCGGCGTCGTGCTGGTCGGCTGGGCGCGCGGCTCGATCGACGCGAGCCAGCTCGCGAGCGGCAGCGGCACGAGCGCCTTCCTGTTGCTGGTTCCCGCCCTGATCGTCTTCGCCGCCGCGGTCGTGGCCGCCCGGCTGCTCGGCCCGGCCCTGCACAGTGTCGGGCGCGCCGGGCGCCACGGGCCGATCGCGCTGCGCCTGGCCGCGGGGTCGCTCGCGCGCAACCCCGGCCGGGCGACGACCGCCGCGACGTTCCTGGTGGCGAGCCTCGGGCTCGCGCTTTTCGCCGTCGCCTACCGCTCGACGCTCGTGCGCGGCCAGCAGGACGAGGCAGCCTATGCCGTCCCGGCCTCCTTCGTGCTCGACGAGGACCTCGGCCAGCTGGTGCCGGTCCTCCACGGCGCGCCCGCCTCCGCGTACCCGGCGCGGCCGGAGCGGGTGCTGCGGCTGAGCGGCAACGTGCGCTCCGGGGCGGTGTTCGGCTTCCTCGGCCTGCCCGCGAGGAAGCTCGACCGGACGGGCGGCTGGCGCGCCGACTTCGCCTCGCACAGCCTGAGCGAGCTGGGCGCACGTCTTGCCCCGCCGCGCGACCAGCGCCTGCGGACGGACGCGCTGCCGGCGGGCCGCCGCTTCGAGCTGACCGCGTCGACGCGCGGCGACGACGTCGGGGTGATCGCGCTCTTCCGCTCGGCGCTCGGCGACTACGAGCCGGTCTCGCTCGGCCGCACCCACGGCACCGCACCCGTGACGCTGCGCGGGCGGATCCCGTTCCCGCACGCCACGCTCGCGCAGATCGAGCTCGACCTGCTGAACGGCGGCCGCTTCTCCGCCAACGGCGGCATCGGCATCCAGCCGAGCGCGAAGGGCGTGCTCTCGCTCGGCGCCGTCCACGTGAACGGCCGCCCGGTCCACGAGCCGTTCGTCGACTGGACGGGCACCGGCGGCGTCTCCTTCGACGGCGGCACGCGGGTCGGGTACCTGCTGACGCCCGACCAGCGAGGCATCTTCCGGCCGCGCCAGCCCACCGACGGCCATGCTTTGGCGGTGCTCGCCACCCCGGGCATCGCCGCGGAGGCGGGCCCGAAGGGGATCCTGCCGCTCCAGGTGGAGGGCGAGCTGGTCGCGGCCCGGATCGTGGGCGTGATCCGCCGCTTCCCCTCGATCGTCGGCGACGCGGTGATCGCCGACGGCACGACGGCGGCGACGCTGCTCGACACGCGCTCGCCGGGGCTCGGCACCACCGACGAGCTCTGGCTGAACGTGCCGCCGGGCCGCGAGGCGGCGACGGCGGCGCGCCTCGTGCAGCCGCCGTTCACCCAGCTCGCGGTCTCGTCGCGCGCCGCGACATTGCAGAGCCTCCGCGACGACCCGCTCGCGCACGGCTCGCTGCTCACGCTCGCCGGCACCGCGGTCGTCGCAGTCGTGCTGGCGCTGCTCGGCCTGCTGCTCGCGGTGGTCGGCGACGTGCGCGACGAGCGCGGCGAGCTCTTCGACCTGGAGGCGCAGGGCGCGGCCCCGGTGACGATCCGCGCGCACCTGCGCCTGCGGGCGGCGCTCGTCGGCGGCTTCGGGATCCTCGGCGGGATCGCGCTCGGTGCGATCCTCTCCGCGCTGGTCGTCTCGCTCGTCGCAGTCACCGCCGGAGCGGCCGAGGCCGAGCCGCCGCTGCGGCTGGAGCTCGACCTGCCGCTGCTCGCGCTCGCCGCGGTCGCCTACCTCGCCGTCGCCTCGCTGCTCGTCGCGCTCGCCACGCGCACTCGCGGCGGCGCCCCGGCCCGCGCGGCCGAGGTGACGGCGTGACGGCGACCGCGATCGAGCTGCGCGACGTCTTCGTCGTCCACTCCACACCCGAGGGAGACGCGGCCGCCCTGCAGGGCCTGTCGCTGCGCGTGGAGCAGGGCGAGGTGCTGACGGTGCTCGGGCCAAGCGGCTCGGGGAAGTCGACGCTCCTCCGCCTGCTGGCCGGCCTGCAGCGACCCTCGGCCGGGATGGTGCGCGTGCGCGGCGACGACCTGGCGAAGCTGCCGGCGCGGCGGCTCGCCCGTTACCGCTCGCGCGACCTCGGCTACGCCGACCAGCACTACGCCCGGGCCCTCGCCCCGGAGCTGTCGGCGCGGGAGCTGGTGGCGCTGCAGCTGGGCCTGCACGGCGCGCCCCGCGCAGAGCGGTTGCGGCGCGCCGACGCCCTGCTCGACCGCGTCGGCCTGGGCCCGAAGCGCGACCGCCGCCCGGGCCAGCTGTCCGGCGGCGAGCAACAGCGGGTGGCGCTCTGCGCCGCGCTCGCGCATGCGCCGCGGGTCTTCCTCGCCGACGAGCCGACCGGCGAGCTCGATGCCGCCACCGCCGACCAGGTCTACGAGGTGCTCGGCGAGCTCGTGCGCGAGCACGGCTGCACCACGGTCGTCGTGAGCCACGACCCGGAGTCGACGCGCGTCGCCGATCGGATCGTCCGCATCCGCGACGGCCGCGTGTCCGAGGAGTGGGCGCGCGACCGCGACGACGCCGACGCGATCGTCGTCGGCCGCGGCGGCTGGCTGCGCCTGCCCGAGGAGCTGCTGCTGCGGGCCGGCATCGGCGGCCACGCCAGCGCCCGCCTCGAGGGCGGCGCGATCGTCCTCGCACCCGCGCCCGGCACCCGAGCTAGTAACACTGTGTTACAAGCGAGCGGCCCCGAGCCCCCGTCCGAGGCGCCGGGCCCGGCCGTCGCCGAGGTGCGCGGGCTGGCCAAGCGCTACGGCGCCACCGTCGTCTTCGAGGGCATTGACGCGACGCTCCGCGGCGGCCGCCTGCACGCCGTGATCGGGCCGTCCGGCTCCGGCAAGACGACCTTCCTGCACCTGCTGGCGGGGCTCGAGGTGCCGGACGGCGGGTCCGTCGAGATCGGCGGCGTCGACCTGAACGGCCTCGACCGCGCGAGACGTGCCGCACTCAGGCGGGCGGAGGTGGCCTACGTCGGCCAGCAGGCCGGCCTGGTGCCGCACCTGTCGGCGCTCGAGAACGTCGAGCTGGCGCTGGCGCTGCGCGGGATCGAGGACGGCCGGCCGGCGGCGCTGGCGGCGCTCGAGTCCGTCGGCCTCGGCGAGCGGGCGACGCAGCGGGTCGCGCGGCTCTCGCAGGGCGAGCGCGCGCGGGTCGCGATCGCACGGGCGCTCGCCGCGGAGCCGCGGCTGCTGATCGCCGACGAGCCCACCTCGCGGCTCGACGGCGCGAACGCGATCGCGGTCGCCATCCTGCTCGCACGGCTCGCCCGCGACACCGGCGCGGCCGTCGTGTGCGCGACGCACGACCCGCTGGTGATCGAGCAGGCCGACGAGACCGTCCCACTGACGCCGTAGCCGTATCCCCCGTTCGGGGGACGGATCGGCGCTTTACACGGCCGATTCCGTCGAATGGTGGCGACCATCGACCTGCGGCAATCGACCATCTTCTCGAGGCTACGTGGGCTCCTCGAGGTCACACGTCTGCTCCGGACGAGCGACGACCTGCCCGGGCTGCTCGGTGCCATCGCCGAGACGGTCTCGGACTCGCTCGCGTTCCGCACGGTCGTGATCAACCTGTACCGCCGGGAGTGGGACGATTTCGTCGTCTCCACCGTGCACGGCAGCGACGAGGCGCGGGACGCGCTGCTCGGCCAGGTGCGCCAGATCTCCGACTGGGCGCCGCTGCTCGACCAGCGGTTCCTGCAGCGCGGCGCCTACCTCGTCCCGCACGGCGAGTTCGACTGGTCGGCGCACGACGCGTTCACGCCCGACATCCCGGTGCTCGACACCCCGAACGCGTGGCACCCGGAGGATGCGCTCTTCGTGCCGATGCGAACGTCCGGCGGCGACCTGCTCGGCGTGCTCTCGGTGGACGAGCCGACCTCCGGCAGGCGCCCGACCGGCGCCGAGATCGACGTCCTCGTCGCCGTCGCAGAGCACGCCGCGCTCGCGGTGCAGTCGGCCCAGGAGACGGCGCGCGCGAAGGCGAACAGCGAGGCGCTCGGCCACCTGCTCGAGGTGTCGGCGCGGCTGAACGACACGCACGACGCGCACGAGCTGCTCCAGCTCGTCTGCTCGGCGGTCGCGGAGGCGCTGCGATTCGACAAGGTCGCCGTGCACCTCCTCCCGCAGGACGCCTCCACCTACGTCAGCGTCGCCCAGGTCGGCTTCGCCGACGGCGACGACCCGGGGACGCCGCTGACGACCGAGCAGGCCGACACCTTGCTCCGTCCCGAGTACGACGTGGAGGGGTGCTTCCTGATCCCGAACGAGAGCGCGCGGATGCTATTGCCCACGTTCACCGACGTCTACCGCTCGCGGCTGAACGGCCGCGGGCCGGACGCGTGGCACGACCACTGGCTCATCGTCCCGCTGTGCGACCGTCGCGGCCGACGGATCGGCTACATCTGGGCCGACGACCCGCTCGACCGGCTGCGCCCGGAGCCGGAACGGCTGCGGATCCTGCGCGCATTCAGCAACCTCGCCACGACGGCGCTCGACCAGGCGGCGCAGCTGGAGGCGATCCGCGAGTCGAACGCCTACCACCGCGCGCTGATCGACGCCTCGCCGGCCGCGATCGTCGACTTCGACCTGGAGGGCCGCGTCCGGTCGTGGAACGCCGCGGCGACGCACATCTTCGGCTGGACGGCCGAGGAGGCGATCGGGCGGTTCTCGCCGATCGTGCCCGAGGAGGAGCGCGAGCTGTTCCTCGGCAACGTCGCCCGGATCCGGGAAGGCGAGCTGGTGCGCGACCTGGATCTCTGCCGGCTGCGCCGCGACGGCACCACCGTCGAGGTCAACACCTGCGCCGGCCCCGTCCGCGACGCGCACGGGACGGTGACCGGCGTCGTGTCGATGATGGTCGACGTGTCGGAGCGGAAGCGCTCCGAGCGCGCGCTCGCGGCGAGCGAGGCGCGGAAGGACGCGATCCTGCGCGCGGCGCCCGAGCCGGTCGTGATCGTCGACGGCGAGGGACTGGTCGTCGAGGCGAACCCGGCCGCCGAGGAGACGTTCGGCTGGACGCAGGCGGAGCTCACCGGCCGGCCGTTCCTCGAGCTGTTCGTGGCGCCGGAGCACCGGGAGGAGCTCGGGCGCGCGCTGGTCGCGGGCACCGGGCCGCTGCTCGGCTCGCGGCTCGAGGTGACGGCGCTGCGGTCGGATCGCCGGCCGCTCGCGGCGGAGCTGCGCATCAGCCGGATCGAGCTGGACGGCCCGCCTCTCTACGCGGTCTCGCTCGACGACGTCACCCGGCGGCGCGAGCACGACCAGCGGCTGCGCGACGCCGAGGCGACCTACCGCACGCTCGTCGAGCACCTGCCGCTCGTCACCTACATCAACGAGATCGGCCTGCCGGTGCGGACGCGCTACATCAGCCCGCAGATCGAGACGATCCTCGGGTATCCAGTCTCGGACTGGCACAAGCCCGACTGGTTCCCGGCGCTGATCCACCCCGACGACCGCGAGCGCGCCGAGGCGGCCCTGAAGCGGACGCACGTCAACGGCGAGGCGTTCCGGCTCGAGTACCGGCTGCGCGCCGCCGACGGCCGCTGGGTCTGGGTGCAGGACGAGACGACCGCGGTGCGCGACCACGAGTACCGGCCGCTCTTCCTGCAGGGCTTCATGACGGACGTGACGTGGCGGCGCGAGCACGACGAGGCGCTGCACCGCAGCGAGCAGCTGTACCGCCACGTGGTCGAGACCTCGCATGACCTGATCGTGGTGCTCGACCCCGACGGGACGACGCGCTACATCTCGCCGATCGTGACCGACGTGCTCGGCTACGAGCCCGAGGAGCTGATCGGCACGCCGTACGGCGACCTGCTCGAGCCGTCCGACCGCGCGGTCGTCCGCGCCTACTGGGAGCAGCGGCTCGACGGCGTCGAGGTGCCGCCGCCGTCGGCGCGCGTGCGCCGCAAGGACGGCACGTGGGCGACGCTCGAGGGCGTGATCTCGATCCTCCGCGACGCCGGCGGCGAGCCGTCCGGCTACCTCTCGGTGTCGCGGGCCGTGCATCGCGCGGCGCTGCGGCCGGCCGCCCGGTAGCTCAGAGCTCGGATCGGGATGACGCTTCGCCGCCCAGCGCGGCCGGGCGGCACGAGGCTTCATCCTGATTCGAGCTCCATCGGAACGCGGAAGGCCAGCTCGCCGAGCCGGCGGTAGCCGGCGACCGACGGATGGTCGCCGTCGGGGTCCGCCCACTCGGCGGCCATGCGCCCCGGCCGCTCCGGATCCTCGAGCGTGTCGTGGAACGGCAGCACCGGCACGCCGAAGGCGTGGATGCGCTCGTTCAGCGCGCGGATCGCGGCGGCGTGGTCGGGCCAGCCGGCGTTCCACGGCAGCACGTCGCAGACCGCCACGCGCAGGTCGAGGGCGAGCGCTCGCTCGACCATGTGCGCGAGGTTGGCCGCGGCGGCGTCGACCGGCCGGCCCTGCGCGATGTCGTTGATGCCGCCCTGCACGATCAACGCGTCCGCGCCGTCGGCCGCCTCGTCGAAGCGGGCGAGGATCTCGTCCGTCCGCTCGCCCCACACGCCGTGGTTGCGGAACGCGAGCTCCGGGTGGCGCAGCCCCGCCCAGTGCTCCCACTGCCCCTCCTCGTCGCCCTCCCGCCGGCGGGCGTTCCAGTGCGGCGAGCCCTCCGTGATCGAGTCGCCGAGGCAGGAGACGATCAGAAGAAGAACCGCCGCCAGGCCGTCCACCAGTCGTCGGCGCGCACCGCGATCCGGCGCGAGTCGACGATGTCGACGCCTTCTCTGTAGCGGTAGCGCTCGACGTGGTCGGACGTGTTGAAGTCGACGAGGATCTCGCAGGGTCTGCCCGGGTCGTACGGCGCGACCGCGGAGAGGTCGGCGAGCGCGCGGCGCGCGCCGGCCTCGATCGCCTCGCGGGCGCGCAGCGCGGGCAGCTGGCGGGCGCTGAACCGGCCGAGCCCCTTCTTGACCGGAACGGTGGACAATCCGTCCCCGAGCAGCGCACGGCCCTCGCGGCAGGCGGCCTCGTCGCCGGTGACGAGCAGCACCGGGCAGCCCCACGTCCCGCAGAGCGCCGCGTTGATCCCCGTCTCGCCCACCTCGACGCCGTTGAAGCGCAGCCGCCACCAGGACGAGCCGCTCACCGTGTGCGCCAGCACGCCGTCGCGCGTTCCGGCCATCGCGTGCATGCCGACGAAGAGCGCCGCGTCGACGCCCTCCTGCAGGTAGTCGACGTATTCCGTCCACTCGTTCTGCACGACGAACTCGCAGTCGGGGTCGAGCGCCTCGGGGATGAGCGAGTTGAACGTCCAGCCCTCGCCGGCGCCGTGGCAGTCCATGACGACGATCTCGGTCGCGCCGGCCGCCTTCGCACCGCGCACGGCGGCATTGATCTCCTCCGTGTAGAGGCGCCGCCCCTCCTCGTACATCGCGTGGCCGCCCCGCACCTGCTCCCACTTGACGATGCCGGCGACGCCCTCCATGTCGCTGACGACGAAGACCTTCATGCCGGCTCGGATCCTATGGACCCGACCGTCTCGCCGAGGCTGTTCTCGACCGGCACCTCGCGGAAGGCGTCGATCCCGAGCAGCGCGCCGAGGGCCGGCCGGAGCGCGCGCGAGGCGCCGTCCTCCACCTTCAGCGCCCAGCCGACGCCGTCGGGAGAGAGCGCGCAGAGAAGCCCTTCCGCCCCGCGCTTCGCCGTCCAGCCGGGCAACGCGCGCATCAGGTCGGTGTCGTCGGCGCCGCGGCCGCCGACCAGCTCCGGCCGCGCCCGCATCGCGGCGGCGATCCGCGGCGGGACCCGCGCGAAGACCTCCGCCATGCGGGCGAGCGGCATGGCGAACGTCGGCACGCCGCAACCGTCGACGCCGAGCCCGTCCACCGCGCCGACCAGCTCTGCGACCCGGCGCTGCAGCGGATGGTCGGGGTCGCGGTAGGGATGCGCGGGCCAGCCGTGCGCGCGGCAGGCGGCCAGCATGCCGGCGTGCTTGCCGGAGCAGTTGTGGCCGAGCCTGCCGTCGGGCCGGCCCTCCTGCTCGCCGTTCTCCAGCTCGTCGGGCCCCGCGCCGGCCCGCGCGAGCAGCTTCCGCACCGCGTCCAGCTGTGCCGGCTCGGCCTGGTGGGAGGCGCACGCGATCGCGATCTCGTCGTCGGCCAGGTCGTCCCAGCCCTCGACGAGCGGCACCGCCTGGATCGGCTTCAGCGACGAGCGCAGGAAGGCGACGAGCGACGGGTCGCCATGGTGCTCGCCGCTCGTGGCGGCGGCGTGGACGCGGTGGGTCGCCTCGACGACGCCGCCACGGCGCACCACGACCCGGATCGGCTCCATGGCGCCGAAGCGTATGCGGTTCACATGCGCTTGCTGAGCGCGAGCACGCCGGCGACGAACGGCTTCGACACCTTGTAGACGCCGCTCTCGCGCACGGCGCGCTCGCCCTGGTACCAGGCGGCGAGCGCGAGCTGCTCGTTGCCGAACACCTGCAGCAGATGCTTCAGGTAGACGACGCCCACCTCGACGTCGCCGTCGAGCGTCTGCGGCACCGGGTGGCCGAGCAGCACGTTCTCGACGTAGCGGCGCGTCGACGGCAGCGTCTGCAGCACGCCGCGCGCGCCGGCCTTCGAGACGACGTTCGGCTGGAAGCCGGACTCCATCCAGGCGAGCGCCCGCACCAGGTGCGTCGAGAGCCCCTCGCTCGCCGCCCAGGCGTCGAGCCGGTCGCGGACGAGCGTCGGCGTGGCGGCGAGGGCCGCCGGCTGCCGCGGAGGGGCGGGAATCCGCAGGTGCGTGCCGATCAGCAGCACGTGCGCCGGATCGAGCCGGTTCGCCCGCGCGAGCGACCGCAACGCCACGTGGTTGCGGCGCGCGATGTCCGTCAGGTTGTCGCCGGGCCGGACGGTGTAGGTGGTGGAGGTGCGCGCGGAGACGTCGACGGCGCGGATCGGCACGCCGGTCGCCAGCACGAGCGCCGACCGCGTGCGCGGCCCGACGACGCCGTCGGGCGTCAGCCGCACACGCCGCTGGAACCGCTTCACCGCCCGCTCGACCTCGGGGCCGAGGTAGCCGTCGAGCGCGCCGTGGTACTCGCCGCGGCGCAGCAGCAGGTACTCGACCACGGTGACGTCGAGGCCGAAGTCGCCGCGGCGCAGGATCCGCGAGCCGAAGAGCGGCCGGCCGAGCGGGCCGAGCGAGGCGCGCGTGCGGGCGTCGACGATCCCGTTGGCCGTCAGGTGCGCGTGCCGCTGCGCGGTCCGGATCGCGGCGACGGTCTGCGGGCCGACGATCCCGTCGATCCGCCCGTCGTAGAGCCCGAGCGCGCGCAGCGCGACCTGCACGCCTGCCTGTTGCGCGTTCGCCCGCGCCGTGGCCGGGAGCGCGAGCAGCCCCACCGCGAGCACGATGATCCCCCAGCGCCGTGCGCGCATGCGTCCCGGTTTCGCCCCTCCAGCCGGAGTTCCTGCGGCACGATGTGCGGATGCCCGAGCTGCCAGAGGTCGAGGCGTGGCGCCGCCAGCTCGATCCGCTCGTCGGGCGGTTCCCGATCGAGCGGGCCGGGCCGGCGCACGTCGCGACGTTGAAGACGATCGAGCCGTCGCTCGACGCGCTCACAGGCGAAGGGTTCCGCGGCGTCGAGCGGCGGGCGAAGCGGTTCTTGCTCCCGACGGACGACGACGAGCTCGTGCTGATGGTGCACCTGATGAGCGCCGGGCGGCTGCGGTACGTGCCGGCCGGCGGCAAGGGCGCGAAGACGCCGGTGTTCCGGGTGCGCTTCGCCGACGGGGGCGAGCTGCAGCTGACGGAGGCGGGGTCGAAGCGCCGCGCGGGCGTGTGGTTGCTGACACCGGCGGCGCTGGTGGACGAGCTCGCGCACCTGGGGCCGGAGGCGGACCGGCTGTCGACCGAGGACGTCGCGCGGATCCTCGCGTCCGACTCGCGGCGGCTGCACTCGCTGCTGCGCGACCAGCGGCTGATCGCCGGCATCGGGCGCGCGTGGGCGAACGAGATCCTCTGGGCGGCGCGCCTGTCGCCGTACGGGCTGTCGACGCAGGTGAGCGACGAGCAGACGGAGCGGCTGGCGACCGCGATCCGCGAGGAGCTGGCGCGGGGCCTCGAGCTGCGGCTCGCAGGTGCGGCCGACGCGAAGGTCTACCGCGTCCACAACCGCCTGGGCGAGCCATGCGTGCGTTGCGGCACGCCGCTGGCGCGGGTCGACTTCGAGGAGCACACGATCTACTACTGCCCGCAGTGCCAGACCGACGGGCGGGTGCTGAAGGACCGGCGGCTGTCGCGCCTCCTGCGGTAGCGGTGGGCGTCACACCGGCGGCACGCTCCGTGCCCGCACCTCGACCGGGGACGTCCTGGCCGCTCGTTAGCCTGCCTTCCGTGATCAGGACGCACCCCTCCCGCGGCGGTTGGCTCGAGGTCGTCTGCGGGCCCATGTTCAGCGGCAAGAGCGAGGAGCTGATCCGCCGGCTGCGGCGCGCCGAGATCGCCGGGCAGCGCGCGCTGATCGTCAAGCCGTCGATCGACGATCGCTACGACGTCGGCCACGTCGTCTCGCACGCGGGCGCGCGGATGCGCGCGGTCACCGCCCAGTCGAGCGCCGACGTGCAGCGCCTCGCGCACGGCTACGACGCGGTGGGGATCGACGAGGTGCAGTTCTTCGACGAGGGGATCGTCGACGCCGTCGACGGGCTCGTGCGCGGCGGCGCCCGCGTCGTCGCGGCCGGGCTCGCCCAGGACTTCCGCGGGCTGCCGTTCGGGTCGATGCCGCACCTGCTCTGCGTCGCCGAGTTCGTCGACAAGCTCGAGGCGGTGTGCCATCGCTGCGGCGGCCCGGCGACGATGACGCAGCGCCTCGTCGACGGCGCGCCCGCGCCGTTCGGCGGCGAGACGATCCAGGTGGGCGCGCTCGACTCCTACGAGGCGCGCTGCCGCGCCTGCTTCGAGCCCGGCGCCGACGCCGTCTCCGCGATCGCCTGACCGTCAGAGCCGGACGCGGAGCTTCGAGCCGTCGAGCTCGACGCTGCCGCCGAGCCGCTCGATCACCAGCCGCGCGACCAGCGACCCCAGGTCGCGCACCTCCTCGCCCATCAGCACCGGCCGGGCGGCCTCCTCGACGGGCGCCAGCTCGAGCTCGCGCCCGTCGACCTGCCACGCCACCCGCTCGACGCCGCCGTGGCGCACCGCGGCGAGCGCCAGCGACCGGAGCGAGCGCGCCACCTCGGCCGCCTCCGTCTCGACCGTCGCGCCGCTGCCGTGGGCCTCCACGCGCTCGTCGTCGGTCGTCGCCAGCTCCAGTGTGTCCGCCTCGCGGATCGCCGGCTCCCAGCGGTCGCCGACGATGCGCGCCGCCACGCCCAACTCGTCGAGCAGCTCGGTCATCTGCTCGGACGCCTGCTCGATCATCGAGACGAACCGCGCGCTGCGCTCGTCGAGCTCCGCGCTGCGCGTCAGCGTCCGCGCGAAGCCGTACACCGTCGCGAGCGGCGTGCGCAGGTCGTGACACGCGAGCGAGACCAGCCGGGCGAAAGGGAGCTCCGAGGGCAACCGGCTACCGTTCTACAGGATGACGCCGCGGAACGAGACGGCCGTCGACCTGCAGGCGTCGACGCCGGAGGTGCAGCTGGGCCTGACGCGCGCCGGCGTCACCGGCGTGCAGAAGGCGATCCGCATCGAGCACGCGGGCCGCGAGAAGACGTTCGCAGCGGAGCTCGCCTGCACCGTCGACCTCGACCCCGCCCAGAAGGGCGTGCACATGTCGCGCTTCCCCGAGCTGTTCTCGGAGGCGATCGACGAGGTGGTGATCGGCGAGGCGTTCCACGTCGAGACGTTGGCGGAGCACATCGCACGGCACATCGTCGAGCGGCAGCGCTGCACGCGCGCCGAGGTGCGGATCGAGGCGCAGTACCCGATCGAGCGGCGCACGCCGGTGACCGACCTGCCGACGCAGGAGATCGTCACGCTGATCGGCGTCGCGACCGCCTCGCCGCGCGGCGTGCGGCGCGTCGTCGGGGTCGAGGCGACCGGCATCAACGCCTGCCCCTGCGCCCAGGGGCTCGTCCGCGACGCCGCCACCGAGCGGCTGCTGGAAGCGGGCTTCGCCTCCGGCGACGTCGAGCGGATCCTGCAGCTCGTGCCGGTCGCGACGCACAACCAGCGCGGGCGCGGCACGCTGCTCGTCGGCACGGCGGCGCGCGTGAACGCGGAGCACCTCGTCGCCATCGTCGAGCAGTCGATGAGCTCGCCGGTCTACGAGCTGCTGAAGCGGCCCGACGAGCGCTTCGTGGTCGAGCACGCGCACCTGCAGCCGCGCTTCGTCGAGGACTCGGTGCGCTTCGCGCTGAAGGCGGCGCTCGACCGCTACCCGTTCGCCGACGGCGACTTCCTCTTCTCGCGTCAGGTGAACCTCGAGACGATCCACCGCCACGACGTGGTCGCCGAGCGGACGGGCACGGTGGGAGAGCTGCGCAACGAGCTGCGGGGCGTGCCGGCGGGCACGCACACCGAGCTCAGCGACTGGCTCGCTTCCTGACGAACACGGCGCGCGCGCCGAACGGGAAGTCTGTCGCGGGACGGCAGACGGGACGCGTGCCCGTGCAGGCGCCCGCCCAGCGGGCGAAGCGCCAGCCCTTCGCCGGCACCGCCCGCAGCGAGAGCGCGTCGCCGGCCGGGAAGTGCGCCGTGCAGCGCGGCGTGCAGACCAGGCGCCCGCGCCCCGTCACCGCGGTGCGCACCGCGATTCGCAGCGGCCCGAAGAGCGCGGTCGCCGAGCGCGCGGCCGTCATCGTCAGCGAGCAGGGGCCGCTGCCGGTGCAGCCGCCGCTCCAGTGGACGAAGCGCGCGGCCGGCCCCGGCGTCGCCTCGAGCGTCACCTCGGCGCCCTCGTCCCACTGCGTGGTGCACGTGGCCGCGCAGAGCACGCCGGGCTGCTCGCTCGCGACCGCGCCCGCGCCCTGCACGGCGACGACGAGCGCGAGCTGCGGCAGGTCGAGCCGGTGCAGCCAGAGCGAGTCCTGGATGTCGGCCCACGCCCCGGAGTGGGCGTAGTAGTCGTCGTGGCCGGCGTCGAGCAGCAGCTGCGCGAGCGGCAGACCGGTGTTGTACGGGTAGAGCACGTCGAGCGAGCTGTCGCAGGGATGCCCGGCGCCGCCGCCGTCGGCCGGGCAGGCGTGCGGCGCCCCCACGGGGAGCGCGCCGAGCGCGTGCAGCAGCTCGTGCGCGGCCACCGAGTCGCGCGGCACCGTCGGGCAGGCGCTCAGCCACAGCACCCCGTAGCCCGGCCCCACCGAGAAGTCGCCGCCGCCGGTGCCGCAGATCCCGGCCGAGGTCGTGGGCCCGTCGTAGTAGACGAGGTAGCGCTTGAACGGGTCGTCGAGCCCCATGCCGGCGAGGGTGTCGGCGAGCACCTGCAGCGCGTCGTTCGGCGGGCCCGCGTAGGCCGACGCCGGCTGCGGCAGCCGCACGAAGGAGACGTCGAGCCCCGTGCACGTGCCGAAGCTCGCGAGGTCGAAGCGCGGCTCGCGCGTCGGGTCCTGCGTGCGCCACCACGCGTCGATCGCCGCGGCGTCGTCGGCGATGCCGCCCGCCTCGGTGACGAAATGGTCGACGCCGTCCGAGGGAACGGCGTAGACGGCGTGCACCTGCGGGCCGGTGACGACGTCGGCCCGGTCGACGGACGTCTCGCCCGAGCCGCACCAGCCGCTCGCGAGAGCGGACGGAGCGAGCCACAGGGCGGTCGCGGCGGCCGCGGCGCAGATGGCCCTACGCACGCGCCGTGCGCCTGAACTGGAACCGGTTCTCGGTTCCCGCTCGCAATCGCCGCAGGTTCGCCCGGTGCAGGAAGCAGATGGCTGCGCCCGCGGCGGCGCCGAAGGCGATCACCGACGTCGGGTAGCCGAACGCAGCGGCCGCCACGGGCAGCGCGATCCCGGCCAGGATCGACGCGACCGACGAGTAGCGCAGCGCCAGGAAGACGACGATCCAGGTGGCGAGCGCGGTCAGGGCGACCCAGATCGCCACCCCGAAGAAGACGCCGCCGCAGGTGGCGACCATCTTCCCGCCCTTCGCGAAACGCAGGTAGAGCGGCCGCCAGTGCCCGAGCATCGCGGCCGCACCGGCGGCGATCCCGCAGTCGTGCGACACGAGCAGCATGCCCAGCAGCGCCGGCACGAAGCCCTTCAGCACGTCGAGCAGCACGACCGGCAACCCGAGCTTGCGCCCATAGGTCCGCCAGACGTTCGTCGCGCCGATGTTGCCCGAGCCGACGGTGCGGATGTCCTCGTGCCGGAACAGCCGGACGAGCCAGTACCCCCATGGGCACGAGCCCAGGAGGTAGCCCGCGACGACGAGCCCGGCGAAGGTCACACGCGCAGACTAACCGGCTTCAGAGCCGGATTCCGTACCGCTGGGCCCAGTCGTTGACCACGTCGTAGTCGAGATTGTTCAGGAAGGCGTCGATGTAGGACGCGCGGTCGGTGGCGAAGTCGAGGAAGTACGCGTGCTCGTAGACGTCGAGCGCCACGAGCGGCGTGGCGTTCCAGACCGGGAAGGTGTTCTGCGCGTCGCCGATGTAGTTGAAGAGCCGGCCCTCGTCCCAGTCGTAGGCGGCCCAGGCCCAGCCGCGCCCGCCCATGCCGGTCGCCTTCAGGTCGGCCTTCCAGGCGGCGGCCGAGCCGAAGTCGCGCTTCACGAGGTCGCCGAAGACGCCGCTCGGGTCGCCGCCGACGCCGCCCAGGTGCTCGAAGTAGATCTCGTGGTTCTTGATCCCGCCGAGCGCGAACGTGAGGTCGACCTTCAGCGCGCGCAGCTCCGAGTAGGTCTGGTTCGCGCTGGCGAGGTCGACGTCGGCGAGCTTGTCGAGGATCTCGTTGCGCTTGTTCACGTAGCCCTCGTACAGCTTGTAGTGGGCCTCGATCGTCTCGCGGGAGATGCCGTCCAGCTCCAGGACGGCCGGCTTCAGCTCGCGGGGACGGATCTCCTCGTGGTTGTAGGCAAGCGCCATGTCTCTCCTTCGGGGGTCAGGTCACTTCGCTCTCGGGGGCCGCGGTGAGCATATCCTCAGGTCGACTCAGCGAATCGAAGGAGACCTACCGTGCCCTACGAGCTGCCCCAGCTTCCGTACGAGTTCAACGCGCTCGAGCCGACGATCGACGAGCAGACGATGCGCATCCATCACGGCAAGCACCACCAGGCCTACGTGGACAACCTGAACAAGGCGCTCGACGGGACAGAATGGGCCGGGCGGCCGCTGGAGCAGGTGCTCGCGCTGCTCGACGAGCTGCCCGAGGACAAGCGCACGGCCGTCCGCAACAACGGCGGCGGGCACGCGAACCACTCGCTCTTCTGGACGATCATGAAGCCGGGCGGCGGCGGCGACCCGACGGGCGCGCTCGAGCAGGCGATCGCGGACACGTTCGGCGACGCCGACCAGATGAAGGCCCAGATCAACGACGCCGGCGCGAAGCGCTTCGGCTCCGGCTGGACGTGGCTCGTCTGGGACGGCACCGGCCTCGCCGTCGTCTCGACGGCGAACCAGGACAGCCCGCTGATGGACGACCACGTGCCGCTGCTCGGCATCGACGTGTGGGAGCACGCCTACTACCTCAAGTACCAGAACCGGCGCCCCGACTACCTCGCCGCCTGGTGGGACGTGGTGAACTGGGACGAGGTCGGTCGCCGCTACGAGGAGGCAAGCGCCTCGTAGGCGTGGGTCAGGAGGTAGGTCGACCCGAACACGACGAGCGGCAGCCCGGTCGCACGCGCCCGCTCCAGCCCGAGCTGCGTCGCCGCGACCGGGTCGTCGACCGCCTCGCCGCCGACCGTGCGCGCGAGCTCGGCCGCGGGTAGCGACCGCCCCTCCCAGGCCGTCGTCGCGAAGACGCCGACGGCGCGCGCGAGCGCCGGCGCCAGCTCCTGCGGCGGCCGGTCGGCGCCGATCGAGACGACGGCGACGAACGGCTCGTCGAGCGCCGCCGCCAGCGCGCGCCAGCCCTGCGGGTTGTGCGCCGCGTCGAGGACGACCTCCACGCCGTCGACGGAGACCCGTTCGAGCCGGCCCGGCACGTCGAGGTCGACGCCGCCGGCGCCGGCGAGCCCCAGCGCGAAGGCGGCGAGCGTCGCGTTCTGCTCGCGCCAGCCGCTCGCGCGCGGCGCGAAGCGCAGGTCGAGGTCGTGCTCGGCGGCGACCGCGCGCGCGACGGCGGCGAGCTCGCCGGCGAGCGGCGCCGCGAAGACCCGGGCGCCCGGCGGCGCGACGTCGAGCTTGTCGCGCAGGATCGCCTCCTCCGTGTCGCCGAGCAGCTCGGTGTGGTCGAGACCGATGCCGGTGAGGACGACCGTCGGCGCGCGGAGCACGCGCGTGGTGTCGAGCCGCCCGCCGATGCCGGCCTCGAACACGGCCGCGTCGACGCCGCCCGCGGCGAACAGCCGCGCCGCCGCGAGCGTGACGAGGTCGAAGAAGCGCAGGCTGCCGCTCTCCGGCAGGCCCCGCGCCACCGCGTGCAGCTCGGCCACCGCGGCCGCGAGCTCGGCGTCCGCCACCGGTTCGCCGTCGATCCGCACGCGCTCGCCCCAGTGGCGCAGGTGCGGCGACGTGGTCACGCCGGCGCGGGCGCCGGCGGCGGTCAGCAGGCGGCCGAGATAGGTGGCGGTGCTCGTCTTGCCGTTCGTGCCGACGACGACGATCGTCCGCTCCGGCAGCTCGATCCCGGCGGCGGCGCGCAGCTCGTCGACCGCATCGAGGTCGGGTCGCGGCACCCGCGACGGATAGGCGGCGCCGATCGTCCGCAGCAGGTCGTCCGGGCCTTCTCCCACCGGTCAAGTGTGCGGAAAACCGTCCGGGCCTCGTTGCCGTATCGATTCACGTGGCGGTGGTGATCCCACTCCGTACGATTGCGCGCGTGGACGGCGACGGCGACCTGATCCTGCGTACCGCGAGCGGCGATCGCGGCGCGTTCGAGGATCTCTACCGGCGCTACTCGCGGGCCGTGTTCGGCCTGGCGCTGCGACGGCTCGGCGACCGCGGCCGCGCCGAGGACGCGGTGCAGGAGACCTTCGCCTCGATCTGGCGGTCGGCCGCGAGCTACCGTCCGGAGCGGGGCGCCGGGGCGCCGTGGCTGTTCGCGGTGGCGCGGAACGCGATCGTCGATCGCAGCCGCGCCCGCGGCGAGCCGCCCGCCGAGGCGTCCGAGGAGGCCGACCTGGAGCCGGGACCACCCGACCGCGCCGAGGAGGGCTGGGTGGCGTGGCGGGTGCACCGGGCGCTCGAGGAGCTGCCGGAGCGCGAGCGCGAGGTGGTGGCGCTCGCCTACTGGAGCGGCCTCTCGCAGAGCGAGGTCGCCGACTATCTCGGCATTCCGCTGGGTACCGTGAAGACGCGGACGCGCGCAGCCCTCGTGCGGCTCGCCGACATCCTGGGAGAGGAGCTCCATGATGCGTAGGCTCGACGGGCCGGGCGGCGAGCGCGACTTCGACGAGCTCGTCGGCGGCGACGATCTCGACGCGACCGAGGCGGAGCGGCTGCGGCACGTCCACGAGCTGCTCGTGGAGGCGGGGCCGCCGCCCGAGCTGCCGCCGTCGCTGCTCCACCCGCCGACCGAGTCGCGGCCGGGCGAGCTGGTGCACCTGTTCCCGCGCACGGCGCGCCGGCGCGTGCGCGCCTACGGCCTCCTCGCCGCGGCGGTCGCGGCCGCCGTCTTCGGCGGCGGCTTCCTGCTCGGCCATTCGAAGGCGAAGCCGGAGACGTTCGCGACGACGCGAGTCGTGCCGATGCACGGCGCCGGCGAGGCGCGCGGCTCGATCCGCGTCGCGGGCCCGGACACGGTCGGCAACTGGCCGATGCTCGTCTCGGTGAGCGGCCTGCCGGAGCAGCCGACGAAGGGCGCCTACTACGAGCTGTGGCTGACGCGGAACGGCAAGGCGATCGTCCCGTGCGGCGGCTTCCGGGTGCACGGCGGCGAGACGACGGTGCGCCTCACCGTCCCCTACCGCCTGCGCAGCTTCGACGGGTGGATCGTCACCGACTCGGAGCCCGGCCAGCCCGAGCCCGGCAAGATCGTCCTCAGCACCTGAGCCCGGCTCCAGATCGGGTGACCGATCCGTCACGAGCGTGTGCCTCGACGTGCGCTCGGTTTTCCCCGGAGACGTGACGGAAGCGTGACTCTGCGCCGCAATCGCTGTGCCGGGCCCAAACCCGGGGTCAGACCCGGGTCTGACCCCGGTTGTACGAAGTGTCACCGAGGTGTGCCGAAAGGCGCTCGGCGCAGACGAGTGAGCCCGGCCTCCCCGCGTGGGGAAGACCGGGCTCGGGTCGAGCTCGCCGTCGAGCGGGCGACTTACGCCGCGTCGGCGAGGTCTTCGTTCTGGGCCAGCCGGCGGAGGGCCTCCGTCTCGATCTGGCGGACGCGCTCGCGCGTCAGGCCGAGCTGCTTGCCGATCGCCTCCAGCGACGCGGGGCCGTCGCCGACGAGGCCGAAGCGGAGCTCGACCACCTCGCGCTCGCGGTCGGGCAGGTTGGCGACCGCCTGGCGCACCGCCAGGTCGCGGAGCGAGGTCGACGCCTCCTCCTCGGTCGACGGGCCGGTGCCGGCGATCAGATCGCCGAACGACGCGTCGCCGTCGTCGCCGACGGGCATGTCCGTCGAGGCCACGGCACGGGCGGCCGCGAGCACCTCGTGGACGTGCGCGATCGGCAGGCGCGAGTGATCCGAGATCTCCTCAGGCGTCGGCTCGCGCTCGAGCTTCGCGACCAGCTCGCGGCGGGCACGGCTCACCTTCTGCTCGCGCTCCACCACGTGCACCGGGATGCGGATGGTGCGCGCCTTGTTGGCGACGCCCCGCTGCACCGCCTGGCGGATCCACCAGGTCGCGTAGGTCGAGAACTTGAACCCCTTGCGCCAGTCGAACTTCTCGGTCGCGCGGATCAGGCCGAGCACGCCTTCCTGGACGAGGTCGCCGAGCGTGATGCCCTGCGTCTGGTAGCGCTTCGCGATCGAGACGACGAGCCGCAGGTTGCAGTTGATCATCCGCTCCTTGGCCGCGAGGTCGCCCTTCTCGATGCGCTTCGCGAGCTCGACCTCCTCGGCGGCGGTGAGCAGCGGGTAGCGGCCGGCCTCGTTCAGGAACATCTGGAACGAGTCGGTGGTGTACAGGCTCTCGCCCACCGAGAGGTTGAGCTCGGGCTCCTCCTCCTCGGCCTCCGGCGCGATGCCCTGCGCCTCCAGCTCCGCCGCCAGCGCCTCGAGCTCGTGCTCGTCGAGGTCGTGCGCGACGGCTGCGTCGGCGACATCGGCGGCCGTCAGCGCGTGATGCTCCTCGCGCAGGGCGAGCAGCGCGTCGAGCGCCTCGGTCACGGCCGCAGTCATGCTGGTGTCAGTCGTCAAGAGACTCCTTCTGGTTCTTCGTTCGTAGGACGACGGGTGCGCGGTTTGGTCTGTAGCGCTTTCGTCTACGTGCGCAGCTTCCGTCTCCAGGAGAAAACGCCTGCACCCGTCAGCCTATTCCGTCGGCAGTCGATAACTTAGTGACAGTCTGTTACAAGGGTGTTAAGGCGAGAGCGGTTCGCACGCTAAGAGCGTCCGTGGGCGACCGCCGACCCCGGGGCTAGACTCGCCCACGATGAGTCTCGCCGCCATGGAGACGGACGAAACACAGGCCGACGTCACGACGATCCTCGACAAGGGGTTCATCGCGCTCGACGGCGCCTTCGCGTCCGATCTGGCGGTCGTGAACGCTGCGCGGGTCTCGTTCAACGCCCATTCGCAGGAGCTGTCGAGCCGCGACGAGGGCCTGATCCGCTACCTGATCCGAAACCGGCACGGCAGCCCGTTCGAGCACGGCTACTTCCGCTTCCTGATCAAGGCGCCGCTCGCCGTCGTGCGCGAGCACCAGCGCCACCGCGCCGGCCACTCCTACAACGAGTGGTCGGGTCGCTACTCCCAGATGGAGCCGGAGTTCTACGTGCCCGACTACGTGCGCACCCAAGTGGGCAAGCCGGGCGCCTACAGCTTCGAGCCGGTGGACGACCTCACGCGCGAGGAGACGCGCGCCGCCGTGGAGCGCAGCGGCCGCGAGGCGTTCGCCGAGTACGAGCGGCTGCTCGGGCTGGGCGTGGCGAAGGAGGTGGCGCGGCTCGTGCTGCCGCTCTCGACGTACACGAAGTACTACTGGAGCTGCAACCCGCGGAGCCTCATGCACTTCTGCTCGCTGCGCAACCACGACGACGCGCAGTTCGAGATCCGCCAGTACGCGGCCGCGGCCGAGGCGTACCTGGCGCGCGAGATGCCGGTCACGCACGCCGCGTTCGTGGCGAACGACCGGACCGCCCCGTAGACGACCCGTGATCCGCATCGGGACGTCCGGCTGGTCGTACCCGACCTGGCGGCCGGGCTTCTATCCCGCCGACTTGCAGCCGGCCGACTTCCTGCGCTTCTACGCCGAGCGGTTCGACACGGTGGAGCTGAACGTGACCGGCTACCGGCTGCCGGGCGAGGACCAGTTCCGCCGCTGGGCGGAGGCGGTGCCCGACGGCTTCCGCTTCGCGGTGAAGCTGCCGCTGACGCGCCTCGACCGCGTGACCGCCTTCCTGGAGCGGGCGCTCGCGCTGGGCGACCGGCTCGGCCCGATCCGCGTCGTCGTCTCCTCGCCGCGCGACGACGGCGCGCTCTCGTTCGTCCAGGGCTCCGTCCCCGACGGCGTCGAGCTGGCGTGGGACACCCGCCATCCGAGCTGGGACGACGCCGGGGGCATCGTGCGGGTGAACGACCTCGACGCCGAGCCGTTCCGGTACGTCCGCCTGCGCGAGCCGCCGTACTCGGACGACGACCTGCGCGAGCTGGCCGGCCGGCTGCGCGATCCCGCGTACGTCTACGTGCGGCACGAGGACGAGCCGACCGCGCCCGCGACCGCCGCCCGCCTGCGCTCCGTCTGCCGAGCGTCCTAGGCTGCCGCTCGTGTGGGTGGTCCGTCAGCTGGCGCGGCTGCTCGAGCGGGTCGTGGTGCTCGTCGCGATCGCCGGGATCGTGGCCGGGATCGCAGCCGCGCGTTCCGGCCAGGGGATGCACGTCTTCCGGCTGACGCTGATCGTCGTCGGCTGCATCATCGCCGCGCTCGGGGCGATGGGCTCCGGGACGGCATACCAGCGCGACGCGGACCTCCGCACCGCCCGGTGGACGCGCTACTGGAGCACCAGTCTGATCGCGGCTCGCCCGGACGAGCCGCAGCTCGCCTCCGGCGCCACGCTCGCAGTCGCGGGCGGGATCGCGATCCTGCTCGGCTTCTTCGTCTAGTAGCCGGCCGAGACGCCGGCGCGAGAGCGATGCGCGCCCGACTCGAGGATGTCGACCACCTGGTCGACGGCGTGGCGGATCTCGTCGTCGGTCGTGAAGAAGTGCGGGCCGAAGCGCAGCCCCGCGTCGGGCCGCGAGTCGCAGATGATCTCGCGCGCGGCGAGCTCCGCCTGCACGGCCTGGAACTCCGGCACGCGGAACACGACCGAGCCGCCGCGCCGCTCCGGCTCGCGCGGCGAGGTGAGCTCGAACCCGGCCGCGTCGACGAGATCGATCAGCAGGCCGGTCTGTCGGAGCGAGTTCTCGCGGATCCGGTCGACGCCCACCTCGGCGACGATCTCGTAGCCGGCGCTCGCGGCGTAGAGCGCCGGCACGTTCGGAGTGCCGGTGAGGAAGCGCGCCGCGCCGTTCGCCGGCGCCATCTCCTCCTCGAAGGCGAACGGCCGCGCGTGCGCCTGCCAGCCCGCGAAGGCCGGCTCGAGCCGCTCGGCGACGTCGGGGCGCACGTACAGCCAGCCGGCGCCCGGCCCGCCGCACAGCCACTTGACCGAGCCGCCGGTGGCGAACTCGACGCCCAGCGCGGCCACGTCGAGCGGCACGACGCCCGCCGACTGGTACGCGTCGAGGCACACCATCGCGCCGGCCTCGCGGGCGCGCGCGACGATCCGCTCGACCGGCTGGATCTCGCCCGACTTGAAGAGCACGTGCGACACCGGCACGAGCAGCGTCCGCTCGTCGATCGCCTCGATCACGGCCTCGCCGTCCTCGCAGACGACCACCTCGGCGCCGAAGCGCGTCCACGCCTGCTCGACGTACCGCACCGAGGGGAACAGGCCCGCCTCGAAGACGATCCGGTTGCGCGGCGGGCGGAAGTCGAGCGCCGAGAGGACGATCGCCTCGGCCACGGTCACGTTCTGGTGCATCACGACCGTTCCCGGCGGCGCGCCCACGATCGAGGCGATCAGGTCGCCCACGGTGACGGGCGTGTCCCACCAGCCCTCGCCCCAGGCGCGCGCGCCGCGTGTCGCCCACTCGTCGGCGTAGCGCTCGAGCCGCCGCTTCGCCTCGGCCGGCATCGCGCCGAGCGAGTGGTTGATCAGGTACGTCGTCGACGCGAGGATCGGGAAGCGGTCGCGGTAGTCGAGCAGCTCCACGGCTCGACTATCTCACGGCGCCTGCACCGCCCGCGGGGCCGGCCGGGCGGGCTGCGGCGCGGGCGGCCGCGAGTCGACGAGGATCGCCGCCACCAGCAGCACCGCCACGCCGACGAGGCTCTCGCCGATCATGCTGCGCCCGACGCGGGTGAGGAAGCCCTCGCCCGCGTCGGCGAGCGCCGGCCGCACGACGAAGTGGTGCAGCCCGCCCCAGCCGAGCGCGACGCAGACCAGGCCGATCTTCACGAGCAGCACCTGCCCGTAACCCTGCGTCCAGAGGTCGGAGAGGTGCGGCAGCCGGACGATCGCCAGGTAGGTGCCGGCGCCGAGGACGAGCGCGATCAGCACCGTCGCGAGGCGCGAGAAGCGGACGAACGCGGCGCGGCGCAGCTCCGGCGCGCCGAACCAGACGAGCCCGACGAGGCAGGCGAGGCCGCCCACCCACAGCGACGCGGCCGTCAGGTGCACCCAGTCGGCCAGCTTGCTCGCCCAGCTCGAGCCGGGGTCGACGGCGTCGTGGCCGGAGAGCGAGAGGCCGCCCGCGAAGCCGACGGCGAGCAGCAGCGCCGGCACCTGGAAGGCGACGCGGTCGGTGAGCCACGCCAGGAAGATCAGCGCGAGCACGAGCGCGAAACCCATCGTCATCGCGATGAACGCGCGGCCGAACGGCGTCACCGCGATCGGCGAGAGGTCGCCGTAGACGAACGTGGAGAACGGGAGCTGGAGCGCGTCCTCCGAGCGCAGCGAGAACGCCGCCACCCCGGCCTGGATGGCGACGACGGCGCCGCAGCCCGCCGCGACGGCGAGCCGGCGCTCGAGCCGCCGCGGCACCTCGAGGCCGTGCAGGCAGATCAGCCGCAGGCCGAGGGCGCCGATCGCGAGCGCCATCCCGAGGAACCAGAGCCAGCGGACGACGTGCTCCCACGTGCCGGGGCCGCCGGCGCCGAAGGCGTCCGAGACGGACGGAGCCGGCTCGCCGACGCCGAAGGTGAAGACGCCCGAGACGACGTGCGTGTCGGCCGAGATCGCGCGCCAGCGCACCGTGTAGCCGCCGTCGCGGAGCGGCCGCACCGGCGCGACGACGTCCTGGCCGAGGCTGCGCACGGGGCCGGCGTGGTCGCGGCCGTTCGCGTCGAGCACCTGCAGCGAGCCCGGAAGCACCTTGACGATCTGGTCGAAGTGCAGCCGGATCCTCGGAGGCGAGGCGCTCAGCTCCGCGCCGTAGCCGGGCGCGGTCGACTCGAGCGTCGCATGCGCGGACGCGGCCGCCGGGAAAGCGAGCGCCAACGCGGCGATGAGAACGAGGCGTCTCACCGGTGCGGCGCCCCCGCGAGCGGCGACAGGTGACCGAAGATCGGCGCGACGTCGCGATCGCAGTAGAGCAGCACCGCGAACAGGAAGAAGCTGAGCGCGAAGCCGGTCTGCAGGCCGACCGACCGCCGCCGGAACGCGAGCCCGAGCGGGAACACCGCCGTGCCGACGAGCGACCAGCCGATCAGGTGGTGCAGGAAGGCCGAGCGGGAGAACAGCCACGTGTTCTGCTCGTGGACGAGGAACGCGACGCCGCTGACGACGAAGGCGAGCGGCATGGCGAGCCGCCACCAGCCCGAGCGGAGCCGCCCGGAGACGAGGCCCAGCTCCGCGCCGCCGGCCAGCATCATCGTCTCGGCCCACGAACCGTGCGCGTACATGTGGATCGCCGAGTTGGTGTACAGCGCCATCACCGGCCACATGGCGATTCCGAGCGCGAACGCGAGCCCCGGCCACAGGTAGGCGCGCCAGCGGCGCATCCGCCACACCTCGGTGCCGACGATCGCCTCGCAGAGCAGGCAGAGTCCCAGCAGGAGCAGTCCCGTCGCGAACAGCCAGTGCACCATCTCAGCGTGCGGCTGCATCCCGCTCCTCCAGGTCGGCGATCAGCGGGCGCGCGACGACGAGCGCGAACACGAGCCCGGCGACGGCGACGAGCAGCGGCGCCTCCAGCACGAGCCACCAGAACCCCTGCCCGGACGGGTGCAGGAGCGTGACGCGGTGCGGCTGCAGGATCCCCCACACGAAGCCGGCCGCGACCGTGACCGGCCCGACCAGCGAGACCAGCGACGCCCGCCGGCTACGGGTCGAGGCCCGCTCCAACGGGATGCGTTCGGCGTGGTGCGATTCCACGGTTCCCTCCCTCCGAGTCGACGACGATGCTCGCGAGCCGCCCCCGGCGAGGGGAACGGCTCAGGCGGGCAGCGGCGGCGGGCGGGACTCGAAGGCGAGGCCGAAGCGGCGGCGCGGGCCGTGGTCGTCGGCGGGGAAGGCGTGCTCGGTGACACGCTCGCCGGCTGCGTCGAGGATGCGGCGGACGCGGGCGAGCGTGCGGACGGCGTACTCCTCCACCTCGCGCACCCAGTGGGCGACGCTCCACGCGAGCGCGACGAGCACCGAGAGGGCGGCGAACACCGGCAAGGCGTAGGTGTGCAGCCATGGCGAGAGCAGCCACCAGCGGCCGTCCGTCATCGCCTCGGTGTCGGCCTGGACGAGGTAGGCGAGCGAGCAGGCGGCGAACGCGGTCGCCCAGGCGCGCAGCGAGATCGTCGGGCGCAGCCTCGGCGCACGCCGCTCGTGCACGTGGCCGAGCGCGACGAGCAGCCTGTTGCCTGCGTCGGCGGCGGCGCGGGCGCGGACGAGCCGCGCGAGCACGGCGGCGAGCGCGAGCGCCGCGACGACCTTCACGCCGACGAGCAGGAACGGGTAGTACGCGGCGCCCTTCGGCGCGAGCGGCTCCACGTGCAGCGCCTGGTCGACGCGGCCCGTGATGCTCCGGCCCGCCACCTCGGCGAACACCGCCAGCAGTGCGAACGCCGCCGGCCTTCCGCGGCGTCGGAGCCGTCCGAACACGATCGTCGGATGATACTGGCACGCCCTGTTGCGCCGGACCCACCGCAGGTGTTGAATCGGTCGCTACGGTGTCCCGAGCGATGGGGGTGAAAGGAGGGGGCTTGTCGGAAGACGCACCGCAGCGTGCGGAGACAGTGCTGGGGATCGACCGGCGGAACGGCGCGGCGGTCGTGCGGCTGGCGGGCGAGCTCGACCTCTACAACGCCGAGGAGGTGCGCGCGGCGCTCTCCACCGCCCTCGAGGACGGGCCCGAGCGCGTCGTCGTCGACCTCTCGGAGGTCGAGTTCATCGACTCCACGGCGCTCGGCGTGCTGATCGAGGCGCGGTCGAAGCTCGGCCGCGGCGGTCTGACGCTCGCGGCGCCGCAGATCGAGACGCGCCGCGCGCTGCAGGTGAGCGGCCTCGACCGGCACCTGCCGGTGCACGACACGGTCGACGAAGCGCTCGCGTAGAGACGCTACCGTGGCGGCGATGCGCCGCCTGCTCCTCGTCGCGGCCGGGCTCGCGCTCTCCGTTCCGGCGCAGGCGCTCGCCGGTGGCGGGATCGGCGGCCCCCGCTTCGGCTACGGCCCGCACGTGCAGGAGGCGCGCGCGGTCGACGCCTGCGCGTTGAAGGCCGACCACGCCGGGCCGTACCGGGCCTGTCTCGTCGCGAGCCTGCTCCACCTCGTCGAGCGCACGAACGACCCGGCGGACGAGTTGCCGCGGATCGACGCCTACGTCCACTCCACCAACGGCTGGCTGGCCGACAACTGCCACGTGCTGATGCACGCGGTGGGCCGCGAGTACGCGGCGGCCGAGCACGTGACGCTGGAGAACCTCCTGCACTACCTGCCGAAGACGAACGATCCCGGCTGCTCCGCAGGCTTCGCGCACGGGATGCTGATCACGCTCGGCCCGCAGATCCAGAAGCTCGGCCCGACGGGGGCGGCCGCCGAGTGCGCGAGGGCGGCGACGCGCTACGAGCAGTACAGCTGCGTGCACGGCCTCGGCCATGCCTACGCGCGCACGTACCTCGACTTCCCGCTGCCGTCGATCGCCTCGTGCAAGCGGCTCGGCCCCCGCTACGCGCCCGACTGCGCGCAGGGCGTCTTCCACGACTACTGGATCGCCGTCGACGGGCTCGACGCGACGAAGCAGCACCCCGACATGACCACGTCGCCGCGCGTGCTGTGTGGCGCCTACCGGGGCAACTTCGCGCGCGCCTGCTGGTACCGCGCGTTCCTCGAGCGACCGCCGAGGAAGCCGGTCGACTCGGCCGCCTCGATGCTCGCGCTCTGCCACGGCCTGCGCGGCGTGCAGCAGAAGGCGTGCGTCACGGGCGCGTCGGTGATCCGCTCGACCGATCCCTTCGAGCAGATGGCGACGTGCGCGCGGCTGCCGGCCGAGTTCGCCGTCGCGTGCGCCCGCGGCGTGCGCGTGCCGGGCGTGGCGCTCTCGCCGCGCGGCCGGCGCGTGGGGCTCATCTCCGCCTGCGCCGCGTTCCGGAAGGGCGCGCGCGACGGCTGCTACTGGTGGCTCGGCAAGGCGCTGAACGTGGTCACGAACGGGAGGTTCGGCGCGCGCAACTGCCCGCGGCTCGGCACCGCCGATGCCCGTCGCCTCTGCGCCCGCGGCGCGGCGGCCTACCGCGGGCCGCTCGTCACCTTCTCCTGAGCAAACGCCCGCGCGGCGGGCCGGCGAGCGCGTCCTCGCCGCGCAGCAGCGTCCGCACGACGCGCCCGCCGAACGTGCGGCCGGCGTACGGGTTGTGGCGGTGGCGATCCTGCAGCTCGTCGTGCTCGAGCGCCGTCTCGCCGAGACGGACGAGCGCCAGGTCGGCGTCGAAGCCCGGCTCGACCCGGCCCTTGCCCGGGAGCCGCAACCGCTCGGCGGGCGCGGCGGCGACGAGCCGGGCCACGTCCGCGTTCGGCAGCTCGCCGAGCAGCGACGCGAGCAGCGACTGGCAGCCGGAGATGCCGCCCCACACGGCGCGCGCGTCGTCGCCGGTCTTCATGGACGGCGGCGCGGGCGAGTGGTCGCTGGCGACGAAGTCGATCCGCCCCTCGCGCAGCTCGCGCCGGAGCCGGTCGCGCTCGGCGGCCGGCCGGATCGGCGGGGCGCACTTCGCGAGCGCGCCGAGCTCCTCCAGGTCGTCCTCGCAGAGCAGCAGGTAGTGCGGGCACGTCTCGCAGGTGGCGTCGACGCCGCGCGCCCGCGCCTCGCCGACGAGCCGCACCCCGGCCGCGCTCGAGACGTGCACGACGTGCAGCGAGCAGCCCGTCTCGGCGGCCAGCGCGAGCGCCTCCTCGATCGCCGCGCACTCGGCCTCGATCGGCCGGCTGCGCGCCCAGTCGAGCCAGCCGGCGCCGGCGGGCTCGCGAAGCCGAGCCGGGCTCTCGGCGTGCACCGCCACCGGCAGCCCGAGCTCCGCCGCGCGGGCCATCCCCGCACGCAGCGTGGCCAGGTCGACCGCCTCGAAGTCGTCGATCCCGCTCGGCGCCATGAAGGCCTTGAAGCCGACGACGCCGAGGCCGGCCAGCTCGCCGAGCCGGTCGCGGTTCCCGGGGACGAGCCCGCCCCAGAGCGCGTAATCGGAGACTGACCGGCCGTTCAGCGCCGCCTCCTTCGCCCCGAACGCGCCGGCGTCGACCGTCGGCGGGTGCGCGTTCAGCGGCATGTCGACGAAGCAGGTGCCGCCGCCGGCCGCGAGCGCGCGGCTGCCGGTCTCGGCGCCCTCCCAGTCGGCGCGGCCCGGATCGTTGAAGTGCACGTGCGCGTCGACGGCCCCGGGGAAGACGTGCAGGCCGGTCGCGTCGAGCTCGTCCCGCTCCTCGTCCAAGCCGGGCGCGACCTCTGCGACGAGCCCGTCCTCCACGCGCACGTCGGCGCGCAGCTCGCCGGCCGGGGTGACGACGATGCCGCCGCGGACGATCACGGCGCGAGGCTAGTCGATCGACCGAAGACCGGCCCCTGCCAGAGCCGCGCCGACGGCGCCCGCGCACGCGCCGGTGCGGGCCGGCACGAACGGCGGCACCCGCGACGGGTCGCGATCGAGCTGCGGCCGGGCGGCGGCAATGGCGGCCTCGCGGTAGTCGTCGCGCAGGCCGAGCCCGCCGCCGAACACGACCAGCCCCGGATCGAGGGCGTTCACGAGCGCGGCCACGGCCGATCCGAGCGCCGCCGCGGCGGACGCGATCAGCTCCGCACACGCCGGGTCGGAGAACGCGTCTTCCGCGCTGGCGACACCCGCCCGGGCGGCGATCGCCTTCCCGCTCGCGACCGTCTCGACGGGCGGAGCGCCGAGGACGATCGCCTCGCCGTTCGCTCCCAGGTACGGCACGCCGGCCACGAGCAGGCAGTAACTGATGCCGGTGCCGACGGTGACGTAGAGGCAATGGCCGGCTCCCCTGCCTGCGCCGAAGCGCGCCTCGGCGAGCGCCGCGGCGCGCACGTCGGACTCGAGCGTCGCGCGACCGACGCCGGCGAAGGCAGCCGCGACGTCGAGGTCGCGCCAGTCGATCGTCAGGCCGCTGGCCAGCGCGCCGTCGCGGTCGACGAGCTCGCAGATCCCGATCCCCACCGTCGCCGGCTGGCCGGCGGCCAGGTCCTCCGCCAGCGCCACGGCCCGGCGCAGCACGGTCTCGCCGCCCTCCGCCGGCCGGGTCGCGACCCTCGCGCTCCGCTCGACCCGGCCCGAGGCGAGGTCGACGACCGCGCCGCAGATCTTCGTGCCGCCGACGTCGAGACCCAGCGCGAGCGTCACGGCTCACGCACGCCCGAGCGCGAGGCCGCTCTCGGCCGAGAAGAGGTGCAGCCGTCCGGGGACGATCCCGAAGCGCACCAGCTCGCCGAGCCGGCTGCGCATCGTCCCCTCGGCGGCGACCACGAGGCGGACGCCGTCGGCCACCTCCACGCCGATGAAGCTCTCGCGGCCGAGCGCCTCGAACGACTCGACACGGCCTTCGAATGGCCCGAGCAGGCCGTCTCCGTCCCGCCAGAGGCGGCAGTGCTCGGGGCGCAGTCCGACGGTGACGTCGGCCGGCAGCGCCTCGGGCGCGGCAGGCACCCGCAGGGTGAAGCCGTTCGCGCCGAGCTCGGCGCCGCCGTCGCCCCACGCGGCGCCGAGCCGGTTCAGAGCCATGGCCGGCGTCCCGATGAACGACGCGACGAAGACGTTCGCCGGGTCGTCGTAGATCGTGGCCGGATCGGCGACCTGCTGCAGCTTCCCTCCCTGCATCACGGCAACGCGGTCGCCCATCGTCATCGCCTCGACCTGGTCATGCGTGACGTAGACGGTCGTCGTCGGCGCCTGCTCGTGCAGGCGCTTGATCTCGATCCGAGTCTGCGCGCGCAGCTGCGCGTCGAGGTTCGAGAGCGGCTCGTCCATCAGCAGCACGCCGGCGCCCCGGACGAGCGCCCGCCCGAGCGCGACGCGCTGGCGCTGGCCGCCCGACAGCTCGCGCGGTTTGCGCCCGAGGAGGTCGGCGAGCCCGAGCATCTCCGCGGTCGTCCCGATCCGCTCCCGGATCTCGCCACGGGGCACGCCCGCGATCCGCAACCCGAACGCGAGGTTCTTCTCGACGCTCATCTGCGGGTACAGGGCGTAGTCCTGGAACACCATCGCGATGCCGCGCTGCCTCGGCGGCAGCCGGTCGACCTGGCGCCCGCCGATCCACACGTGCCCGCCGGTCAACGCCTCCAGCCCGGCGACGAGTCGCAGGGCCGTCGTCTTGCCCGAGCCCGACGGGCCGACGAGCACGAGGAACTCGCCGTCGGCCGCCTCCAGCCGCAGGTCGTCGAGCGCTCGCACGTCGCCGTAGCGCTTCTCCGCACCGTCCCACCGCACGTCTGCCACAGCTATCCCTTCACCGCTCCGGAGAGGACGCCGCGGATGAAATGGCGCTGTAGGAACGCGTACACGACGATCACCGGCAGCGCGACGATCAGCGCGCCGGCGGCGAGCCCGGTGATGTCGGTGACGTACCGGCCCTGGAAGAGGGCCAGCTTCAGCGGAGCCGTCTGGACGCTCGGGTCGGGGAGCATGACGAGTGAGAGCAGGAAGTCGTTCCACGTCCACATGAACGTGAGCACCATCATCGTCAGCACGGCCGGCCGCGCGAACGGCAGCAGGACGGATACGAGGATGCGCAGGCTCGAGGCGCCGTCGATGCGTGCGGCCTCCAGCAGCGAGCGGGGCGTCGCGAGGAAGAAGGCGCGCATCCAGAACGTCCCGAACGCCACCGAGAGCGCCGCCGAGGGCAGGATCACGCCCCAGTAGCCGCCGGTGAGCTGCACGCGGCGGAGGTCGTAGTAGAGCGGGATGATCGTCGCCTCGAACGGCATGATCAGCCCGATCAGGAAGGCGGCGAAGACGACCGAGTCGCCGCGGAAGCGCATCGTGCCGAGCCCGTAGCCGCCGAGGATCGAGAGCACGGTGGCGATCGCCACCACCGCGACGGCGATGATGGCGCTCGAGCGCAGGCCGGTGCCGAAATCGCCGGTGTGCCACGCGTCGACGAAGTTGTGGAAATGCAGCGACCGCGGGAAGACGAAGCCGACGCCCACCGAGTCCGCCGGTCGGAGCGCGGTCAGCAGCAGACCGACGATCGGCGCCAGCGCGAGCAGCGAGAAGACGATCAGGATCGTGTAGTTCGCGATCCGCTCGGCCCGCGTGGTCACGCCGCCCTCCTCTCGCCGAGCCGGGTGAGGACGAACGTGACGGCGAAGATGACGAGCGCGAGCGCCGTCCCGATCGCCGCCGCCGAGCCGACCGCCCCGTACTCGAACGCCCGCACGTACACCTCGAGCGCCGGCACGTCGCTCGAGGTCCCCGGCCCGCCCTTCGTCATCACGTAGACCAGGTCGAAGTTGCGCAACGCGCTGATGAGCGTCAGCACGAGCGCCACGACGAGCTCGTTCCGCAGCCCCGGCAGGGTGATCGCGAAGAACTCCCGGACCGGGCCGGCGCCGTCGACGCGGGCGGCGTCGTAGAGACCCTGCGGGATCTTCTGCACGCCGGCGATGAAGAGGACCATGCAGAGGCCGTACATCACCCAGCTGCCGACGATCCCGACCGACGGCAGCGCCCAGCCGAAGTCTCCCAGCCACGGCCGGGCGAGCGACCCGAGCCCCACGGCGCGCAGGATCTGGTTCAGCGGTCCGTCCGGCGCGAAGATCCAGCGCCACGTCACCGCCAACGCGACGGTCGGGATGACCTGCGGCAGGAAGAGGACGGCGCGAAAGCCGGTGAGGCCCCGGAGCGCGGTGCGGGAGAGCGTCGCGGCGAGCAGGAGGCCGACGGCGACGGGCATGACCGAGAAGAAGAGGATCAGCACCAGCGAATGCTCGAACGCCGTCCGCACGAGCGGGTCGGCCAGCAGGTCGCGGTAGTTGCCGAGCCCGTTCCAGACGGCCGGGGTGACGCCGTCCCAGCGAAACAGCGACAGCCACGCCGCATGGCCGAGCGGGGCGAGCGCGAAGACCGCGTAGAGGCCGAAGGCCGGCAGCACGTAGAGATAGCCGATACGGCGAGGCTCTCCCGGCGACCGGAGCTCCGGTCGCCGGGAGTTCCGCAGCCGCAGGAGCGCCCTGCGAGAGGGTGCCCCTGCGGCCTCGGCCTGACTCGCCGCGGTCATCCGGCTAGCGGCTCTTCAGGAACTTCGCGTAGTCGGAGTCGGCCGCCTTCGCCACCGACTGCGGCGTGGCGTTGCCGCCGAGCAGATCCTGCAGGCTGGCGTTCAGCGTGTTGTAGAGGCTCGGCGTCGCCCAGTCGATGTACGGGACGAAGCCGTCGCCCTTCTTCAGCTGCACGAACGCGTTGATGATGTCCGCGGTGGCCGTTCCCCGCGGCACCGTCGAGGCCGGCAGCGGGTACATCGGGATGTCCTGCCGCTTCAGGAAGAGCTCCGCCGCGGCCTTGTTGGTGATGAAGTCGATGTACTGGGCCGCGAGGTCGGGGTTCTGCGCCTTGGTCGGGATGGCCCACGCGAGGCCGCCCGCACCGGTCGTGACGGGCGCGGCTCCCGCCTTCGGCCGCGGCGGCAGGAAGAAGCCCACGTTCTTCCCCATCGTCTGCTGCAGCTGCGTGTTGAACCAGCTGCCGGTGATGATGAACAGGGCGTCGCCCTTCGCGAAGCCGTTGACCCAGTCGTCGTAGCCGAGCGCGAGGAAGTCGGGCGTGAAGTAGTCGTTCTTCGCCCAGCTCTGGAAGACCGCCAGCGAGCGGACGTTCGCCGGCGTCGTGAACTTCGTCGCGCGGCCGTAGATGAAGCTCGTCTGCTGCGCCTTCGACGCGAGCGCGTTCTGGACGAGCTGCCAGTCGTGGATCGCGGGAGACTTGTCGAGGTCGCCGAAGGCGATCGGCACGATGCCCGCCTTCTTCGCGGCGGCCAGGTCCGCCTGGAGCTGCCCGAAGGTCTTCGGCACACCGTGCCCGAGGCTCTTCAGCTTGGCCTTGTTGTAGAAGATGCCGACGATGTCGCCGGTCGCCGAGACGCCGTAGAGGTTGCCGCGGCCGAAGCTCTTGCCGTCGGGCGTGAACCGCCCCATCGCGAGCAGGCTGGCCGGCTGGCGCTTCAGCCAGCCGTCCGTCCGGGCGTACCCGTCGAGCGGGCGCAGCAGCTTCGCCTTCACGAGCAGGCCCATCGAGCCGTACCCCTGGTTCACCTGCGTCACGTCCGGGACGCTCGAGCCCGAGAGCTGGAGGTTGAGCGTGGTCGTCAGCTGGTCGAATGTCTTCGAGACGTGCTTGATCTGGACGCCCGGGTGCGCCTTCTCGAACGCCTTGTCGAGCAGCTTGTAGGTCGCGACGCGCTCGTTGCTCCCGGACTCGCCGTCCTGGACGACGAGCGTCCGGGCGGCGGCGGTCGCACCGGCGTTCGACCGGTCGACCCGGGCAGCGGCGATCGCGGGGAGGATCAGCACCGCGAGTGCAGCCACAACCATGGCCTTGCTCTTCGATCTCACCATCGTCCTCTCCTTACTGTTGGTCGGAACGGCGTGGCGGCCCGTCCTGCACGGGCCTCCACGCGCACTGCGCTTGCCTGGTCGGACCTCGTTCACCCCGCCGACCGCACGAGGGTCGTCTGGAAGCGGTAACGGTCGCTCCGGTACGCGGTCTCGCCGAGCTCCACGAGCTTGCCGGCCGCGTCGAACGCGGTCGTCCACGCGATCAGGAGCGGAGCGCCGACGTCGATGCCGAGCAACTCCGCCCGCTCGGCGTCGGCTGCGGCGCTCGCGACCGTGTAGGCCGCGCGAACGGCTCCGGCGCCGGCGCGGTCGAGCGTCGCGAAGAGGGACTCGCGCGAGAAGTCGACGGTCGGCAGCAGCGGCGCCCGTGCCAGCGGGACGCGACTCTGATCGACCGCCACCGGCACGCCGTCGAGCATCCGGAGCCGGGCCAGCTCGAAGATCTCCGCTCCCGGCGCGACCGCGAACGCCTCGGCCTCTTCGATCGTCGCGCCGCGGACTCCCGACCGGAGCACCCGGGCGGTCGCCGCGAGCCCGCGATCGGCTCCGAGCTCCGTGAAGCTCATCAGCCGGTTGGCCGGCTCCGCCAGCGTCGGCAGCGCGACGAAGTAGCCGCGCCGCGGGACGGCCTCGATGATCCCGTCCCGCGCGAGCTCCTCGAGACCGTGCCGGACGGTCGTGCGGCTGACGCCGAGCTTCTGCATCAGGATCCGCTCGGACGGCACCTTCTCGCCCGGAGCGAGCGAGCCGGATTCGATCGCGCCGGCGATCAGCCGGTACACCTGCCGGTAGCGGGGCTGCTCGACATCGGACAGGGAGGTCACGGCGGGGATCCTGACGGTTAGGTAGAGACCAGTCAAGTACCAGATAGAAAATTGGTTCTTTCTGGAGCCGCTCTGGTATGGTCGCCGACGATGCACGGCCTCTGGCAGGACGTCCTCGAGCTCCCCGGCTCGCTCCAGACGACGCTCGACCGCTCGGACGGCTTCGCCGACGTGGCCGCCGAGCTGCGGCGGCCGGCGGTCGACCGCGTCGTCGCGACCGGCAACGGCGCCGCCTTCTACGTCGCGCTCGGCCTCGGCCTCGCTTCGCTCGAGACGGCGGCCGGACCGCCCGTCGCGGCCGTGCCGGCGGGATTGATCGCCGCCGGTCGCTTCGCGTGGCGGCCGGGCGACCTGCTGCTCGCCGTCTCGAGCTCGGGCGAGCTGCGCGACCTGGTCGACCCGATCCTCGCCGACCGTCTTCCCGTCCCGTACGTGACGATCACCTCCTCCCCCGAGTCGACGATCGCGCGCGGCGCACGGGCCCGCGCGCTCGTACACGTCCTCGAGCAGCGAGCCGTCACCCACACGCAGGCGTACTGCGGCAACGTCGCGGCGGCGCTCGCGGTGTGGGCGGCGGCGACGGACGATGCCGCGCTGGCGGCCGCGGTCGCCGGCGCGCCCGAGGCGATCGCCCGGCGGCTCGACGCGCTCGCCCCCGCCGGCGCGGACGCCGTCGCCGGGCTGCCGACGGCGGCGATCGCGTTCGGCGCGGGCGCCGGGTGGGCTGCGGCCCTCGAGACGGCGCTCCTCCTCAAGGAGGTGTCGTGCGTGCCGGCCGAGGGGCAGGAGGCGCGCGAGGGGGCGACCTCCGGGATGATGGGCCTGCGCGCAGGCTGCCTCGCGGTCGGCATCCGGACGGGCAGCCCCCTCGACGCCGAGGCGGAGTTGCAGTGCGCGGAGCGGGGAGCGACGGTCGTCGCGATCGACGGAGGCCGGGAGCCGCGGCTCGCCCAGATCGCGTCGTTTCCCGAGTCGGTCGCGCTCGCGATCGCGCTGGCCGAGCGCGCCGGCCTCGACGTCGACGACCCCGACTGGACAGCCGCCTACTACCGCACCGCTCGCACGAACGACGATGTCGCACCGGCCGCCGACTGACCGCCCGCTCGTCATCGCCCACCGGGGCGCCTCCTGGGACGAGCCCGAGAACACGCTGCGCGCCTTCGAGCGCGCGATCGCGGTGGGAGCCGACTTCATCGAGCTGGACGTGCACGCAGCGCCCGACGGGACGCCGCTCGTCGTGCACGATCCGCCGGGCGCAGCCGCCGTCCCCACCCTCGCCGAGGTCGTCGAGGCGACCCGCGGCCGCATCGGTTTGATGGTGGAACTGAAGTCCCCACACCGCTACCGCGGGCGGCGCATCGTCGAGCGCACGCTCGCGCTGCTCGGCGACGACGACCTCGTGCTGAGCTTCGAGCGGCGGGCACTCGAGCGGGCCCATGCGCTGCGACCCCGGCTGCGGATCGTCCAGCACGTCGGGTTCGGCGTCTCCATCCGGGCGGCGGCGGCCTACGCATGGGGCGTCGGACTCGCCGACGAGCGCGTGACGTCGGCGTCGCTCACGGCAGCGCGGCGGCTGGGGCTCGCGACGACGGTGTACACGGTCAACGAGGCGGGACGGATGGCCGACCTGCTTCGACTGGGCGTGGACGGCATCTACAGCGACCGACCGGACGTCCTCCGCGCCGAGGTCGAGCGGCTCCGCACCGACGCGTGACCCGCGCCGAGGCGCTCGAGCGTCTGGGGTCGGAGCGGTTCGACCTGCTCGTGATCGGCGGCGGCATCGTCGGCGCCGGTATCGCGGAGGCCGCGACGGCGCACGGCCTGTCGGTCGCGCTCGTCGACCGCGGCGACTTCGCCGGCGCCACCTCGAGCGCCTCCTCCAAGCTGATCCACGGGGGCCTGCGCTACCTGCGCCTCGGCGACGTCCGGCTCGTCCGCGAGTCCCACCGCGAGCGTCGCGTCCTCACCCGCGTCGTCGCGCCGCATCTCGTCCGGCGCCTCCCGTTCCTCCTACCCCTGTACCGCGACGGCCCGTACTCGCCGTGGACCGTGCACGCCGGCGTCGTCGCCTACTCCGCGCTCGCCCGCGCGCGCCTCCACGGCCCCGTCGGTCGCACTTCGGCTCGCAGAGTCGTGCCGCAGCTGCGGATGGACGGATACCGCTCCGGCGCGCTGTACGCGGACGCGGCGACGAACGACGGGCGGCTGACGCTCGCCAACGTGCGTGCCGCCGCCGATCGCGGCGCGACGGTGGTGAACTACGCGGAGGTGACCCGCCTGCGCGGGCGCGAGGGAGCCGAAGTGCAGGCGGACGGGGCGACTGTCGCGGTACGGGCACGAGCCGTGGTCAACGCCGCCGGACCGTGGGTCGATCGCGTCCGGCTCCTCGAGGATCCGGCTGCAAGGCCGAGCATCCGGCTGAGCAAGGGCGTGCACGTCGTCGCGGACGGCGGCCTCGAGTGGCGCGCCGCGCTCACGATCCCGCACGACGAGGGGCGCGTGACCTTCGCCGTGCCGTGGGAGGGGATGCTGCTGCTCGGCACCACCGATGCGCTCCACGAGGGAGAGCCCGAGTCGGCCTCGGTCGGCGCAGACGAGGTGGAGCGCGTGCTCGCCGAGGCCTCGGTGGCGGTCGACGACCCGCCGCGCCCTCGGGCGGCGTTCTGCGGCTTGCGCGTGCTTCCCGCCGGGGACGGCGGTACCGTCGACGCGAGACGCGAGACGATCTTCTCCACCGGGCCGCTCGGCATGCTCAGCGTCGCGGGGGGCAAGCTCACCACCTACCGGCTCATCGCGCTCGAGGCGCTGGCGCAGCTCGGCATCCGGCATCGGTCGACCGCGCCGCGGCCGCTGCCGGGGGCGGTCGGCCTCGACCGCGTCGCCTGGCCCGTGGAGCTGGACCCGCCGACGCAGGCGCATCTGCTCCACCTGTACGGGTCGCTGGCGGCCGAGGTCGTTCGGCCGGCGCTCGAGGACCCGTCGCTGCTGGAGCCGCTCGTCCCGGGCCGGCCCGACGTGCGCGCGCAGGAGCTCTACGCTCGCGACAAGGAGTGGGCTCTCCGCGACGAGGACGTGCTCCGCCGCCGCACGACCGCCTGGCTGGCCGGCGGCTGACGCCTCGTCAGGCGGGCTGCGGCGCCGTGACGCGGCGCCCGTGCCGGGAGGGGATCGCGAGGCCGGCCAGCACGCCGAGGGCCAGCGCGACCGCGCAGAGGCCGAACGAGGAGGTGTAACCGTGCGCGGACGGGTACCCGCTGCGGCCGAGCGTGCCGGCGAGGATCGACGCGGTGGCGGCGCCGCCGAACGCGCCGCCGACGGTGCGCGTGACGGTGTTCATGCCGGTGGCGACGCCGGTCTGCTCGGGGCCGACGTTCTCGATGATCAGGTTCGCCATCGCCGCGAAGGCGAGGCCGATGCCGCTGCCGAGCAGCGCCGCGGCGACGTAGACCTCCCAGCGCGCGTCGTGCGCGAGCGCGAGCAGCACGAAGCAGGCGGTCGTGAGCAGACCGCCCGCGAGCAGCGGCGGCTTCGAGCCGAAGCGGCGCTCGAGCCGGCCGGTCTGCGAGCCCACGAGCAGCATCGCCACCGTCGAGGGGACCATGAACAGCCCGGCCCCGGTGACGGTGGCGCCGAACCCGTAGCCGACGCGCCGCGGCGACTCGACCAGCTGCGGCAGCAGGATGAACGACGCGTACATGCCGAAGCCGAGCAGCAGCGCGACCGCGTTCGTCGTCCAGACGCCGCGGATGCGCATCATCCGCATGTCGACGAGCGGCTCGGCCGAGCGCGCCTCGCTGCGCGCCCAGAGCGCGAGCAGCGCGAAACCGGCGGCGAGGCAGCCGAGCGTGCGCGCCGACAGCCAGTGCCACGTCGCAGTCTCGCTGACGGCGACGAGCACGAGGGCGAGGCCGAGCGACATCAGCAGCGCGCCCCTCCAGTTGACCCGGCCGGGCGTCTTCACGGGCGACTCGGGCACGAACAGGTGCGTGGCGACGGTCGCCGCGACGATCGCGATCAGCGGCAGCCAGAAGAGGTAGTGGAACGAGAGGTTGTCGACGATCGGCCCGGCCAGCACGACGCCCGCGCCCCCGCCGACGCCGAGCAGCGCCGACATCAGCCCGATCCCGCCTGCGACCCGGTCGCGCGGGAACTCGTCCCGGACGATCCCGAACGCGAGCGGGAAGATGCCGCCGGCGGCGCCCTGCACCACCCGCCCCACCACCATCACCGCGAGCGAGGTCGCGAGCGCGGAGACGAGCGTGCCGACCGCGAGCAGCGCGAGCACGACCATCAGCACCCGCTCCTTGCCGTGCACGTCGCCGAGGCGGCCGATGATCGGCGTCGCCACCGACGCGCTGAGCAGGTAGGAGGTGAGCACCCAGCTGACGCCGTCCTCGGAGGTGTGCAGCGCGTGCTGGATCTCGGGCAGCGCGGGCGCGACGAGCGACTGCAGCAGCGAGTACGAGATACCGCCGAGCGCCAGCACCAGGAAGGTGACGTTCGGATGCTGGCGGTCTGCGTGGGCGTGCTCGGTCAGGCGCCGGACGGTAGCGGAAGGCGCCGCAGGCGTAGAGTCCGCCCGTGGGCACCTCCGATCGGACCGCGGCGTTCACGACCGGCTCCCCGGCCGAGCGCTACGCGAGGCACCTGGCGCCGTACCTCTTCGAGCCGTGGGCGCGCGTGCTGCTCGACCGCGTCGCGCCGGCCGCGGGTGCGGCGGTGCTGGACGTCGCGGCGGGAACCGGCGTCGTGTCGCGGCAGGCGGCGGAGCGAGTCGGCACGTCGGGGCGGGTGGTCGCGAGCGACATCAGCCCCGCGATGATCGAGTCGATCGCGGCTGCACCCCCGGCGGCGGGAGCGGCCCCGATCGAGACGCTGGTCGCTCCCGCCGACGCGCTCGGCCTGCCGGATGCGTCGTTCGAAGTCGCGGTGTGCCAGCAGGGGCTGCCGTTCTTTCCCGATCGGCCGGCGGCGGCGCGCGAGCTGCGGCGGGTGCTGCGGCCGGGCGGCCGGGCCGCGGTCGCGGTGTGGGCGGCGGGACACGGCCTGTTGCCGTTCCAGGCGATGCACGACGTGCTCGCGGAGGCCGGCGCCGCGGAGCCGTACCCCGGCGCGTTCGACGAGTCGAGCTACGTGATGAGCGCCGGCGAGCTGGAGGAGATCTTCCGCGGCGCGGGCTTCGGCGAGGTCGCCGCCGAGGAGGTGGAGCTCGTCGCGCGCTGGCCGAGCGTGCAGGCGCTCGTCGACGCGATCGCGGGAACGCCGCTCCTCCCGGTGCTCGACGGGCTCGGGCCGGAGGGCGCCGAGGCGGCACGACGCCGGCTCGGGGATCGCTTCGCCGAGTTCGCGGCCGAGGACGGCGCCGCCGAGGTGCCGACGGTCGCGGCGATCGCCGTGGCGACCGCCTGAGCCGGATCCGGATCGCCGCAGTCCTGCGCTTTCGGGCGTATCCTTGAAGGCATGATCCTGTTCCCCATCGCGCTGCTGTGGCTGATCGGCGTGCTGATCTGGGCGTACCGGAACAACCTCACCGAGCTCGGTCCCGACGGCAAGCGTCAGTGGACCGGTTGGCGGCCCCGCTCGCCCAGGCGTCCACCGGGCGGCCGCCGCGACGGCTCAGGCTCCGCGGCCCGTGCGGGCGGCTCGCGCCAGGAGCGGCGGGAGAGCCGGCGCGGGCGCCGCGTGCTCCGCTAGCTCACTCGACCGGCCGCAGCCGGGAAGCCGACGCTCGGACTCGAACCGAGGACCCCTTCATTACGAGTGAAGTGCTCTACCAGCTGAGCTACGTCGGCGGGGCGCGCCTAGTGTAGCGGCGCCGTTTTCGCCCGACCTGCCGAAGCTATAGTGGCGGCGGAGACGGGCGAGCGCCCGCGCTCCGCATCACGAGAGGCGGAGGGGTCCGGCCCGACGAAGCCTCGGCAACCTGCCAGCGTCGCACGAGGCGCGCGGTGTGGTGCCAAACCCGGCCCGGCGCCCGAGGAGGGGCGCGCGGGATGGATGTGTCGAGCGAAACGCAAAGGAGGCGCCCCACCGGTTCGTGTACGACCCCCCGTCAACCGGCGGCGGCTGCGGTTGCCGCCCCCCATCGATTCGAAAGGCAGAAGATGCGCAAGCGCACCACCCTGGTCGCGGTCGCCGTCGCGGCGCTCGTCGCCGCCGCGGTCGCCGTGGCCCAGTCCAACGCGGCTCGACGCCCCGCCGCCGTGGCGGCGCCCGCGGCGTCGTGCTCGAAGGCGTCGCTCGACCTGGTCCACTCCGGGCAGCTGACGATCGGCACCGACAACCCGGCCTACCCGCCGTGGTCCGCCGGCGGCACGAAGAGCTCGAAGTGGAAGATCAACGACCCGTCCACCGGCAAGGGCTACGAGTCGGCGGTCGCCTACGCGATCGCGAAGCAGCTCGGCTTCTCGAAGAGCCAGGTCGGCTGGACGTACGTGCCGTTCAACAAGGCGTTCGCGCCGGGGTCGAAGCCGTTCGACTTCGACATCAACCAGATCTCGTATACCCCGGCCCGCGCCAAGGTCGTCTCGTTCAGCGTCTCGTACTACGACGTGAACCAGGCGATCGTCGTGAACAAGGGGACGAAGATCGCGAACGTCCACTCGGTGAAGGGGCTCCGCCCGTTCAAGCTGGGCGCGCAGCTCGGCACGACGAGCTACGGCTTCATCACGAGCACGATCAAGCCGTCGCAGAAGCCGTCGGTGTTCCCGACGAACGCGGGCGCCGTGCAGGCGCTGAAGAACAAGCAGATCGACGGCCTCGTCGTCGACCTGCCGACCGCGTTCTACGTCACGGCGGTGCAGGTGCCGAAGTCGAAGATCCTCGGCCAGTTCGAGGTGAACGGCAAGGTCAGCGACCGCTTCGGCGTCGTGCTCCAGAAGGGCAACTCGCTCCTCGGCTGCGTCGACAAGGCGATCACGACGCTCCGTGAGAACGGCACGCTGACGAAGCTCCAGCGGCAGTGGCTAGCGAAGGCGACCGGCGCGCCGATCTTGAAGTAGCGCGGCGCTCGCGGATCCTCGACGGACTGCGCTCCGGCGGCGACGGCCGCCGGAGCGTGGCCGTCGCGCTCCTGAGCACGGTCGTCTTCTTCGCGATCGTCGTCGTCGTGGTGACGCACGCCCCCGGCTGGCCGGAGGTGCGGCGCAGCTTCTTCAGCGGCCACGAGTTCGCCTCGACGTTCCCGGAGATCGCGCGGGCGTTCGTCCTCAACGTCGAGATCTTCTGCATCGCGGAGGCGATCATCCTCGCCGTCGCGCTCTTCCTCGCCGTGCTCCGCGCGCTGCCGGGGCCGGTGTTCTTCCCGATCCGGGCGCTCGTGATCGTCTACACCGACGTCTTCCGCGGCCTGCCCACGATCCTCGTGATCGCGATGCTCGGCTTCGGCGCGCCCGGGCTCGGGCTGAGCTGGGTCCCCACCTCCGTCACCTTCTGGGGGATCGTCGCGCTCGTCCTCATCTACAGCGCCTACGTCTCCGAGGTGTACCGGGCCGGAATCGAGTCGGTGCACCCGAGCCAGGAGGCCGCCGCGCGGTCGCTCGGCCTGACCCGCTGGCAGGCGATGCGGCGCGTGATCCTGCCGCAGGCGGTGCGGCGCGTGATCCCGCCGCTCCTGAACGACTTCATCGGCCTGCAGAAGGACAGCGCCCTCGTCGGCACGATCGGCGCGATCGAGGCGTTCAACCAGTCGCAGATCGACGCGAACGCCACCTTCAACTTCACCGCCTACCTCGCCGCCGCGACGCTGTTCGTGGCGATCACGATCCCCCTCGCGCGCTTCACCGACTGGCTCATGCTGCGCGACCGCCGGCGCCGCCAGGCGGGAGCGCTGGTATGACCGCCGCCCTGCGCGTCGAGGGCCTCCACAAGGCGTTCGGGCGGCACGAGGTGCTGCGCGGGATCGACCTCGACGTCGCCGACCACGAGGTCGTCTGCCTGATCGGCGCCTCCGGCTCCGGCAAGTCGACCCTCCTGCGCTGCGTCAACCGGCTCGAGCCGATCCAGGCCGGCCGCATCTTCCTGCACGGCGAGGAGATCACCCGCCCGCGCGACGTGAACGTCGTGCGGCGGCGGATCGGCATCGTCTTCCAGTCGTTCAACCTCTTCCCGCACATGAGCGTGCTGCGCAACGTCACGCTCGCGCCGCGCGACGCGCTCGGCCTGTCGAGGCGCGAGGCCGACGAGCGCGCGCTCGCGCTGCTCGACCGGTTCGGCCTCGCCGACAAGCGCGACGAGTTCCCCGACCGGCTCTCGGGCGGGCAGCAGCAGCGGGTCGCGATCGTGCGCGCGCTCGCGATGCAGCCGGAGCTGATGCTGTTCGACGAGGTGACGAGCGCGCTCGACCCGGAGCTCGTCGCCGAGGTGCTGGAGGTGATCCGCGAGCTCGCCGCCGGCGGCATGACGATGCTGCTGGCGACGCACGAGATGTCGTTCGCGCGCGAGGTCGCGAGCACCGTCTGCTTCCTCGACGCGGGCCGCATCCTCGAGCAGGGGCCGCCCGAGCAGATCTTCACGGAGCCGCGCGAGGAGCGGACGCAGCGGTTCCTGCAGCGGGTGCTGGAGGCGGGGCGGCTGTGATCCGCCCGGCGACGCCGGCCGACGCCGCGACGCTCGCCGCGATGCAGGAGGAGGCCTCGCGGGCGGGCGTCCCGCACGTCTACCCGCCCGAGCTGTACCCGTTCCCGATCGACGCGGTGCGCGAGCGCTGGCGCAGCTTCACCGAGCGCGGTGGCTGGGCGGTGCTGGCGGGCGACGACGGCTTCGTGGCGATCGATCCGCCGTGGCTCGAGGCGCTCTACGTGCGGCCGCACGCCTGGGGCGGCGGCGCCGCGGGCGCGCTCCACGGCGCCGCGGTCGCCGACCTGCGCGCCCGGGGCGTCGAGCGCGCGCACCTGTGGGTGCTGGAGCGGAACGACCGCGCGCGGCGCTTCTACGAGCGGCGCGGCTGGCGCGCCGACGGCGAGACGCGCGTCGTCGAGTTCCCGCCGCACCCGATCGACCTGCGCTACTCGCTCGAGCTGCCGTGATCCCGCTGCTGCTCGCGCTCGCCCTCGCCGGCCCGCCGCAGCCGCCGATCGTGCAGCATCCGATTCCGTTCGGCGCGAAGCGCCGCGCCGAGACCGCCGCGTACGCGCAGCGCCACTACGGCCTCCGCACCTGGCGGCTGCGCAGCCCGCACGCGATCGTCGAGCACTTCACGGCGTCGACCACCGCCTCCTCCGCGATCGCCACCTTCTCGCAGGACGTCCCCGATGCCGAGCTGCACGAGCTGCCCGGCACCTGCGCGCACTTCCTCGTCGACACGGACGGGACGATCTACCAGCTCGTGCCGCTGTCGACGATCTGCCGGCACACCGTGGGCCTCAACTGGACGGCGATCGGAATCGAGCACGTCGGCACGAGCGACGGCGAGATCCTGCGCAACCCGCGGCAGCTGCGGGCGTCGCTCGAGCTGACACTGTGGCTGGCCGCCCGCTACGGGATTGGCCTGCGCGACGTGATCGGCCATGCCGAGAGCCTCGAGTCGCCCTACCACCGCGAGCGCTACGCGCCCTGGCGCTGCCAGACGCACGCCGACTGGCGGCACGCCGACATGCAGGTCTACCGGGCGAAGCTGGCGGCGCTCGCCCGACGCGACGGGGTGACGCTCTCGGCGGGGCGCGCGCGGGTGCGCTCCGGCTGCTGAGCCGCGGCGCAAAATCGATCCACTCTTTTTTGCCTTCTGTTTCAACCCGGGGTCAGACCCGGGTCTGACCCCGGTTTGTGGCCAAAGCAAAACAATTGTGTGCCGAATTGCGCACGGCGGCCGCTCTTTGCGA
>DASVDV010000027.1:0-118778 GCA_036380895.1 Gaiellaceae bacterium | reverse complement strand
CTAGACGGTCGCGACGCCGCTGCCGAAGCGCGGGTCGACCGCGGCCTCGCAGCCCTCGACGGTGCGCGTGATGCCCGAGGCGGGACCGAACTCGCCGATCCCGATCGGCGAGCCCCCGCCGGCGACGTCGAGCAGCTCGGGCTCGGCCTCGAGCGTGCCGTCGAGCGCCCGCACCGAGAGATGCGGCGCGGCGATCGCGTCGGCCAGCGTCGAGCGGTAGTGCACGACGTCGACCACGGCCGTCAGGAGCAGGCCCGGGATCCGGGGCCCGCCGGTGGCGCCCAGCGCATAGCGCACGCCGTCGCCGCGATCGACCACGACCGGCGACATGTTCGTCATCGCGAGGGGCCCGTCCGGGGCGGTCGCGAACAGATTGGCGCCGGCGTTGAGGACGATGCCCGTACCGGGCGGCACGACCCCCGAGCCGAAGTACAGGGAGCCCTGCGTGAAGGTGAGGGCGACGAGCCCGCCGTCTGCGTCGGCGGCGGCCATGGTGGTCGTGTGGCGAGCGTCGAGCGCGACGCGCGCCTCGGCCGTGCGCGCGTCCCACGCGCCCCGCAGCGCGCGGGCGAGCTCGGCGATATAGCCACGGTCCCGGTTCGCGCGGAGCCGGTCCGGGTCGACGGCGGCGAGCGCGTCGAAGAGGACGCCGGCGCCGCTCGTCTCGCGCGGCGCCCCGCAGACGGTCGCGGGCCCGAAGGTCACCCGCCCGGCCGGCGCGATCGAGACGGAGTCGAGGAGGAAGTCCTCCGGGGCCAGGAGGCCGCCGTCGGCCGCCGTGGCCCCGCAGATCGCCTCGACGAGGGGCCCGGACCGCAGCGCGTCGGCGCCCCGCTCGCCGATCTCCTCGAGGACCGAGGCCAGCTCGGGCTGCACGAGCGTGCCGCCCTCTTCGAGGGGCGCGCCGTGCGAGTGGAAGATGCGCGCGAACTCGGGAGTGCCGCCGCCCGTGCGCTCCCAGTGTTCCCGCAGCGCCCGCGCCAGGTCGCGCCCCACCGGGAACCCCTCACGCGCGAGCCGGAGCGCCGGCCGGAGGACGTCGCCGAGCGGCAGCCGCCCGAAGCGCTCGTGGGCCGCGAGCAGACCGGGCACGACCATGGGTGGGGCCACCGAGCGACCGCCGTCGACGAGCTGCGAGTCGTCTCCCGGCAGGCGGAAGCCCGCCACGTCGAACCGGTCGGGCACCCACGTGTTGAAGTCGACGCACACCGCCCGCCCCTGCGGCGGCAGGTAGGTGAGGAAGCCGCCGTAGCCGCCGATCCCGCAGTTCGCCTGGTCGACCACGCAGAGCGCGAAGCCCGTGGCGACGGCGGCGTCGACCGCCGACCCGCCGGCGGCGAGCGCCTGCGCGCCCGCCTCCGCCGCGGCCGACCGGGCCGCGACGACCATAGCTTTGCTTATCACGATGCGATGCTAACCGTAGATATGCCTTCGAGCCATCAGACCAATCAGCAGGGTAGGCTGCCGCCGTGCAGCAGCCGCCGATCCGGATCGCGCTCGTCGGGCTCGGCGACATCGCGGTGCGGGCGCACCTGCCGGCGCTGCTCGCCGAGGACGGCGCGTCGCTCGAGGCGCTGGTCGACCCCGACGCGGACCGCCGCCGTGCAGCCGCCGAGCTCGCTCCCGGCGTACGCCTCGAGGAGGGCGCGGACGCCGTCCTCGCCGACCCGGCGATCGACGCGGTCGTCCTCGCCACGCCCGCCTGGGTGACCGTGGAGCTCGCCCGAGCGGCTCTCGCCGCGGGCAAGTACGTGCTCGCGGAGAAGCCGCTCGCCCCCACGCTCGCCGAGCAGCTCGCCTTCCGCGGCGTGCCGGGCGCGGCGGAGCGCCTGCAGATCGGCCTGACCTACCGCCACCATCCGGGCATCGACCGCCTGCGCGAGCTCGTCTCCTCGGGAGCCCTCGGCGCGCCGCTCTACGTCCAGTGCTCCGTGTGCGACGAGCGCGCCGACCCCGAGGGCGCGCCGGAGCACTACACGCGCCGCCTCCGCACTCTCGAGCACGGCCCGCCGGTGGTGTTCGACGGCATCCACCGCTGCGACCAGCTCAACGTCGTCCTCGGCCGGGCCCCCGTCGAGGTGACCGGCTGGGCGGTGACCACCTCGCCCGACTACGCCTCCCCGAACGTGAACGGCGCCGCGCTGACCTACGACGACGGCACGATCGTGCGCCTCGAGGTGATCTGGCTCCTCCCCGCGCTGCCGCCGAGCCAGTTCGTCGTCGCCGGCCCGCGCGGGCGCGCCGTGCTCGACCCGCCGACCTTCGGGCTGGAGCTGGAGCTCGACGGCCGCCGCGAGACGGCGCCGCCGCCCGGCGACAAGACCGCGTGCTGCTTCGCGCTGCAACTGCGACGGTTCGTCGCCTCGTGCGCGGCCGGCACGCCGCCCGAGCCCGGCCTGGAGGACGCGATCGCGGCGAGCGCGCTCTGCGAGCGGATCGCCGGGGCCTGCGCCCCGCCCGCCGGCGTCAGAGCCTGAGCAGCTCACTCAGCCTGCCGCCGAGGATCGCCGCCTGCGCGTCGTCGGCCAGCGGCGCCTCGACGACGCGGGCGAGCTCGACGGCGGGATCGGCGAACGGCGCGTCCGTGGTGAAGACCACGCGGGCTTGCGGATCCGCAGCAGCGAGCCCGACGGGCCAGTTGACGTAGGCCGAGTCGGCGTAGACGTTCGGCGCCGCGGCGAGGGCGGGCGGACCGTCCTGGCTGAAGTCGGTGGCGCCGCTCTTGCCCATCAGGAAGACGCCGCCGGGATGGCGCGCCGCGAGCGCCGCCAGCTGGAGCGGCAGGCCGTGCGGCGGTGTGCCGGTGCGGACGTAGACCGGCCAGCCGCTCTCGACGGCGAAGGCGACGAGCGGGTCGGCCTGCCCGTCCAGCAGGTCGAAGCCCTGCAGGCCCGGGTCGAGCTTCAGCCCGTGCGCGCCGCGCTCGCGGGCCCGCCGGAGCTCGTCGAGCGCCTCCGCTCCGAGCCACGGGGTCGCCACCGCCCACGCGAGCAGCCGCCCGCCCGCCCGCGCGACCGCCGCCGCGGTCAGCTCGTTGCCCTCGCGGTTGCGCACCGGGACCAGCCCCTCGGGCGGCGAGACGATCGCGCGATCGATGCCGAGCGCGTCCATCGTCGCGAGCAGCTCGTCGACGCCGAGCTCGACGTCCCGGTTCGCTCCGATCGTGACGTGGCCGTCGACGATCACGCGGCCACCGCCGCCCGGAACGCGCCCGCCGCCGCCCGGAAGGCGTCGAGCCCGGCCTCGGGCACGAGCGACAGGTTGTAGAGGGCGAGGCTCGACGCCCCGCCGGCCGCGGCGCGCTCGGCGTCCGCCGCCAGCTCGCCCGGGGGCCGCTCCGGCCCCCAGTTGAGCGATGCCGTCACGGCGCGGTCGCCGACGAGCGCCCGCAGGCCGGCCAGGCGCTCCTCGAGCTCGCGACCGGAGAGCCGGCCGAGGCCGAGCAGGACGCGGTCGGCCGCCGCGACGGAGGCCGGCGCGAGCCCGCGCAGCCGGGCCGACTCCGGCGCCCCGGACGCCGTCGGGCAGAGCTCCGCCTCGTGCGCGTGCGCGGCGTCGCGCACCGCGGCGAGCAACCGCTCGACGCGTGCGGCGCGCGCCCGCGCGAGCCCCTCGTCCGGCGGGCGCTCGAGCTCGCCGCCCGGCCCGAACGGCGGGCCGGCGGCCCGCCGTGCCGGCTCCTCCAGGCCGGCGAGGCCGGGCAGCCCGCGGCAGCCGGGGCAGAAGCACTGGGAGCCGTACAGCGCGGCCCGCTCCGACAGCGGCTCGAGGGCGAGCGTGAGCGTGTACGCAGGCTCCCACGCCGGGTAGAGCGCGGCCTCGAGGTCGACGCCGTCCGGCTCCAGTTGCTCGCACACGTCCGCGACCAAGGCGCTCACGTACTCCAGCGCCTCGTCGCTCGACGGGCAGAGCGAGAAGCCGGTGGGCGCCCCGTCGAGGGTGCGGGCCGCGAGGTCGGGATGCGCCAGCGCGAGCGGCTCGCTGTGCAGCGCCACGAGCCACGCGTGGAAGCGCAGCCCGGCGGCCGCGCAGGCCTCGCGGAGGGCCTCGACGGCGTCCCGCAGCGGCTGCGGCGCCGTCGGCCGCGGCACGAGCGCGCCGTAGCGGTCGGGCCGGGGCGTGAACGAGATCGCCCCGCCCGGCGACAGGCTCACGCGACCCTGCCGCGGCAGCACCCGCCGGGCGCGGTGGTAGGCGAGCGCGAGGCTGATCGTGTCGCAGCCCAGCTCGAGGACCTGCTCGGCGAGCCTCGCCGGCTCGACCGCGTCGAGCTCCTCCGGGTACACCCACACCTGGACGCCCGGGCCGCTCACCTCAGCTCGCGAACGTGCGCCGGATCTCCTCGGCGGGCTCGACGCCGAGGCCGGCCCCCTCCGGCAGCCGGGCGCGGCGGCCGTCGATGTCGAGCGGCGTCTCGAGCGTCTGGCCGTCCTCGTAGAAGTGGTGGCCGATGATGCCGCACGGCGTCGGGCCGAGCCGCTCGCACGCGCAGGCGACGTGGGCCTGGGCGGCGGCGCCGATCCCCATCTCGCCGTTCGAGCCGATCACGACGTCGAGCCCGTGCGCCGCGGCGAGCGCCGCCGAGCGGACGGCTCGCTCGAGACCGGAGCTCTTGCCGACGTAGACGCTGATCGTGTCCGCCGCTCCGATCTCGGCGACGCGCAGCACGTCGGCCTCGGCGTAGACGGCCTCGTCGGCGACGACGGGCACGCCGAGGGAGCGCAGGTCGCGCATGCCCTCGAGGTCCGAGGGCTGCACCGGCTGCTCGGCGAAGGCGATGTCCGCCGGGGCCATCCGCCGCAGCGCGCGCGCCGCGTCGGCGCGCGTCCAGCCGCCGTTCGCGTCGACGCCCAGGTACGCGTCGGGCCCCGCGAGCTCGCGCGCCAGGGCGACCCGCGCGGCATCCGTCCGCGGGTCGCGCCCGACCTTCACCTTGAAGGCGCGGAACCCGAGCGAGGTGGCGGTCTCGTAGCCCGCGCGGAGGTCGTCGCCGTCGCCGCTGAGCGAGATCTTGATCGGCACCTCGTCGCGGAACGGGCCGCCGAGGAGCGTCGCCACGGGAAGATCGACCGTCCGGCCGAGCGCGTCCCAGAGCGCGGTGTTGACGCCGGCCTTGGTGAAGGGGTTCCCGCGCAGGACGCGGTCCATCGCCGCGGTGTGGGCGGCGACCGGCGCGAGCGGCCTCCCGACGAGCAGCGGCCCGAGCAGCTCGCGGACGAAGTGCGTCGCCGTGACCGCGTCCTCGCCGCTCCAGGCGGCGGTGGCGCTGACCTCGCCGTACCCCGCGACGCCGTCCGAGGTCAGCACGCGCACGAGCACGAACGACGAGCCGGCATGCGTCGTGCGCGAGCTGCGCACGGCGAGCGCCGGCTTCGCCCGGAGGGTGACCGTGGTCGTCTCGACCGCGGCGACCGTCGCGGCCCGCTCAGACATGGAGCGCGGCCACCTCTTCGAACGCGGCGGCCGCCGCGCGGGCGCACGTCTCGAGCAGCTCGGCGCCGAGCTCCGCGGAGGCCGCCGAGGGGTCGTCGGTGAAGCCGTCGAGCTCCTGCCAGCGCCCCGGCTCGGCGACCGACAGGCCGCGCAGCCGCTTCCGGGCCGCGCCCCCGGGGGAGGGTCTCGCCCGGTCGAGCCGCACCCGCTCCGGCGCGACGGCCAGCACCAGCGACGTCTCGAACAGCCCGGCGTGGCCGGGGACCGGGGCGGCGACGCTGCCCGGCTCGAGCAGCTGGGAGTAGATCGCGCTGGCGCAGAGCAGGCCGTGCTCGCGCGAGGCCTCCGCGACTGCGACGGCGCAGGCCGCCGTGTTGCCGCCGTGCCCGTTGAGCAGGAACGCGCGCCGGCAGCCGGCGGCGGCGGCCGACGCGAGCAGGTCTGCGAGGACCCGCTGAAAGGTCTCCGCGCGCAGCGACAGCGTGCCGCCGAACGGCAGGTGGTGGTCGGAGGCGCCGTAGGCGACCGTCGGGGCGAGCAGGATCGTCTCCGGCTGCGACGCCGCCTCGGCGCCGCGGCGCGCGACCTCGCCCGCCAGGAGCGCGTCCGTGCCGGTCGCGAGGTGCGGGCCGTGCTGCTCGGTGGAGCCGACGGGCACCACGAGCAGCGCGTCGGGCGCGAGGTCAGCGAGCTCGGTGCGCGTCAGCTCGTCCCAGCGCCGGACGGCGCTCATCGGGAGGGAGCTGCCTCCGCAAGCGCCTCGCGCTCGAGGCTCTCGGCCGACTGCGGGTAGTGGCAGGCGACCTCGTGGCCCGGCTCGAGCGGCTCGAGCGGCGGCTCCACGGCCCGGCACGTCTCGCGGGTGCCGAGCGGGCAGCGCGGATGGAAGCGACACCCCTCCACCTCGCCGCCCGAGGAGACCTCTTCCTTGACGATCACGTGCGCGGGCGTCCGCTCGCGCTCCGCGACCGGGTCGGGCGACGGGATCGACGCGAGCAGCGCGTGCGTGCACGGATGGCGCGGCGTCGCGAAGAGCTGCTCGCGCGAGCCCTGCTCGACGATCTTGCCGTGGTACATGACGGCGATCGTGTTCGACATGTAGCGGACGACCGAGAGGTCGTGGCTCACGAACAGGTACGTCAGGCCGAGACGCTCCTGCAGTTCGCGCAGCAGGTTGAGGATCTGCGCCTGGATCGACACGTCGACGGCCGAGACCGCCTCGTCGAGCACCACGAACTCGGGCTCGACGGACAGGGCGCGGGCGATCGAGACGCGCTGGCACTGGCCGCCGGAGAGCTCGCGCGGATAGGCCGAGGCGTGGTTCGCGCGCAGGCCGACGAGGTCGAGCAGCTCCCGCACGCGCGCCGCGCGGGCCGCCGAGCCGAGCTCCGGACGGTGCACCTCGAGCGGCAGCGAGATCGCCTGCTCGACCGTCCGGCGGCGGTTCAGCGACGCGAACGGGTCCTGGAAGACGATCTGCAGCCGCCAGCGCAGCCGCCGCAGCTCGCGCGCCGAGAGCGCCGCGAGATCGATCCCGTCGAACAGGATCCGCCCCGCCGTCGGCTCGTCGAGCCGCAGCAGCAGGCGCGCCAGCGTCGACTTGCCCGAGCCGGACTCGCCGACCAGCCCGAACGTCTCGCCGCGGCGGATCGTCAGCGAGACGTCGTCCACCGCGCGCACGAGCTGGCGCTCGCGATGGTCGCCCAGCCGGAAGTGGCGGCGCAGCCCCTCGACGACGACCAGCTCGTCGTCGACCTGCTCGAGCGGCGCGACCGCACTCATACCGTCACCTCGGCGCGCGTCTCGGCGAGGTGGCACTCGGCCGTGCGGCCGTCCGGCAGCGCATGCGACACCGGTTCCTCGGTCGAGCAGCGGGCGACGGCGTGCGGGCAGCGCGGATGGAACGGGCAGCCGGGCGGCAGCTGCTGCGGCAGCGGCGGCTGGCCGGGAATCGCGGCGATCGGCTGCGTCACGTCGAAGTCGAGGCGGCAGATCGCGCCGAGGAGCGCCTCGGTGTACGGGTGCACCGGCCGCTCGAAGAGCGGCTCCGCGCGGCTGCGCTCGACGATGCGGCCGGCGTACATCACCTGCAGGTCGTCGCAGAAGGTCGCCGCCAGGCCGAGGTCGTGCGTGATCAGGATCACGCCCATGTCGTGCTCGTCGACGAGCCGCGACAGGAGCTCGATGATGCGGGCCTGCGTGGTCACGTCGAGCGCGGTCGTCGGCTCGTCGGCGATCAGGACGTCCGGCCCCGCGGCGATCGCCATCGCGATCATCACGCGCTGGCGCATGCCGCCGGAGAACTGGTGCGGGTAGCTGTCGAAGCGCCGCGCCGGCGCGGGGAGCCCGACCTCGCCGAGCAGGTCGATCGCCCGCGCCCGCGCCACACGGCGCGAGACGTCCTCGTGCGTCCGGATCGCCTCGACGATCTGGCGGCCGATCGTGTGCACCGGGTTGAGCGACGACATCGGGTCCTGGTAGACGAGGGCGAGCCGTCCGCCCCGCACCCGCGCCATCTCGCGCTCGCTCAGCTGCGTCAGGTCCTGCCCGCCCAGCAGCACCTGCCCGCCGGCGATGCGGCCCGGCGGGGTCAGCAGGCGCATCAGCGAGAGCGCCGTCAGCGACTTGCCCGAGCCCGACTCGCCGACGATGCCGAGGCGCTGCCGGCGGTCGAGCGTGAACGAGACCCCGCGCACCGGCGTGATCGCGTCGCGGCCGCGGGGGAACTCGACGACCAGGTCGCGCACGTCGAGGATCGGGTCGGCGGTCACGTGGTCGCTCACCGGCGGGAGGGGTCGAGGACGCGCTGCAGGTTGTCGCCGAGCAGGTTCAGCGACAGCACGGCGACCAGGATGACGATGCCCGGGAAGATCGGGTACCAGTACGAGCGGTAGAGCGCCGTGTAGCCGTGCTGGAGCAGCGTCCCCCACGACGCCGCGGGCGGCTGGACGCCGAGCCCGACGAAGCTGAGGCTCGCCTCGACGAAGATCGCGTCCGCCGCGACCAGGGAGGCGCGGGCGATCAGCACCGGCAGCGTGTTGGGGAGCAGCTCCCGCACGACGATCTGCCAGGGCGGCGCCCCCACCGAGATCGCGGCGAGGTAGTAGTCGGTCTGCAGCTCCGAGAGCAGCGCCGAGCGCGCCAGGCGCGCCGTCGCCGGCGTGAAGAGGATGCCCAGGATCAGCACGAGGCTCGCCGTCGACGAGCCGAACGCGGCGACGAGCACGAGGCCCATGAGGATCGCCGGGATGCCGAGCGTCAGGTCGGCGATGCGCATCAGGATCTCGTCGACCCAGCCGCGGCGGAAGGCGGCGACGAAGCCCCACGCGCAGCCGACGCCCATCGCGATCAGCATCGCGAGCGCCGCGATCTCGAGCGAGGTGCGGCCGCCGTACATGACCCGGGTGAGCATGTCGCGGCCGAGCTCGTCCGTCCCGAACGGATGCGCGAGCGTCGGCCCCGCGTAGAGGTGCGTGAAGTCGAACTGGCTCTGCGGATACGGCGCGACCAGGGGTGCGCCGACCGTGCCGATCACGAGCAGGACGACGACCGCGAAGGCGATCGCCGCCGGCGGCCGCCGCAGCAGCCGCACGAAGACGGTGCCGCGCCGCCGCCGCTGGACGATCCTCCCGAGCGGGGCCGCGATCGCGCTCACGACGACTCCTGCCCCCGCACGCGCAGCCGTGGGTCGAGCACGCCGTAGAGCAGGTCGACGACGAGGCTCGAGAGGATGAAGACGGCCGCCGCCAGCAGCACGAGCGCCTGCAGGACGGCGTAGTCGCGCTTGAAGACGGAGTCGACCATCAGCGTGCCGAGTCCCGGCCGCGCGAACACGTACTCCACGATCACGGTGCCGCCGAGCAGCGAGCCGACGATCACCCCGACCATGGTCAGCGCGGGGATCGCCGCATTCGGGAGCACGTGCCGGACGACGACGGCGCGGCGGAGCAACCCCTTCCCCGCCGCCGTGCGGATGTACGGCGCCGAGGCGACGTCGGCGAGCGACGCCCGCAGCACGCGGAGGATCGGCGCCGCGATGGCGATCGCGAGCGTGGTCGCAGGCAGGAGGGCCGACTTCAGGCTCTCGAACGGGTGTTGGGTGATCGAGACGTATCCCTGCGACGGCAGCCAGCCCAGCTTCACCGCGAAGACGACGATCAGCAGGATGCCGGTGACGAACGCCGGCGTCGCCATCCCGACGGCCGTGAAGCCGGAGACGACGGCGTCGAACCAGCGGTTCCGCCAGATCGCCGAGATCGTCGCGGTCGGCACGGCGATCAGCAGGCCCAGCACGATCGCGAACACCGCCAGCTCGATGGTCGCGGCGATGCGCTGCGTGATCAGCGTCGTGACCGGGAACTGGCTGTAGTACGACTGGCCGAAGTCGCCGCGGACGATCCCGCCGACCCAGCGGATGTACTGGTCGGGCAGCGACCGGTCGAGGCCGAGGTCGTGCCGGATCGCCTGGAGAGCGCGGGGGTCGACGCCCTCGATCGACCCGCCCAACTTGGTGATGGTCGGGTCGCCGGGGATCACCCGCAGCAGGCAGAAGATGAGGATCGAGCTCAGCACCAGCAGCCCGACGCTCGTGAGCAGTCGCCTCACGACGTACCTTCTCATCGACTCCCCGCGCTCTCCTCGTGCTTCTCCGTGGCCGGCCTGGATCAGTGTCCGGCGAAGTGGGCGTTCTCGAGGTGCGCGTTGCCGCGCGGATCCTCCCAGATGCCCACGATGCCCTTCTGTGCCGCCATCACGTTCGTCAGATGGCCGATCGTCAGCACGGGCACCTGCTGGCTGAACAGCTGCTGCATCTGGTTGTACACCACCTGCCGCTTCACCGGGTCGGGGGTTCCGAGCGCCTTCAGGTAGAGGGCGTCGTACTGCTTGTTGTTCCAGTTGCACTCGCACTTGCCGGAGATGCCGAAGCTCAGGCCGAGCGCCGGGTTCGGCTGGAGCGAGAGGCCGTTCGCCACGATCAGCCCCGGATAGGACTTCCCGGCCGGATAGAACTTCTGCAGCCAGGTGCTGGTGTCGTTCTGGACGATGTTCAGCTTGTAGCCGATCTTCGCCAGATCCTGCTGCAGGATCTCGGCCATCGTGATCCGCTCCGGGTTCTTGTCCGCCTGGGCCCAGAAGGTGAAGGTCGTGCCGGGCTTCACGCCCGCCTGCTGGAACAGCTGCTTCGCCTTCTGGAGGTTGAACGTGTACGGCTTCAGCGCCTTGTCGTAGCCGGCGCTCGCCGTGCTGAGCAGGTCGTTCGTCAGCGACGGCCGGGCCTGGCCCTGGTAGGCGACCTTCACCATCGTCGCGCGGTCGACCGCGTACGACAGCGCCTGCCGCGCCAGCGGGTTGTCGAAGGGCGGCGACTTGGTGTCGAGCTCCCACGCCTGGACGCTCGAGACCGCCTTCGGCGCCACGATGAAGGCATGGCCGTCCGACTCGAGCTTCGGCACGTTCGCGATCGGCACTTGCCAGACGACGCCGAGCTTCCCGCTCGTGAAGTCCGTCGTCATCGCCGTGGGATCGGGCTCGCGGATGACGGCGACCCGCTTGAAGCACGGCGGGGTCGGACCGGAGTAGTAGGGGTTCGGGACGAGGGTCAGGCTCTGGTCGGGGACGAAGTTCGACACCTTGTACGGCCCGGTGCCGTTCCCGACCGTGTTCAGCTTCGTCGGGTCGGTCAGGTCGCTCATCCGCACGAGGAGCAGCTGGTCGGGGACGATCGCGCTCGGGCTGCCGAGCTTGATGCGGATCTCGTACTTGTTGATCGCCCGCACCGAGCGGAAGTCCTTGACGTTCGCGCGCGCCTGCGAGGGGATCTTCGGATCGAGCACGCGCAGGATGTTCTGGACGGCGTCCGCCGAGGTGAACGCGCGACCGTCGGAGTACTTGGCGTCGTGCCGCAGCCAGAACCACCAGGTCTTCAGGTCGTCGGAGTGCTTCCACTTCGTCGCCAGCGACGGCGCGACCGAGCCGTCGGCCTGGAGCTCCACGAGACCCGGGAAGACGAGCGGCTGCAGCACCCACTGTGCGGCCGACGAGATCGAGTTCGGGTCGAGCGCCGGGATGCCGTTGCCGGCGATCCCGTAGCTGAGCGTGCCGTACTGCTTCTTGCACGTGGCGTTCGCGGCGCTCCGCTTCGTGCTCGCCGGGCCGGCGGCCGCCAGTACGAGCGCCATGGCGATCGCGCCGAGCGACGCGAGCACGAGCGCCCGGGAGCGCCCTTTGAAGCCGTGCATCCTGTCCTCCTTTGTCGGTGTCCCCGCTTGGGAAAGGTCGAGAGAGCGTGTGTCGGCCGGACGTGTCACGGTGAGACGCTTTCGCGGTCGCGGACCACCGGGACGCCGATGCCCGCCGCGCCGGGCTCCGACTGGCGCAGCCCCGGCCGCAGGCGCGCCAGCCACTCGAGCGCCACGGCGGCCCTGCGCACCTTCTCGCGCGCGATCGCCGAGGCCTCCTCGACGAGGTGGTCGCCGGCCGGGTAGAGCGCCCGGGCGTTGCGCAGGCCCATCTTCACGTGCAGCGGCGCCCCGACGAGCACGAGCTCGCCGGCCTCGTTCCCGCGGACGACGCCGCCGAGCGCGTCGGGCGACTCGACGTACAGGTCGAGCGGGAGCGCCGACGCGGCCCGCAGCTCGGCGAGCTGGGCGAGGGTCACGTCGGACGGGATGTTCACCGTCGTCGCGCCGAGCCGCTCGAGGACGCGCAGCGAGGCCGCATTCGAGGGCGCCATCATCACCGAGACCTTCCACACGCACTCGGCCGGCAGCTCCCCCGCCCGCTGCATGTCGGCGAGCACGGTGAGCAGGCCGTGGTCGGCGACGAGGAAGCTGCGGATCCCGGCCTCGACCGCCCGCACGACGTCCTCGACCGCGTAGGCGAGCTGCCGCGTCCCGCGCAGCTGCCCGAAGTGGCCGGCGCCGTCGAGCGAGCGCGGATGGGCGCCCACCCCGAACCCCTCGCGCGGCCCGATGAAGAGCGACACCTCCAGGCCGGCCTCCGCGCCGAGCGCGGCCATGTCGCGCAGCTCGACCTCCTTCAGGAGCATCGCGCCGCTGCCCTGCGAGACGCGGTTGACGACGACGTCGTGCGTCCTCGCCGCGTCGAGCACCGCCTCGAGCACCGCGGGCCCCTCGACGCTCGGGATCTCGATCCGGAAATGCGCGCCGTCCGGAAAGCGCTGCGTGCTCGGCGTCGGGCCGGGCGCCGGCAGCGCGAGGCCGAGCCGCTCCAGGGCCCGGTCGGCGCTCCTCGGAGCGGACAAGTGATCAGACAACTTTTGGCCTTCCGTTATATTGCCGCCGACTCAAGAAGGCCAATTCTTTATCAGATGCCCCGGAAAGTGCAAGGGGACCGGCCCACGGCGGGCGCCGTGGCATCGTACTCCCCCTCCCGCCACCGGTGGCCGTCTGGCCTCGTCCACTGATCGACGACAAGGAGCGTGACGCACATGTCCAGGGCGATCGACGCCGATGCCGCGCCGAAGAAGGCCGGCCCCTACTCGCACGCCGTGCGGAGCGGCAACCTCGTGTTCTGCTCCGGTCAGGGCCCGTTCGACCCCGCCACCGGAGCCATCCCCGAGCGCTTCGAGGACCAGGTGCGGCAGACGCTCCGCAACCTGGCGACGGTCGCCGAGGCGGCCGGCGGCTCGCTGGCGCACGCGATCCGCGTCGGCGTCTACCTCCGCGACATGGCGAACTTCCCGGCGCTGAACGAGGTGTACGCCGAGTTCTTCCCCGAGCCGCGCCCGGCCCGCACGACCGTCCAGTCGAACCTCCGGATCGAGGTCGAGATCGACGCCGTGCTCGAGCTGCCGGAGGCGTAGCGCCCGGGACGCTACGCGGCCAGCTCGGCGCCGAGCAGGTCGAGCAGACGCCGCACGGCGGGCAGCGGCGGCGCGCTGCGGAGCGTCGCCGCCGCCAGCCGGCGCGTCAGCTTCAGCCCCTCGATGCGCCGCGCGACGAGCCCGTCGGCGTCCCCGCCGGCCGGCAGCACGCTGCGCGAGACGATCGAGACGCCGAGCCCGGCGGCGACGCAGGCCTTGATCGCGTCGATGCTCGACAGCTCCGCGACGACCCGCAGGCCGGCGGGATCGAACCCCGCGGCCCGCAGGTGCGTCTCGGCCACCTGGCGCGTCCCCGACCCCTCTTCGCGCAGCACGAACGGCGCCCGCGCGAGCTCCTCCAGCGGCACCTCGCGCAGGCCGGCGAAGGGATGGCCGGCCGGGGCGATCACGACGAGCTCGTCCTCCCGCAGCGGGTGGAGCACCACGCCCGGAGAGACGAGCCCGCCCTCGACGAAGCCGACGTCCGCCCTGCCCTCGGAGAGCGCCCGCACCACCTGCTCGGTGTTCTGGATCGTCACGCGCACCTGCAGGGCGGGGTGCGCCGCCACGAGCCGCGCCAGGGCCGCCGGCAGCACGTAGCCGCCGATCGTGAGGCTCGCGGCGACGGTGAGGTTGCCGTCGATCCGTTCGTCCGCGGCGGCGACGGCGCGGCGAGCCTCCGCGTGGTCGCGCAGGAGCGTCTCGGCCCGCGCCAGCAGCGCCTCGCCCGCCGCCGTCAGCCGCACCCGGCGGGTCGTCCGCTCGAACAGCTGGGCGCCCAGCTCGCGCTCGAGTGCGGCCACGTGCGCGCTGACCGACGGCTGGGAGAGGCGCAGCGTCCGCGCGGCGCCGGCGAAGCTCAGCCGGCGCGCGACCTCGACGAAGACGTTCAGGCGGCGCTCGTCCACACCCAGATTGATAGCCGATCCCTATCGACTCACGCGAAATTGGTCTTGCCTGCATAAGCTCAACTGATCAACAATTGCGTCGTGAGAGGCGATCCACTTATCGCCGTAGCGCGCGTGCCCCGGGTCGACCGGGGCGCCGCGGTCGCCGTCGCCGCGCTCGCCGCGACCACCGCCGCCGCCGAGGGGCTCGGCGCGCTGGCGCCGTTCATCGGGGCGCCGGCCTTCGCGCTGCTGGTGGGGATGGCGCTGCGGCTGCGCTACAGCCCGGACGACGCGGCCCGCGGCGTGGTCCGGTTCGCCTCGCGCACCGTGCTGCAGGCCGCGATCGTGCTGCTCGGCGCCACTTTCAGCCTCACGCGCGTCGTCCGGATCGGCGGCTCCTCGCTGCCGCTGATGCTCGGCACGCTCGCCGTCGCGCTCCTCGCGGCCTGGCTCGTCGGGCGGGCGCTCCGCGTCGAGGGGCGGCTGCAGACGCTCGTCGGCGTCGGCACCGCGATCTGCGGCGCCTCCGCGATCGGCGCCGTCTCCGGCATCGTCGCGGCCACCGAGAGCGAGATCGCCTACGCGATCTCGACCATCTTCGTGTTCAACGTGATCGCGGTCGTGCTCTACCCCGCGATCGGCCATGCGCTGGCGCTCAGCCAGCACGCCTTCGGCCTCTGGTCGGGGACCGCGATCAACGACACCTCCTCGGTGGTCGCCGCCGCCTACACCTACGGCCACGCCGCCGGCGACGTGGCGGTCGTGACGAAGCTCGCGCGCACCACGATGATCATCCCGATCGCCGTGGGGCTCGCCGCGCTGTCCGCCCGGCGCGGCGGCGCCGGCCGCAGGCGCTCGGTGCGCAGCCTCGTGCCGCTGTTCCTGATCTGGTTCCTCGTCGCCTCGGCGCTCAACACCGCCGGCCTGGTCGGGCCGCGGCTGAGTCACGACCTGGCGCGCGCCGCCACGCTGCTGATCACGGTGGCGCTCGGCGCGATCGGGCTGTCGACGCGCTTCGCCGAGCTGCGCCGGACCGGGCTGCGGCCGCTCGCGCTCGGGACGGTGCTGTGGGCGGTGGTCGGCGTCACCGGCCTGCTCCTGCAGACGGCGACGTAGGACTCCTTAGGATCGTCCGGGTGATCGACTTCCACGTGCACCAGCCGGCGCGGCGCGCCGACGGGACGCCTCCCTACGGGCCGGCCGAGTACGCCGACTTCGCGGCGACGCTCGGCGTCGAGCTCTCGGCGGTCTTCACCTTCGACGGGCTCCGCAACCCCGGCAGGGCGGCGAACGACTCGCTCGCCGCCTTCGCCGCCGCCGGCGACGGCCGCTACGTGGCGTTCGCGACCGTCGACCCGAGAGCGCCGGACGCCGCGGACGAGATCCGTCGCTGCGTGCGCGAGCTGGGGATGCGCGGCGTGAAGCTGCATCCGTGGGTGCAGGCCGTGTCGCCCCACTCCCCCGGGCTCGACCCGATCTGCGAGGCGGCGGCCGAGCTCGGCGTGCCCGTGCTGTTCCACGACGGGACGCCGCCGTTCAGCGCCCCGCTCCAGCTCGCCGCGCTCGCGTCCCGCCACCCGCGGACGACGGTCGTGCTGGGGCACGGCGGCCTGCACGACCTGTGGCGCGAGGCGGCGGCGGCCGTCGAGGCCGCCCCGAACGTGCACGTCTGCCTCTGCGCCACCCCGCCCTACGCGATGCGGGCGATCGTCGACCGCTGCCCGCTCGAGCGGGTGCTGTTCGGCACCGACGGCGGTCTCGTCCCGCAAGCCGAGCAGCAGTACGTCGACCTGCGCATCCGCCAGCTCGACGGCCTCGGGCTGAGCGCGCGCCAGCGGACGGCGATCCTCGAAGACAACCCGCGACGACTGCTGGAGGGCCGACGGCCGTGATCGACATCCACACGCACGTTCCGACGCACCGCGACCACGTGCCGCCCGACGAGCTCGTCGAGAACGCGAAGTGGCGCCCCGACCGCGTGGTGAAGGCGACGACGACGTGGCCCGAGTACGAGCAGGTCTTCGCCGACGTCGAGGTGTCGGTGGCGTTCACGATCGCGCGCAACCGCACGCGGCTCGACCGGGAGCTGAACGACACGACGGCCGCGTTCGTGGCCGCCGCGCCGTCGCGGCGGATCGGCTTCCTGTCGGTGCACCCGGAGGTCGACGGCGTCGAGGACGAGATCGAGCGCTGCCGCACCGACCTCGGCCTGAAGGGCATCAAGCTCGGGCCCAACTACCAGATCTTCGACCCGCTCGGGCCGGCGGCGCTGCGCGTCTACGAGCTCGCGGAGCGGCACGGCCTCCCGGTCCTCTTCCACCAGGGCGCCTCGCCCGTGTCCGAGGCGCCGCTCCGCTACGCCCACCCGCTGCTGATGGACGAGATCGCGATCCGCTTCCCGGAGCTGCGCGTCGTGATGGCGCACATGGGGCATCCGTGGCAGCGCGACACGATCGTGACGATCCGCAAGCACCCGCACGTCTACGCCGACGTCTCGGCGCTCTTCTACCGGCCCTGGTCGTTCTACGAGGGGCTGCGCCTCGCCACCGAGTGGGGCGCGCTCGACAAGCTCCTGTTCGGCTCCGACTATCCGATCACGACGCCCGCGGAGACGGCCGCCGCGCTGCGCCGCGTGAACGACCCGATCGAGGGGACGCGCCTGCCGCCGGTGCCGCTCGACGCGATCGAGCGGCTGATCGAGCGCGACCCGCTGCCGCTGCTCGGGCTCGAGCGACCGGCCTAGAGATCAGTCGACGACGGCGTTCTCGGCGGCGAGCGACCGGTAGGACGCGGCAGCCGCGGCGAGGTGCGCCGCCATCGCCTCCCGCGCCGCCGCCGGGTCGCCGGCGGCGATCGCGTCGACGAGCAGGCGATGCTCGGCCGCGGTTTGCTTCAGCCGCCCGGGCCGGCGCAGGCTCCAGGTCAGACGCAGCCGCTGCAGGTCGAGCAGCCCCTCGATCAGCTGCACGAGCAGCTGGTTGTCGGCGCAGTGGGCGATCTCCAGATGCAGGCGGAGGTCGGACTCCGCCAGGAGGTCGAAGCGCGGCTCGGCCGCCTCCACCGCCTCCTCGAACTGCTCGGCGATGCGGCACAGCACCGCGACGGCGGAGCGGTCTCCGCGGCGCGCCGCCCAGTCGGCCGCCGCCGGCTCGAGCAGCATCCGCACCTCCGCCAGGTCCTCGAGGTCGGCGCCCGCGGGCACCGGCGGCTCGGCCGGCCCGGGCGCCTCCGGCGGCGCGGCGGCCACGAACGACCCCGCGCCGCGGCGCACCACGACGAGCCCGCGCGCCTCGAGCCGGTGCGCGGCCTCGCGCACGGCCAGCCGGCTGACGCCGAAGATCCGCGCGAGCTCGCGCTCCGACGGCAGCCTCGAGCCGGGCTCGAGCTCCCCGGCGCCGATCAGGTCGGCGATCCGCGCGGCGATCTGCTCGGGCAGCGTCTCGCCGCGGACGTCGCCCTGCCTGCGGACGAGCTCCACCGTCGCCCAGCCGCCCTCGCCGCTACTTGTCATCGATTTGCTTATAGAGACACTCTTGATCTATAACTACCACCGTCCAGTGGTTATACCGATCGAGCGAACAGTGCGATGAACGCAGCGACCGTGCAGACCGCGCGGCGCGGCGGGCGACGGGCGGCGGAGGTCGCACCGGCCGCGAGCCGGGAGCGCAGCATTCGCGTCCTCGTCCGGCGCAGCGTCGACGGAGCGGACCGGGAGTTCGCGGTTCGGGCGCATGATCCGGTGACGGTACTCGACCTGCTGAGGGAGATCCAGCGCAGCCACGACCCCTCCCTCGCCTTCCGCTACTCGTGCCGCGTCGCCATGTGCGGCACCTGCGGCGTGCGCGTCGACGGGCGCAGCACGCTCGCCTGCCGATCGGTCGTCGCCCCCGGCACGGAGCGCGTCGAGGTGGCGCCGCTCGCCGGCCTGCCGGTCGTCCGCGACCTGATCGTCGACACGCGCCCGTTCTGGGACCAGTGGGCGCGCGTCCGCCCGTGGTTCGTGCCCGGCGATGGCGTGCAGGAGCGCATTCCGCCCGGGTCGCCGGAGGCGGAGCTGGTCGAGAGCGCCCTGGGCTGCATCTCGTGCGGCGCGTGCTACTCGACCTGCGAGGTCGCCCAGCATCGCCGCGACTACCTCGGCCCCGCGGCGCTCAACCGGGCGCTCGCGCTGATCGCCGATCCGCGCGACGGCGCCGCCGCGGAGCGCCTGCGGACGATCGGCGGCCCCGGCGGCGTCGACCGCTGCCACTACGTGGGCGGCTGCACCTCCGCCTGCCCCGTCGGGCTCGACCCGGCGCGGTCGATCGTCGAGCTCCGCCGCCTCCGCCTGGCCGGACGCCCGTGAGCGGGGCAGCGCGTTGACCTCGCCGGTCCCCGTCGACACGCTCGAGACCGACGTGGCGATCGTCGGCACCGGCGGCGCCGGCCTCATGTGCCTGCTGCACCTCGACCGGACCGCGCCGGGCCTCGACGTGGTGCTCGTCAGCAAGGGCGCCGTCGGGCGCTCCGGCTGCACGCGGATGGTGCAGGGCGGCTACAACGCCGTCCTCCACCCCGAGGACTCGCTCGAGCTCCACTACGCCGACACGCTCGCCGGCGGCGGGTACCTGAACGACCAGGAGCTCGCGTGGACGCTCGTCGAGGACGCGCCCGGCGTCATCGGCGAGCTCGAGCGCGAGTGCGGCTGCCTCTTCGACCGCACCGCGGACAACCGCCTGCATCAGAAGCCGTTCGCCGGCCAGAGCTTCGATCGCACCGTCCATCGAGGCGACCTGACGGGGATCGAGATCATGGCGCGCCTGCGCGACCAGGCGCTCCGCATCGGCCCGCGGGAGCTGGAGGACGTCCGCTCGCTCGACCTGATCCTCGACGAGCACGGCGAGGTGGCCGGGCTCACGGTGCTCGACGTGGCGACGGGCCGGTTCGCCCTGATCCGCGCACGCGTGGTGGTGGTCGCGACGGGCGGCTCGGCGACGATGTACCGCATCGCAGCCCCGGCCCGCGAGAAGACGGGCGACGGCATCGCGATGTGCCTGCGCGCCGGGCTCGAGGTGCGCGACATGGAGATGCTCCAGTTCCACCCAACCGGGCTGCTCGCCGGCGAGTCGACGCTGACCGGCTCGGTGCTCGAGGAGGGGCTGCGCGGCGCGGGCGCGCGTCTCTACAACGCGCAGGGCGAGCGCTGCATGGAGCGCTACGACCCGGAGCGGCTCGAGCGCTCGACGCGCGACGTGGTCGCGCGCTCCAGCTATCTCGAGATCGTCGGCGGCCGCGGCACGCCCGCGGGCGGCGTGCTGATCGACATCTCCCATCTCGGCGCGGAGGAGGTCGAACGGCGCTTCGTCGGCATGGTCGAGCGCACACGGCTGATCGGGCGCGACCTGGCGCGCGAGCCGGTCGAGGTCTCGCCCACCGCCCACTTCCAGATGGGCGGGGTTCTGATCGACCGCGACTGCCGGACGAGCGTGCGCGGCCTGCTCGTCGCGGGCGAGGACGCGGGCGGCACGCACGGCGCCAACCGCCTCGGGGGCAACGGCGTCGCCGAGTCGACCGTCTTCGGCGCGCGCTCGGGCGACACGGCCGCCGAGCTCGCGACGCGCCCGCGGCGCGAGCCCGACGCCGCCCAGGTGCAGGCCTCGCTCGAGCGCGCGCTCCGGCCGCTGCGGGCGACGGGCGGCTCCGCCGACGACCTCACGCGCGAGCTGAAGGACGTGATGTGGCGCGGCTGCGGCCTCGTCCGCACGCGCGAGGGCCTGACGGAGGCCGCCGCGGCGCTCGACGACCTGACCGAGCGCGCGCACGACGCGGCCGCCGCCGGCGGGCCCGAGTGGAATGTCGGCTGGCAGCAGGCGCTGGACGTCGTCAACCAGCTGGAGGTCGCGCGCACGATGGTCGCGTCGGCGCTCGTGCGCGAGGAGTCGCGCGGCGCGCACTTCCGCGAGGACTTCCCCGAGCGCCGCGACGACGAGTGGCTGCGCTACGTCGTCGCCCGTCGGACGCCCGGCGGGGCGATCGAGACCGAGACGCGCCCCGTCGCGTTCACGCGCCGGCGGCCGCTCCAGGAGACGGCGGCGTGAACGCAGCCCAGGCGGCGTTCCTGGCGGGGCTGCTGCTGGTGCTGCTCGGCGTCGCCGTCTTCTCCGGCGTGGTCGTGCGCAGCGCGGCGCGCGGCGGCCGCGCGGGCGGGCTCGGCTTCCGCGGCCGCCCCGAGCACGCCCGGCCGGGCCGGGCGGCGTTCCTGACGCACCGCCTGACGGGCTTCGCGATCTTCGCCTTCCTCTGCCTGCACATCCTCGACGTGGGCCTCTACAGCGTCTCGCGGCGCCTCTACGACGACGTCCAGCCGATCTACGGATCCGCCCCGCTGCGCGTCTTCGAGTGCGGCCTGCTGTTCGCCGTGCTGTTCCACACCGGCAACGGCCTGCGCCTGCTGGCGGTCGACCTGGTGCCGCTCTCGGCGGCCTGGACGCGCCGGCTGCTCTGGCTGGTCGTGACGCTGTCCGCCGCGGTCGGCGTCGCCGGCAGCGTCTTCATCCTGCGGCCCCTGTTCGCATGAGCCGTAGGCTGGACGGAGGCTCGAAAGGAGCGCAGGTGCCGGCTTTGCCGGCACCGGAGCGGATCCTCATGGGCCAACCGGAGGTTGGCCCATGAGCGGCGGGGTCGCAGACGCGCCGGTCAGGCGCCCCGCCGCCTGGGAGCGGCCCGCCCGGCGGCCGCCGGCCGCGGAGCAGTCCTCGCGCGCGCTCGACTACGTCCTGCTGCGCGTCACCGGGCTGCTGCTCTCGGTGCTCGTGCTCGGCCACTTCGCCGTCACGCACGTCGTCACCGACGTCGCCGACGACAACTCGGCGTTCATCGCCCGCCGCCTCTCCTCCGCGCTCTGGATCGGGTGGGACTCGACGATGCTCGCCGCCGCGCTCGCTCACGGCGCGGCCGGCGTGCGCATCGCGCTCGGCGACTACCTGGCCGGCCGCCCGGCGCGGCGCCTGCTGGAGCGAGCGCTCGCCGTCCTCGTCGCCGTCCTCTTCGTCGTCGGCGCCGTCGCGATCGCCCGGGCCGCCAATGGTTGAGGCGACCGAGGCGCCGACCCGCGGCGCGGTCTTCGAGCCGCTCGTCGCGTTCGCGACGGCGCGCACGGTCGCGCTCGTCGAGAGCGGCGAGCTGGCGCGGGACGACGGCGCCTTCCTGCTCCGCGCGCTGTTCGACCTGGAGTGCGACGGCGCGGTGCTGTTCGGGCCGGCCGAGAAGGCCGACGCCGACTTCTACCGGGCCCTCGCCGACTACGTCGTCGACCGGATCGGCCCGACCGGAGTGGAGGAGCGGATCTTCGACCCGGCCAGCGCCGAGGCGGCGGCCGCGGCGATCGCCTCGGAAGGCGGACGCGTCGCGCAGCTGCTCGGGCTGCCCGGCGCCGTCACCAGCAGGCCACGGCTCGACAGCGCGGTTCTCGAACTCGTCAATCGGCTAGATCGGAGGTAGGTGCGTGTCACACAAGTTCCTCGTCCACCGGCGCGGCGACCACGTCGGCGTGGCGGTGGCGGACATCGAGGAGGGCGAGCGCGTCCTCGGGGTGTTCATGGACGACGACTCGACGATCGAGGTGGACGCGGGCGGCAGCATCCCGCTGGGCCACAAGATCGCCATCTCGAGCCTCGACCACGATGCCGAGGTGATCGAGTACGGCATCCCGATCGGCCGCACCACCGCGCCGTTCGCGCCCGGCACGTACGTGCACACCCACAACCTGCGGAGCGCCCGGTGGTAGCCGTCGCGGGGTACCGCCGCGAGAACGGCGCCGTCGGGGTCCGCAACCACGTCGTGATCCTGCCGGTGGACGATCTGGCGAACGCGGCGTGCAAGACCGTCGCGGCGCAGGTGCCGGGGACGCTGCCGCTGCCGCACGCCTACGGCCGCCTGCAGTACGGCGAGGACCTCGAGCTGCACTTCCGCACGCTGATCGGCACGGGCGCGAACGCCAACGTCGCGGCAGCCGTGGTGATCGGGATCGAGCCGAACTGGACGGCCCGCCTGGCGGAGGGCATCGCGGCCACCGGGAAGCCCGTCGAGGCGTTCTCGATCGAGGGCCGCGGCGACCTGGAGGTCGTGCGGCAGGCCTCGCGCGCCGCGCAGCGGCTGATGCAGCACGCCTCCGAGCTGCGGCGGGAGCCGGTCGAGCTCGGCGAGCTGGTCGTGAGCATCAAGTGCGGCGAGTCGGACACGACCACGGGGCTCGCCTCCTGCCCGACGGTCGGACGCGTCGTCGACCGGCTCGTCGACGAGGGGGCGACCGTCCTCTTCGGCGAGACGCCCGAGCTGACCGGCGGCGAGCACCTGATCGCCGACCGCTGCGCCACCGACGACGTGCGCGAGCGGTTCCTCGGCTTCTACCGGCGCTACGTCACGCAGATCGAGAGCACCGGCGCCGACCTGCTCGGCTCGCAGCCGACCCAGGGGAACATCGCGGGCGGCCTCTCGACGATCGAGGAGAAGGCGCTCGGCAACATCGAGAAGACGGGCACGAAGCCGGTGATCGGCGTCCTCGACCGGGCCGAGGCCCCGCAGAACGGCGGCGGCCTCTACTTCATGGACAGCTCCTCGGCCGCGGCCGAGCACATCACGCTGATGTGCGCGGGCGGCGCCGTCGTGCACCTGTTCCCCACGGGGCAGGGGAACGTGATCGGGCACCCTGTGGAGCCGGTGATCAAGCTCACGGGCAACCCGAAGACGGCAGCGACGATGAGCGAGCACGTCGACCTCGACGTGAGCGGGCTGCTCTCGCGCGAGCTGACGCTCGACCAGGCGGGCGAGCAGCTGCTCGAGCTGGTCGCGCGGACGGCGAACGGCCGGCTGACCTGCGCCGAGACGCTCGGTCACCGCGAGTTCGTCCTGACCAGGTTGTATCCGAGCGCCTGACCGAGCGGGCGCCGGACGAGGAAAAGGAGAGCGAGAGGCAGATGGCAATCGCACGCGAAGCCGAGCAGACCGCGGCCTTCGGCAACCTCGTCGGAGGCGAGAAGCGTCCGAGCGCGTCCGGGGAGACGTACGAGCGGCGGAACCCCGCCGCGCCGGACGAGATCGTCGGCCGGTTCGCCTCCTCCGGCGCCCGAGACGTCGAGGCGGCCGTTGCGGCGGCCGGGGAGGCCCGCACGGGCTGGGCGGAGACGCCCGCCCCGGCGCGCGGCCGGTTCCTGGCCGCCGCGGCGCGGGCCCTCGAGGCGCGCGTCGAGGACGTGGCCCGCGACATGACCCGTGAGATGGGCAAGCCCATCCGCGAGGCCCGGGGCGAGGCGGCGCGTGGCGTCGCGATCCTCGACTACTTCGCAGGCGAGGGGCTGCGGCCCGTCGGCGAGCTCTACGAGCAGTCGGCGTCCGGCAACCCGGTCTTCACCCAGCGCCGGCCCGTCGGCGTCGTCGGCCTGATCACGCCCTGGAACTTCCCGGCCGCGATCCCGCTCTGGAAGGCCGCGCCGGCGATCGCCTACGGCAACACGGTCGTGCTCAAGCTCTCGATCGACGCCCCGCGCACGGGGCTGCACGTGGCCGAGTGCTTCGCCGAGGCGGGGCTGCCGGCGGGCGTTCTCAACGTGGTGACCGGACAGGGGTCGACCGCGGGCGCGGCGCTCGTCGCCGACGAGCGCGTCGACGCGATCTCCTTCACCGGCTCGGTGCCCGTCGGCAGCTCGGTCCGCGACGCGGCGATCGCGCGCGGCGCCCGCGTCCAGCTGGAGCTCGGCGGCCACAACCCGCTGATCGTCACCGCGGACGCCCGGCTCGACGCCGCCGTCGAGGCCGCGTACGCCGGCGCCTTCTGGTCGGCGGGCCAGAAGTGCACCGCGACGCGGCGCATCTACGTCGAGGACGCGGTCTACGACGCCTTCCGGGAGCGTCTGCTCGCCCGCATCGAGGCCGGGCGCGTCGGCGACCCGACCGATCCCGAGACCGAGGTCGGCCCCCTCGTCAACGAGCGCCAGCTCGAGGGCGTGCTGAAGGCGATCGAGCGCGGCAAGCGCGAGGGCGGCGTCGTCGCCGCCGGCGGCGGCCGCCTCGACCGCGACGGCTTCTTCGTCGCGCCCACGGTCTTCGAGGACGTGGCCGACGAGGCCTTCCTGTCGTGCGAGGAGGTCTTCGGCCCGGTGACGAGCCTCTACCGCTTCGGCGACCTGGAGGACGCGCTCCGCCGCGCGAATCGCGGCCGCTTCGGCCTGGCCGCGTCGATCTTCACGCAGAACGTGAGCGCAGCGCAGCGCTTCACCCGCACGCTGCGGGCGGGCATCCTCCACGTCAACTCGCAGACGGCCGGCGCGGAGGTGCACGTGCCGTTCGGCGGCATCAAGAGCTCCGGCTTCGGCCCGCACGAGCAAGGTCGCGCCGCGCTCGACTTCTACACCGACGCCGTTACCGTCTACCACGATGCCTGAGCAGACGATCACCGACCTCCAGGGCGTCGTCGAGGACGCCGCGGCGCACCTCTACGTCTGGGCGCTGAAGGACATCCCGCAGGACCTGCGCGACGCGCTCGCCGACGCGCTCGAGCACGAGACGTCCGTCACCGGCCGGCGCGTGCTCGAGACGATCCACCGCAACGTCGGCGTCGCCGACGACGAGCGGAACCTCGTCTGCCAGGACACGGGCATCGCCGTCTACCACGCCCGCGTCGGCGAGGGCTTCCCGCTCCACCCGGCCCGCATCTACGAGGGGCTGCGGGCCGGCACGGCGCGGGCGACGGTCGAGCATCCGCTCCGCTCGAACGCGGTGCACACGATCACGCGCGAGAACACCGGGCCGAACATCGGCTACCGGCTGCCGATCGTGCACTGGGAGTTCGTCGCCGACTGGGACGGGCTCGACCTGAAGTGCGTGCCGAAGGGCTCCGGCTCCGAGAACATGAGCTTCCTGAAGATGTGCGTGCCGGCCGACGGCGTCGCGGGGATCAAGCGGTTCGTGCTCGAGTCGATCGTCGGCGCCGGCGGCAAGCCGTGCCCGCCCGGGATCGTCGGCGTCGGCATCGGCGGCTCGGCCGACTACGCGATGCACCTCGCCAAGGAGGCGATCATGCGGCCCATCGGCACCCGCAACCCCGACCCGATCGTCGCCGAGCTGGAGGACGAGCTGTACGGCCTGCTGAACGAGACCGGGATCGGCCCGATGGGCCTCGGCGGCGACGTCACCGTCCTGCAGTGCCACATCGAGCACGCGGATACGCACATGACCCTGAACCCCGTCGCGGTCAACTACCAGTGCTGGGCGGCGCGGCGCGCCTCCGCGCACGTCGGCGCGGACGGCAACGTCGAGTACGACAGGGAGGCGTGATGGCGACGCACACGCTCCGGTTCCCGATCGCCGACCCGGAGCAGATCCTGCAGCTGCGCGCCGGCGACGAGGTGCTCGTGCAGGGCCACATCATCGGCATCCGCGACCGCACGCAGATCCGCATCTTCGACCACGGCGTCGAGCCGCCGATGGACCTCGCCGGCGCCCTGCTGCTGCACACGGCGCCCGGCGTCCGCAAGCTCGAGGACGGCCGCTTCGAGAAGGTCTGCATCGGCACCACCACCTCGGCGCGGATGGTCCGCTTCACCGAGCCGCTCGGCAGGCAGTACGGGGTGCGGGCGATCTGCGGCAAGGGCGGCTTCCCCGACGAGGCGATCGAGCCGATGCGCGAGCACGGGATGGTCTACCTGGCGATCGTCGGCGGCGCCGCGGCGCTCGAGACGACCCAGATCGAGGAGATCGAGGAGGTGGCCTGGGAGGAGCTGATGCCGGAGTGCCTCTGGCGCTTCCGCGTCCGGGACTTCGGCCCGCTCACCGTCGGCATCGACGCGCACGGCAACTCGCTCTACCACGACGTCCAGGCGCGCGCCCGAGCCAGGCTGGAGGAGCTCGGTGCTCGTCTCTGACGGCGCCGCTTGAGCGACGTGCTCGCCGGCGGGGTCGTGGTGGCGGCGGCCTCCCTGCTCAGCGGCACGACCGGCTTCGGCTACGGGCTGGTCGCGACGCCGCTCCTGCTGCTCACCGGCTTCTCGCTGCCGTTCGTCGTCGCCGCGAACCTGGCGGTGTCGTTCGTCATGCGGGGCACCGTCGCCTACCGCTTCCGGCGCGAGGTCGACCGGCGGCGGACGGCGCTGCTCATCGCCGGCAGCCTGCCCGGGCTCTACCTCGGCGCACGGGTGCTGCGCATCCACCACACGGCGGCCCTCGAGGCCGCGATCGGCGCACTCGTGATGGTGCTCGCCGCCTGGCTCGCCGTCCGCCGCCGCGTCGGCGGAGAGGTGCGCCCCCGCCCGGCGCTGTCGCTCGGCGCGGGGCTCGCGGGCGGCTTCCTCGGGACGCTCAGCTCCCTCAGCGGCGTCGCCCCGGTGCTGCTGCTCACGCGGGAACGCGCGCGCCCGGTCTCGTACATCGCCGACCTCGCCGTCTACTTCGTCGCGACGAGCGCGCTCGGCCTGGCGACCCTGCTGGCGACGGGCAGCCTGCAGGCCGGCGACCTCTCGCCCGACGTGTTCGTGTGGCTGCCGGTCGCGCTCGCGGGGAACGCGGCCGGGCTCGCGCTCGCGCCCCGCGTGCGGGAGGACGTCTTCCGCACGGTGGTGCTCGCGGTCGTGTTCGTCGCCGGCGCCATGACCGTGGCGGGCGTCCGGTGAAGGACCTGCGCGGCCGGGTCGCGCTGGTCACCGGCGGCGCGGCCGGGATCGGGCTCGGCATCGCCCGCGTGCTCGCGCAGGAGGGCGCGCACGTGGCGATCGCCGACCTGGACGGGGGCGCCGCGGAGCGCGCCGCCGGGGAGCTGCGCCGCGACGATCGCGAGACGCTCGCGCTCCAGTTCGACGTCGTCGACCGCCGCGCCGTCGAGGAGGCCGTCGCCACGGTGCTGGCGAAGCTCGGCCGGATCGACATCCTCGCGGCCAACGCCGGGATCTACCGCTGGGACCCGCTCGACGACCTGCCGGACGAGATCTGGGACCGGATCATGGACGTCAACGTGAAGGGCGCGCTGCACGCCGTCCAGGCGTGCCTGCCCGCGATGCGGCGGCAGGGTTACGGCCGCATCGTCTTCACCTCCTCGATCACCGGCCCGCTCGTCGCGACCTCCGCGCAGGCGCACTACGCCGCCTCGAAGTCGGCGATGCTCGGGCTCATGCGCAGCGCGGCGATCGACCTCGCCCGGGCCGGGATCACCGTCAACGCCGTCCAGCCGGGGAACGTCCGCACGCCCGGGCTCGACGCCATGGACGAGGGGGTTCGCACCCGGATGCTCGAGGCGATCCCGCTCGGCCGCCTCGCCGAGCCCGAAGAGGTCGGCTGGGCGGTGCGCTTCCTCGCGTCCGAGGAGGCCGGGTACGTGACGGGGCAGACGCTCGTCGTCGACGGCGGTCAGGTCCTGCCCGAGCTGCCGTCGTAGGCTGTCAGGAAGGCTCGGCGAACCGGGTGCGGGCGAACTCGACGAACGCCTGGGCGGCCCGCGTGGACGAGCGTCCGGCGCCGCGGACGAGCGAGATCTCCCGCGACGGTTCGAGCCCCTCGACGCGCGCGACGGCGAGCGTCCCGGACTCGAGCTCTGCCTCGACCGAGGTGCGCGAGATGAACGTGACGCCGTAGCCGCGCTGCACGGCCGTCTTGACGGTCTCCTGGAGCCCCAGCTCGAGCCGCACGTCGAGGTCCCGGAGGCGAACGCCCCGGGTGCGCAGCTCGTCCTCGATCACCTGGCGCACGCCCGCGCCGTCCTGCATGACGATCAGGGACACCCCGCGCAGCTCGTCGAGGGTGATGGTGCGGTCGGCGAACGGATGCCCCTTCGGCACCACGAGCACCACCTCGTCGCGCAGGAACGGCTCGAACTGCACGCCGCGGTGGCGCGGCGCGGCGCCGACGACGCCCAGCTCGAGCTGCCGCGCGGCCACGCGCTCGATCACCCGCTGCGTGTCGAAGACGGACAGCGCCACGCGGACGTTCGGGTGGGCGCGCTGGAACTCGCAGAGAAGCAGCCCCACGATGATCCCGGGCCCGGTCGAGCAGCCGATCTCGAGGGTGCCGTCGAGCTCGGCCTCGGCGCTGCCGGTGAGCTCGTCGACGAGCTGCGTCTCGAGCACGAGGAGCCGTTGCGCGCCCCGGTAGAGCCGCAGGCCGGCCTCGGTCGGCTCGACGCGGCGCCCCGAGCGGTCGAGCAGCTCCGTCCCGAACCGCTTCTCGAGCGCGCGCACCTGCAGGCTGACCGCGGGCTGCGTCACGCCGAGACGCTCCGCGGCGAGCGAGAAGCTGCCACGCTCGACCACCTCGCAGAACGCCGCGAGTTGACGAGTGTCCATAAGGGAATCTTATCCACGGCGTCAGCCGACTGCGAGCTCGACGAACGCGGCGGCGGCGGGCGCGAGCGGCCCTCGGCGGTGGAGCAGGGCGATCTCGCGGCTGACGGGCGGCTCGGTGGCGCGGACGATCGCTCCGCGGCGGCGGGCGTGCCGCGCGAGCGCCGTCGGGAGCAGCGCGCTGCCGGCGCCGGCGAGGACGAGCGGGACGATCGCTTCACGGTGCGCCGTCTCGACCGCGATGCGCGGGTCGATTCCGTGCGCGGTCAGGCTCTCGTCGAGCAGCGTGCGGGTCGAGCTCCCGAGCGGGCTCGCCACCCACGCCAGCTCCGCGAGCGCCTCGAACCCGAGCGGCTGCGCGGGGTCGGCGCCGCTGCCCGGCGGGAGCACGACGACGAGCCGCTGCGAGCCGAGCGACCGCACCGTCAGGTCCGGCGCAGGAGCCGCGAGGTGCGCGAGGCCGAGCTCGCAGTCGCCGCTGAGCACGAGCTCGCGGACGGCCTCGGCCGATTCGGGCTCGACGAGGCGGATGGCGAGCTGCGGATGCCGGCGGCGGAAGACGCCGACCAGCCGGGCGAGAGGGTCGACCGCCAGCGTCGCGAGGGTGGCGATGTCGAGCCGGCCGGCCGCGAGGCCGCGCACGGCCCCGACCGCCCCGCGCGCCTGCTCGAGATCGCGCAGCACCTGCCGGGCGGGGCCGACGAGCGCCTCCCCCGCCGCCGTCGGCCGCAGCCGGCGGCCGATGCGCTCGAACAGCGGCGTCTCGAGCTCCGCCTCGAGCGTCCGGATCGCCTGCGAGAGCGAGGGCTGCGCCAGGTGCAGCGACCGTGCGGCCGCGGTCATGCCGCCGTGGTCGACGACGGCGAGGAAGTACCGCAGCTGCCGCATATCCATAGACGCAGCCTATCGTTCGTATCGGAAGCTCGATCTTGTTCTATCGACGAGCCGCGCCGATGATGGGCTCGTGTCTGGACCGCTCGTGGTGTCCGGCTGGAGGCGTCTCGCGGTGGAGCGGGCGCGACCCGCGCGGATTCGCGAGCATCCGCAGGCGCACTGGCTGATCGTCGCCACGGTCTGCGTCGGCGCCTTCATGGGCCAGCTCGACGCGAGCATCGTCAGCGTCTCGTTGCCCTCGCTGCAGCGCCACTTCGGCGCGGGGCTGAGCGGCGTCGCCTGGGTCGGGCTCGCCTACCTGCTCGTCCTCGTGAGCGGCGTCGTCGGGCTCGGGCGGCTCTCGGACATGGTCGGCCGCAAGCTCGTCTACGTCCACGGCTTCGCGCTCTTCACCGTCGCGTCCGCCCTCTGCGGGCTCGCGCCGAGCCTGGGAGCGCTGATCGCCTTTCGCGTGCTGCAGGCGCTCGGGGCGGCGATGATGCAGGCGAACAGCGTGGCCCTGATCGCGCAGGCGATGCCGCCGGGCAAGCTCGCGCGCGGGATCGGCGCGCAGGGCGCCGCGCAGGCGCTCGGGCTCGCGCTCGGGCCGGCGGCGGGCGGCGTTCTGGTCGGGCTGGGCGGCTGGCGGCTGATCTTCGAGGTCAACGTCCCGGTGGGGCTCGTCGGCGGGACGCTCGGCTGGTTCCTGCTGCCCCGCAGCCGCGACCTCGCTCCCCGCAGCCGCTTCGACGTGCCCGGCCTGCTCGCGCTCACGGCCGGCGCCGGCAGTCTCCTGCTCGCGCTCTCGCTGCTCGCACGGCCGGCCGCCTCGCTCCCGCCGACGCTCGCGCTGCTCGCCGCCGCCGCCGTCTGGACGGCCGCCTTCCTCGTGCGAGAGCGCCGGGCGGCGGCGCCGCTCCTCGACCTGCGCCTCTTCCGCTCCGGCCGCTTCTCGATCGGCGTCGCCAGCGGGCTGCTCGCCTACCTCTGCATGTTCGGGAGCCTCACCACGCTGCCGTTCCTGCTCGAACGCGTCGAGCGGCTGACACCCGGCGCGGCCGGCCTGCGGCTGACCGCGCTGCCGCTGGCGCTCGCGCTCGTCGCTCCGGTCGCCGGCCGGAGCGTCGAGCGGCTCGGCGCGCGGCGCCTCACCGCCGCCGGCATGCTCGTCACCGCCGCCTCGCTGGCCGGGCTCGCCGCGGCCCACGGCACCGCCGACGTCGTGACGCTCTGGCTGTTCGGCGCCGGCGCCGGCCTCGGCCTCTTCGTCCCCGCCAACAACGCCTCGGCGATGCAGGCCGCGCCTCGCCGGCAGTCCGCGCTCGCGGGCGGCATCCTGAACATGAGCCGCGGCTTCGGCACCGCGCTCGGCGTCACCGGCGCCACGCTCGTGCTGGCCGCCGGGGCCGCCGGACCGTCGCCGGAGACGATCGAGCGGGGAACGGCGGTCGCCGCAGCCGTCTTCGCCGCGTGCGCGGCCGCCGCGGCCGCACTCGCGCTCGTCCGGCGATAGAGCCGCTCAGGAGGGAGAGGCGCCGATCCGGAAGACCGGATGCAGCGGTGCGATGCGCGCGAGCTCCTCGGCGGGCGAGTCGGCGCCGACGCCGTCGAAGAACTGCCCCACCTCCCACTTCCAGCGGCGGAGGTAGGCGCGCAGGATCGGCTCCTTCTCCGCGTCGGTCAGCTCGACCGCCGTGATCTGCTCGCGCCGGCCGCCGAGCAGCAGGCGCCCCTCGCCGGCGGCGCGCAGGTTGCGCACCCAGTGGGTCTCGCCGCGCGCGGCGACGAGATAGCGCTGCCCGTCGAGCTCGAGCGGGTTCACCGGCACGCGGCGCGGCTCGCCGGTCGTGCGCCCGCGCACCTCCAGCACCCGCGAGCCCCACGCGCTCACGCCGAGCCGCATCAGGCCGCGCAGCGCGGGGTTCATCACCTTGCGGTCGAACCAGCCCGGAGCGCGATACGGGCGCGGTGCGTCGAGCACATGTGCAGATTAGCGCAAGGCTCTCCGTCCGACCGACGCGGCGCCGGTCGTGTTTCCGTCAGAGTGCGATGACCGGTGACGCCCATCTTCCGCTACATGCTCATCGACCGCGACGGCCAGCGGGTCGGCCGCTTCGAGACCACGCGCCTCGAGTGGGCCGCCGGCGACACGCTCGAGGCCGACGATGCCACCTGGCGGATCGTCGAGATGCTGCCGGAGGTCTCGACCGCGGTCGAGTACCTCGGCGTCTGGATCGTCGAACCGGCTTGATCGCAACCCAATAGGCTCCAACGCGATCGAGCTCGTGCTCGAGCGGTCGCCGCGCAGCGAGGGCGAGCGGATATCGACTCGCGCCCCGGCCACGGGTCGACGTTCCGCATCGCCCTCCCCCTCGCGGCTACCTGACCGACTCCCGCGCGCTCACCGCTGCGAGCCGGCGCTGCTGCATCAGGATCTTCTCGAGCGCCCGCTCCTCGGACTGCAGGTTCCGACGCAGCAGGTCGGCCGCGTCGGCCCGCCCCATCGCCTCCGCGCCCAGGATCAGGTTCTCGTAGACGCCGATCTCGTGGTGCTCGACCTCGACGGCGCCCTGCAGGATGACCGAGTCGACGAACGCGTCGTCCGTCTTCTTGATCATCGCCTTGCCCTCCTTCTCCAGCCCGTCGATCGCCGGGCAGGGCGACTCGTCGATCTCCCACTCGAGCGCGCCGAAGACCTGCTCGAGCACCTCGACGTGCTGCCGCGTCTCCGCGCGATGCGTCTCCAGCAGGTCCTTCACCGCTCCGTCCTGCGCCGCCCGGATGTTCTCGTCGAGCATGTCGAGGACCTTCTTCTCCATCGTCAGCGCGGCGCCGAGCTTGTACTCGTACGCCTCCTGCGGCCTGTCGAACCGCTCGAACATGGTGACCCCTTTCGTCTCGTGAACGTCCCCTCGCCCATGCCACGGCGCAGCGCGCATAAACAGCGGATGCCGTTTCGCCCGTCCGGCGGCCGGGAACCCGCCTCGCAGATGGCGCCACCCGGACCGACAACGCCCGCCCGGTGACGTCCGACCGCGCGGCGGACGGCGCGTCCGACGGCGAGGTCAGGCTCGACAAGCGGAAGGCGGCGATCACCGTGGGCCTCTCGCTCGTCCTCGCGGGCGGCGTCTACGCGCTGATCGGCAGCGTCGCCCACTGGGGCGGCCTGCTGCACGGGCTGAAGCGCGCCGACCGCGCCTGGCTGCCGGTGCTGGTGCTCGGCGAGCTGATCGCCTACGTCGGCTACGTGCTCGCGTACCGCGACGTCGCGCGTGTCCACGGTGGCCCGACGCTGCGCTACTGGACGATCGTGCGCGTGATCGGGATCGGCTTCGGCGCCTTCGCGATCGGCTCGTCGGCGGGGGGCCTGGCCGTCGACTTCTGGGCGCTGCGGCGCGCCGGCGTGCGCGCCCACCAGGCGATCCGCCGCGTGCTCGCCCTGAACACGCTCGAGTGGGCCTGGCTCGCGGGCTTCGCCGCCGTCTGCGGCGCGATCGCGCTCGCCCTGCGCCAGGGCGACGCACCGCTCGGGATGAGCATCGCCTGGCTCGTCGTCGTGCCGACGTGCGTGCTCGCGGCCGCCTACGTGAGCGCGCCCGGCCGGGGCGAGCGGCTCTCGGCGCTGCCGGACAGCCCGCCGCCCGGAGGCCCCGGCGTCGGCGGCCGCCTCGCACACGCCTGGAGCTGGACGTGGGAGAAGGGCCGCGCCGCCTTCGCCGAGTCGGTCGGCGGGCTGATCATCGTGCGCCGCATCCTCGCGCACCCGCTGCGCTACCCGGCCGGCTTCAGCGGCTACCCGGTCTACTGGCTCGGCGACCTGCTGACGCTGTACGCCGCGGTGCGGGCGTTCGGCCGCGGGATCTCGCCCGAGCTGCTCGTGCTCGCCTACGCGACCGGCTACGTGATCACGGCGGTGCCGCTGCCCGCCGGCGGCGCCGGCGGCGTCGACGCCTCGCTCACCCTCACGCTGCACGCCGTGGGGCTGCCGCTCGCGGCCTCGCTGCTCTCGGTGGCGGTCTATCGCGTGTTCTCGTTCTGGCTGCCGATCCTGCCCGCGCTGGCGCTGCTGCCGACGATCGGCGCGGTGCAGGCCGACCTGCGCCGAACCGCAGAGGCGTCGTCGTGACCCCGCGGCGCGTGGCGCTCGTCTGCCCGTACTCGTGGTCGCGCCCGGGCGGCGTCCAGTCGCACGTCGCCGGGCTGGCGCGGGCGCTGCGGGCGCGGGACGTGGAGGTCGACGTGCTCGCCCCCGCCGACGACGACGCGGCGCGGGTCGAGGTGGTGGCGCTCGGGCGCTCGCTGCCGATCCCCGACAACGGCTCGGTGCAGCGGGTCGCGCTGTCGCCGGCGGCCGCGGCGCGCACCGTCTCGCGCGTGCGCGGCTACGACCTCGTCCACCTGCACGAGCCGATGATCCCGTTCACCTGCCTCGCCGCGCTGGTGACGGCGCCCGTCCCGCTCGTCGGCACCTTCCACATGTACGCCGGCAGCCCGCGCTGGTACCGCGTCTTCGGCGCGCTCAGCCGCCGGGCGCTGGGACGTCTGCGCATCCGGATCGCCGTCTCCGAGGCCGCGCGCCGGCACGTCGAGCGCACCTGTCCCGGCGACTACGAGATCGTCCCGAACGGCGTGAACGTCCCCGAGCGCCCGCATGCGCAGGCCGGCCCCGGCCGCACGGGGTTCGGTGGCACCGTGCTCTTCGTCGGCCGCGCAGAGCCCCGCAAGGGGCTGCCGGTGCTGCTCGAGGCGGCGCGGCGCCTGCCGGAGGACGTGCGCCTCGAGCTCGTCGGCGTGGGCGCGGACGAGCTGCCGCCGGCGGCGAACGGGAACGTCGTCGCGCACGGCCGGGTACCCGATCGCGAGCGCGACCGGCTGCTCGCGTCGGCCGACGTCCTCTGCGCGCCGTCGCTCGGGGGCGAGAGCTTCGGCCTCGTGCTGGCCGAGGCGATGGCCGCGGGCACGCCGGTGGTGGCCAGCGACGTCGACGGCTACCGCGAGCTGGTGCGCGACGATTGCGGCCGCCTCGTGCCGCCCGGCGACGCGGCGACGCTCGCCGGCAGCCTGCGCGAGCTGCTCGACGACGCGCCGCTGCGTGCGCGGCTCGCGGCCGGGGCGCGCGAGCGGGTGCGGCCGCTCGCCTGGCCGCACGTCGCCGACCGGATTCTCGAACTCTACGAGCGCGCGCTCGCATGACGCGCTTCTCGGGCAGGCGCGAGGTGGCGCTGGGCCTCGGCGTCTACGCCCTCTACCTCGGGGTGCGCGCGCTCGTCTGGACGGAGGACGGCCGCCGCCGCGCCGACCGCAACGCCGCCCGCATCGTCGAGGCGGAGCGGCGGCTGCAGCTGCACGTGGAGCCGCAGCTGCAGCGACTGCTGCTGCCGCGCCGCCGGCTGCTGACCGTGCTCAACATCGCCTACGTGACGCTGAACGTCGGCCTCACGGTCGGCTGGCTGATGCGCCTCTACCACCGCCGCGAGCCGGGGTTCTTCCGCTACCGGCGGGCGGTCGCGCTCGCCACCGCCGGCGCGCAGCCGGTGTATCTCCTCTTCCCGGTCGCGCCGCCGCGCAAGCTCGACCACCTCACCGACACGATCGCCGAAGCGGGCCTCGACCTCGACTCGGGGCTGATCTCGAAGCTCTACTGCCCGATCGGCGCCATGCCGAGCATCCACGTCGCGTACGCGGTCGTCGTCGGCGAGGCGATCCGCAAGACCGGCCCGCGCTGGCTGCGGCGGCTCGCCCCGGCCTATGCCCCCGCGGTCGCGGTGACGGTCTTCGCCACCGCGAACCACTACTTCCTGGACGGCATCGCCGGCGCCGCCCTCGGCGGCGCGGCGCTGCGCCTGTCGCGCCGGCTCGGCGCGTAGACGAGGCAGCGGCCCGACTCGCGGGCCAGCGCCTCGCGCGCGGCGGCGACGAGCGCCTCGTCGACCGGTCCAGGCCGGTACCCGAGCTCGCGGCGGGCCTTCTCGTGGGAGAAGAACATCGGCAGCCGGGCGAGCCGCACCTCGTGCCGGTTCGCGAGCCCGAGCATCGCCGCGGCCGCGGCGAAGCCGTACGGGACACGCAGCCGGGGCCGCGGCCGCCCGGCGGCGTCGGCGATCGCGGCGAAGAGGTCGCGCAACGTCAGGTTGAGGCCGCCGAGCAGGTAGCGCTCGCCGCGCCGGCCGCGCTCGAGCGCCAGCACGTGCCCGCGGGCGACGTCCGCGACGTCGACGACGTTCAGGCCCGTCGTGCCGACGAACGCGCGCACGCGTCCGCGCGCCACCCCGGCGACCATCCGGCCGGTGGGTGTGGGCTTGCGGTCGCCTGGCCCGACCGGCGTCGTGGGGTTGACGACCACGGCGTCGAGCCCGTCGCGCGCCGCGGCCATGACGAGCCGCTCCGCGGCCAGCTTCGTGCGCTTGTACGGCACCTCGAGCTCCCAGCCGGGCGGGCCGTCGTCCTCGGTCGCCTCGCGCCCCCGCACCGGCCCGCAGGTGCCGGCCGTGCTCGTGTGCACGAGCCGCCGCACGCCGCGCCGCCGGCACGCGGCGAGGACGTTCCCGGTGCCGGTGACGTTGACCGCCTCGACGGCGGCGTCGTCCGCGTCGTAGGAGTAGAGCGCCGCGACGTGCACGACCGCCTCGCACCCGTCGATCGCGCGCTCGAGCGCCGCCGGGTCGAGCAGGTCGGCGCGCTCCGTGCGAATCTCGTGTCCCGCCTGCTCGAGGGCCCGGCCGACGTGCGCACCGACGAATCCCGACGCGCCCGTGACGTAGACCTTCACGTCGCGCCGCGCGGCCTGCCGTCCGCGCCGGCCGGGGGCCGACCGAGAACCGGGGTCAGACCCGGGTCTGACCCCGGGGTCCGCTGCGGCCACGGCTCACCGGGACGGGTCGCGGCTCGGAGCTCGGTCGTCGAGATCGTCACCTTCAGGGCGTTACCGCGCCGGCGGGGGTGAAACGCCGGAGCCGGAGGAGCGCGTACACGGCCGCGGCGAAGAGGACGACCGCCGCCCCGGCGATCACCGTGAGCGCCTGGGCCGCGACGCCGAACGCCACCGCCTGCTCGGCCCCCACCCCGGCGGTCGCGAGCACGGCCGCGCCGACGCCCGCCTGGGTCGCCGCTCCGGCCGGGCTGATCGGCAGCGCCGCCGAGGCGGCCCCCGCGGCCAGGTAGCTGGCGGCGAGCGGGAACGAGCTGCCGAAGCCGAGCGAGTCGAGCAGCAGGAAGACGCCGACCGCCCGGGCGACCCACGAGCCGGCGACGAGCGCCCACGCCCAGGCGGCGTCGCGAGGCGAGTCGGGCGTGTGGCGGCCGAGCCAGTGGGTCAGCCGGTAGCGGCCGAGGCGGTCGTGCGTGCGGATCCACGGCAGCGCCGCCACGATCACGGTCGCCGCGACGCCGCAGAACGCGACGATGCCCATCGCGATCTTCACCGCCAGGCTCGTCGGCCCGGCGACGGCGCCGATGACCGCGAACGGCGCCAGCGCGCCGGCGTCGATCATCCCGAGCAGGAAGAGCGACAGGACGACGGTGCCGATCGCGGGCGTCCGCCCGGGCAGCTTGCGGACGATCGCGACGCGCACGGCGTCGTCGAAGCGTCCCGGCAGCGCGAGCCCGATCACCGCGGCGGCGCCCGTCGCCGTCGCCAGCGACAAAGAGCGCGGCCGCTCGAGCGGGCGGAACAGGCGCTGCCAGCCGAACGCCTTCAGGCCGAAGCCCCAGAGGAAGAACGCGCCCGCGGCGAGCACGAGGCTGACGTTCGTGTGGTGGAGCGGCCAGCCGACGCGGACGAACGCCTCGACGACCAGGCCGAGCGTCGCCACCGCGGCCGCGCCGAAGGCGGCGTTCAGCAGGCGTCGCATGCGCGGCGTGCGCCACGCGGTCAGCAGCACCCGCATCTCGAGCAGCCACGGCCGCAGCGAGCGCTGCAGCACGTCGCGCAGCTCGCCGCGCACACCGCCTCGGGGCCGCTCGCGCGGCGGCAACGGCGGCGGCGCCGGGCGCTTCGGCGCGGCCAGGACGCTGCGCCGCCAGCCCCACCGCAGCGGCGTCGCCGCCCGTCGCCACAGCGCCGGCGACATCTCGCGCACCGTCCAGCCGGCGAAGAAGATCGCCGGCAGGACGTAGAAGAAGAAGACGCCCCAGGCGTGCAGCACGTGCGCCAGCGCGAGCGCCGCGATCACCAGGGAGCCGCATCCCGTCGCGATCAGGCAGATGAGGACGACGACGGCGAACCCCACGCCCTGGACCTCGCCGCGGCGGGCCCGCCGGAAACGCGAGGAGCGGTTTCACCGCTCACGGGCCGGAGACCTTCCGACCCGGAACAACTCGACGTGGAGGTGACACGCATGATGAAGGAACTCGATCTCGCGGCGGCCTCGCTGGTGATCGTCGGCGGGTTGAACGCCCTCTCCGTGGCGGCGGGCAAGTTCGACCTGGTCTCGGCGATGACCGGAAAGAAAGGCAGGCACGGCGGTATGAACATCGCCACGCGGGTCGTCTACGGCGTGATCGGCGGCGGTGCGCTCTGGTCCCTGTCGCGGCTCATCGAGCGGGAGGCGTTCAGCTCGTAACGCCTGCGCTGGCCGCCTCGCGCCGCAGGCGCGCGGCCCGCGCCGGAGCGGCCCGCGCCGCGAAGACCGCCTCGGCCAGCCGGCCGCGATCGCCGGCGTCGAGCAGGCGCGGCTCGACGGGGCGGCGCTCGGCGAGCGCGCGCTCGACCGCCGATGCGACGACGCGCGGCGGGAGCGTGCCGCCGTCGAGCGCCGCCTCCGCGGCGAGCTGGCCGGCCGTCAGCGGCATCGCGCGGCGCAGCGAGGCGAGGATAGTCTCATCGAGACTATCCAGCTGCGGCACGAACGACTCGCCGACGGAGACGTACGCGCGAGTGCGGCCGGGCGCGAGCGGGTCGTAGGCGAGCGCCACCGGCTGCACCCGCGTGGCGCGGCCGCGGCGGACGAGCGTCGAGAAGCCGGGCATCAGCGGCCCGATCGCGCCGTCGGGCGAGGGCCTGCCCTCGGGGAAGAGCAGCAGCCGCCCGCCGCCGCGGACGAGGTCGACGAGCCCGCGCAGGTCGTCGAGGGCCGCGCCGGCGCGGGCCCGCCAGACCGGGTCGAGCAGCTCCGGCGCCGTCACCTCGTCGCGGTCGACGACCCGCCAGAGCAGGTCGGAGAAGCGCGGCTCGAGCAGGTCTCCCCCGCGTCCGGGCGCCTCGATCCCGAGGCGCGCCGCACGGCGCGCGACCGCCTCGCGGACGTCGTCCGGCAGACGCTCCACCGGCAGCTCGGGGGCGCCGCGCAGCAGCTGCGCCAGCCGCATGCCGGTGGCGCTGCGGATGGGCAGGCAGCCGAGCCGGTCGCGCAGCGTCGCCCCGATCGAGAGCGGCCATACGAGCCGGCGCACCGGCAGCGGCACGCCCTTCGGATAGCCCGCGAAGAAGCCGGGCTCGAAGAGGTCGTCGCGCACCGCGAACGCGACGCGCTCGCGCCGGCGGCGCCACAGGCGAGCCGCGACGTAGAGCGTCCCGCAGAGCAGGGGCGCGTCGTCGTCGGACCGGTGCGTCGCGACGACGAGCGTTCCCGGGTCGAGCCGCAGCCGCTCCGCCCCGAACACGCGCACCGAGAAGCGGGCGCCGACGTACGCGCGCATGCCGAGCGCGACGAGATCGTAGAGCGCACCCGCTTCGCGTCCTCGCACGAGCCTCGGGTTCCCGCGGTGCGAGGGGGCGTAACGCGACCGATGAGTTTCGCTGGCGGGGCGAGTCTGAGGATGCGAACATCGCCGAGCTTTCTTCGACGGGAGGGAACGAACCCGATGACGACCGTGCTGCTGATCGGAACCCGCAAGGGATGCTTCGTGCTGGAGAGCGACGACCGCCGCGACTGGCGACTGCGCGGGCCCTACTGCGAGGGCTGGCCCGTCTACCACGCCGTCTGCGACGCCGACTCGGGCGCCTTCTACGCCGCCGCCGCGAGCGAGTGGCACGGCGCCGGCGTCTGGCGCAGCACCGACCGCGGCCAGACCTGGGAGCTGTCGAGCGAGGGTCTCGGCTACGGCGAGGACAGCGACCTGAAGCTGTCGAAGGTCTCGACGCTGAGCGCCGCGCACGGCCGCCTGCTCGCCGGCGCCGAGGCGTGCGGCATCTTCTCGAGCGAGGACGGCGGCAAGACGTGGTCGCTCGTCTCGACGCTCGACGGCCAGCCTCACCGCGACCTCTGGAACGACCCGGCGAACCAGCCGCCGGGACACCTGGGCCTGTCGGCGATCCTGCCGCACCCGGACGAGCCCTCGCGCTTCTGGGCGATCGTGCAGGGACACGGCGCCTTCGAGACCGCCGACGGCGGCTCCACCTGGGCGCCGCGGAACCGCGGCCTGCGCTCCGACTGGCCGCGCGAGCACGAGGAGGTCGGCTTCTGCGTCCACAAGCTCGTGCTCGCGTCCGACCGGCAGCGGATGTACCAGCAGAACCACTGCGGGATGCATCGCAGCGACGACGCCGGCCAGACGTGGAGCGAGATCACGGAGGGGCTGCCGTCCGACTTCGGCTTCGCCGCGGCCGTGCACCCGCACGACCGCGACACCTTCTACACGATCCCCGTCGACCCGGGCCACGGCCGCGTGATGCACGAGGGCCGCGCGGCCGTGTGGCGGACGCGCGACGGCGGCTCCAGCTGGCAGCGGCTCGACCGCGGGCTGCCGCAGCGGGACGCGCATCTCGGCGTGCTGCGCGAGGGGATGGCGGTCGACACGCACGACGTCCCCGGCCTGTACTTCGGCACCAGCACCGGCCAGGTGTTCGCGAGCGCCGACGAGGGCGAGAGCTGGAGCGAGATCGCCAGCTACCTGCCCTCGATCTCCTCGGTCGAGGTGGGGATCCTGGACTGATCGCCATGGCCGAGCTGCATCTCCCGACGACGCTGCCGCCGCTCTTCCAGGGGCTGCCGCGGCGCCTCGACGTCGACGCCGCCACGGTCGCCGACGCGCTCGCTCGCCTGGACGAGCGGTGGCCAGGGCTCCGCGACCGGCTCTGCGAGCCGGGGCCCGCGCTGCGCCCGCACATCAACGTCTACGTCGACCGCCGCCGCGCGGGGCTCGAGACGGCGATCGACGACCGCTCGCGCGTCGACGTGATCGCCGCGATCAGCGGCGGCTAGGCCCACCAGCGAAGCCCCTCGTACCTGGACCATCCGGCGGAATCGGATGGTCCAGGTACGTGCGTCCCTGGGGCCAACCCCCTGACGGGTTACTTGCGATGCGAGTGGTGTTGCTGATGCTCGAACCAGCTGACGCACTGTCCCTGGTTCTTGAACGACGGCGAGGTGAAGCTCCGCCAGCCGCCCTTCTTGCACTGGTCCTTCGCCGTCGGCCCGGTGGTTTCGGGCGTGGGCACCTGGGGCTGGCCGTTGACGCTGATCGCACTCAGATCGGCCGAGCCTTGCACGTCGATCAGCACGTCGACCGACGTGATCGTCCCCGCCGGGAACGGCACCTGGTTGCCCGCCGCGGCGACCGTCGCCGCGTCGAACGTGTAGGTGGCGGTGCCGTCGCCGTTCACGGTGGGCGTGACGTTGTTGCAGCCGAGGAAGTACGTCGTCGTCGACGTCCCGTTGCTCGTCACGACGTTGAAGCGCGGCGAGCCGCCCTGGCACTGGTTCGTGCCGGCGAGCGTGAACGACGCCGAGCCGAAGGTCTGGCCCGCGAGCCCGGTGAGCGAGGCGCCGGCCGACGCGTTCGTCGTGGTCGGACAGCTCTTCGACAGATGCAGCACGTCGCCGCTGTAGCTCGACGAGACGCAGCCGGTGTTCCCCGGGTCGTACGTCCAGGGCGAGAGCGCCGCGAGGCCGCTGCCCACGACGACGAGCCCGGCGACCATCACCCCCATCACGATCATTTTCCTCATGCTTCGGTTCCCCCTTCGTTTTCGCTACGAGGGAGATGCCGGCGCGGGCGCGAGCCTGCGGCCCGCAATGTAAAAACAACGTGAAATCGTCCGGCGCGCGTGGCGAGACGGCCGCGAACAGGGAAGATCGGCGCTGTGGCGGAACAGGGCGCGTCGTTCGAGGGGCTGTACCGCCGCCACCGGCTCGACGTCTACCGCTACGCGCTCGGCCGGCTCGCGAACCCCGCCGACGCCGAGGACGTCACCCAGACCGCGTTCCTCGACGCCTACCGCGCGTTCGCGCGCGGCACGCGCCCCGAGCGGCCGCTCGGCTGGCTGCTGACGATCGCGCGCAACACCTGCCGGCAGCGCTTCCGCCAGCAGTCGCGGCGTCCCGCCGAGGTCGCGCTCGACGACCGGCTCGCGGCGCCCGCCGCGGACGACGACCGCCCCCGTGCGGAGGAGATCCGGCGCTCGCTCGACCGGCTGCCCGACAACCAGCGCACGGCGCTCGTCCTGCACGAGCTCGAGGGGCGCTCGTACGCCGAGATCTCCGAGGCGCTCGGCGTCTCGATCAGCGCCGTCGAGGCGCTGATCGTGCGGGCGCGCCGGCGCCTGCGCGCCCAGCGCGGCGCCGCGCGCGTCCTCGCCGGGCTGCCGCTGCCCGGCTGGCTGACGGGGCTCGGCGGCCAGGCCGCGAGCGGCCTCGCGGTGAAGGCAGCCGCGACCGGCGCGGCCGCCGTCGTCGCGGCCGGGGTCGGCTACGAGGCGGTGCCGCACCCGTCCGCCCCGGCGGTAGGGTCACCGCATGGGGTCTCCGTGGGCGTTCGCGGTGGTGGCGCTGGTGGTGACGCTCACGCCCGGGCCGGCGACCGCCACGATCCTGCGCGTCGCAGCGCGGGACGGCCGTCGGGCCGCGCTGTCGGCCACGGTCGGCAACAGCATCGGAGTGCTCACGTGGGGCGCGCTCTCGGCGCTCGGAGTCTCGTCGCTCATCCTGGCGTCGCGGTTGGCCTACGACGGCCTGCGGCTGGGCGGGGCCGCGCTGCTGGTCGTGCTCGGCATCCGGTCCCTGCTCGGACACGGCAGCACGGCGGAGGTCCGCCCCCGCACGCGGCGGCGCGCGGGCTTGCGCACGGGCATCGTCGGCAGCCTGTCGAATCCGAAGCTGGCCGTGTTCTTCGTCGCCCTGTTCCCGCAGTTCCTGCAGGGCGGAGCGCCCGTGCTCCCGTACGCGCTGGGCATGGCGTCGACCATCGTGCTGCTCGACCTGCTGTGGTTCACCGCGCTGGCGTACACGGTCGATCGGGCGCAGGCCGTGCTGCGGCCGCGCGTCCGGCGCCGCCTGGAGCGGCTCACGGGGGCGGTCATGGTGGGCATCGGGGCCAGGCTGGCCGCTGAGATGAGCTGAGCGTCGGCCGCGGCGGGTCTCAGCCGCGGTCGCGCAGCCGCCGCTCGAGCGACGCGATCGTGGCGCGGATGTGGGCGCGCGCGAGGCGCTCCGCCGCGTCGGTGTCGCCGGCCGCGATCGCCGCCGCGATGCCGCCGTGCTCCACCACCGCCGACGAGGCGCGGCTCTCGTCGATCAGCTTCAGCGGCGTGAACACCTGCGAGGTCATCCGCACCAGCGGCAGCTGCGCGATCACGTACTCGTTGCCCGAGAACTCGATGATCCGCCGGTGGAAGAGGACGTTCGCAGCGGTGTACGCGGCGGGCGTCCAGGGGTCGAGCGCCGCCGCCTGCGCCTCCAGGATCCGCGCCAGCTCCTCGTCGTGCGCCCGCTCCTCGTGCCGCGCCGCGAGCCGCGCCGCCAGGCCGTCGACCATCTCGCGCGCCTCGTAGGCGGCGAGCAGCGAGCGCAGGTCGGCGGTGACGACGCGCAGGCCGCGTCCCGGCGCGACCTGCACCAGTCCCTCCCGCTCCAGCATCCGCAGCGCCTCCCGCAGCGGCGTGCGGCTCACGTTCAGCTCGGCGGCCAGCTGCTCCTGGCGGATCGGCGCGCCGGGCGGGTAGGCGCCCTCGTAGATGCGGTCGCGGATCACGTCGACGACCTCGTCGACGAGCCGCGTGCGGCTCTTCCACTCCAGCCCGTCCATCACGCCGCGGTCAGCGAGCCCAGGGACGCGCGGATCGCGCCGGCCAGGTCGCGGGTGCCGGCGCCGCCGCCGATGTCGGGCGTGCGCGTGCGCGGGTCGCGCACCGCGTCGCCCACCGCCCGCTCCAGCGCCGCCGCCGCCTGCCGCAGCCCGCAGTCGGCGAGCAGCAGCGCCGCCGAGAGGACGCAGCCGACCGGGTTCGCGACGCCGCGGCCGACGATGTCGGGCGCCGAGCCGTGCACCGGCTCGAAGACGCCCGGCGCGCCGCCGCACGGGCGCAGGTTCGCGCTCGGCGCCATCCCGAGCCCGCCCTGCAACGGGGCGCCGAGGTCGGAGAGGATGTCGCCGAACAGGTTGCTGCAGAGCAGCACGTCGAGCGAGCGCGGCCGCTCGATCATCCGGGCCGCCATCGCGTCGGCGAACACCGCCTCGCAGCGGACGTCGGGGAACTCCGCCGCCACCTCGGCGACGACCTCGTCCCACAGGACGTAGCCGTACTTCGAGGCGTTCGACTTGGTGACGAGGCTGACGAGCCCGCGCCGACCGCGCGCCAGCTCGAACGCGTAGCGGGCGACGCGCTCGACGCCGCGCCGCGAGTGGATCGCCACCTCGACCGCGACCTCGTCGGGGGTGCCGGTGTGGCTGCGGCCGCCCATGCCGGCGTACTCGCCCTCGGTGTTCTCGCGCACGACGACGAAGTCGACGTCGGCGCCGTCGCGGAGCGGCCCGGGAATGCCCTCCCAGCTCGCGACCGGCCGCAGGTTCACGTACAGGTCGAGCTCCTGCCGCAGCGCCAGGATCAGCCCCCACACCGACACGTGCGCCGGCACGTCCGGGCGGCCGACGGCGCCGAAGAGCACGGCGTCGTGGGCTCGCGCCACGTCGGCCGCGTCGGCGGGCATGGCCGCGCCGGTGTCGAGGTAGCGGTCGCTGCCCCAGTCGAGGCTCGTCAGCTCGACGGTCGCACCCTCGAGCGCCGCCGCCTGCTCGAGCAACGGCACCGTCGCCTCGACCACCTCGGGCCCGATCCCGTCCCCCGGGACGACGGCCACGCGGAGCGTCCTGCCGGTCATGCGGATGCCCCGGAGGACGCTCGGATTGTTGTAGCGCGTCGGTGTCGGGTCGCGACGAATCGCGCGCTCGGAGCGGGAAACCGCGTCTGCGTACGCGCGATTCGCCACACAATTGTTCGCCTTTGGCGACAAACCGGGGTCAGACCCGGGTCTGACCCCGGTTGTACGGCCCGGCGGCACGGCCACGCCGAAGAGACCACGCGCCGGCTCATAGGGCCACGCACACGTTCTTCACCTGGGTGTACGTGCGCAGCGCGGCGAGGCCCTTGCCCCGGCCGTAGCCGCTGCGCCCGACGCCGCCGAACGGGAGCTCCACACCGCCGCCGACGCCGTACGTGTTGACGAACACCTGGCCGCAGCGCAGGCCGGCGGCGACGCGGTGCGCGCGGCCGAGGTCGCTCGTCCAGACGCCCGCGACGAGGCCGAACGGCGTCGCGTTCGCGAGCGCGACCGCCTCCTCCTCGCCCTCGAACGGGGCCGCGACGAGCACCGGCCCGAAGACCTCCTCGCCCCAGATCTCGTCGCCCGAGCCGACCCGCCGGAGCAGCGTCGGCTGCAGGTACCAGCCGCCGTCGAGCCCCGGCCCCTCGGCGCGGGCGCCGCCGGTGACGACCTCGGCGGTCGCGCGCGCCCGCTCGAGCATCCCGCTCGCGTGGCGGAACTGGCGCTCGGAGACGAGCGGCCCCAGGTCGTGGTCGTCGATGCCCGGCCCGATCGACAGCGCCTCGAGGCCGGCGGCGACGCGCTCCACCACCTCGTCGAAGCGCGAGCGCTCGACCAGCAGCCGCGAGCCGGCCGAGCAGCTCTGGCCCGCGTTCTGCACCAGCGCGCGCACGACCGCCGGCACCGCGCGATCGAGGTCGGCGTCTGCGAAGACGACGTTGGGCGACTTGCCGCCCAGCTCCAGGTCGACCGGCGCGTGCCGCGCGGCCGCCGCCTCCGCGACGCGGCGGCCGGTCGCGGGCGAGCCGACGAACGTGACGTGGTCGACCGCCGGGTTCGCGACGAGCGCCTCCCCCACGTCGCCGCGGCCGACGACCACCTCGGCGACGCCCGGCGGCAGCCCGGCGGCGCGCGCGGTCGCGAGCAGCTCGAGCGGCGTGATCGACGCCTCCTCGGACGGCTTCAGCACGACGCCGTTGCCGGCGGCGAGCGCCGGCGCCATCGTCCGGGCGGTCACCTGCAGCGGGTAGTTCCAGGGGATGATCTGCCCGCAGACGCCCCACGGCTCGCGGATCGTGTAGTCGACGTAGCCGGGGCCGAGCGGGATCGAGGTGCCCTCGATCTTGTCGGCCGCGCCTGCGTAGTAGGCGAAGTAGCGCGCCGCGGCGACGACGTCGCCGCGCGCCTGGGAGAGCGGCTTACCGGTGTCGCGGCACTCGAGCAGCGCCAGCTCCTCGGCCCGCTCGAGGAGCCCGCGGCCGACCGCCGCCAGCACCTCGGCGCGCCGCGCCGGCAGCTCCCACTCGCCGCGCCGCGCCGCGTGCGCGCGCGCGACCGCCGCGTCGACGTCGGCCGCCGTCGAGAGCGGCAGGTCGCGGATCGTCTCCCCGGTCGCCGGGTCGAGCGCCGGCAGGAAGGTCACAGGTCCCGCCCCCCGTCGACGTTGAGGACGATGCCCGTGATGCAGCGCGCCTCCTCGGAGGCGAGGTAGACGGCGGCCGCCGCGACGTCCTCCGGCTCGGTGAGGCGGCCGAGCGGGATCGTCTTCTCGACGCGCTCGATCGTCGCCTGCTCGGAGTCGGCGAACGCGAACTCCTTCAGCATCGGCGTGCGCACCGCGACCGGGGCGATCGCGTTGACGCGGATCCGGTCGGGCGCCAGCTCCAGCGCCAGCGCGCGCACGAGCCCGTTCACGCCCGCCTTCGACGCGACGTACGTCGCGATCCCCGGGCGCGGCCGCGCCGCGGCGATCGACGAGGTGACGACGATCGAGCCGCCGCCCCGCGCCCGCAGCAGCGGCGCCACCGCCTGCACGCCGGTGAAGAGCGCCGTCAGGTTCACGGCCATGATGCGGTCCCACTCCTCGCGGCTCGTCTCCTCGACCGGCTTGGCCGCCTGCGGCAGGCCCGCGTTGTTGAAGTAGACGTCGAGCCCGCCGAAGGCCTCGGCCGCCTCCCGCGCCGCGCCGGCGACCGCGTCGGCGTCCGTGACGTCGACCTGCAGGGCGAGCGCGCCGTCGCCGATCGCCGCCCGGGTCTCCTCGGCCTTCGCGCCGTCCAGGTCGAGCGCGGCGACGCGCGCGCCCTCGGCGGCGAACCGCAGCGCGGCGGCACGGCCGATGCCGGAGCCGGCGCCGGTCACGATCGCGGTCTTGCCCGCCAGGCGCGGGCCAGTGGGGAAGGTCGTCATACGTCTCCTCGGTGGTCGAAGGCGGAGGGATAGAGCTCTCGGTAGCAGGGCAGCCCGGGCACGCTCTCGGCGGCGAGCACGGCGTGGACGACGGCGCGGGCGAACGCCCTGGCGCCGGCCTCGAAGAGCTCGTTGAGCAGCAGCGGCCGCTCGGGCGCGGTGGGCAGCTCGGCCGCGCCGGTCGCGGCGGCGAAGATCGTGTCGCCGTCGAAGTAGCCGTGCGCGGGCCGGATCGCGCGCGCGAGGCCGTCGTGCGCGATGCCCGCCATCTTCTGCGCCTCGGCCTTCGTGAGCGCGGCGTCGGTGGCGACGATCCCGATCGTCGTGTTCGCCAGCAGGCCGCGCGCCTCGCCGGCCAGCTCGCGGGCGCGCTCGCGCTCGGCCTCGGCGGGCGCGCGCAGGTCGAACTCGCCGTCCAGCCCGAGCTCGGCGCCCCAGAGCGTTCCGCGCGCCGGGTCGACGACCTCGCCGCCGGGGTTCGCCGCGACGAGCGCGGCGACGGTGACGCCGGAGGGCAGCCGCTCGCTGGCCGAGCCGAGCCCGCCCTTGAGCGGCCCCGCCGCCGCGCCGGCGCCCGCGCCGACGTTGCCGAGAGCGACCGCGTCTGCCGACGCCGCCTCGACGGCGTTGGCGCCGAACTCGGCGTCGGGCCGCGCGCGGAAGTCGCCGCCGCGACCGAGGTCGAACAGCACCGCGGCCGGCACGATCGGCACGACGTGCGCCGGATCGGGGCCGACGCGGAAACCCTGGCGGCGCTCCTCGAGCGCGCGCATCACGCCGCCGGCGGCGTCGAGCCCGTAGGCGCTCCCGCCGGTGAGCACGAGCGCGTGGACGCGCTCGACGAGGTTGCGCGGATCGAGGAGGTCGGTCTCGCGCGTCCCGGGCCCGCCGCCGCGCACGTCGGCGCTCGCGACGGCGCCGTCCGGGAAGAGCGCGACCGTCGTGCCGGTGAGGAACGGCGCGTCGGTGCGCTCGTAGCTCCCCACGAGCACCCCTGACACGTCGACCAGCGAGTTCGTCGCCCCCCTCACGCCCCGCTCCCGTCCCGCAGGAAGCGCAGCGCCGCGTCGGCGTACAGCTCCGCGTAGTCGCCGATCTCGTCCACCTCCACGTACTCGTCCACCTGGTGCGCGATCCACTTGCCGCCGGGCCCGTAGACGACCACCGGGATGCCCAGGTCCCGCCAGAGGATCGTGCCGTCCGTCGCGCCGGGCACGCCGCCGTACGCGGGCGGCTCGCCGAACCGCTCGCGGTGCGCGTCGACCACGGCGCGCACGACGGCCTCGTCGGCCGGCGTCTCGGTCGACGGCCGGTCGTCGACGATCGACAGCTCGAGCTGCACGCCCGTCTCGCCCGCGATCCGCTCGGCTTCGGCGCGGAGGCGTACAACCAGCTCGGCGTGGTCGACGGCCGGGATCGTGCGCACGTCGACCGCCAGCCACGCCAGCTCGGGGATCACGTTCAGCTGCAACTCGTCCCCGGCGCGGATCACCGTCGGCGTCAGGTACGTCGGGCCGAGCGTCGGATGCGCGCCGTGCTCGTGCTGCAGCCGCCGCTCGTGCCGGCCCACCGCCTCGACGAACGCCGCCAGCGCCGGCGCCGGGTTGACCCCGTGCTGCGGCATCGCGCCGTGCGCCATCTTGCCGCGCGCGTCGAGCCGCAGCCGCAGCGCCCCCTTCTGCGCCGTGCAGACCTCCCAGCCCTCGGGCTCGCAGACGATCGCGGCGTCGACGCCGGCGGCCGTCTCGCCGGTGCAGAAGCGCTTGGCGCCGAGCATCATCCCCTCCTCGTCGGCGAGGGCGGCGACGACGATCCGCCCGGGGAAGCGCCCGCTCCGCTCCACCGCCGCGGCGGCGAAGAGCATCGCGGCGACACCGGCCTTCATGTCGGCCGCGCCGCGGCCGTAGAGGCGGCCGTCGCGGATCTCGCCGCCGAACGGGTCGACGCTCCACAGCTCGCGCGCGCCCGCGGTGACGACGTCGGTGTGCCCCTCGAAGAGCAGCGTCGGCCCGGGCTCGCCGCCCTCGATCACGGCGACCACGTTCGGCCGGCCGGGCGCCACCTCCTCCACCGCCGGCTCCCAGCCGAAGGCGCGCATCTGCCGCTCGACGAGCGCAGCCGCGGGCGCCTCGCTGCGACCGCCCTCGGGGTCGTTGACGCTCTCGATGCGCACGAGCGCCTGCGTGAAGGCGACCACGGCGTCGCGGTCGACGGTCACAGCAGCCCTCCCGCCAGCTCCATCGCCCGTGCGACGCGCAGCAGCGCCGCGTCGTCGCCGCGGCGCCCGACGAGCATCAGCCCGGCCGGCAGCCCGTCGACCGGCCCCACCGGAACGCTCAGCGCCGGATGGCCGCTGTGGTTGAACGCGCACGTGTTCGAGATCAGGGCCGGGTCGAGCGCCAGCTGCACCGCCTCGAACGGCGTCGCGTCCGGCCCGGGCAGCGGCGGCGCGACGACGCACGTCGTCGGCAGCGCGAGCACGTCGAAGCTCGCAAGTGCGGCGTCGTAGGCGCGGCGCAGCCGCAGCGCGAGGTTCTGCGCCTTCGCGTAGTAGGCGCCGCCGTAGCGCTCCCACAGGTAGCCGCCCATGACCATCGCGTACTTGACGCTCGCGAACAGCTCGTCGGCCTGCAGCCGCCGCCCGCGCGCCATCGCCTCGGCGAGCGCGGCGTCGTGGAAGCCCTTGCCGGCGAGGCCGACGCCGTTCCCGCGCACCATGAACTCCGACCCGCCCTGCAGCAGGATCGAGGCGTGCACGTCCATCGCGTACAGGTGCTCGGGCACCGACACGTCCTCGACCGCGGCGCCCAGACCGGCCAGCCCGAGGGCGGCCTCCCGCACCGTCGCGTCGACGCGCTCGTCCGAGAGGCCGGCGCGGCCGAAGCCCTCGCCGACGACGCCCACGCGCAACCCCTCGAGCCGGCCGTCGCCCAGCAGTTCGCGGTAGGGCCGCGGCTCCAGGTCGGCACGCTGGCGCGGGTCGAGCCCGTCGTCGAAGCCGGCCACCGCCTCCAGCAGCGCCGCCACGTCCTCGACGCGCCGCCCCAGCGGGCCCAGGTAGTCGACGCTCGGGTCGATCGGGATGCAGCCCGTGTACGGGATCAGGCCGTAGGTCGGCTTCAGCCCGAGCACGCCGCAGAGCGAGGCGGGGATGCGGATCGAGCCGCCCTGGTCGGCGCCGATCCCGACGTCGGCGTCGCCCGCCGCGAGCAGCGCCGCGACGCCGCTCGACGAGCCGCCGGCCGAGCGCGCCGGATCGTGCGGATTGCGGACGAAGCCGGTCGACGAGGAGAGGCTGGCGCCCGACAGGCACATGTCCTCGGTGGTGGCGACGCCGACGATCGTCCCGCCGGCGCGCAGGATCCGCGTGACGACGGTGGCGTCGAAGTCGGGCACGTGGCCGCGCAGCAGCACCGAGCCGGCGCTCATCGGCACGCCCGCCACGGGGATGATGTCCTTCAGGGCCACGGTCAGTCCGGCCAGGGCGCCCTCGGCCTCGCCCTCGACCCCGCAGCGCCAGGCCCACGCGTTGTGCGGGTTCTCGGCAGGCTCCGGCCGGCGGACGCCGCCGCGGCGCGGGTACTCCACCGGCAGACGCTCGCCCTCGAGCGCGTCGAGCCGCTCGCAGGCGCCGAGCAGCTCGTCGCCCAGCGAGCGCAGGAACTCCAGCTCCTCCGGCGAGGGGTCGAGCCCCTGCCGCTCCGCCACTGCCCGCAGCGTCGAGGCCGACGGCCGCTGCAAGGTCATGCCTCGCTCGCGATCTGCTCGAGCTGGGGCGGCGCCTCGCCGAGCGGCTCGCCGATGCGCGGGATCGCCGCCAGCAGCGCCTGCGTGTAGGAGTGCTGCGGCCGCTCGTAGACCTCCTCGGTCTCGCCCGACTCGACGATCCGGCCGCGATAGAGCACGACGACGCGGCGGCACATGTAGCGGATCACCGACAGGTCGTGCGAGATGAAGACGAGCGTCAACCCGAACTCGCCGATCAGCCGGTTGAGCAGGTTCAGCACCTGCGCGCGCACCGAGACGTCGAGCGCGCTCACCGCCTCGTCGGCGAGCAGCACCTCGGGCCCCGGCGCGAGCGCGCGGGCGATCGCGATGCGCTGCCGCTGGCCGCCCGAGAACTCGTGCGGGTAGCGGTCGGCGGCCTCGGGCGGCAGGCCCACCGCGTCGAGCAGCTCGCGCACGCGGGCGCGATGGTCGCCCGGGATCTTCAGCGCGCGCAGCGGCTCCGAGATCGCGACCCGCGTGCGCATGCGCGGGTCGAGCGAGCTCATCGGGTCCTGGAAGACGACCTGCACCGAGCGCCGCAGGCCGGCCAGCTCGCGCTCGGGCCGGCCGCTCACAACCGAGCCTTCGAAGAGGATCTCGCCTTCGCTCGGCTGCTCGAGCGCCAGCAGCAGGCGGGCGAGCGTCGACTTGCCCGAGCCCGACTCGCCGACGATGCCGAGGCTCTCGCCGCGCCGCACCTGCACGCTCACGTCGGCCAGCGCCTGCACCTCGCGCCGCTCGCCGAAGAGCGAGCCCTGGCGGCTGCGGTAGACCTTCGAGACGCCGCGCGCCTCCAGCACGGGAATCTCCTCGGCGCTCATGCCTCGCCTCCGACGGAGGCGGCCGCGGGCTGCTCGATCGGGTGCCAGCAGGCGAAGGCGTGCTCGTCGCCCTCGAGCGGCGGCATCGTCTTGCACTCGTCGGTGGCGCGGTCGCAGCGCGAGCGGAAGACGCAGCCGGCCGGGAAGCGGCCCGCCGCGGGGACGGAGCCGCGGATCGTCGGCAGCTCGGGCCCGCGCGCGGCGCCCTCGCTGACGGCGCTCGAGGTGGCGAGCAGGCCGGCGGTGTAGGGATGCCGGGGCCGTTCGAGCACCGTCGCGGTGGGGCCGCGCTCGACGATCCGGCCGCCGTACATCACGAGCAGCCGGTCGCAGGTGCTGGAGACGACGGCCAGGTCGTGGCTGATCAGCACGAGCGCCGCGCCCTCCTCGGAGACGAGCCGGCCGAGCAGCCGCAGCATCTGCGCCTGCACGGTCACGTCGAGCGCGGTGGTCGGCTCGTCGGCGAGCACCAGCGCCGGGCTGCACGCCACCGCCATCGCGACCATGATCCGCTGCCGCTGCCCGCCCGAGAGCTCGTGCGGGTACGAGCGGGCGATCCGCGGCGGGTCGCGGAACTCGACGCGCTCGAGCAGCTCCAGCGCGCGCTCGTGCGACGACCGGCGCGAGCCGCCGCGGTGCAGCCGCACGACCTCGGCGACCTGGTTGCCGACGCGCATCACCGGATTGAGCGCCGTCATCGGCTCCTGGAAGATCATCCCGATCCGGTCGCCCCGCAGCGCGCAGCGGCGGGCCTCGCTCATCGAGATCACGTCGTGCCCGTCGAAGAGCACGCGACCGGAAACCGTCACCTCCTCCGGCAACAGACCGATCAGCGCGAGCGCGGTCATCGACTTGCCGCTGCCGGACTCGCCGATCAGCCCCAGCCGCCCGGCGCGCTCCAGCTCGAACGAGACGTCCGCCACGACCGCCGCGTCGCCGAAGCGCACCGTCAGGTCCTCGACCGCGAGCAGCGTCACCGGCTCGACCTCAGCCGCGGGTCGAGGACGTCGCGCAGGCCGTCGCCGAGCAGGTTGAAGCCGAGCACGGCGATGGCGATGAAGATGCCGGGCCAGATGGCGAGCATCGGGTCGCGCGAGAGGTAGCTCTGCGCCTCCTCGACCATGCGCCCCCACGACGGCTCCGGCGGCGGCGTGCCGAGGCCGAGGTACGAGAGGCCCGCCTCGGCGAGGATCGCCAGCGAGAAGAGCAGGCTCATCTGCACGATCAGCGTGGCGCGGATGTTCGGCAGCACGTGGCGCCAGAGGATCGCGAGCGTGCTGCGCCGGTAGGCGCGCGCCGCGAGCACGTACTCCGAGCCGACCACCTGCAGCGCGCTCGAGCGGGTGACCCGGGCGAAGACGGGGACGTAGGCGACGCCGATCGCGATCATCGCGCTCGTCGTGGAGGCGCCCACCGCCGCCGCGAGCACGATCGCCGCGAGCAGCGCCGGGAACGCGTAGATCAGGTCGACGAACCGCATCAGCGCGTCGTCGATCAGCCCGCCGCGGATCGCGGCGGCCAGCCCGAGCGGCACGCCCGCGGCGACCGCGATCGCGACCGAGACGGCGCCCGAGTAGAGGATCAGCTTCGCGCCCGCGAGCAGCCGGCTGAGCACGTCGCGACCGTACTCGTCGGTGCCGAAGAGGTGATTCCAGCTGGACGGCTGCAGCGCGTGCGAGGGGTCGACGGCGAGGGGGTCGTACGGCGTCCAGACGACGGCGACGAGCGCGGCCAGGCAGATGCAGAGCACGATCGTGCCGCCGACGAGGGCGCTCGCGTCGTGCAGCAAGCGGTACGCGAGCCCGCCGGACGGCCGGCGCGCGAGCTCCTCCTCGGGCAGCGGCTCGACGGGCGCGACGGTGACCTGCATGCTGCTCATGCGCGCGCGATCCTCGGGTCGAGCAGTCGGTACGAGAAGTCGACGAGGAAGTTGACGACCAGCACCGTGACGGCGATCAGCATGACGACGTCCTCGACGACGATCAGGTCGCGGTTCGCCACCGCCTGCAGCAGCAGCGTCCCGATGCCCGGCAGCGTGAAGACGCTCTCCACCACGACGGCGCCGACGATCAGGCTCGGGATCTCCAGGCCGATCACGGTCAGCACCGGGATCGAGCCGTTCCGGAAGCCGTGGCGGACGAGCGCCCTGCCGCGGCTCAGCCCCTTCGCGCGCGCGGTGCGCAAATAGTCGGACCGCAGCACCTCGAGCACCGCCGAGCGGACGTAGCGGCTGATGAGGGCGCCCTCCACCACGCCGAGCGCCACCCCCGGCAGGACGAGCGACGTGAACGCCTGCCAGGGGTCGGTCGACCAGGTGACGAAGCCGGATGCCGGCAGCCAGCCGAGCTTCACCGCGAAGACGAGGATCAGGAGGATGCCCGCGATGAAGTTCGGGATCGCGATGCCGACCTGGCTCGTCGCGGCGATCAGCGTGCCCGCCGCCCGGCGGCGCAGCAGCGCCGCCGCCACGCCGAACGGCACGGCGATCACGAGCCCGACCGCCAGCCCGAGCCCGACGAGCGGGGCGGTCACGGCGAGCGACTGGGCGATCTGGTGGCCGATCGGCAGCTGCGAGATGTACGAGTTGCCGTAGTCGCCGGTGACGAGGCCGCGCATCCAGTCGAGGTACTGCTGCCAGAGCGGCTTGTCGAGCCCCAGCTGCTTCGTCAGCTGCGCCACCGACTCGGGGGTCGCCTGCGTGCCGAGGATCACCTGGGCGGGCTTGCCGGGCAGCACCGCGAGCAGCGCGAAGACGACCAGCGAGGCGGCGATCAGCGTCGCGACGAGGGTCGAGATGCGGCGTGCGAGATAGACCGTCACGAGCGAGGAACCGGGCGGGCGCCGCACGGCCCGGCAGGCCGTGCGGCGCCCGGGAGCGAGCGATCAGCCGCCGTAGCCCTCCCGCCTCGCCTGCGCCGAGGGGTGGCCGCCCTTGGTCGCGTAGCCGAGGTAGAACGACTCCGTGCGGCCCGAGGTGGGCAGGCCCGACACGCCGGTGGCGGCGATCGTCACCTGGTCGGGGTCGTACAGCCAGTCGTTGACCGCGTCGGCCGTGATCTTGCGCACGACCGCCTTGTAGAGCAGCGTCGACTGGCGCTGCGTCTCGGCGTCGTTGCCGGCGGCGAGCAGCTTCGCGACCTGGTTCGACCCCGTGTAGTTCCAGTAGTACTTCGCGTTGCCGTAGTTGGCGATGTCACGCGCCTCGACGTGGTCGATGATCGTCAGGTCGAAGCTGTGGTTCGTGAACACCTGGCTCAGCCACAGCGGCCACTGGATGTTCTTGATCGTGGTCTTGATCCCGACCGCGTTCAGCTCCGCCGCGACCAGCGTGGAGGCGTTCTGCGCGTAGCTGTACGGCGGGATCGTGAGCGTCACCGAGAACCCGTTCGGGTAGCCGGCCTTCGCGAGCAGCTGCTTCGCCTTGGCCGGGTTGTACGCGTACCGGTGGGTCATGTCGATGTACCACGGGTCGCCCGGCACGGTGCCGCTGCCGATCGGGACGCCGTAGCCGCCCGCCGCCTGGATGATCGCCTTGCGGTCGGTCGCGTACGTGATCGCCTGGCGGACCAGCTTGTTCGCCAGCGGGCCGGACTTGTTGTTGATCGTCACCTGGATCTTCCCGTTGGTCGGGCCGGCGACGATCTTGTACTTCGGGTTGTTCTTGAACGCCCCGATGTCCTGCGGGTTGAGCGCGTTGTCGATCACGTCGATCTGCCCGCTCTGGAGGGCGCTGTTCTCGGAGTTCGCGTTCGCGAAGTAGCGGAAGGTGACCGCGTCGACGTTCGTCTTCGGGCCCCAGTAGTTCGGGTTGCGGACGAGCTCGACGCTGTAGTTCGGCGTGTAGCTCTTGAACGCGAACGGGCCGGTTCCGATCGGCTGCTTCGCGATCTGACCGACCGCCTTCGGGTCGAGGACGACGCCGTTCGAGTACGCGGCGAGGTTGTAGAGGAAGCTCCAGTCACGCGTCTTCAGCGTCACGGCGACCTTGTTCGCGCCCACCTGGCGCACCGACTTGATGCCCGCGACGAGGGTCTTGTACGGATAGTTCGACTTCGCCCCGCTCGCGCGCTTCAGGCTGAACACGACGGCGGCCGGGGTGAGCGGGTCGCCGTTCGAGAACTCGACGCCCTTGCGGATCGTGAAGGTGTAGGTGCGCCCCTTGTTCGACACCTTCCAGGAGGTGGCGAGCACCGGCACGATCGTGCCCTTCGGGGTCAGCTGGGCGAGGTGCTGGTAGACGTTGTAGTCGAACACCTCGTCGATCGCCGCGGACGGGCTCGCCGTCGGGTCGAGGATCGGCGGGGCGACGTTCGAGCCGACGACGAGCGTCGTGGCCTGCGCTTTCTGGGTGACGCCGTAGGCGACGGCCGCGGGAAGCGCCACCGCCAGCATGGCTGCGCACACGACCGCCCTCCTCACACGGATCGACAAATCGGCCTCCTCTGAGAGTCGGGTGGCGTAATTGTGTATCCAGGATACGAAGTTCGGGACGGGCGTGTCAAACGGCCACGAACGAGGGCCCAGGTGGGCGAGGCCGAGCACGCCGCCGAGGTCGACGACGCGCGCGTCGTCGAGCGGCCGCAGGGTCTCGACGAGCGCCGCGGCCCGGTCGTCAGGAGAGCGGGCCGTCGAAGTCGAGCTCGTCGTCGATCGCCGGGACGCGCGCCGGCATCAGTCCGCTGCGGGCGGCGACGCTTCGATGTGCGCCCGCGTCAGCCGCTCGGCGACCTCGCCGAGGCCGGCGACGACCGCGCCGAGGATCCGCTCGTGGTCGCCGGCCCAGCGCAGCGCCTCCTCCGGCCGTCCCGCGGCCTGGCCGGCGAAGATCGGCGCGCCGATCCGCGTCAGCCACAGCATCCGGGCGAACTGCGACAGGTGCGGGTTGCCCGCGGCGGCGACGAGCGCCACGTGGAACTCGCGGTTGACCGCGAAGCTGAGGGTCACGTCGGCGGCGCCGTCGCGCTGCCGGGCGACCGCGTTCCGCATCCGCTCGATCGCCTCCGGCTCGCGCACCTCGGCGGCGAGCCGCGCGGCGGCCGGCTCGAAGGTGAGCCGCGCCCTCCACGCGTGCAGCATGTCGTCCAGATCGTGCGAGGCGACGGTGGCGCCGCGGTTCGGCTCCAGCACCACGAGGCCCTCCGTCGAGAGCCGGCGCAGCGCCTCGCGCAGCGGCGTCCGCGACACCCCCAGCTCGTCCGCCAGCGAGGTCTGCAAGAGGCGGCTGCCGCCCGGCAGCTCGCCGGTCAGGATGCGCGACCGCACGGCCGCGTAGACCTGGTCGACCACGCTCTCGATGCGCAGCGGGGGCCGCGTCGTCGCCGTCACCTTCCGAATCTTGACTGACTCGCCCACAAGATGCGAATGTATCCAATCACCTGTCCGCGGTTCGCGGCCCCCACGGCGAGGAGGAGCTTCAGATGGCAGAGCAGGTGCAGGCGCAGTCCGCTCGGCAGCAACCTTCGACGAGGGGCGCGCTCGGCGAGCGCCGCCTCGGCACGATCCACGCGGTCGCCCAGGCGCTCGCGATCGGCCCCATGTTCTCCACGGCGCTGGTGCTGGGCGGCACCTCCAACCCGGCCACGGGCGCCGGGTTCAACGCCGCGCTCTCGGTGCTGATCGCCGGGCTCGGCGTGCTCGCGATCGCCTACGCGCTCTCGCTCTTCGCGCGCCGCTACGCGGGCGCCGGCGCCGTCTACGAGTACCTCACCCACGGCGCGCACCCGGCCGTCGGCGTCTTCACGGCGGGCCTCTTCTTCGTCGGCACGCTCTTCCTGGGCGGCGGCGGGATCTACCTCGGCCTCGGGATCCTCTCGCACGACTTCTGGTCGGCGCACATCTCGCACTCCGCGCCCGCCTGGTGGATCTTCGCGCTGATCGCGGTCGCGATCGCCCTCGTTCTCAACTATCTCGGCGTGCGGATCGCGATCCGGGCGATGCTGACGTTCGCGGCGATCTCGTTCGTGCCGATGGTGATCCTCGCGCTCGTGATCATCGGCAAAGGCGGAGACAGCGGCAACTCGCTGACCGCGTTCAGCCCGGGCACCACGAGCGTCGGCACGGTCTTCAGCGGCGTGCTGCTGGGCATCCTGCTGTTCGTCGGCTTCGAGGCGGCGGCGTCGATCGGCGAGGAGAGCCACGACCCGTACCGGTCGATCCCGCGCGGCCTGCTCTCGACAGTGGCCGTCTCGGCCGTGTTCTTCGTGGTCATGGCCTACGCGCTGTCGATCGGCTACGGCCGCAGCGCCGTCACCGCCGGGAAGTGGGCCGGCGACCCGGCGTACCTCGACACGATGGCGACCCGCTACATCGGCTCGTGGTACGCGACGATCATCGACATCATCGTGATCCTCGACGCGATGGGCCTCGCGCTGGCGATCTGCGTGACGATCGGCCGCGGCTACTTCGCGCTCGGGCGCGACGGGCTGCTGCCGCGCGTGTTCGCGAAGACGTCGCGGTACGACACGCCGTGGGTCGGCAACCTGATGGTGATCGTCGGCTGCGTGGGGCTGATCATCGTCTCGGCGACCGGCTGGATGGACCGCTTCGTGCCGATCTTCGGAACGAAGTCGTTCTCGGCGTTCATCGTCTCGGCGACGGCGGGCTCGTTCGCGATCGAGTTCGTCTACCTGATCCTCGCGGTGGCGGCGATCGGGCTGCTCCTGCGCACGGGCGGCAAGCCGTGGCAGTACGTGGTCGTGCTCGTCGCGATCGCGATGCCGATCCTCGGCTTCAAGGGCGCGCTCGGGCCGGGGCCGCATACGACGGCGAACTACAACTGGCTGGCGTTCTACTGGGCGCTCGCCGTGGTGGTGCTGTCGGCGATCTGGTTCGGCGTGATGCAGCTCTGGAAGCCGGAGCGGATCCGGAACGCCGCCGCGCACGCGTCGCACCACGAGGGCGTCGCGCCGCTCGACGAGACGCTCGGGCTGGCGCCGCTGCCTGACTAGCCTCGCGGTGGTTCAGGCGGGCCCGGCGGTAGGAAGCTGCCGGGCCTGCCGCTCCGCCTCGTCCTCGGGGATCGCGAGGGCGACGTGGAGGGTGTTGCCGGTGACGACCGGCTGCTCGCCGACCGGCTCGAGGTCGCGGTCGAGCTCGACGACCGTGTTCTCGAGGCGACCGATGCCGTCTATCTCGACGACGACGGTGTCGCCGGGCTCCACCGGCCGCGAGTGCGCCGGCGTGCCGGTGAGCAGCACGTCGCCGGGCTCGAGCGTCACCAGCCGCGACAGGTCGGCGATCTGGTATGCGACGGAGAACATCAGGTCGTCGCGCGTCGATCCCTCCTGGGCGAGCTCGCCGTTGACGAAGGTGCGGATCGTCAGGTCGGCCGGATCGACGTCGCCGGCGTCGACGATCGCCGGGCCGAGCGGGCAGAAGCCGTCCTGGCCCTTCACGCGCAGCATCGAGCCGCGGTCGGCGTGGCGGAAGTCGTGCACGCCCCAGTCGTTCGCGACGGTGTAGCCGCGCACGTACCGCAGCGCGTCGGCGACGGACGCGCCGCTGCAGCGCTCGCCGATCACCACGGCCAGCTCGCCCTCGTAGTTGAGGAAGCGGCAGCCGCGCGGGCGGGCGACCGGCCGGCGGTGGGCCGACAGCGACGACGGCGGCTTGAGGAAGTACGACGGCGCCGTGGGCAGCCGCGTCATCGCGTACTCGACGGCGCGCGAGCGATAGGTGAGGTGCGTCGCGAGGATCTTCGACGGCGGCGCCTCGAGCGGCGGCAGCCAGACCGCGTCGGCGGCGACCTCGTCGGGATCGACCCAGCGGGCGCGGCCGCCCTCCTCGATCCGCGCGCGCCTCATGGAGCTGGACGGTAACGGATTGGATACATTCGACGCAATGAGCCTGCGGCTCGTCCTGATCCTGAGCGAGAACTGGACGATGACGGGCCCGCGCGACCTGCCCGCGCTCGTCCGCATGGCGGTGGAGGCCGAGGCGGCGGGCGCCGACGCGGTGATGGTGAGCGAGCATGTCGTGCTCGGCCCGTCGGCGAACGAGGCGGGCGAGCCCGCGAACCCGCGCGACTACGCCCTGCCGGGCAACCAGGATCCGCGGACGCCGTGGCCGAGCTCGCTGCTCCTGCTGGCGGCGATCGCCGGCGCGACGACGCGGATCCGGCTGGTGGCGAGCGCGGTGCTGGCGCCGCTGCGGCACCCGCTGCTGCTGGCGCGCGAGCTGGGCACGCTCGACCTGCTCTGCGAGGGACGGCTCGTCGTGCAGCCGACGGTGAGCTGGCACCGTGACGAGTACGAAGCGCTGGGCGTGCCGTTCCACCGCCGCGGCGAGCTTCTCGACGAGCATCTGGCGATCTGGGAGCTGCTCTGGCGCGAGACGCCGGCGAGCTTCGAGGGCGTCCACTACGCCTTCCGGGACGTGTACTTCGAGCCCAAGGCCTTCCGGTCCGACGGGCCGCGGCTGTGGTTCGGCGGCGAGTCGCTGCATCCGCGCCTGCTGCGCCGGCTCGTCCGCTACGGCCACGGCTTCAACCCGCTCGGCGCGCCGACCGACGACGACCTGGCGAAGCTCGCAGCCGCGCTGCGCGAGGCGGGCCGCGAGCCCGGCGAGCTGGAGATGGTCGGCGGCACCCGCGGCGACTTCCCCGACGCCGAGCATCCGGCCGACCTCGACCGCGCCCTGGACTCGATTCCCGCCCAGATCGAGCGGGGCTTCCGCACCTTCTGCCTGAAGCCGTCGCAGTTCACCGACGACCCGGACGCGGTGGGCGACCTCGTGCGGCGCGCCGTCGCCCGGCTGGACGAGCTCGCGCCTGTCTCCTAGCCGGTCGGAGCGAGCCGGCGCTCGGCTGTCGCTCCGAGCCAGCGGTGCGCGGCGAGGGCCGCTGCGGCGCCGGCGCCGGCAGCCGCGACCGCCTGGCCCGCCGCGCCGACGCACACGTCGCCCGCGGCGAAGAGACCGGGAAGCCGGGTCTGCAGCGACGCGTCGACGGGGACACGCCCGCTCCCGTCGAGCTCGAGCAGCCCATCGAGGAACGCGCTGTTCGGCTCGCGGCCGATGTAGACGAACAGGCTGTCGAGCGGCGTCTCCGAGACCTCTCCGGTCCGCAGGTCGCGTGTGCGCACGCCCGTGAGGGCGCCGTCGCCGAGCAGCTCCTCGACCACCGTCTGGCAGCGCAGCTCGACGGTCTCGCTCTCGGCGACTCGACTTCGGTACGTCTCCTGTGCGGTCGGCGCCGCCTCCTGCTCGAAGACCGTCACCTTCGCGACGTGGTTCACGAGCTCGAGCGCCTCGAAGAGCCCGGAGTCGCCCGCGCCGACCACTCCGGCGGTCCGCCCGCGGAAGAGCGGGCCGTCGCAGCTCGCGCAGTGACTGACGCCGCGTCCCGTCAGCTCCCGGACTCCCGGCACGTCGAGCTCGCGGGCGCGGGTGCCCGTCGCCACGACGACCGCGCCGGCCACGTACTCCGCGCCGCCTGCGACCACGCACCAGCCGTCACCGCCCACCCGGAGCTCGGTGAGCTCGGCGAGCTCGAACTCGGCGCCGGCGCTCATCGCCTGCTCGTGCATGAGCGGGCCGATGTCGTAGCCCGCGACGCCCTCCGGGAAGCCGGGGAAGTCCTCGATCCTCTGGATGCTCACCAGGGCGCCGCCCGGCCCCTCGGGCGCGAGCACGAGCGTCCGGCGGCCGCAGCGCGCCGCGAAGAGGCCCGCCGTGAGACCCGCCGGGCCGCCGCCTGCCACGATCACGTCGTAGGTCGACATCGCCCTAGCGCCACTCGTCGACGGAGACGGTCGCCTTGTGCTTGGCGCCGGCGACGCACCAGTACGGCTTGGTGCTGCCGCCGACGACGACGACGTTGATCGCGTCGGGCTCGAACATGCGGATCATCGCGTCGGGGCCGGCGGCGAGCTTCGCGGCGAGCGGCTCGCGGCCGGCGGCGGCGTTCGGATAGACGTAGTTGCGGACGGTCTGGTAGTCCCAGTAGACGCTCCCCTGCCGGACGGCGTTCTCGTGGACCCACTGGACGAGCTGGGCCTTCGTCTCGAAGCCGAGCTCGACGAACTGCTGCGCGACGAGCGGATCGAGCAGCAGCGTGGGCGAGCACATGGCCGGGTCCATCCCGAGGAGCATCGCGCGCAGGTGCTCCTGCCAGGTGTCCGGCCGCAGGGAGAGCGTCTCGCTCAGATAGGCCCCGCCCTGGAAGACGCTCACCGTGCTGTCGGAGGGCGCGAAGCCGTGGTCGGCATGCAGCGGGCCCCACGGATTGTCCTCCTCGTTCTCCGAAAAGCAGAGGTTGTTGTAGGACAGGTTGTTCCCCTGTGAGCCCATGTAGCTGAGCCCCGGCACGGAGCCGCCCTGCAGGTTCTGGGAGAGGAGGCCGTACGCCCGGCCGATCGTGGCGTTGGCGTGGTTGTACGGGCCCATCGCGCCCATGCCGCCGTTCATCCCGACCTCGCCGCGGATCGGCCCGTTGACGACGACCATCGCGTTCATCGAGCCGGTGCTGCTCTGCCGCGCGCTGACGCCGCTCGCCGCCAGCGCCAGGATCACCGGGAAGTACTCCGGTAGCGCGCCTGCCATCACCGCGTTCACCGCGACCTTCTCGACGGTGTACCCCCAGGCCTCGCGCGTGTGCGTGGGACGCATGTGCCCGACGATCTCGTCACGTCCCCGGCTCGTCGCGGCCAGCATCGCCTCGACGCGCTCGTCGGTCGGCAGGACGATGGGGAGCTGATCGGTCCATCCGTTCTCGCGGAAGCGCCGGTGCAGGTCGTCCTCGCCCTCCGGCTCGACGTACGTCGGCGTCGAGCGCTCGAACGACTCGCCGCTCTTCTCCTCCCGGGAGAGGCCCTCGGTCAGCCCGCCGATGATCTCCTCGATCACCGGGCGTCCCGTGACGGGATCGTCCCCGGCGAGATAGCCGCGCAGCTCGTCGGTCGACCTCCCGATCACCGGATGCGGGACGAAGACGTGGCGGAGGCCGGGCATGCCGCCCACCTGCGAGACCGAGCGGACGACGCGGGCGAACGTGGCGGTGTGCAGCGCCACGGCCGGCAGCCCGTGCGAGCTCTCGAGGGTCATCGTGAACTGGGTCACGGCGGGCGCGCAGGTGCTGCAGTGCCCGACGCCGACGATCGCCGCGTCGCCGCGCTCGGCCAGCTCGGTCCAGAGGTCCCCGAAGTCGCCGAGGTAGTTCCCGGGCAGCGTGACGTACTCGATCGTCGCGTCCGGCACGTGCTGCTCGAACCACTCCTGGATGAGCAGGAGCAGGTTGGTGCCGTCGTCGAAGCGCGGGTCGATCAGGAAGATCCGCTTGCCCTCCAGGCTCTCGAGCCGGGCGGCCATCGGCCGGGCCTCGACCTTGGGCGGATACCCGACCGGGTTGAGCACGCGCTGGACGGTCACGTCCTCGAGCGTCGCCATGTTCTCTCTCGTCCTCTCTTTCGTCTCGTTCGTCGCGAGAGCCCTCGGCGAGATCCCCGCTACGCCGCGGAGCCTTGCTCCCAGGCCTTGTCCATGTCGTGGAGTATCTGGTCGACGTTCTTCTGGCCCGTGAAGAGCCCGGTGATCCCTTGGATGAACGCCTGGTTCGTCTGCTCGTTCACCAGGCTGTTCTTGAAGTTCGGCACCACGCGCTTCGACTTGTACAGCGACGTGAAGCTCGAAAGCGTGGGTGGCAGGATCCCCAGCTTCCAGTCGCGCGGGGAGACGGTGCCGTTCACCTTCGAGAGCAGCTCGCTCTGACCCTGCCGGGCGAAGAAGTCGACGATGTCGATCGCGGTCTGGAGCACCGGCGACTTCGCCCACACGGTCAGGGAGCTGCCCCAGTTCGCGAGCATGCGCGTCGAGGCGGGACTGTCGCCGGGGAACGGGAACATCCCCGCGTCCAGGTCGGGATTCAGCTTCTTCGCGCTGGCGATGTTCGGCGGGATCGCCACGAGGAACGGCGCCTGCCCCGCCGCGAAGGCGGCGAACGCGCCCGACTGCGACATCGACTCGGGATGGGCCTGGAAGCAGCCCGCGTTCTTCATGGCCACGACGTGCTGGAGCGCGCTCCTCCAGGCCTTCGACGAGGCGAACGAGACGGTGCCCTTCGCCCGCTTCGGGTACCACGACGGCGGCTCGCCGAAGACGCTTCCGATCAGGCCGGCGAAGCTCGGCAGCCCGTCGCTTCGCGCGCCGAGCACGAAGAGCGACTTGCCGACCCCGGCGACCTGGCGGCACATCGAGAGCAGCTGCGCGAAGGTCTTCGGCTGCTGCAGCCCCATCTGGGCGAACATCGGCTTGTCGTAGGCGATCCCGACGACGTTGACGTCCGTCGGCCAGGCGTAGATCTTCGAGCCGACGGTCACGAACGGCTTCGCGGCCGGCGAGACGCGCTTCACCCACGGCCGGTTGTCGAGAGACGCGAGATGCCCGGCACGCGCGAGCGGGATCACGCCGTTCAGCACTCCGCTTCCCGTCTGCGCGTAGATCACGTCCGGCGCGTTGCCGGCTGCGAGCTGCGTGGCGAGCAGCGGGCCGAGCTGGGTGTTCGAGACGTACGTCGGCTGGATGTCGACGGACGGATGCGCCAGCTCGTAGTTCTTGATGATCGCGTCGAAGGCGACCCGGACGCCCGTCGACACGAGCATCTTCACGGTCGTCGCCCTGGCCGCCGACGAACCGCTCGTCCCTGCCGTCGCCGCGCCGGTTGCGAGCGCGCTGCACACGACGACGATGACACCCACGAGGAACACCGATCTCGCCCGATCACGCATGACGAATCCTTCCTGTTCCGCCGGATCGCCCGGAAGCGACACTTAACGATGTTCGTCATATATAAACATAGTGCCGCCGCGGATGCAACGCCGCCGTCTCGTCATCACCGGGCCGCCGGTCAGTCGACGTGCCGGGCGAGCAGCGAGGGCGGGAAGAGCTCCTCGATCCCGACGAGGCGCTCCGCGAGCTTCTGCTCGTGCGCGTAGCGCAGGGCCGCCTCGAGCGTCGCCCGGTTCGGCTCGACGCCGTACGGCCAGAAGTCGGGCCCGAACTCGGCGATCGTGCGCTCCATCTCCAGCTGGAAGAACGGGAGCATGGACGACGACGCGCCGTGGTCGGAGAGGTCCTCGAGGGTGACGCGCCGCGCCTCCTCGAACGCGTCGCGCAGGTTCGTCGCGACCCACGGGTGCCGTTCGTGGAACTCGCGCCTGACCGCGATCAGGTGCATGATCGGGAAGATGCCGGTGCGCTTCCAGGCTTCGCGGTCGAGCGCGGCCGGGTCGTCGAAGAGCCGGCGCACGCGCGGGTCGCCGTCGACGAAGCACTGCGGCGTGTAGGCGCCCAGGATCGCGTCGATCTCGCCGGCGAGGAGCAGATCCTCGATCGTGCGGTGCGGCTCGTGCCTGATCCGGATGCTCGGGGGCAGGCGGAGCTCGATCCGCTCCTTCCGCCCCGGCTTCGTCTGCCCGCCCTGGACCCACTCGATGTCCTCGGCGGTCACGCCGTAGTCGTCGGACAGGTAGCCGCGGATGAACAGCGCGGCAGTCATGTGGAACTCGGGGATGCCTACGCGCTTCCCCTTCAGATCCTCGGGGCGCTCGATGCCGGAGTCGACGTTGACGAAGATGTAGGCGCGGCGGAAGACACGGGACGGGAAGACGGGAATGCCGACGAAGCGGCTCTCGCCCCGGGAGAGCTCGATGATGTACGACGAGAGCGCCAGCTCGCACGCGTCGAACTCCTCGTACTTCATCTGCCGCCAGAAGATCTCGGCCGGCCCGACGGTGAGGTACGTGAGGTCGATGCCTTTCGGCTTGACGCGGCCGTCGCGCAGCGGCGCCGTCCTGTCGTAGGCGCCGCAGGCCAACGAGACTCTGAGATCGCTCATGTCCGCTCCTTCTCTGTTAAGTCCGTATCGACAGGAAGCCGTACGTCACAGCGTCTTCACGGCCGCCGCCAGCCCCGCGACGGACTGCTTCGCGTCGCCGAAGAGCATCATCGTGTTGGGGCCGACGAACAAAGGATTGTCGACGCCGGCGAAGCCCGGGCTCATCGAGCGCTTGAGGACCACGACCGTGCCGGATCGATCGACGTCGAGGATCGGCATCCCGTAGATCGGGCTGCCGGGGTTCGCCCGGGCATCGGGATTGACGACGTCGTTCGCGCCGATGACGAGCGAGACGTCGGTGCGCCGGAACTCGACGTTCGCCTCCTCCATCTCCTTGAGCGCCGGGTAGGGGACGTTCGCCTCGGCGAGGAGCACGTTCATGTGGCCGGGCATGCGCCCGGCGACCGGGTGGATCGCGTAGGTGACCTCGGTGCCGCGCTGCTCGAGCAGGTCGGCCAACCCGCGCACGTCGTGCTGCGCTTGCGCCACCGCCATCCCGTAGCCCGGGACGATCGCGACCTTCTGGGCGTAGGCGAGCAGGATGGCGACGTCGTCCACGGTGGTGGGGCGGACGGAGCCGTCGACCGTCCTCCCGCTCGACGCGCCCTGCTGGACCTTGCCGAACGCGCCGAAGAGGACGCTCGCCACGGAACGGTTCATGGCGCGCGCCATCATCAGCGTCAGCAGCGTCCCGGAGGCGCCGACGAGCATGCCGGCGACGATCAGGATCGTGTTCTCCAGCTCGAACCCGCCGGCCGCGACCGCGAGGCCTGTGAAGGCGTTGAGCAGCGAGATGACGACCGGCATGTCCGCGCCGCCGATCGGCAGGACGAAGAGGACGCCGAAGAGAAGTGCCGCTCCGCACAGCGCCCACAGCAGCCACTCGTCCTGCACGCCCGCGACCAGGGCGACGCCCGCCGTCACCGCGGCGAGGAAGACCAGGCCGTTCGCCAGCTGCTGCCCCCGGTACGTGAGGGGGCGGCCGCCGATCAGCTCCTGGAGCTTCGCGAAGGCGACCAGGGAGCCGGCGAACGAGATCGCCCCGATCAGCGCGGACAGCGCGATCGAGACCGAGATGTCGACCTCCGGCGCGCCGGGCTGCGGCAGCAGGCGATGCAGCTCCGCCAGCGAGACGACGGCCGCAGCGCCGCCGCCGACGCCGTTGAACAGCGCCACCATCTGCGGCATCGCGGTCATCTTCACCCTGCGCGCCGCCACCGCCCCCGAGCCGCCGCCGACCACCATCGCGAGCGCGATCGCCCACCAGCTCGCCGAGCCGGCCCTGATCCACGTCACGACGACCGCAAGGACCATCCCCGCCGCGCCGATCTGGTTACCGCGCCTGGCGTGCGCCGGGTTCGAGAGGAAGCGCAGCGCGAGGATGAAGGTGACGACGGTGATCAGGTAGAGCAGGTTCGTGACGTTGGTGCTCATGCCGCCCCTTCCTCCGTCCCTTCCGCCGCCCCGCCCTTGCGCTTCTTGAACATCTCGAGCATCCGGTCGGTGACGACGAAGCCGCCGACGACGTTGGCCGAGGCCAGCGTCACGGCGGCGAGGCCGACGATCCACATGAAGGCGTTCTTGTCGGGCTGGGCGAGCACGAGGATCGCGCCGACGATCACGATCCCGTGGATCGCGTTCGTCCCCGACATCAACGGGGTGTGCAGCAGCGTCGGCACCTTCGAGATCACCTCGAAGCCGAGGAAGATCGCCAGGACGAGGACGGTCACCTCGGAGACGAGCAGGGTCGTGTGCGCCACTAGGCCAGCGACTCCACGGGGGCGTTATCGTCGGAGGTTGAGCTCTTGCCGGTGACGCAGGCGGCCGCCACGATCTCGTCGTCCCAGTCGAAGACGACCTCGCCGTCGCGCACGAACAGGCCGAGCAGCGCCGCCATGTTGCGCGAGAGGAGCTGACTCGCGTGGGTGGGCATCGTGGCGGGGAGGTTCGTCGTGCCGACGATCGTCACGCCGTGCTCGGCGACGACCTCACCCGGCCGGGTCAGCGCGCAGTTGCCTCCGCTCTCCGCGGCGAGATCGACGATCACCGAGCCGGGCCGCATCGCCTCGACGGCCTCGGCGGAGACCAGCCTCGGCGCCGGGCGACCCGGGATCGCAGCGGTCGTGATCACCGCGTCGAAGCCGGGAATCCGCTCCTGCAGCTCGCGCTGCTGCGCCGCCTGCTGCTCCGGCGTCAGCTCGCGCGCGTACCCGCCTTCGCTCTCCTCCCCGCGGACGCCGAGGTCGAGGAACGCGGCGCCGAGCGACTCGACCTGCTCGCGCACCGCAGGCCGCACGTCGAACGACGACACCTGCGCCCCCAGACGGCGCGCCGTCGCGATCGCCTGCAGGCCCGCGACGCCGGCGCCGAGCACGAGCACCTTCGCAGGCGGGATCGTGCCCGCAGCCGTCATCAGCATCGGCAGGAACCGCGGCAGGCGGTCTGCGGCGATCAGCGCCGCCTTGTAGCCGGCAACCGTCGCCTGCGAGGAGAGGGCGTCCATCGGCTGCGCGCGTGTGATCCGCGGCACCGCCTCGAGGGCGAACCCGTTGACGCCGGCCGCGCCCAGGCGCGCCACACCCTCCGGGTCGGTGAGCGGCTGCAGGAACGCGATCACGGTCTGCCCCCGTGAGAGCCGAGCCGTCTCCTCGGCGGTGGGCGCCGTCACCTTCACGACGACGTCGGCCGCCCAGGGGTCGCCGAGGGTCGCTCCCGCCTCCCGGTAGAGGTCGTCGGGGAATCCCGCGGCGGCGCCCGCCCCCGGCTCGACCACGACCTCGGTCCCCGCGCCCAGCCGCCCGATCGTCTCCGGGACGAGCGCGACCCGGGCTTCGCCCGCCACGCGCTCCTGCGGGACGCCGATCCTCATGACACCGGCTCCGTCGACACGGATTCCACCACGTGCCAGTCGCCGCGACGGACGACCACGACCCGGGGAGCCCGCGGCCGCGCCAGGCTCGAGACGGCGCGCGAGACGGCGATCGAGTTGCCGTCGACGTACTGCGCGTGGTTCGCCTCGATCTCGGAGAGCGGGTAGAGGTAGTTGACCATCATCCCGAGCGAGGTGTCGAGTCCCGCCGGCGAGCGGTCCGCGAGCCAGTTGATCCGTTCGATCCGCGCGCCGTTCGTGAGGTGGAAGTGGGCGACCGGGTCGAGCGCGGCGCCGCCCGCCCGCTTCGCCTCGAGCAGGTAGTCGACGCAGAGGCGCAGAAGCCGTTCGCGGAACGGCTCCAGCCGCTCGGGCCCGAGGTCGGCCTCGCGCGTCAGCGCACGCAGGTCGTCGCGCTCCCCCGGCTCGAGCGTGATCGACCCGGCGGCGAGCCGCTCGCTCAGCCACCGTCGGAATCCCGGGATCGGCGAGAGCGTCGCGAACGTCTTCAGGCGCGGGAACTCGGACGAGAGCTCCTCGACCACGTGCTTGATCAGAAACCCGCCGAAGCTGATGCCGGCTAGACCGCGCTGGGCGCTCGTGATCGAGTAGAAGGTCGCCGTGTCGGCGTCGCAGGGATCGACCGGCGCCGTGGCGGGATCGAGCAGCGGCCCGATCTCGGCCTGCAGCCCGCGCCCGAGCGCCACCTCGACGAAGATCAGCGGCTCGTCGTTCATCCGCGGATGGAAGAGGGCGAAGAAGCGCCGGTCCGGCTCGAGGCGGTTCTTCAGGTCGCCCCAGTCGGCCACCGTGTGCACGGCCTCCGACGTCGCGAGCTTCTCGAGCAGTGAGGCCGGCGAGTCCCAGGTGATCCGGCGCAGCTCGAGGAACCCGATGTCGAACCAGCTCGCGAGCAGGCGCTTCAGATCCCGCTCCACCTGCTCGAGCGACGGGTCGTCGTCGGCGAACCGCAGCAGATCGGCCCGCAGGTCGACCAGGAACTTCGTGCCCGACGGGAGCGCGTTGAACTGGCGGAACAGCTTCAGCCACGGCGGCCTCAACCTTGCGCGGAGCTCGTCGAGCAGCAGGCGCCGCTCCCGCCGGTCGGACACCGCGGCGACGGCGCGCGCCGTCTCGACGACCGCGTCCTCGTCGATCCCGAGCTCGTCCACGACGAGCTCGGCGAAGGCCCTGCGGCCTCGCTCGGCGAGGCGAAGGTACGAGCTGCCGACCTTGGCGGCCCGGTCGCGCGCGCTCGCCTCCCCGCCCCTGGCCTCGACGCACGCCCGGATCTCCCGCCGCAGGAGGGCCGCGTCCGCGTTCGACAGCTTCAGGCCGTCGCCGTGGCGGCCGCCGGCGAGCGTGTCCAGGAACTCCCTGTCGCGGAGGCGCCCGTGGATGCCCTGGAAGAAGCGGATCATCGTCAGTCGCGTGCCTCGGGGGCTAGGCGGCCACGCCGCTCTTGAGGGCGTTCTTCATGACCTTGCCCATCGCGTTGCGCGGGAGGGCGTCGACGAAGTGGATTTCCCGCGGACGCTTGTGCGCCGAGAGCAGGGTGGCGACGTGGGCGACCAGCTCGTCCGCGGACACCTCCTCGTCCGGGGAGGGGACGACCCAGGCGACGATGCGCTCGCCGAGGTCGGGGTCCTCGAGGCCGGCGACGGCGACCTCCGCGACGGCGGGATGCTCGAGCAGCGCGCCCTCGATCTCGCCGGCGCCGATCTTGTAGCCGCCGCTCTTGATCAGGTCGACGGACCTCCTGCCGACGATCCGGACGTATCCATCCGCCCGCCGGGTCGCCAGGTCGCCCGTGAGGAACCAGCCGTCGCGGAACGCCTGCTCGGTCGCATCCGGCCTGTTGAGGTAGCCCGTGAACAGGTTCGGTCCGCGGATCGCGATCTCGCCGATCGTCTCGTCGTCCGCGACCTCGATGGGGTTGCCGTCGTCGTCGAGCAGTCGCAGCTCGACGCCGGGCAGCGGCCGGCCGATGTATCCCGGTGCACGCTCCTCGCTCGACCGGATCCCGACGTTCATGAGGGTCTCGGTCATGCCGTAGCGCTCGACGATCCGCTGCCCCGTCAGCTCCTCGATCCGGCGGTGCTCGATCGCGGGCAACGCGGCCGACCCCGAGACCAGCAGGCGCGCGGAGGCGAACGACGCAGCCAGCGCGGGATCCGCCTCCGCCGCCCGGGCGATGCGGTGGTACATCGTGGGCACCCCGAAGACCATGGTCGCTCCGCGCGAGAGCGCCTGGCCGATGCTCTCCGGCGAGAACGGCTTCACGAGCTCGAGCCGGCCACCCCGCCGCAACGGCCCGAGCACGCCGAGCACGAGCCCGTGGACGTGGAACAGCGGCAGCGCGTGCGCGAGGCGATCCGCCCCCGTCCATGACCAGATCTCCGCGAGGGCGTCCAGGTTCGAGACGATCGCGCGCCGCGGGATCATGACGCCCTTCGGCAGGCCGGTCGTCCCCGACGTGTAGAGGATGATCGCGGTGTCCTCGTCGGCGAGGAGGTCGGGCAGCCCCGCGTCCCCGGCGCCGGCGCCCTCGAGGCGGACGTCGAGGCGCGGCAGGTCGCGCAGCGCCTCCGCGACCTCGGCATCGGCGCGTGCGAGCAGCAGGTCCGGGCGGCTGTCCGCGACGATGTGCTCGAGCTCGCGGACGCCCGCGCTCGGGTTGATCGGGACGACGGTCCGCCCGGCCGCGAGCGAGCCGACGATCGCCGCGCAGGTCTCGAGATCGGTGGTCGCCCAGACGGCCACGCGCTCGGCGGCCGCAAGGGCATCACCAACCGCAGCTGCCGCCGCCGCAAGCTCGCGGTAGGACAGCCGGCGCTCGCCGAGCGCGATCGCCTCGCCGTCGTCGGGATCGGCGAGACGTGGGAAGAACAGGTCGGCGGCGACGCTCATGCGGCGGCTCCGGCTCCGGCCACCGTCCGCAGCAGCCCGGCCGCGTCGGCCGGAGGCCGATCGCCCCTCCACGCCACGTGCTGGTCGGGGCGGACGAGCACGAGGCTGCGCTCGTACAGGTCGCGGGCGCCGTGGTCGGCGACCTCGACGACGTCGAGCGGAATGCGGGCGGCGCGGGCCGCCTCCCGCAGCGGCCCGGCGTCGGGAGCGTCGCGGCCGAGACGGAGCAGCGTGAAACCCTTGCCCAGCCGGTCGAACAGCGAGCTGCCGGGGCCGCGCTCCTCGTCGAGCCACAGGTGCGGCGCCCGACCGCCCGGCACGCTCGTCGCCCGGTACTCCAGGAAGTCGTCTGCGGGAGGCTCGGCGCCGTCGGCGACGACGACGGGAGAGTCGTCGTAGCGCGCCCCGAGCTGCACGCCGATCGAGCCGAACTGCGCGCCGTAGGTCGACAGGACCGCGCCGACGCGACGGCGCGCCTCCTCGCCGACCGTGCCGTCGCTCTCGAGCTCCGGCGACCGCTCCACCTGGGCCAACCGCGCGTTCAGGCTGCGGGCGGCGCCGGTGTTGCGGAACCCGATCGGCCGGCGCTCGATCTCGTACGAGGCGAGGAGCGCGTCCCCGGCCCACCCTCCGGCGGCGGCGGCGAGCTTCCACGCGAGGTTCGCGGCGTCGTCGATTCCGGTGTTCATCCCGAAGCCGCCGGTCGGGGTGAAGAGGTGCGCCGCGTCGCCGGCGAGGAAGACCCGGCCGGCCCGGTACGACTCGGCCACCAGGGCGACGCCGGGATTCCAGCCGCGCAGCCCGAGCACCTCAACCGGGATCTCGGCCCCGGCCGCCGCGTGCACGAGCGCGACCAGGTCCTCGCTGCGAGCGCTGTCGGGACGGACGGAGCTCGTCAGCATGAAGAACTCGTCCTTGCCGTTCAGCGCGATCAGGTTCGTCGACACCTCCGCGTTCATCGACCAGTAGTTCCAGGCGCGGCGATCACCGAGGTAGTCGCGGTAGAGGGTCGGGATGCGGAGGTAGGCCGCAGTGGCGCGGCCGCCGTAGATCTCCTGGTCGAGGCCGCTCTCGCCGGTGTAGTGCACGCCCAGCGTGCGCCGGACGAAGCTCTGGCCGCCATCGCATCCCACCGCATAGCCCACGCGCCACGTCTCGCGACCGCCGTCGTCGCCGGACGGCCGGGCCCCGAGCGTGACGCCGCGCTCGTCCTGCTCGAGCTCGTCCACGGTGCGGTCGAAGCGGAGCGTGACCTCGGGCCGCCGCCGTGCCTCCTGGAGCAGGAACGCCTCCACGTACATCTGGTTGGCGCGATGCACCGGCTCCGGCACCTGGTCGTCGGCCGCCGCGGCGAGCACCGCCTGCCGCTTCGCGTCGGACGACGGCATCGGGATCCGCGCGAGCTCGTGGCGGCTGTAGCGCGTGAAGTAGGCGACGTCGGTCGGATGGTCGTCCGGCAACCCCAGCTCGCGCACCCCCTCGGCGATGCCGACGCGCCGGAAGTGCTCCATCGTCCGCGCGTTGAACGTGTTGCCGCGCGGGTAGGTGCGGGAGCCGGGCTCGGCGTTGAAGAGGACGGATGAGACGCCGTAGTCGCTCAGGAAGAGCGCGAGCGACATCCCGACGGGGCCGCCGCCGACGATCCCGACCTGCGCCGTCCGCGGCTGCGCGGTGGCGCGCTCAGCCATCGAGTCCGGCTGCCCGGTAGGCATCCTTGAGGACGGCGATCATGTCCAGCTCGCCGTGGCCGTGCCCGACGGCGGCGCGGATCTTCTGGTGCACGAGCGCCGTCACCGGCAGCGGCGCCTCCAGGACGCGACTCGCCTCTTCCATCAGCCACCAGTCCTTGTTCAGGCCGTGGAGCGTGTGGCCGGGCGTGAAGTCGTGGTCGATCAGCTGCCTGACCTTGTAGCGGAGCCACGGCGACACGATGACGCTGCTCTCGAGCACCCCCAGGAGCGTCTCCTCGTCGATCCCGCCCTTCAGGCCCATCGCGAGCGACTCCGCCAGCGCCTGGTTCGTCGCGCCGATGATCAGGTTGACGCACAGCTTCGCGAGATTGGCCTGGGTGCCGGTCCCGACGACGAGCGTCTGCTTGCCGAGCTCGTCGAGCAGCGGCGTCACCGCCTCGACCGCCTCGGGCGGCCCGGAGGCGATGATCGTCAGCTGGCCGTCGGCGGCGTAGGCCGTGCTCCCGCTCACCGGCGACGAGAGGTAGGCGACGCCGCGCTCCTCGCAGGCGGCCCGCAGAGTCTCGGCGGCGAGGATCCCGATCGTCGACATGTTGACGACGATCTTCGGCCGCTCGTCCACGGCGAAGACGCCTTCGGGGCCGAGGAGGACGTCGTGGGCCGCCGCGTCGTCGATCAGCATCAGGAGGACGACGTCGCAGGCGGCGAGCTCCTTCGGCGCCGCGGCGACGCGCACCGCGCCCTCGGGCGCGGCCGCGGCGAGCTCGGACGCCTTCGCCGCGGTGCGGTTCCAGGCGACGAGCTTCCGGCTTGCGGCGAGACGCCGCGACATCGGTCCTCCCATCAGGCCGATGCCCGCGAACCCGATCTCGTCGATGTCGACCTCGGTCATCGTTGCTCCTCTCTCGCCGCCCGTCTCCCGCCGGCAGCGGTCAGTCCATCGTGTAGCCGCCGTTGACGGTCATGAAGGATCCCGTGACGTAGGAGCCGTCCTCGCCGACGAAGAAGCCGATCACCCGCGCGACGTCGTCCGGCAGCGCCAGGCGGCGCAGCGGCGTCTCGTTGATGATCCGCTCGCGCACCTCGCCGAACGGCCCCATGATCGTCACGATCTCCGTCGTATCGACCGGCCCCGGCGCCACCACGTTCACGGTGATCCCGTAGGGACCGTACTCCTGCGCCACGAACCGCGCGAAGCCGGAGAGCCCGGCCTTCGCCGTGCCGAGCGCGATCATCCGCTGCCGCGGCTTCCGCGCGAGCGCCGTCGAAACGAAGACGATCCGGCCGAACTCGCGCTCGCGCATACCCGGCGTCACCGCCTTCGTCAGGTGGAAGGCGGCCTGGAGCTCGAGGTTGTTCTTCGCTCCGAGCTCATCCCAGCTGATCTCCTCGAAGCTCTTGCCGACGTACGGGATGAGGGCGTTGTGGACGAGCACGTCCACGCCGCCGAGCTTCTCCTCAACCTCGCCGACGAGGCGCGCGACGTCGTCCGGGTCGCAGACGTCTCCCTGGACGCTCTCGGCCTGACCGCCGGCCGCCCGGATCGACTCGACCAGCGCATCGGCGTCGGCGGCGTTGCTCTTGTAGTTGACGGCAACGCGATGCCCCCGCGCCGCGAGCAGGCGCGAGGTCGCAGCGCCGATCCCCCGGCTCCCTCCAGTCACCAGCGCCACCCTGCCCTCGGCTAGCTCCTCGGCCATGCGCGCTCCTTTCTCCGACCTGGGCCTCGCGACGCGCCAGACGCGTCGTGTGCAGTGATATTAACGAAATTGCGTCGATCGTGTAAATCAATAATCCACAGGCCGCTGGCCTGGGTATGGCTCTAACGCGAGCTTCCCGCCCGATCGTGCCGGCCGGACGGGATCGGCTGTTGTGCATTGACGCTTTACAAGAGCGCGACCTGAAGCCGCTCGAGCACCTCACTGACGATCCGGTCGGCGCCCGGCAGGAACGCGTCCTCGAGCGGCGGGCTGTACGGGATCGGCGCATCCGGCGTGGCGATGCGCCAGATGTCGTCCAGGTCGCCGAGCGCATGCTCCGCCACGAGCGCCGCCACCTCCCCGGCCCAGCCTCCCGTCAGCGGGCCCTCCTCGACCACGGCGAGCCGGTTCGTCCTCGCGACGGAGGCGACGACGGTCTCCACGTCGAGCGGGCGCAGCGTCCGCAGGTCGATCACCTCGGCCTCGACGCCGTGCCCGGCCAGGCGCTCCGCAGCGTCGAGGCAGTCGTGCACCCCCTTCATCGCGCTCACGAGCGTGATGTCGTCCCCGGCACGGACCACGCTGGCCCGGCCGAGCTCCGCAGGCGCCTCCCCGTCGACCGGCCCCTTCGCCGAGTAGAGCCGCTTGTGCTCGAAGTAGACGACCGGGTTGTCGTCGCGGATCGAGGCCTTCAGCAGCGCCTTCGCGTCCGCGGGGGTCGCCGGCGCGACGATCCGCAGCCCCGGCACGCCCATCAACCACGAGACGGGCATCTGCGAGTGGATCGCGCCGAAGCGGCCACCCGCCCCGACCACCGACCGCACGACGAGCGGCGCGCTCTGCCGGCCCCCGGAGAGGAACCAGTACTTCGTCGCCTGGTTGATCAGGCTGTCCATCGAGAGCGCGAGGAAGTCGCCGAACATGATCTCCACGATCGGGCGCAGCCCGGTGATCGCGGCCCCGTACGCCGCGCCGGTCATCGCCAGCTCCGAGATGGGCGTGTCGAAGACGCGCCGGGGGCCGTACTTCTCGTACAGGCCCGGCGTGACGGCGAACACGCCGCCGGCGAGGGCGACGTCCTCCCCGAACAGGATCACCCGCTCGTCCCGGGCGAGCTCCTCGTCCAGCGCGTCGCGGATCGCGCGACGGAACTCGATCTCGACGGTGCTCATGGCTCCTCCTGTTCGACGACGAGCAGCGTGGGTCGCTCCAGCAGCTCGCGGACTCGCGCCAGGAAGCGGGCGGCCTCGGCGCCGTAAACGACGCGGTGGTCGCAGGAGAGCGCCACCTCCATCGTCTCGCGCGCCACCACGCGACCCTCCTCCACCACCGCCCGCGACTCCGCGGCGCCCACCGCGAGGATCGCGGCCTGGGGATGGTTGATCACCGCGTTGAAGCGCCGGATGCCGAACATGCCGAGGTTCGACACGGTGAAGGTCCCGCCGGCGAGGTCGTCCGAGCTCAGTGCCCGCCTGCGCGCCCGGCCCGCCAGCCGGCGGGTCTCGGCCGCGATCTCGAAGATCGACTTGCGGTCGGTATCGCGGATGGCCGGGACGAACAGCGCGTCGTCCGTCGCGACCGCCATCCCGACCGACACGCGCCGGTGCCGCAGCACCTTGCCCTCCTCGTACGTCGCGTTGAGCGCGGGGAACGCGCGCAGGGCGAGGGCGACGGCGCGGATCACCAGGTCGTTCAGGGACGGGACGCGCTCGAAGCCTTCGGCGCGCAGGTCTGCGCGCAGTCGCAGCGCCGCCTCGACGCCGATCTCCAGCTCCAGGGTGAACTCCGGGATCGACGATCGCGAGGCGACCATCCGGCGCGCGATCGTCTGCTGGGTCGTCGTCAGCTCGACCTCGACCGTCTCTCCCTCCGCCCGCGTGTCGCGACGCGCCGCCCGGACGTCGGCGCCGACGATGCGTCCCCCCGGCCCCGACCCGGCGAGGCTGTCGAGCGCGACGCCGAGCTGGGCGGCGAGGCGGCGCGCCACCGGCGTCGCCCGGGGGCGGGCCGGCTTCGTCGCGCGCCGCTCGGCCGGGGCTCGAGCGGGCGGGGCGACGGAGGCCGGTGTCTCTTCGGGCGGCGCCACCGGGGGCGGTGCGGGCGCGACCGGGCCGTCGCCGGGGAGGCGGATCAGGGCGATCGGGACGCCGAGCAGCGCGGTCTCGCCTTCGTCGACGAGGATCTCGGCCAGCACGCCTTCGTACTCGGACTCGTAGACGATCGTCGCCTTGTCCGTCTCGACCTCGACGAGCGGCTCGCCCCGCGCGACGCCCTCGTCCGCGCGCTTCAGCCAGCGGAGGACCGTCGCCGCTTCCATCGAATCGGACAGCCGCGGCATGCCCACCTCGACGAGGCGCTCGTTCCCGGCGGCGACGGTCACGACCCCGGGCTGAACTCGGGAAGCGCGCTCTCCCGCGGGAACGGCGCCGCCAGCGCCTGCTCCTGGATCCGGCCGAGGTCGGCCTCCACCTCGCGCTCCACCTCCGCGACTGCGTCCTCGGTCACCCCGAGCTCGTCGACGAGCAGGCGCGAGGCGATCACGAGGGGGTCGCGGAGCCGCCACTCCTCCAGCTCGCCCTCGGGCCGGTACGCGCCCGGGTCGCTCCGGGAATGGCCGACGAAGCGGTAGGTCAGGGCTTCGACGAACTCGGGCTGCCCGGTCTCGCGAACGCGGCCGACGACGGCGGTCGCCGCCTCGTGCACGGCGCGGACGTCCATGCCGTCGACCTGCGTGGTCGGGAGCTCGAGCGCCGCGACGCGCGGGACGATGCCCCCGGCGGTGACGGCCTCGAAGGGGGTGTACTCCCCGTAGCCGTTGTTCTCGCACACGAAGACGACCGGCAGCTCGAGCACCTTCGCGAAGTTCAGGCACTCGAAGAAGTAGGCCTGGTTCGTCGCGCCGTCTCCGAAGTACGCGACGGCGATCGCGCCGGTGCCGCGCAGCGACAGCGCCGCGCCGGTCGCCGCCGCGATGCTGCCGCCGACGATGCCGTAGCAGCCGAGCACGCCGTGATCCGGGTCGACGACGTTCATCGAGCCGGCGCGCCCACCGTTGACGCCGGTCTCTCGCCCGAGCAGCTCCGCGAGGAGCGCCTCCGGGTCGGTGCCCATCGCCAGCAGGTGCCCGTGCCCGCGGTAGGTGCAGGCGATCCGATCCTCGGGGAGGAGCGCGCTCGCGAACCCGACCGCGACTGCCTCCTGGCCCGAGTACAGGTGCGTGGTGCCGTAGATCTCGCCGCGCAGGAAGAGGCTCTGCACGCGGTCCTCGATCCCGCGGATGACGAGCATCCGGCGGTACAGGTCCAGGACCGCGCGGCCGTCCAGCACCGCCGTCGTCCCCGCGGTGCTCATGCTCCGTCGACGATCGACGCCACGGCGGCGTGAGCGTCTCCGTCGCCGTCGCGAATCAGCTTCCCGTCCACCAGGTCGACGCCGCGCACGTACTGGCGGCCGGCGACCAGCAGCTCGTCGGCCGGGAAGCGCGTGATCACCTCTGCGCCGGTCGCGGTCACGACGACCTCCTCCTCGATGCGCGCCGCCGAACGGCCGTCGCTCGCGGGACAGTACGTCTCGAGCGCGAACACCATGCCGGGCTCCAGCGTCACCGGCGCGTCGAGCGAGTGCAGCCGCGAGATCATCGGCGCCTCGTACAGCCCGACGCCGAGGCCGTGCCCGAACTGCAGCCCGAATGCGGCGTGCTCGTCGGCCATGCCGATCTCCTGCGCGGTCGGCCAGACGGAGGCGATCTCCTCGGTGGTCGCCCCGGGCCGTACGAGGTCGATCGCTGCGTCCAGCCATTCGCGGCACCGGCGGTAGGCGTCGATCTGCGACGGGGTCGCGTAGCCGACGCAGAACGTCCGGTAGTAGCACGTGCGATATCCCATGAACGAGTGGATGACGTCGAAGAACGCCTGGTCTCCCGGCCGCAGGAGCCGGTCGGCGAACGTGTGCGGATGCGGGTTGCAGCGGTCGCCGGAGATCGCGTTGATCGCCTCGACGTGCTCCGAGCCCAGCTCGAAGAGCACACGCATCGCGGCCGCGACGACCTGGTTCTCGGTCACGCCCGGCTTGAGCATGCGGTAGATCTCCTCGTACGCCGCGTCGACCAGGGCCGCGGCGTGGTCCAGCAGCGCCAGCTCGTCCTGCGACTTGAGCTTGCGCGCGTCGAGCATCACGGGCTGGGAGTCGACGACGTGGAGCCCGACCGCCTGCAGGGCGAGCAGCGTCGTCATGTCGGGGACGTCCAGGCCGATGGGCTCGTTCTCGAGGCCGCGGTCGCGCAGCTCGTCGTAGATCATCGCCGCGAGCGCCGCGGGGATTCCCGTCTCGTTCGGCATCGCGCCGCGCATCGGCGGCACCCAGGCGCGCCAGCTCGACTCCGGAAGCCAGGGGCAGTAGAGCTGGTGGTGACGCGCCGCCGAGCCGAAGTCCCAGAGGATCGGGAGGTCGCCGCGCGGGATCAGGGCGAAGCGGATGTTCTTGTCGCGCTCCCACGTCCCGATCGCCGTGCTCGTGACGTAGCGCAGGTTGTTCGGGTCGAACAGCAGGAGCGCTCCCAGGTCGGAGCCGTCGAGGGCGCCGGTCGTGCGCATGCTGCGGTAGGCGCGGAGCCGATCGAAGTCGACCCGCTTCTCCCAGTCGACCGCCATGGCGGCGCCCCGGGACGCGATGCTCATGTCGAGTTCCCCGTTCCCATACCTGTTAAGTGATATTACACAGGCGCGCGAACGTCGTCAACGTCACCCGCACAATGCGTGAATCAAAAATGAACGGCACGTCCCCTCGCAAGCGCCCACTTCAGGCGACGCGGCCCCGGGGCTGCTCGTCAACCAGGACCGCGCCTTTAGACATCGGTTGGACCGTCCGACGGTAGATCGACAGATAGCCGCCCACCTGCGGCGGCGCCGCCTCACCCCGGCTCGCCGCCCGCTCGGCCAGCACCGCCTCGGAGACGTCCAGGTCGAGCGTGCGGGTCTCGACGTCGATCGTGATCGTATCCCCGCTGCAGACGAGGCCGAGCGGCCCGCCGACCGCCCCCTCGGGCGAGACCTCCGCCACGGTGAGACCCTTGAGGCAGAGGCCCGAGAGCGAGCCGTCGGTGACGAAGGCGACGCCCTCTGCAAGCCCGGCGGCGTCGAGCGCGAACAGCACCATCGAAGCCGGCCCCGCCATCGCGGGGCCGCCCTTCAGCCCCATGCCGCGCACGACGAGGACGTGTCCCTGCCGAACCTCACCACCCCGGATGGCGGCGACCGCCTGCGCGCCTTCCTCGTAGACGAGGGCCTCGCCGACGAACCGTCGCGGGCGGCTCGCGTTCGGCAGGCCGAGCTTCAGGATCGCACTGTCCGGTGCGAGCGACCCGCGGAGGATGACGATCGACGGCCCCTCCGCGAAGGGCGCGTCGAGCGGCCGGATCACCCGGTCGTCCGTCACGACGGCCCCTTCCACGTTCTCGCCGACGGTGCGCCCGCTGACGGTCAGCGCCTCCGCGTCGACGAGCGGGCCGAGCTGACGAAGCAGGGCGCGGGTGCCGCCGGCGTCCTCGAACGCCTCGATGGTGTCGTCGCCGTTCGGGCGGACCGCGCTCAGGATCGGCACGCGCCGGCTCAGCTCGTCGAAGAGCGCGTACACGTCGAGGTCGAGCCCGGCTTCGACAGCGACCGCCTGCAGGTGCTTGACGCAGTTGATCGACCCGCTCACCGCGAGGACGGCGGCCGCCGCGTTCGCGAACGCACCGGATGTCAAGATCGCGCTCGGGCGCACGCCCTCCGCGACCAGCTCGACGATGCGGTGGCCGGAGCGCCGTGCCGCGTCGAGCATCTTCGGGCTGTTGGCACGAACCGGGGTCACCCCCGGCAACGTCATGCCGAGCGCCTCGCACACGACGTGCATCGAATTCGCCGTCGCCATTCCCGCGCAGACGCCCGGGCCGCGGATCGCGTTGTCGCACATGGTTCGGAGCCGGCACGGCTCGAGCTGGCCGAACGAGGCGTGCACCGCGCCGCGGAACACGTCCTCGATGTCGACGTGCTCGCCGTCGACCTCCCCGCTCGCCTGGTAGCCGCCCATGACGAGGATCGTCGGGATGTCGAAGCGTGCCGCCGCCATCAGGTGGGCGGGCGGCGTCTTGTCGCAGGACGAGAGGCAGACCATGCCGTCGAGCTGCGCGCCTTCGACGGCGATCTCGATGTCGTTCACGATCAGGTCGCGGGCAGCGAGGATGTAGCCGCCTCCGCCGCCGACGCCGACGAGGAAGTCGCTCGGAGCGGTCGTCCGGATCTCGAACGGGACGCCTCCCGCGGCCCAGATCGCCTCCTTGACGACGGCCGCGACACCGTCGAGGTGCCGGAAGCAGATCGCCAGCTCGGAAGAGCTGTTGACGACGGCGATCTTCGGCTTGTCGAGGTCGGCGTCGCTCAGCCCCATCGCCTTCCAGTGCGCGCGGCGCGCCGCCCCACGGACACTGAGCGGGTCGAGGTCGCTGCGGAGTGGTTGGCGGACAGGCGCGGGCATTTGACAGCGGTATTGTTCAGTTACTCTACACAGACCGTGAGGCAGGTCAAGTCCGCTGCACTGGCACTTCTACTCCGGCCCGCACTGCGCTAAGGTGATCCACTGTGGCTGAACATGTGCCTGACATAGATGTCAGGGAGCAGACGACGTCGGACGGCGACGCGCACGGCCGCCACGTCACGCTCGGCGCGCGGCTGCGCGACGAGCGGACCGAGCGGCGCCTCAGCCTGCGCGAGCTCGCCCGCCGGCTCGATGTGTCGCCCAGCCTGATCTCGCAGATCGAGACGGGCAAGATCCAGCCCTCGGTGCGGACGCTGTACGCGATCGTCAGCGAGCTGGGCGTGTCGCTCGACGACGTCTTCGCCTCGGCGGACGCCGACAGCGGGCATCCGGCGCTCACCGGACCGGGCGGCGCCGCACGGCCACGCGAGCGGGCGGACGCCCCGGCCGGCCCGGTTCAACGGGCCGACTCGCGGACGGTGATCGACCTCGAGACGGGCGTCCGCTGGGAGCGGCTGACGACGCGGAACGAGAGCGGAGTCGAGTTCCTGCTCACGGTCTATCCGCCGGAGAGCGAGTCGAGCCCCGCCGACGCGCTCGTCCGCCACACGGGACGCGAGTTCGGGATCGTGCTCCGCGGGCACCTGCACGTGACGATCGGTTTCGAGGACTACCAGCTGGGCCCCGGAGACTCGGTCTACTTCGATTCGACGATCCCGCACCGCCTGTACAACGTCGGCGGCACACCCGTCGAAGCGGTCTGGGTCGTGCTCGGCCGTCAGCAGTGACCGCCGGGCCGGCGCCCGTGGATGCGACCGCCGACCGGCTCGGCGCACATGCGGTGCTGCGCGAGGACGGCGCTCACGGGACCTGCCCTCCCGCCTACGCTCCATGGTCGGCCGGGTATCGCCGTACACCCACGATCGACGAGCGGGCCGGCGCGGTTCACCTCGGCCTGACGCGCTGCGCGCTCGACGAAGGCGGCCTCGTCGAGGAGCATCTCCACGCATACGAGGAGACGGTCTTCGTCCTCGGAGGCGAGCTCGAGCTCGCCTCCGACGGCGGCGCCCGGCGCCTGGGCGCAGGCGGCTACGCGCTGCTCGCGCCCGGAGCGCGGCATGCCTGGCGCAACGTCGGCTCGGGCGCCGCTCGCTGGGTCGAGCTGGCGTTCCCCCGCCCGCGCCCCGCCGGGGGGATGCCCGACACCGTCTTCTGCGGCAACTCCGACCTCTCCGCGCCGCTCGCGGCGGCGCTCGGCGGCGCGGCCGCCCCGACGCCGGTCGTCGGCTGCGTCGGCGCGACGCTTCCCGGAGGGCTGGAGCTCGCCGGCCTCGGCGCGGACGTCGCCGGCATCCAGATCGAGATGCTCGTCGACGCGGCCGCCGGCGCGGCGCAGTCGACGCTCTTCGTCGTCGAGTACGCACCGGGAACGACGCTCGCGCTCCACGACCACCCCTACGAGGAGGCCTACGTCATCCTCGAGGGCGCCGTCGAGGCGGAGGTCGACGGGCAGATGCACCGGCTGACGGCCGGCGACGTCCTGTGGATCGGCGTGGGCAGCATCCACGGCTTCGCGAACCGCGACGACGTGCCCGTCCGCTGGCTCGAGGCGCAAGCTCCGCAGCCGCCCGCGAGACACGCGACGCGGTTCAGGCACGCATGGGCGTCGGTCGCCGAGGCCGCTGCCGGCCCGGCCGCGCCGGCCTCGCGCGCCTGACGCGCGAGGCCCCGGCGAGCCGACTCCCGATCAGCGACTCGAGGCGGCCGCGGCTTCCTGGACGACGACGCGGCCGTTCGACTCCGGCGCGGCGGTGACGGCGCCCGTCCCGAGGTCGAAGAAGTGGAGGTGCTGCGCGGGAACGGCGATCTCCGCGTTCTCGTCGACCGCGATGGAGGACCTCGTGTCGTAGCGCGCGATCAGCGAGACGGTGGTCCCTCCCTTCGCCTCCCGCTCGAGCGTCTCCGCGATCGACGCGTCCGCATCGCGAGCGACCTCGAGCACCTCGTCGGTCAGGACCGGGTGGCCGGGCATCTCGAAGTGAACGAGCCGCTCCGAGCCGAGCGCCTGCACGAGCACCGCCCGCGCCCGCAGGCGCGGATGCCGGTCGGCGTCGAGCGCGGCGTCCACCATGTGCTCGGGCCGGATGCCGACGACGAGGTCGCGGTCGATCCACGAGCGGATCTCCGGCCGCTCGTCGGCGAACGACTCCGGCAGCGCGAGCTCCTGGTCGCCGATGCAGCAGACGAACGACCGGCCGTTGGCGACGGACCTGATCGTCGCGCGGAGCATGTTCATGACGGGTGAGCCGATGAAGCTCGCGACGAACAGGTTGGCGGGACGGTCGAACAGCTCCTGGGGCGGCCCGACCTGCTGCAGCACGCCCTTTCGCATCACGACGATCCGGTCGCCCATCGTCAGCGCCTCGACCTGGTCGTGCGTGACGTAGATCGTCGTCACCCCGAGGCGGCGCTGAAGCCGCGTGATCTCGGCCCGCATCTGCACGCGGAGCTTCGCGTCCAGGTTCGAGAGCGGCTCGTCCATCAGGAATACCTGCGGCTCGCGCACGATCGCGCGGCCCATCGCGACCCGCTGCCGCTGACCGCCCGAGAGGGCCCGCGGCCGTCGCTTCAGCAGATCCTCCAGGCCGAGCAGCGAGGCGGTGTGCACGACGCGACGTTCGATCTCGCTCCGCGAGAGTCGCCGTGCGCGCAGCGGGAACGCGATGTTCTCGAAGACCGACATGTGCGGGTAGAGCGCGTAGTTCTGGAAGACCATCGCGACGTCGCGCTGGCGCGGCTCGACGGTGTTGATCAACTCGTCGCCGATGCGGATCTCGCCCTCGGTGATCTCCTCGAGCCCCGCCACCATGCGCAGGGCCGTCGTCTTGCCGCAACCTGACGGCCCGACGAAGACCATGAACTCTCCGTCGGCGATGTGGAGATTGAAGTCGCTCAGTGCGCGCGTTCCATCGGGATACACCTTTCCAACGTGCTCGTATGAGACCAAAGCCACTGTTTGCTTTCACCCCCGGATTCCGCCGGCAAAGCCGCGAATCAGTTGTCGCTGCGCGAAGATGTAGAACGCCAGGATCGGCACGATCGTGATGGCCACCGCGGCCATGATCAGGTTGTATTGCGAGACGTCTTCCGACACGAACGAATAGAGAGCGAGCGGTAGCGTCTGTGTCGTGCTACCGAACAGGAAGATCAGCGAGACGAAGAAGTCGTTCCAGATCACGACGCTCGACAGCACCGCGACGGTCCCGGTGACGGGCGACAGGAGCGGGAAGACCACCCGCAGATAGGTGCGCAGGAACCCGGCCCCGTCCACCTGCGCCGCCTCCTCGTACTCCCGCGGCAGGGCGCGGACGAAGCCGGTGTACAGGAAGACCGACAGCGGCGTCGTGAGCCCGATGTGCAGCAGGATCATTCCGAGGAGCCCGCCCGTCAGGTGCAGATGCCGGAAGATGAAGAAGGTCGGGAGGATGGCGAGCTGGAACGGGAGGATGATCCCCAGCACGAACAGGAAGTACAGCCCGGACGCGAGCTTCGACTCCCGGCGGGCGATCGCGTAGCCGCCCAGGGAGCCCACGACGATCAGCCCGGCGACGCTCGCGACGGTGATGATGAAGCTGTTCAGCATCGAGCCGCCGAGGCCGCTCTGGTTCCAGGCGATGGAGTAGTTCCGGAAGTAGCCCTTCGTCGGCAACGAGAGCGGCGAGAAGTACACCTGCGTGTTCGTCTTCAGCGAGAGGGTCAGGAGGATGTACCACGGGACGCAGAACGCGAGGGCGATCGCGATGAACAGGACCTCTCGGACGAACGACTGACGCGTGTAGCGGAAGACGCCCATCGCTAGAGCTGCGTCTCCCGCCCGCGCAGGATCACGAGCTGCGTCAGGGTGACCCCCGCCATCAGGAGCGTGAGGATCAGCGCGATGGCGGCGCCGTAGCCGAAGCGCCCGAATGTGAAGGCCTGCCGCCAGACCTGCGTCGCCATCGTCTCCGAGGCGTTCACGGGCCCTCCGCCGGTGAGCGCGAGGACCTGCTCGAAGGCCCTGAGCCCGAAGATCATCGTCAACGTCGCGCTGATCGTGAATGCGGGTGCGAGCAGGGGGAACGTGACGCGGCGGAAGCGCATCCACATGCCGGCGCCGTCGACGGCCGATGCCTCGATCAGCTCCTCCGGGATGCCCTGCAGGCCCGCCAGGTAGATGATCATCACGAGCCCGGTGTACTGCCAGACGAGGACGGCGAGAATCGTCCAGAGCGCCCAATGCGGGTCGCCCAGCCATGCGTGCTGGAACGACTGCAGCCCGACCGCGCCGAGGAACTTGTTCAGCGCTCCCGACTGGTCGAAGACGTACTGCCAGATGAACGCGACCGACAGCGAGCTCATCACGGCGGGCGCGAACAGGAGGGACCGGATCACGTTGCGCGTCTTCAGCGTGCGGTTGAGACCCAGCGCGAGCGCGAGGCCGAGCACGTTGACGATGACGAAGAACGCCCCGGCCAGCTCGACCGAATGAACGAGGGCTCCCCGCGTCACGGGGTCGTGGATCAGGGTGCGGAAGTTCTCGAGGCCGATCCAGTGGAAGGTCGACAGGCCGTTCCAGTCGGTGAAGGCGACGTACCCCCCGGCGACGATCGGGATGAAGTGGAGCGTGAGCAGGAAGAAGGCCGCGGGCACGACGAGCAGCCAGGAGGCCCGGCGCAGTCCGCCCGCCCTCGGACGCCGCGCCAGCTCCACGCGGCGGACCGATCCCCGCCCGAGACGCGTCCGCAGGTCGAAGATCATCGTCGCAGCGTGGGCCGATGGCCGCCAGCCGGGCGGGTCATTCGACTGCCGGCCCCGCGTGCGGCTCCTAAACATTCGTTCCGTGCCATTGAACAGTCGATGGCGGCACCCTATGGACGCTTCCGGCGGTTGTCAAGGATGGACCCGCGGCGCGGTGCCCCGCGGCGCGCCGGGAGGGGTCAGACGGCGGCGGGAGCGCGGACGTACGCCCCCTGCTCGCGCAGGACGTGCTGGAGCTCGCGCACGGCGATCCCCCGCGGCTCCGAGCCGCCGAGCGCCGCCATCGCGGCCGCGGCCCCCGCGGCCTGACCGGTCAGCCAGCACTGCGGGATCTCCCGCATGAAGGCATGGGTCGACGGATCGGTCGCGATGTGGCGGCCGCCGACGAGGACGTTGTCGAGGCCGGCGACGACGAGCGACCGGTACGGGACGGACACGTTCGGGAACTTCTCCGACGGAGACGGCGACACCCCGATCTCGTCGTCGTGCTGCAGGCCGGCCTTCCACTCGTCGCGGCTCATCCGGTGGTCGCCGAGCGCGCGACGCGTGTGCCGCACCCCGATCTGCGGAGCGGCGCTCAGCAGCCACACGTGCTCGAACCCAGGCGCATGGCGGCGGAAGAACCCGAGGTGCGCGACCATCCGCCGGCGCGACTCGAGCTCGGCGTCCGTCAGGTCGGCGACGTCGAGCGCGTCGTAGCCGCTCAAGCGAGGGCCCATGAACAGGGCCACGTCGTCACGCCAGCCGACGACCGGCGTCTCCACGTAGCCGAGCTCCGCAGCGCCCTGGCGAAGCAGCGCGGCGTAGGCCTCGGGCTCGTCGCGCTTGAAGACGAGCCACCGCTCGAAGTCGACGCCGGCCCACGTCCACGACGTGTTGATGCAGTGCTGGACGTTGTTCCCCTCCGTCTCGAAGTCGGAGTCGTAGGGCGTGCCGCTGCCGGCGCACACGTCGAGGTCGCCGGTGGTGTCGACCACGACTTTCGCCAGGATCGCGCGGCGCCCCTGCTTCCCCTCGAAGACGACGCCGCGCACCGTCGAGCCGTCGACGAGCGTGGCCACTGCCCACGAGTGCAGGAGCAGCGAGACGCCGCTCTCGCCCACCAGGTCGAGGGAGACGAGCTTCAACCACTCCGGGTCGATCATCGGCGACCAGGTGACCGTGTTCCGGAAGGCGCCCTGACGGCCGCGCCAGCGTTCGACGGAGGCGCTGTCCTTCCGCCCCCAGAGCTCCTTCGGGGCGCCGGCGATTGCGTCGGGCGGCAGGCGGTCGAGGATCTCGGCCGCGAACCCCTCGATCACCCGCTCGCCCGACCAGTCCGTCATCCGGTCGATCCAGATGACGAGCCCGCCGGTCGAGAGGCCGCCGAGGTGGTTGTACCGCTCGACGAGCGTGACGTCGGCGCCGACGCGGCGTGCCGCGACCGCCGCTGCACAGCCCGCCGGGCCGCCGCCGACCACGAGCACATCGGTCTCGTGGTCGACGAGCGTCTCCCGTGCGGGCTCGTGCACCGTCGCAGGCAGTCCGCTCCCGGAAGGGTCGCGCCGGGATCGGCGTGCGCCTGCGACGAACCTGCGTCCGGCGCCCCCGTCGCTGCGGGGGCGCTGCTCGTTTTCGCTGCTCATCGAGGGACGCGAGGGCGAGGAGGGCCGGGCGGCGTCGCCGCCCGGCCGTTGGTCTGATCCTCGCGACTTACTTCGCCGCTCCCTCGTCCCACGCGGCGTCCATGTTCTTCAGCGTCTGGTCGATCGTCTGCTGACCCGTGAAGACGCTCGTGATGCCGTCGGCGTACGCCGAGAAGATGTCGGCGTTGATCAGCGACGTCTTGAAGTTCGGCACGAACTGCTTCTTCTTGTACAGCGGCGCGAACGCCTTCAGCGCAGGCGGCAGCAGGCCGAGCCGGAAGTCGCGCGGCGAGATCACCTGGTTGACCTTCGCGTAGAGCTCGCTCTGGCCCTGGCGTGCGAAGAAGTCGACGATGTCGATGGCCGTCTTCTTGACCTTCGACTTCGACGAGACGGAGATCGCGCTCCCCCAGCTGGCGATCATGCGGGTCGACTTCGCCGAATCGCCGGGGAACGGCATCATCACCGCCTGCAGATCGGGGTTGAGCTTCTGCATCGACGGGATGTTCGGCGCGAACACGATCGCAAACGGTGCGGCGCCCTGCGAGAAGCCGGCGAACAGACCGGCCTTCGTCAGCGCCTCCGGATGCGACTCGAAGCACCCCGCGTTCTTCATCGCGACGATGTGCTGGAAGGCCGAGTGCCACCGCTTCGAGCCGGCGAAGGTGACCTGGCCCTTCTCCCGCTTGTCGTACCAGGAGGTCGGCTCGGCGAACTCGCTGCCGATCACCGCCTGGATCGCGGGCAGGCCGGAGCCGACCGCGGAGAACAGGAAGAACGACTTGCCCTGAGCCGTGGCCTGATGGCATTCCTTCAGCAGGTCGGCGAACGAGGTCGGCTGGTGCAGGCCCATCTTCTTCATCAGCGGGACGTTCGCGACGAGACCCGGGATGTTGATGTTCAGCGGCCAGGCGTACGGCTTCCCGTTCACCGACAGCAGCTTCATCGCCTGCGGGTCGACCCGCTTGATCCACGGCTGGCCGCTCAGGTCGGTGAGGTAGCCGGCACGCGCCAGCGGCAGCACGCTGTTCAGAATGCCGGCCCCGAGCTGCGTGTAGATCAGGTCGGGCCCGTTGCCCGACCGGAGCTGCGTCACGAGCAGCGCGCCGAGCTGGTTGTTGTCGACGTACGTCGCCTGGATGTCGACGTTCGGATGCGCACGCTCGTAGTTGGCGATGATGGCATCCCACGCGACCCGCTCACCCGTCGAGGTGAGTGCCTTCACGGTCACCGTCGCCTTCGGTCTTGCTGATGCAGTTCCCACGACGAGCGAGCAGGCGACGAGAAGCGCACCCACCGCCAGGCCGACCGCGCCGAGTCTCATTCTCTTCACACCGAACATCGGATCCCACCTCTCTCCCGAGATGTGCTCGCGACGCGTCCTGTTCATGCCGCGCGCCGCATCTGAACAAAACGTTCTGCGACAATTAACAGTCTGGGGCGGGAATGTCAACCTCCCGGACGAAACCCGTCGTGGCGACCGGCCGTCAGAGCTCGACGACGACCGCGCCGTCGACGATCGAGACCGGGTACGTCTTGACCCGCGTGCCGACGGGATCGAACACGGCCCGGCCGCTCTCGAGCTCGATCTCCCAGCCGTGCCAGGGGCAGCGCAGCACGCCGCGGTCGAGCCCGTAGTGGTACTGCTTGGGATCGGAGGGCAGCATCGTCCCGCCGATCGTGCCGAGGCAGAGCGGCGCGCCCCGATGCGGGCACACGTTCCTGAGGGCGTAGTACCGCCCGTCGACGTTGAAGACGCCGATGGAGCGGCCCTCGAGCTCGACGATCACCCGCCCGCCGGGCGGGAGGTCGTCCTCCGGACAGACGACGTGCTGCGTCGCCGCTGCCCGCGTCCCGGAGGAGCCCCGCTCAGAGGAGCCGGTCACCGAACAGCTCGAGCGCGCTCTCCGCGGCGACGCGAGCGCGGAGGCCGGTCGGAAGGGATCGGAGGAGCCGGCCGGGGTCGTCGAAGTCCCAGTGCGGGTAGTCGGAGGAGAAGAGGAGCGTCCGCTCCGCGCCGACGATGTCGAGCATGACCTCGAGGTGCTCGCGGCGGCTGGGCTCGATGAACGGCTGCGTCGTGAACCGGACGTGATCGAGGATGTACTCGCTCGGCGGACGCTTCACCCACGGCACCTCGTCGCGCAGGCCGGCCCAGTTCTTGTCGAACCGCCACATCACGTCGGCGAGCCAGGCGAAACCCCCCTCGGCCGCGAGCAGCTTCAGACGCGGGAAGCGCTCGAAGACGCCGTGGGCGACGAGGCTCGTGACGTTGCCCTGGAAGATCTGGGAGATCGACGTGTGCCACTCGACGTAGTACGTCGGGTTGCCGCCCGCGAACGCCGCGGCGCGCTGGTGCACGCCGTCGACGCCGTTCGGGTGGATGCCGATGGGCAGCTCGTGGCGCTGGGCCGCCTCGTAGATGGGATAGAAGTGCCGCTCCCCCATCAGGATGTTCAGCATCGGGACGTGGACGCCGACGATCCCGGGGCGGTCGCCGATCCGGTCGATCTCCGCCGCGGCCGCATCGGGGTCCTGCGGCGCGACGATCATCATCGCGCGGAACCTCGAGTCGTGCTGAAGCCACTGTTCGAGAAGCCACTCGTTGCAGGCCGAGGCGATCGCGGCAGCCATGTCGGGGTCGGGCAGCGAGAGGATGCCCGGGAACTGCGGCAGGAACATCACGGCGCGGTCGACGTCGCAGGCCTCGAACAGCTGCTCCACCACGAGGTCGGGGTCCGAGCCCGGCATCCCGCCGTCCTCGGGGTAGGCGTCGCGGCGCATCAGGCCCGCGGGGTTGACGTAGATCTGGTTGCTGGGCACGGTCAGCTGTCCCCCGAGCAGGCCGCCCTGCGGCGGCAGCTCGCCGGGGTGGCCGAAGATCCGCTTGCGCCAGGAGCGCGACAGGTACGGGGCGAGCGTCCTCACCCCCTGCGGGATGAACGGATGGACGTCGCAGTCGACGAGCTGGATCTTCGTCGCCGGGGCCGGGCTCGCCGGCCGGGCCTCCGTGGAGCTGTCGACCGTCATCGCCAGTCGTCCACCGACACGGTCCCGTGGTAGCGGGCGCCGATCATCCGCCACGTGCCCATCGTCTCGCCGCCGACGACCACGGCCTTGATCTCGTCCGCCTTGAACATGCGCACGAGCTCGTCCTCGGCCGCCTTCAGGTTCGTCGCCCACGGCTCGACGCCGCGGACCGCCTTCGGGTAGATGACCGTCTGGACCATCTGGTTGTCCCAGAACTCGCCGGCCGGCATCAGCGCGTTCTCGTGGAACCACTCGAGCAGGCCGGCCTTGTCGAAGCCGCCACGCGCCTGGAACTCGCGCGCGGCGATCGGGTCGAGCAGGAGCAGCGGCGCGTGCATCGGGTCCATGCCGCGGAGCATGTTCCGCACCGTCTCCTGCCAGTACTTCACACGTACGCCGTGGGTGAACGCGGTGCACCACGTGCCGACCCAGATGCTGACCGTGCTGTCCGTCTCGGCGAAGCCGTGCTCGACGTGGAACGGCGCCCACGGGCTGCGCTCCTCGTTCTCGGCGAACGTCAGGTTCGTGACCCCGTAGCCGTTGCCCTGCGAGCCCATGTAGGTCTGGCCGGGGCTGGAGCCGCCTTGCCCGTTCTGCGACAGCAGGCCCCACGTGCGCCCGATGGTGACGTTCGCGTGGTTGTAGGGGCCGAGGGCCCCGATGCCGGCGTTCATCCCGATCTCGTGACGGATCGGGCCGTTGACGACGCACATCCCGGCCATCGACGAGGTCGTGCTGTGGCGCGCGCTCGTCTGGCCTGCGGCGATGGCGAGGATGACGGGGAAGTACTCGGGGCGGGCCCCCGCCATCACGGCGTTGACGGCCACCTTCTCGACCGTGTACTCCCAGGCCTCGCGGAAGGCGGTCGGCCGCATCCGCCCCACCACCTCGTCGGGCGCGTGGCTCGTGTGGGCGAGCATCTCCTGCACGCGCTCCTCCGTCGGCAGGACGATCGGGAGGCGGTCGGTCCACTCGTTGTCGAGGAAGAGCGTGTGCAGCTCCTCCTCCGACGCCGGAGGCACGAGCCTGGGCGTCGACCGCTCGAACGTCGCCTCCTGCTCGGCGCCGTCCTCGAGCGGCCGGGTAAGGGCGTCGACGAGCTCGTCGACGAAGGGCCTGCCGGTGGTGGGGTCGTCTCCCTCGACGTACGCGCGCAGCTCCTCGGGGGACAGGTTCGTCAGGGGTTGCGGGACGAAGACCTGCCGGAGCCCCGGCATGCCCGCGACACGCGCCGTCGAGGCGACGAGGCGGGCGAAGGTGTCGGTGTGAAGGGCGACGGTGGGGACTCCGTAGACGCTTTCCAGCTGAATGGCCTGCCCGACGACCGTCGGGCTGCAGGTGCTTCAGAGGCCGACCCCGGCGATCGCGGCGTCCCCGTAGCGGGAGACCTCCTCGAGCGCTTCCGGGTCGTCGACCCACGACTCCTTCATCTGCACGACATGTGTCCGCACGCCGGGCTGATGCTCGGCGAGCCAATCCTGGAGCTGCCGGAGGAACACGTCGGAGTTGTCGAAACGGCAGTCGAGGAGGCACAGCGTCTTGCCTTCGAGGCTGTTCAGGCGCGGCGCCATGCTCTTCGCAGTGACCTTCGGTGCGTAGCCGACGGGATTCAGCACGGTCAGCTCGACGCCCCTGCGCGTCGAAGAACCGGCGTCCGACCCTACGGTGTTGGTCATCTCGCTCCCCCTCCTCGGTGGGTTCTCGACTGCCCGATGACCCTAGTGACCTCAGTGCGAGGTGTCAAGTACTACTGAACTAGGTGTACTGCCCGACTGCTCAGCCTGGCAACACGAGCGCGTCGAAGCGACCCGGGTGGGTCGACTCGAACGCGCTGATCTCGTCCTCGCGCTCCAGCGTGCGGCCGATGTCGTCGAGGCCGCGCACCAGCGTCTCCTGCGCGTAGGCGTCGAACGGGAAGGCGATCTCGAGGCCGTCCGGGTGCGTGATCCGCAGCCGTTCGAGGTCGACCGTCAGCTCGTTCCGCCGTGCGACCGCGTCGCGCAGCTCGGCGATCCGCTCCGCCTCGAGCACGATCGGCGCGAGGCCCGTCTTGATCGCGTTCGTGTGGAAGATGTCGCCGAACGACGGCGCGACGATCACGCGGAAGCCGTGATCCTCCAGCGCCCAGGCGGCGTGCTCGCGCGACGAGCCGCAGCCGAAGTTGCGCCCCGCGAGCAGGATCGACGCTCCCTCCGCCTCGGGCCGGCTCAGCTCGAAGTCCGGGTCCTGCGACCAGTCGAAGAAGAGGAACTCGCCGTAGCCGGAGCGCTCGATGCGCTTCAGGAACTGCTTCGGGATGATCTGGTCGGTGTCGACGTCCGGGCGGTCGAGCACCGCCACGCGGCCGGTCACCTGCGTCAACGCTCTCATGCGAGCTCCCTCACGTCGGCGAAGCGGCCGGCGATCGCCGCGGCGGCGGCCATCGGCGGGCTGAGCAGGTGCGTGCGCCCGCCGGCGCCCTGCCGGCCCTCGAAGTTGCGGTTCGAGGTGGAGGCGCAGCGCTCGCCCGGCTGGAGGATGTCGGGGTTCATGCCCAGGCACATCGAGCAGCCGGCGCGGCGCCACTCGAACCCGGCCGCCTCGAAGACGCGATTGAGCCCCTCCGCCTCGGCCTGCAGCTTCACCTGCGCCGAGCCGGGGACGACGATCGCGTGGACACCGTCGGCGACGCGCCGGCCGGCGACGACCTCGGCCGCGGCGCGCAGGTCGTCGATGCGCGCGTTCGTGCACGAGCCGATGAACACCTTGTCGATGCGCACGTCGCGGATCGGCGTGCCCGGCCGCAGGTCCATGTACTGCAGCGCCCGCTCGACGGCGGCGCGCTCGTCGGGATCGTCGATCGCGGCCGGATCGGGCACCGCGTCGTCGATCGACGCGACCATGCCCGGGTTCGTGCCCCAGGTGACCTGCGGCAGCAGCTCCGCCACGTCGATCTCGACGACCGCGTCGAACTCCGCGCCCGGCTCGGTGGGCAGCGCGCGCCAGCGATCGAGCGCGCGCTCCCACTCGGCGCCGCTCGGCGCGGCCGGGCGGCCCTCGAGGTAGGCGAAGGTCGTGTCGTCGGGCGCGATCATCCCGGCGCGGGCGCCGCCCTCGATCGACATGTTGCAGATCGTCATGCGGCCCTCCATCGAGAGCGCCTCCACGGCCGGGCCGGCGTACTCGATCGCATGGCCGACGCCGCCCGAGACGCCGATGCGGCCGATCGCGCCCAGCACCATGTCCTTCGCGGTGAGCCCGAGCGGCAGCTCGCCGGCGAACTCGACGCGCATCGTCTTCGGCCGCGCCTGCGGCAGCGTCTGCGTCGCCAGCACGTGCTCGACCTCGGAGGTGCCGATGCCGAACGCGAGCGCGCCGAAGGCGCCGTGCGTGGAGGTGTGGCTGTCGCCGCAGACGATCGTCATCCCCGGCTGGGTGACGCCGAGCTCCGGGCCGATCACGTGGACGATGCCCTCGCGGCCGCTGCCGGTGGCGTAGAGGCGGACGCCGAACTCCTCGCAGTTGCGCCGCAGCGCGTCGAGCTGCGCGCGGGCGAGCGGATCCTCGATCGGCCCGTCGAGCGTCGGCACGTTGTGGTCCATCGTCGCCACGGTCAGGTCGGGGCGCCGCACCCGGCGGCCGGCCAGCCGCAATCCCTCGAACGCCTGTGGGCTCGTCACCTCGTGCACGAGGTGCAGGTCGACGTAGAGCAGCGCAGGCTCCCCCGCCGCCTCCGCCACCACGTGCGACTCCCAGATCTTCTCGAAGAGGGTTTTGGCCATCATTTCTCCTCCGCAGCGTAGGACCCGAACAACCGTAGCGCCCGCGTGAGCTCGCGCAGCTCGCCGAACGCGTTCCGCAGCTCCGGGTCGAAGACGTGGCCGTCGAGGACGACGTCGAACCGGTAGCGGAACGGCGACTCGGGCAGCGGCCGCGACACGAGCTGCACCAGGTTCACCTCGTGGCGCGCGAACGCCTCCAGCGCCCGGAACAGCGCGCCCGGGCGGTGGTCGGTGACGAACGACAGCGCCGTACGCCAGCCGGTGCCGTGGCCGACGAGCGTGTACGGCGCCACGGCGACGAAGCGCGTGAACGCCTCGGGATGGTCGCCGACGTTGTCGGCGATGATCTGCAGCCCGTGCGTCTCGGCGGCGTGCGGGCTGGCGATCGCCGCCTCGGCAGGGTCGCCCTGGCCCGCCACCGCGCGCGCCGCCTCGGCGGTCGTCGACGCCGGCACGCTCTCCACCGCCAGCCGCGCGAGCAGCGTGCGGCACTGATCGAGGGCGGCCGGGTGCGAGCGGACGAGCCGCACGTCCTCGACGCGCGTGCCGGGCACGCCGACGAGGCAGTGCCGTATCGGCAGCGTCGCCTCGCGCACGATCGAGAGCGGCGAGCGGTAGAGCAGGTCGTGCGTCTCGGCGATCGGCCCGACCAGCGAGCTCTCGATCGGCAGCACACCCAACTCGACCTCGGCCGCGGTCGTCGCCTCGACGACCGCGGTGAACGTCGGCAGGCCGACCGTGGCGGCCCCGGCGGGCGCCAGGATCGACGCGGCGGCGTCGCTGTGCGTGCCCTCCGGGCCCGGATACGCGACGGTGGCCGTCACCGAACGGCCGCCGCGAGGTCGTCGAGGACGGCGTCTGCGAACTCGATCGTCGTCGCGCTGCCGCCGGCGTCGGGCGTCGGCGTCGAGACGAGCGCGCGGTCGACCGCGGCGGACAGCTCCCGGGCCAGCGCCGCCTCCCCCAACCCGTGCTCCAGCAGGAGCGCGAGCGAGCGCAGCATCGCCGCCGGGTTCGCCGCGCCGGTGCCGGCGATGTCGGGGGCCGAGCCGTGCACCGGCTCGAAGATGCCCGGGCCGGCGTCGCCGAGGCTCGCCGAGGCGGCGAGACCGAGGCCGCCGGTGACCGCGGCGGCGATGTCGGAGAGGATGTCGCCGAAGGTGTTCTCCGTCACCAGCACGTCGAACTGCGCGGGCGCGGTGACGAGCTCCATCGCGACGCTGTCGACGAGGTGGTGGCGCAGCTCGACATCGGGGTACTCCTCGGCGACCTCGCTGACGACGCGCCGCCACATGCGCGACGTGTCGAGCACGTTCGCCTTGTCGACGGACGTGACGAGGCCGCGCCGCGTGCGCGCGAGCGCGAAGGCCCGGTGGGCGATGCGCCGCACCTGGTCGGGGTGGTACTCGCAGGTGTCGAAGACGGTGCCGTCGTCGAGCACGCCGCGGCGGCCGAAGTAGAGGCCGCCGACCAGCTCCCGGACGATCACGAGGTCGACGTCCCCCTGCACCGCGGGGCGCAGGTTGGCGTAGACGTCGAGCGCCCGGCGCACGCCCAGCAGGCCCGCCTCGGGGCGCACCGGCCCGCCGTCCCACTTCGGCCCGCCGACGGCGCCGAGCAGCACCCCGGCGGCGCCGCGACACGCCTCCAGGGTCTCCGCCGGGAGCGGATCGCCGACGGCGTCGATGCCGGCGCCGCCGAACAGATGCTCCTCGGTCTCGACCCCCACCGGCAGCCGCTCGAGCACGCGCACGGCGGCCGCGGCGACCTCGGGCCCGATCCCGTCACCCGGCAGCACGACGACGCGGCTAGCCACGTGCCTGCTCCTTGCGAATCAGCTCGAGCACGAACTCGACCAGCTCGGCCACGCCCTCGGCCGTCAGCGGCCCGGCGTTCTCGCCCTGCAGGTGCTCGACGAGCCACCGCTCGCGCTCGGGGTCGCGCACCGGGAGACCCTGTTCGCCCTTGTAGCGGTGGAGCTCGACGACGGCGGCGAGCCGCGCGTTGACGATCTCCACGAGCTGCCGATCGAGCGCCGCGATCTCGTCGCGGTAGCGCTGCAGCGTCGGGTCCGTGGACACGCTCGTCATGCTCCCACTCCCAGCCCGGCCAGGAGGTTGTCGACGTCCGGATCGACCTCGACGACGGCGTTCTCGGAGCGCACGACCTGCGGCGTCTTCAACCCCGTGCCGGTGACGAGCAGGACGACCCGATCGGAGGCGCCGAGCTCGCCCGCCGCCACCGCGGCGCGCAGCGCGCCCAGCGACACACCCGCCGCCGTCTCGCCGAACACGCCCGTCGTCGACGCGAGCAGCGTCATGTTCGCGCCCACGTCCTCCTCGGCCACGGCGTGGATCGCGCCGCCCGACGCCTTCGCCGTCGCGACGGCGAGGTCGCCGTCGGCCGGGTTCCCGATCGCCAGCGAGTGCGCGACCGTGTCGGGGCGCACCGGCATCACCGGCCGCCCCTCGTGGAACGCGGTCGCGACCGGCGAGCACCCCTCGGCCTGGCCTCCGAAGAGGCGCGGCGGCCGCGCGTCGACCAGCCCCACGCGCCCGAGCTGGTCGAAGCCCTGCCAGAGCTTCGAGTACATCGCGCCCGAGGCGATCGGCGCCACGACGGCGTCGGGGTAGCTCCAGCCGAGCTGCTCGGCGATCTCGAACGCGAGCGTCTTCGAGCCCTCGGCGTAGTAGGAGCGCAGGTTGACGTTGACGATGCCCCACTCCACCTCCTGCGCCAGCTCCGACACGAGCCGGCTGCAGTCGTCGTAGGAGCCGCGGACGCCGTAGATCGTCGGCCCGAAGACGCTCGCGGCGGCGAGCTTCTCGGGCTCGATCCCGGCCGGGCAGAAGATGACGGCGCGCAGCCCGAGCGCGGCCGCGCGGGCGGCGACCGCGCCGGCGAGGTTGCCGGTCGAGGTGCAGGAGAGGACGTCGAAGCCGAACTCGAGCGCCTTCGCCGACGCCACCGCGACGACGCGGTCCTTGAACGAGTGAGTCGGGTTCGAGGTGTCGAGCTTCACGTACAGCTCCCCCACGCCGACCGCGTCGGCGAGCCGCGGCGCGGCGACGAGCGGTGTCCAGCCCGGGCCGCTGCGCGCGTCGGCCGGCGGCAGCGCCGGCAGCAGCGCGTGGTAGCGCCACAGCGACAACGGGCCCGCCTCGATCGAGGCGCGCGTCACCGTCCCCCGCAGCTCGTCCCAGTCGTAGACCGGCTCGAGCGGGCCGAAACAGCTCGTGCAGATTCCCCCTGCGACCGGCGGGAACTCGCTCTCGCAGACTCGGCACCTCAGAGACTCAACAGGCATCGGCCCTCCAGAGTAACTTTACGGAATGAAGTTTCGCCGCATCGACGCGCTGCCCCCGTACGTCTTCGCCACCGTCGACGCGCTGAAGCGGGAGCTCCGCCGCGAGGGCCGGGACGTGATCGACCTCGGCTTCGGCAATCCGGACATCCCCTCGCCCGCGCTCGCCGTCGAGAAGCTGCGCGAGGCCGCCGCGAACGCGCGCAACCACCGCTACTCCGCCAGCCGCGGGATCGAGCAGCTGCGACGCGCCGTCTGCGAGCTGTACGCGCGCCGCTTCGGCGTGGAGCTCGACCCCGAGACGCAGGTCGTGAGCACGATCGGCGCCAAGGAGGGGCTCGCCCATCTGATGTGGGTGCTGCTGGAGCCGGGCGATACGGCGGTCGTGCCGACGCCCAGCTACCCGATCCACCTGGTGGCGCCGCGCCTCGCCGGCGGCGCCGTCGTCGGCGCGGCCGCCGAGGGAGGCGTCGACGCGATCGAGGAGGCCGTGCGGCGGACGCGGCCCCGCACGGTGATCGTCTCGTACCCGCACAACCCGACCACCGCGGTCGCGACCCCCGAGGACATGCAGCGGCTCGTCGACCTCGCCCGCGAGCACGACTTCGTGCTGGTGAACGACTTCGCGTACGCCGACGTCGCCTTCGACGGCCACCGGCCGCCGTCGGTGCTCGCCGCCGAGGGCGCGCACGAGTGCGCCGTCGAGCTGTACAGCCTCACCAAGTCGTTCTCGATGGCCGGCTGGCGTGTCGGCTTCGTGCTGGGCCGCCCCGACGTGGTCGCGGCGCTCGCGAAGCTCAAGTCCTACCTCGACTACGGCACCTTCCAACCGATCCAGATCGCCGCCACCGTCACCCTGCGCGAGGCAGCCGACTACCCGCTCGAGGTGTGCGAGGTCTACCGGCGGCGGCGCGACGCGCTCTGCAGCGGCCTCGCCCGCGCCGGCTGGCCGGTCGAGCCGCCGGCCGGGACGATGTTCGTATGGGCTCCGATCCCCGAGCCTTTCCGCGCTCTGGGCTCCCTGGAGTTCGCGCTGCGGCTGGCGCGAGACTCCGGCGTCGCAGTGAGCCCGGGGATCGGATTCGGTGGAGGCGGCGACGGCCACGTGCGCTTCGCGCTCGTGGAGAACGAGCAGCGGATCGCGCAGGCGACGCGCGGCATCCGGCAATTGCTTCGCTCCAACGCCGGCGGAGCCGGCGATTCCGCTCTTGCGTCCGTCTAGCCTACGGCCGTGTTCCCTCAACCCGTCACCGCCCCTTCCGAGGCGGACGAGACGAGCGACGCGTACTTGGCGAACACGCCCGAGGCGTAGCGCGGGGCCGGCGGCTGCCACTCGGCGCGGCGCGCGGCCAGCTCCTCCTCGGGCACGTCGAGCCGCAGCTCGCGGCGCTCGACGTCGACCTCGATCGGGTCGCCGTCGCGCACGAGCGCGATCGGGCCGCCGCGGAACGCCTCCGGCGCGACGTGGCCGATCATCAGCCCGTGGGTGGCGCCCGAGAAGCGGCCGTCGGTGACGAGGGCGACCTCGTCGCCGAGCCCCTCGCCGACGAGCGCGGCCGTGACGTGCAGCATCTCGCGCATGCCGGGGCCCCCGGCGGGGCCCTCGTAGCGGATCACGACGACGTCGCCCGGCAGGATCGCGCGCGCCTTGACGGCGGCGAAGCAGTCCTCCTCGCAGTCGAACACGCGCGCGGGCCCGCGGTGGAAGAGGCGCTCGTGGCCCGCGAGCTTGACGACGCAGCCCTCGGGCGACAGTGAGCCGCGGAGGATCGCGATGCCGCCGGTCTTCTTCAGCGGCGTCTCCCAGCCGACGACGACCTGCTGGCCGGGCGTCTCGGTGACGCTCTCGGCGACCTCGCGCAGCGAGCGCCCGTCGACCGTGCGCGCCTCGGCATGCACGAGCCCGGCGCCGACGAGCTCGCGCGCGACGAGCCCGACGCCGCCGGCCTCGAACAGGTCGACCGCGACGAAGCGGCCGCCCGGCTTGATGTCGGCGACGATCGGGGTGCGCGCCGCTACGCGATCGAAGTCGTCGATCGTCAGCTCGACTCCTGCTTCGTGGGCGATCGCGAGCAGGTGCAGGACGGCGTTCGTGGAGCCGCCGCTGGCGGCGACGGCGGCGATCGCGTTCTCGATCGACTCGCGCGTGAGCAGGTGCCGCGGCCGCACGTCCTCGCGCACGAGCTGCATCGCGAGCTCGCCCGCCTTGCGCGCCGCCTCCGGCTTGCCCGGGTGCGTCGCCGGGATCTCGCCGAGCCCCGGAGCGCCGACGCCGAGGAAGTCGAGCGTCATCGCCATCGTGTTCGCGGTGAACTGGCCGCCGCAGGCGCCGGCGCCCGGGCAGGCGACGCTCTCGAGCGCATGGACGTCCTCGTCGCTCGCCTTGCCGGCCGCATGCGCGCCAACCACCTCGAACACATCCTGGATGGTCACGTCCTTGCCCCGGAAGCGGCCGGGCGCGATCGAACCGTTGTAGAGCACGAGCCCCGGCAGGTCGAGCCGCACCAGCGCCATCACCGCGGCGGGGATCGTCTTGTCGCAGCCGACGAGGCAGACGAGGCCGTCGAACAGGTGGCCGCGCGCGACGAGCTCGATCGAGTCGGCGATCACGTCGCGCGAGATCAGCGAGGCGCGCATGCCGGCGGTGCCCATCGAGACGCCGTCGGAGACGGAGATCGTGTTGAACTCGACCGGCGTGCCGCCCGCCGCCCGGATGCCGTCCTTGACGTGCTTCGCGAGCATGCGCTGGTTGAGGTTGCACGGCATCGTCTCGATCCACGTCGTCGCGACGCCGACGAGCGGCTTCGCGAGGTCATCGTCGGTGAAGCCGGTGCCCTTCAGCATCGCGCGCGCGGGCGCGCGGTCGACGCCGTCGGTGAGGGCGGCGCTGTGCCGCTTCGCGGGATCGGTCGGGCCGTACGGGCTGCTCATGCCAGCCGTGCTCCTTCCTGCGCCACCCGGAGCGGTAGCACGGTCGTGTCGGGGGGAACCCGCCGACGCAGGTCGGCGGCGAGATCGTCGGCGCGGCCGTCGGCGGCCCACACGACCACGGACGGGCCGGAGCCCGAGAGCGTGACGGGGTCGGCGCCGCGCAGCTGCTCGAGCAGCGGCGCGTCGGCGGCGCGGTAGGGCTCGTGCAGGCGGTCGGCGAAGGCGGCGCGCAGCAGGTCGGCGTCGCCCGAGGAGACGGCCGCGCCGAGCAGCGCCGCCGCCCCGGCGGTGGCGGCCGCGTCGGCGTGACTGACCTGCTCGGGCAGGCGGGCGCGGGAGCCGTTCGTGTTCGTCCGCGTCGCGGGCACGGCCAGCACGGGGCGCAGCGGCAGCGTCGTCGCGACGCGCGCGGCGCGCGGCGCGCCGTCGACCCACCAGGCGAAGCACACGCCGCCGCGCAGCGCGGCGGCGGCGTTGTCGGCATGCCCCTCGAAGGCGACCGCCTCGGCGAGCAGCTCGTCGGCCGACGGCGTCCGGCCGGAGGCCGCGGCGCCGGCGACGAGCCCCAGCGCGACCGTGGCCGCGCTGGCGCCGAGCCCGCGCTCGAGCGGGATCCGGTTGACGAAGTGGAACCGGTAGCGGCCGGGATCGGCGAAGCGGGCGAACGCGCGCAACGCCAGGTGCTCGCGGTCGCGCGGCAGCTCGTCGGCCCCCTCGCCCTCGATCACGACGGCGTGCGCCCCCTCCTCCACCTCGACCTCGTTCCAGAGGTCGAGCGCGGCGGCGGCGCAGTCGAACGCCGGGCCGAGGTTGGCGGTCGAAGCCGGAGCGACGACACGCATCAGGCGAGAACCTCCAGGATCGCCTCCAGGCTCGGCTCGACGACCGTCGGCTCCACCTGCAGGCGGTCGACCGCGGCCGCGTCCTTGAGCCCGTGGCCGGTGAGGATGCACACGGCGAGCGAGCCGGGCTCGACGCCGCGGCGGCGCAGCGCCGCGAGACCCGCCGCGGAGGCCGGCTCGCAGAACACGCCCTCGCGGGCGAGATCCGCCCAGGCCCGCTGGAGCTCGTCGTCGGCGAGCGTGACGATCTCCGCTCGACCGGCGGCGACGAGCGCCTGCACCTCCTGCTCGTGGGCGGGCTCCGCGATCCGGATGGCGGATGCGAAGGTTGTCGGGCGCGCGGCCGCTTCGCCCGCGACGAGCAGCGTCGGCGCGCCGGCCTCGGCGAGACCCTTGGCGAAGGCGCAGAGGTTGCCGCCGCCACCGTACGGGAGGGCGATCACGTCGGGCGCGCGCCCGAGCTGGTCGAGGAGCTCGAAGACGGCGGTCTTCTGCCCCTCCACTCGATGAGGGTTGAGGGAGTTGACGAGCACGAAGCCGTCCTGCTCGGCCAGGGCGCGGCAGGCTCGGAGCGCCTCGTCGAAGCTGCCGGCGACGTCGAGCAGCCGCGCGCCGGCGGCGACCGACTGCGCGCGCTTCGCCGTCGCGACCGCGCCGACCGGCGTCAGCACGACGGCCTGAAGCCCGGCCCGCGCCGCGTAGGCCGCGGCCGAGGCGGCGGTGTTGCCGGTCGAGGCGCAGACGACTGCCCGCGCGCCGGCCTCGACGGCCTTCGCGACGGCGACGACCATGCCGCGGTCCTTGAAGCTGCCCGTGGGATTGAGGCCCTCGAGCTTCACGTGCAGCTCCACCCCCAGCTGGTCGCCCAGATTCGGCACCGCCACCAGCGGCGTGCCGCCCTCGCCGAGCGACAGCTCGGGCGTCTCCGCGCCCACCGGCAGGCGCTCGCGATGCGCCTCGATCACGCCCATCCGAGCTCCGATACTCCGCGGTCGGAGATCACCGGCAGGGGCAGCGGCCGGTCGTAGACCTCGGAGAGCGCGTCGATGTCCTGGAGCGCCGCGTCGAGCGCGCCGGCGCTCGTCTCGTGCGTGACGACGTGCAGGGCGGCGCCGTTGCCGTTCGGGTGCTGCAGCAGGCGCGCGATCGAGATCTCGCGGCCGGCGAGCGCCTCGGCGACGCGCGCGAGCGCGCCCGGGCGGTCCTCGACCGCGAGCCGGAAGTAGAAGGGAGAGCGGGTCTCGCCGGCGGGCAGGAACGGGAGCTCCCGCCAGGCGGCGTCGTTCTGCAGGAAGCCGGTGCCCATCGTGCCGATCACGCTGACGGCGTCGGCGATCACCGCGGAGGCCGTCTCGACGCCGCCGGCGCCGGGGCCCTCGAGCGTGATCTCGCGGATCGCGTCTCCCTGCAGCATGATCGCGTTGAAGGCCCCGTCGACCTTCGCGAGCGGGTGCTGCTGGTCGACGAGCGCGGGCTGCACGCGCACGTCGACGTGGCCGTCGACGAGCCGGGCGGCGCCGACCAGCCGGATCACCATGTCGAGCTCGCGCGCGGCCGCGATGTCGAGCGGGTCGATCGACTCGATGCCGGCGTAGGCGACGTCGTCGAAGCCGACGCGCGAGTTGAACGCGACGGTGGCGAGGATCGCGATCTTCGCCGCCGCGTCGGCGCCCGAGACGTCGTCGGTCGGATCGGACTCGGCGAAGCCGCGCGCCTGCGCCTCGGCGAGCGCCTCCGCGTACGTCTTGCCCGCCTCCATCTGCGTCAGCACGAAGTTCGTCGTGCCGTTGACGATGCCGAGCACCCGGTGCACGTTCGTGACGACGAGCGCCTCGCGCAGCACCTTGATCACCGGGATCGCCGCGCAGACGCTCGCCTCGAAGCGCAGCTGCACGCCCGCCGCCGAGGCGGCCGCGAACAGCTCGGCGCCGCAGCGGGCGACGAGCTGCTTGTTGGCCGAGACGACGTGCTTGCCGCGCTGGAGCAGCTCGAGCACGTAGCCGCGCGTCGGCTCGACCCCGCCCATCACCTCGACCACGACCGCGACCTGCGGGTCGTCGAGGATCTCGCGCACCTCCGTGGTGAGCACTCCCGCCGGCGGCGGGTACTCACGCTCCTTTCCGGGGTCGCGGACGAGCGCCTTCACGACGCGCAGGCGGTGGCCGGTCGCGCGCTCGATGTCGTCCGCCTGCTCGGTGAGCAGCCGGTTGACCGCGGCGCCGACGGTGCCGTAGCCGAGGAGCCCGACCTGGACGTCGACCGTCACGCGCGCCCTCCGCCGAGGCCCGACGCCGCCCGAGGAACACGCGTGAAGAGGGACTCCGTCACTAGACCTCCGCGACCTCGCGCTGGTTCAGCTCGCGCAGCTTCAGGCCGACCTGCTCGATCTTCGTCTCGGCGAGCTTCTGCCGGTACTCGTCGAGGACGGGCTGGCCGCGCTCCATCTCGGCGATCCAGGCGCGGGCGAAGGTGCCGTCCTGGATCTCGCCCAGCACCTTCTTCATGTTCTCCTTCACGTGCTCGTCGACGACGCGCGGGCCGACGGCGTGCGAGCCGTACTCGGCGGTGTCGGAGATCGAGTAGTGCATCCGCTCGAGGCCGCCCTCCCAGATCAGGTCGACGATCAGCTTCAGCTCGTGCAGGCACTCGTAGTAGGCGACCTCGGGCTGGTAGCCGGCCTCGACGAGCGTGTCGAAGCCGTGCCGGATCAGCTGCGTGACGCCGCCGCACAGCACCGCCTGCTCGCCGAAGAGATCGGTCTCGGTCTCCTCGGCGAAGGTCGTCTCGACCATGCCGGCGCGGGCGGCGCCTATGCCGACGCCGTAGGCGAAGGCGAGGTCGCGCGCCTTGCCGCTCGCGTCCTGCGCCACCGCGACGATCGCGGGAGTGCCGTAGCCCTCCTCGTAGAGGCGGCGGACGACGTGGCCCGGCCCCTTCGGCGCGACCATGATCACGTCGTGGCCGGCGGGCGGCTCGATGCCGCCGTAGTGGATGTTGAAGCCGTGCGCGAAGAGCAGCGCGGCGCCCTCGGCGAGGTTCGGCCGCACCTCCTCCTCCCACAGCTTCGGCTGCGCCCCGTCGGGGACGAGGAAGACGACGAGCTGCGCGCCCTTCACCGCCTCCGCGACGCTGGTCACGGTGAGGCCCGCCTCCTCGGCCGCGGCGCGCGAGGAGCTGCCGGGCTTCAGCCCGACGACGACCTCGACACCCGAGTCGGCGAGGTTCAGCGCGTGGGCGTGGCCCTGGCTGCCGAAGCCGAGGACGGCGACCTTGCCGTTCAGGAGGTCGAGGTTGCCGGACTTGTGGATCTCTGCCATGCGGTTCCTTTCAGACGACTGCGGTGACGGCGTTCTTGCGGGAGGCGCTCGGCCGCCGCAGGCCGACGCGCCCGGTGCGGACGAGCTCGCGCACACCGTACGGGCGCACGAGCTCCTCGAACGCCTCGACCTGGTCGGGGCGGCCGACGATCTCGAAGGTGATCGCGTCGCGGCCGACGTCGGCGACCCGCGCGCCGGCGACCTGGCTGAACGCGATCAGGTCGGAGCGGCGGTCGGGCGACGCGGCGACGGTGATCAGCGCCAGCTCGCGCTCGACCGCCTCGTCGGCCTTCAGCTCGGTGACCCGGAGCACGTTGACGAGCTTGTGCATCTGCTTCTCGATCTGCTCGAGCGAGTGCTCGCTGCAATCGACGCGCAGGGTCAGCCGTGAGATGCCCGCCTGCTCGGTGGGCCCGACGGCCAGGCTCTGGATGTTGTAGCCGCGCCGCGAGAAAAGCTGCGACACGCGCGCGAGCGCGCCCGGCTTGTTCTCGATCTTCACCGAGATGGTGTGGGTGCTCATCGGGAGACGACCTCCTCCGGCGCCTCGATCACGTCGACCGCGGCGGCGCCCGCGGGCACCATCGGGAAGCACGCCTCCTGCGGGTCGCACCGCACGTCGACGACTGCGGTGCGGCCGGCGGCGAGCGCCGCCTCCAGCGCGCCCTCGAGCTCGTCCTCGGCCGAGACGGTGAAGCCGGCGCAGCCGTAGGCCTCGGCCAGCTGCGCGTAGTCGGGCACCTGGTTGGTGAGGTGCGACTGCGAGTAGCGCTCGGCGTAGAACATCTCCTGCCACTGGCGCACCATCCCGAGCCAGCCGTTGTTGAGCACGACCGTGACGACGGGCAACCGCTCGAGCGCGGCCGTCGCCAGCTCCTGGCAGGTCATCTGGAAACAGCCGTCGCCGTCGACGCAGACGACGGTCGCGTCGGGCCGCGCCGCCTTGGCGCCGATCGCGGCCGGCAGGCCGTAGCCCATCGTGCCGAGCCCGCCCGAGGTGATGAACGAGCGCGGCTGATCGCAGACGAGGTACTGCATCGCCCACATCTGGTGCTGGCCGACGCCGGTCGTCCAGACGATGTCGTCGCGGCCTGCGGTCAGGTCGCGCAGCGCCTCGACCGCGGCCTGCGGCTTGACCAGGTCGCCGCCGTGCGCATAGCGGTACGGGAAGCGGGCGCGCCAGTCCTCGAGCTGCTTCAACCACGGCTCGTGGCGCGGAGCCGCGTCGATCGCGGCGAGCGCCTCGGCCAGCTTGGTCAGCGCGACCTTCAGCGGCCCGACGACGGGGATGTCGGCGTGGCGGATCTTCCCCACCTCGGCCGCGTCGACGTCGAAGTGGATCACGCGCGCGCCCGGCGCGAACGCCGACACCTTGCCGGTGACGCGGTCGTCGAAGCGCGAGCCGACCGCGATCACCAGGTCGGCCTTGTTCAGCGCCCAGTTCGCGTACTTGGAGCCGTGCATCCCGGGCGCGCCGTAGACGAGCGGGTGCGAGTCGGGCAGTGCGCCCTTCGCCATCAGCGTGGTCACCGCGGGCAGCCGGCCCTGCTCGACGAGTGCGAGCAGCTCCGCGGTCGCCTCGCCGTTCAGCACGCCGCCGCCGGCGTAGACGATCGGCCGCTCCGCCTCGGCGATCGCCTGCGCCGCCTGGGCGATCTGGCGCGAGTGCACCTTCGTCGGCGGCTTCCAGCCGGGCAGGTCGACGTCGTCCGGGTACGAGAAGTCGAGCTCGCCCTCCTGCACGTCCTTCGCCACGTCGACGAGCACCGGCCCCTGCCGGCCCGTGCGCGCCACGTGGAACGCCGCCTTCATGACGGCCGGCAGCTCCTCCACGTCCTGCACCAGCCAGGAGTGCTTGACGATCGGCATCGTGATGCCGGTGATGTCGACCTCCTGGAACGCGTCGGTGCCGATCAGGCTCGACTTCACCTGGCCGGTGATGCACACGAGCGGCGTCGAGTCCATCCACGCGTCGGCGATCGCCGTGACGAGGTTCGTCGCGCCGGGGCCGGAGGTGGCGACGGCGACGCCGACCTTGCCCGACGCGCGCGCGTAGCCCTCGGCCATGTGGCCGGCGCCCTGCTCGTGCCGCGCCAGCACGTGGCGAACGCTGGTGCCGCGCGCCCAGGCGTCGTACGCCGGCAGGATCGCCCCGCCGGGGATGCCGAAGACCGTGTCGACGCCCTCCGCCTCGAGCGAACGGAGGATCGCGTCGGCGCCGAGCATTCGCGTCATCGCCGCACCTCGTCGAACAGCTCCAGGTCGGTGCGCGTCTGCGGCAGCAAGTCGATCACCGCGTCTGCGAAGGAGCGGGTCTCGCGCGGCCCGGAGCCCGCGCGCTCGATCGCCGTGCCGACCGCGCGTTCGAGCGTGCGCGCGGCCGAGCGCCGCTTCAGCCCCTCCGAGAGGAGCAGCGAGGCGGCCAGGAGCATCCCGGTCGGGTCGGCGACGCCGAAGCCGGCGACGTCGTCCGACTCGGACGCGCCCGGCGCGAACACGCCGGGGCCGTGCTCGGGGAGCCAGGCCTGCGCCACCGCCGCGCGCGACCCCGCGAAGTGCGCGGCCGCGTCGACGAGCCCGGAGACGAGCGCGCTCTCGGTGGCGACCACGTCGAGCTCGTGCGGCCGCTCCTGCAGGCGGACGATCGCCTCGCCGAGGCTCAGCTCCGTCACCTGCATCGCCGCCCAGCGGCCCTGCTCGGCGGCGGCCGCCTCGCGCCACGCCTCGCTTTCGCCGACCAGCACGACACGGCCGCCGCGCGAGGCGGCGCAGGTGAACGCCCGCTCGAGCGCCACCGCGTTGGCCCACTCGCCGACCGGGCCGAAGACGAGCACGTCGGCGTCGCCGGCCAGGTGGACGCGGGCGACGCGCCAGGCCAGGTCGAGGTCGGCCTTCACGCCCTCGAACGCCGGCTCGTCGGCCGACGCGACGAGGATCGCGTCCACCTCGCGGTAGGCCGAGCGCGTCGCCGCCGGCAGCGCGTGGCCGCAGCGGGTGACCGCCTCGCCCGCGAAGGGCAGGTGGACGTCGTCGAGCTCGAGCGCGTGCAGCTTCGAGACCCGGTCGAGGGCGCGCGCTGCGGCGGCCATCAGCTCGGGCCCCACCCCGTCGCCCGCCAGGCAGGCGACCGTTTTCGTACGACTCATGTAGGCACCTCCTGGAGTACGTCGTCGAGGGACACGTGCGCGCCGGTGTCGGCGAGCAGCTTGAAACGGCGGAACGCGGCGTCGACCGCGACCTTGTCGAGCGAGAGGCCCGCCTCGGCGCAGGCGCGCGCGAACGCGTGCCGGCCGCTGTGCTTGCCGAGCGGCAGCGTCATGTCGAGCCCCAGCTCGGCGGGATCGATGATCTGGTAGGTCGCCGCGTCCTTGAGCAGGCCGTCCTGGTGGATGCCCGACTCGTGCGCGAAGGCGTTGGCGCCGACGATCGCCTTGTTGCGCTGCACGGCGTAGCCGGTCAGCTCGGAGACGAGGCGCGAGGCGTCGAGCAGCGCGGCCGGGTCGACCGCCGTCTCGACGCCGAAGGCGTCGGCGCGGACGCGCAGCGCCATCACGACCTCCTCGAGCGCCGCGTTGCCGGCGCGCTCGCCGATCCCGTTCACGGTGCACTCGACCTGCACCGCGCCGGCGGCGACGCCCGCGAGCGTGTTCGCGACGGCGAGGCCGAGGTCGTCGTGGCAGTGAGCCGAGACGACGACCTCCGACAGCGCGGGGACGCGCTCGAGCATGTCCTCGAAGAGGCCCGCGTACTCGGCCGGCGACGCGTAGCCGACGGTGTCGGGCAGGTTGACGACGGTGACGCCGCTCTCGACGGCGACGCGGCACGCGTCGGCGAGGAACCCGCGGTCGGAGCGGCTCGCGTCCTCGGCCGAGAACTCGACCTCGTCGAAGGCCTGAGCGGCGTAGCGGATCGACCATTCGATCCGCTCGAGCACCTCGGCGCGGGTCAGGCCGAGCTTGCGCTCGATGTGGAGGTCGCTCGTGGCGAGCACGATGTGGACGCGCGAGCGGGGCGCGCGCTCGAGCGCGCGGGCGGCGGCGTCGATGTCGTCCTGGTGCGCGCGGGCGAGCGACGCGACGGTGACGGCGGTGGCCGCGTCGGCGACGGCGGCGACGCCCTCGAAATCTCCCGGCGACGAGGCGGCGAAGCCCGCCTCGACCACGTCGACGCCGAGCCGCTCCAGCGCGAGCGCGATCTCGACCTTCGCCTCGGGGCGCAGCGCGATGCCCGGCGACTGCTCGCCGTCTCTGAGGGTGGTGTCGAAGATCGTGATCCTGCGCACTCGGTTCGCTCCTTGCGTCGGCGCCTCGCACGGTGCGAGACGCACTTCTCCCGTCGGTGACGGTGGGCGTGTGCGGCGTCGTGGCCGCGTGAGTGCGCGCTCCCCCTAGAGGGGGAGAATGCCGATGAGGATGACGATCGTCCGGCCGCAGCCCGAGATCGCCGTGGGCGGCGAGGGCATGCAGGTGAGGCGGCCGGCGTCGGTCATCTGCGGCGCAGTCTGCCTGCGCCTGGCAGCGTTGTCAAGCTTCAGAATCTGAAGCGAGGTTCCGCGGCTACTCGTCGATCCGCGAAGCGAGCTCACGGGAGCGCTCGGTGGCCGCGTTGATCGCGTTGAGGAAGGCGGCGCGAACGCCCGAGGATTCCAGCTCGCGGATGGCGCGCGTGGTGGTGCCGCCCGGCGACGTGACGGCCTCGCGCAGCTCCACCGGGTGCAGGTGCTCGTCGCGCAGCAGCAGCGCGCTGCCGAACATCGTCTGCACGACGAGCCGGGTCGAGACCTCGCGGCTCAGGCCCAGGAGCAGGCCCGCCTCGATCATCGCCTCGGCGAGCAGCGCGAAGTACGCGGGCCCCGAGCCCGACAGGGCGGTGACCGCGTCCATGTCGACTTCGGCCGCGCGCACGGTCGAGCCGACGTGGCCGAGCGCCTCCTCGGCGAGAGCCAGGTCGTCGTCGGTGGCGGCGGCGCCGGCGCAGATCCCCGCGATGCCCTCGTGGACGAGCGCGGGAGCGTTCGGCATCGCCCGCACGACGCGCGCGCCCGCGGGCAGGTGCGCCTCGATCGACGCCGTGGTGATGCCGGCGGCGACCGAGAGGATCGTCTGCTCGGGCGAGAGGCTGCCGGCGATCTGGGCGAGCACGGCCGCCATGTCCTGCGGCTTCACGCAGACGACGACGAGACCGGCGCCGGTGACGGCGGCGGCGTTGTCGCTCGTCGCCTCGACCCCGTACGCCTCGCGCAGGTGGTCGAGGTGCTCGTCGGTGCGGGCGGTGACGGCGAGCTCGTCGGCGGTGCGCCAGCCGGAGCTGAGCAGGCCGCGGAGCAGCGACTCCCCCAGGCGTCCGGCGCCCAGGATCGCGATCTTGCGGGACGGCATCTAGCCGGCGGCGGCCCGGCGGCGAGCCGGCGCGTCGGTCGGCTCGAACTCGGGAATCAGCCACGCGCGGCCGAACCGGCGCATCTCGCGGATGATCGGCAGCAGCGCCTTGCCCTTGTCGGTGAGCTCGTACTCGACGCGGGGGGGCGACTCGGGATAGCTGCGCCGGACGACGACACCCTGGCGCTCGAGCATGTCGAGCCGCTCGGAGAGGGTGCGCGGGCTGATGCCCGGGCAGGCCTTCTCGAGCTCCATGAACCGGCGCGGCCCCTCGGAGAGGTCGTGGACGATCAACGGCGTCCACTTGGTCGCGACCAGCTCCGCGGCCGCGGCGACACCGCAAGTCGTGTCGTGGGTGTCGTGCATCGTCCGCTTCATGGCCCTGGAGTGTACTCCGCGGCCATGGCCCTCGCTATCCAAACGGAAGCGAGGATCGACCTCTCGCACCTGGTACATCGCCGTTCGCGCGCCGAGGAGCGACGCGCTCGCGGGATGTACCAGGTACGTGGGTTCCCTACCGCTCGATCGGGACGTCCACCAGGTTGCCCCACTCGGTCCACGAGCCGTCGTAGTTGCGGACGTTCTCGTGGCCGAGCAGCTCGCGCAGCACGAACCAGGTGTGCGCGGAGCGCTCGCCGATGCGGCAGTAGGCGACCGTCTCCTTGTCGGGCGAGACGCCCTTCGCGGCGTACAGCTCGCGCAGGTCGGCGGCCGACTTGAAGGTTCCGTCGTCGCGGACGGCCTGGGCCCACGGGATCGAAAGCGCGCCCGGGATGTGGCCGAGCCGCGAGGCGCCCTCCGACTCGTACCCGGGAGGCGCCCCCATCTCGCCGGCGTACTCCTGCGGCGAGCGGACGTCGACGAGCACGCGGTCGCCGGAGCGCACCGTCTGCAGCACGTCGTCGCGGTAGGCGCGGATCGACTCGTCGCGCTCCTTCGCCTTGTAGGTGGCCGGCGTCACGCTCGGCGCGTCGGTGGTCAGCTCGCGCCCCTCGTCGATCCACTTCTGGCGGCCGCCGTCGAGAATCCGTACGTCCTCGTGGCCGTACACCTTCAGGTACCAGTAGGCGTAGGCGGCGAACCAGTTGTTCTTGTCGCCGTAGACGACGACGGTCGTGTCGTTGCCGATCCCGCGCGACCCGAGCAGCTGCTCGAAGGTCTGCTGGTCGACGACGTCCCGCTCGAGCGGGTCCTGCAGGTCCTCCTGCCAGTGCAGCTTCACCGCGCCGGGGATGTGCCCCTCGTCGTACAGGTCGACGTTCTCGTCGACCTCCGCCGCCACGACGTTCGCGTCGCCGAGGTGCTCGGCGAGCCACTCCGTCGTGACGAGCACCTGCTTCGCATAGCCGTTCTCGCTCATCCTCGCTCCTCTCTCGAACCCTGAAAAGACCTCGTAACTTTAGAGAATGAAGTGATGTTCGCGAAACTCTGTGCGTCGGCGAGGTCGGGCCGTGCGACGGCGACCGCCGCCCGGCCGCGCTGCGACCAGACGACTGCGCCGATCACGGCGAGCGCGGCGAGCACCGTCGCGGGGCCGACGTGCTCGCCGAGGAGCAGCGCCGACCAGAGGAGCGTGAGCAGCGCCTGCGACTGCTGCACCTGTCCGCCGCGCGCGATGCCCGCGAGCGCGAGGCCGCGGTACCAGGCGAAGAAGCCGAGGTACATCGACGAGATGCCGAGCAGCGCGAGCGACACCCACGCTCCCGCATCCGGATGGTGCGCGTGACGGGTGGTGAGCCACAGCACGACCGTCGCCGGAATCGTCAGCGGCAGCGCCAGCACCACCACCCACGAGATCACCTTCCAGCCGGGCATCGTCCGCGTGATCGACGCGCCCTCGACGTAGCACCACGACGACGCGATCGTCGCGCAGACGACGAGCGCGTCGGCGACGAGATCGCCGCCGTCGGCGCCGCCCCGCGTGAGGGCGAACGCGACGAGGGCGCCGGTGCCGGCGCAGGCCGCGAGCCAGAACTGCGGCGACACGCGCTCGTGCGTGCGGAGCACCGCGATCAGCGCCGTCGTCAGCGGCATGAAGGCGGCGATCACCGCGACGTGCGCCGAGGTCGTCCGCTCGAGCGCGAGCGCCAGCAGGATCGGCCAGCCGAACACCGCGCCGAGCATCGTGACGACGAGCGGGCGCAGCTCCGCGCGCCGCGGCGGCGGCACGCGGCGCACGGCGAGCAGCGTCCCGGCGAGCGCACCGGCGATCACCGCTCGCGCCATCGCGGTGAGGAACGGGTCGAAGCCGCCGACGGCCACCTTCGTCAGCGGCACCGAGAAGGAGAACAGCGCGACGCCGAGGAGCGCCCAGGCGAGCCCCTCGCGGCGCCGCGCGCTCAACCCGGGATCGTGAGGCTGTCGAGGTCTCTCGGGTAGTCGGTGAGCTTCTCGATCCCGTCCTCGGCGACGACGACGGTGTCCGAGTGGCGGAAGCCGCCGATCGAGTCGTCGTACAGACCGGGCTCGACCGTGAAGACCATGCCCGGCTCGACGACCGTGCCGTCACCGACGTCGAGGAACGGCGCCTCGTGGTTCCTCAGCCCGATCGCGTGGCCGGTGTGCCGGCGCCGGTAGGGCAGCAGGTCGTTCGACTCGAAGTAGCGCATCACCGCGCCGTCGACCGACGCGCACGTCGCACCGGGACGGAGCGCGTCGAACGCGACGTCCTGCGCGGCGACGGCGTGGTCGAAGAGCCGCCGCATCTCGTCCGTCGGCTTCCCGACCACCATCGCGCGCTCGAGCTCCGCGTTGTACCCGCGCCCGTCTCCGAGACGAGCACGTCCCCTTCCCGGAACGCGATGTCGTGCGCGATCGCGTGCGCCCAACGATCGGCCGCTCGTTCGAGAGGAACCAGAAGCCCGTGAAGTAGTGACGTACGCGGGCCCGAAGAGCACGTAGCCGCTCGTGCCGAGAGCCACGGCGTGCTCGCGCAGCCGTGCGCGCCGGCCCGCGCGTTCCTCGGCCGAGATCACCGGTCGAGCCTACGCGGTCGCGGAGCGGTCGGCTACGCGGTCTCCTCGGCGAGCTCTTCTGGCTCGTCGAGGTCGGCGCCGCCGCTCGTGACGAGCGTCGGCTTGAGGCCCTTCTCGATCGTCTCCTTCGTGATCACGCACTTGGAGACGTCCTTGCGCGAGGGCAGCTCGAACATCACGTCGAGCAGCGCGTTCTCGATGATCGAGCGGAGGCCGCGCGCACCGGTCTCGCGCAGCAGGGCCTTGTCGGCGATCGACCAGAGGCCCTCCTCGGTGAAGACGAGGTCGATCGAGTCGTAGTTGAAGAAGCGCTGGTACTGCTTGACGAGCGCGTTCTTCGGCTCGGTCAGGATCTGCACGAGGTCCTCGCGCTTCAGCTGGTGCACCGCGGACAGCACCGGCAGGCGGCCGATGAACTCGGGGATCAGCCCGAAGTTGAGGAGGTCCTCCGGCATCACCTCGGCGAGCAGCTCGGCGCTCTCGGCGTCGCGCTTCGAGGAGATCTCGCGTCCGAAGCCGACGGCGTTCTTGCCGATCCGCTTCGCGATGATCTTGTCGAGGCCCGCGAACGCGCCGCCGCAGATGAAGAGGATGTTCGTCGTGTCGATCGACAGGAACTCCTGGTGCGGGTGCTTGCGCCCGCCCTGCGGCGGCACCGACGCGACCGTCCCCTCCAGGATCTTCAGCAGCGCCTGCTGGACGCCCTCGCCCGACACGTCGCGCGTGATCGACGGGTTGTCGGCCTTGCGCGCGATCTTGTCGACCTCGTCGATGTAGATGATCCCGGTCTCGGCCTTCTTGATGTCGAAGTCGGCCGCCTGGATCAGCTTCAGCAGGATGTTCTCGACGTCCTCGCCGACGTAGCCGGCCTCGGTGAGCGCGGTCGCGTCGGCGATCGCGAACGGGACGTTGAGGATCCGTGCGAGCGTCTGCGCGAGGTGCGTCTTGCCGCAGCCGGTCGGCCCGAGCAGCAGGATGTTCGACTTCTGCAGCTCCACCTCGCCGTCGTCGGTGCCCATCTGGACGCGCTTGTAGTGGTTGTAGACCGCCACCGACAGCGTCCGCTTCGCCTCCTCCTGCGAGACGACGTAGTCGTTCAGCGAGGCGTAGATCTCCTTCGGCCGCGGCAGGTTGTCGAGGTCGAGCGAGCTCGGAGCGGTCAGCTCCTCGTCGATGATCTCGTTGCAGAGATCGATGCACTCGTCGCAGATGTAGACGCCGGGACCGGCGATCAGCTTCTTGACCTGACGCTGCGACTTCCCGCAGAAGCTGCAGAGAAGTTGCTCGTTGCCCTCGCTCGCGCGCGCCACGGCTCTCGTTGTACCCCGGATCGGCCGAAACGGCTAGACCCGATTTACGCGGCCGCCTCCGCCCGGCCGGCTTCGCGATGGGTGATGACGGTGTCGATGAGGCCGTAGTCCTTGGCTTCCGCGGGGCTGAGGAAGAAGTCCCGTTCCATGTCGCGCGAGATCTCCTCCTGCGTCTTCCCGGTGTGGTGCGTGTAGATCTCCTCCAGGCGCCGCTTGAGGCCGATCACCTCGCGCGCCTGGATCTCGATGTCGGTGCCCTGGCCCTGGAAGCCGCCCGACACCTGGTGGATCAAGATCCTCGAGTTCGGCAGCGACATCCGCTTCCCTTTCGCGCCGCCCGCGAGGAGCAGGGAGCCCATGCTCATCGCGATGCCGACGCAGATCGTCTGCACGTCCGGCTTGATGAACTGCATGGTGTCGTAGATCGCGAGGCCCGCGTAGACGGAACCGCCCGGCGAGTTGATGTAGAGGAAGATGTCCTTGTCGGGATCCTCGGACTCCAGGTGCAGCAGCTGGGCGATGATCAGGTTCGCGATCTGGTCGTCGACCGGGGTGCCGAGGAAGACGATGCGCTCGGCGAGCAGGCGCGAGTAGATGTCGAACGCGCGCTCGCCGCGCGAGGTCTGTTCCACCACCATCGGTACCAACGGGCTCATCGCGTCATCACTCCTTGCTGCCTGGGGTCCACAGTTTCGCGCCGGCCTGCGCCTGCTCCTTCTCCGGCGTCCAGATGCTCTCGCGCGCCTCGTGCAGGTCGGGCGCGATCGGCTTCACCTCGGCCGCGATCCGGTCGAGCGCCTTCTTGAAGCGGAGGTCGTCGCGGATGCGGTCGACTCCTCCGGCGGCGATGAACTCCTCGACGTCGGCCTCGTCCTCACCGAGCTCGAGCAGCTCCTCGCGCACCTCGTCGTCGGTCACCTCGATGCCGAGCTGGTCGGCGACGGCCTCGAGCACGAGCTCGCGGCCGACCGACTGCGACGCCTCGGCGCGCAGCCGCTGCTCGAGCTCCTCGGGCCGCTGGCCGGTGACGGCGAAGTAGGTGGAGGCGTCGATGCCGCGCGCCTGCAGGCTGCGGGCGAGGCCCGAGAGCAGCTCGCGGGTGCGCGCCTCGACGAGCGGCCCGGTGGCGGTCACGTTCGAGGCGCGGACGAGCTCGTCGACGGCGGCGGCGCGGAAGAGCCCCTCCACCTCGTCCTCGATCTGCCCGCGGAGGCTCTCCTCCACATCGGCTTGCAGCTCGGCGAAGGTGTCGAACTCGGAGGCGGCGCGCGCCAGCTCGTCGTCGAGCGGAGGCAGCACCTTCTCCCTCAGGTCCTTGACGGTGACGGTGGCGCGCCGCTGCGAGCCGTCGGCCAGCTCGTAGGAGATCTCGCGCGAGCCGCCGACCTCGAGGCCCTGGATGCCGTTCTCGATCTCCTCCACCAGCCGCCCCGCGCCGAGCTCGACCACGAGCTCGCGCTGGGCAGATCCGTCGTCGGCGACGAGGTCGATGACCGCGGTGTCGCCGGGGTTCGCGACCCGCCCGTCGACCGGCACGAGCTCGGCGACCGACCGCTGCAGCGCCTCGAGCTCGGCCTGCACCGCCTCCTCGGGCACCTCGACCTCGTGCCGCGGCACCTCGAGCTGCGTCCAGTCGGCCGGCACCGGCTTCGGCTGCACCGCGACCGTGGCGGAGAAGCGCCAGTCGCCGTCGGACGACGGCAAGTCGTAGTCGTATTCGGGCTGCGCGACCGGGTTGACCCGCGCGCGGGTGGCGGCGTTCCAGAACCAGCCGCCGATGTGGCTCTCGACCGCCTCGGTGTAGAGGCGCTCCTTGCCGACGCGCTGGAGCAGGATGGGCATCGGCACCTTGCCGCGGCGGAAGCCCGGAATGCGGACGCTCGCCGCGAGGTCGGCGGCGGCGTGCTCCACGGCGTGGTGCATGTCGTGCGCCGGGACCTCGACGGTGAGGCGAACCCGGTCGTCGTCGAGCTGTTCGATGGCCGGCTGCATGGGTCGGGCCATTGAACCAGACCTGTACCGTGCGGGGCCGTGGGGGTCGGGCGTGGGTTCCGCGCGGGCGTCGCCGCCGCAGCGGCGGCCGCGTTCCTCGTACCGGCCGCGGCCGCGCAGGGGCCGATCATGCACGTCGTCTTCCCGGAGGGGCAGAGCGTGCGGCAGATGACCGACCGCGTCTCCGCGGTCCGCCGGATCGCGATCCGCAAACGGCACGTCACCCCCGTGCTCACCGCGGCCGCGTACGCCAGGGCGGCGCGCCGTGCCTCGCCGCCGCCCGCGTTCCGGGCCGCCGACGGACGGCACAGCATCGAGGGCTTCCTCTTTCCCGCGACCTATCCGTTCGAGGCGACGACGCCCGCCGGCAACCTGGTCCGCCAGCAGCTGGCGGCGTTCGAGGAGCGCTGGGCGACGCTGAAGCTGAGCCCGCGGGCGAAGAGGCTCGGCGCCTACGGCGTGCTGACGGTGGCGTCGATGGTCGAGCGCGAGGCGGCGGTGCCGTCGGAGCGGCCGCTGATCGCCGCCGTCATCTACAACCGCCTCGACCGCGGCATGCCGCTCGGCATCGACGCGACGATCCGCTACGGCCTCGGCATCCAGGGGACGCGCCCGCTGACGGCCGCGCAGCTCGCGAGCGACTCGCCGTACAACACCGACCGCTTCACCGGGCTGCCGCCGACGCCGATCGACAACCCGGGCATGCCGTCGCTGCGCGCGGCGGCGGCCCCCGCGGACGTCGACTACCTCTACTACGTGCGCAGGCCGAACAGCCTGCACCACTTCTTCACCGCCGACGAGGCCGTCTTCTGCGCGAAGGCGAAGGCGTTCGGCTACCGCGGCTGCTGAGCCAGCCGCTACGAGGGACGCCTGTGCACCAGGGTCTCGACCGGCACACGCTCGACCACGAGCTGGTGTGCCGTCTGCCGGGCGCGCTCGGCTGCGTCGGGCATTCCCGCCTCGACGTACGCCGCCACGCAGCGATCGTAGGCCGCCTCCGCCGCGACCGAGTCGCCCGCCACCACCTCCACCAGCCCGAGGCTCCCGAGGGAGGTGGCGACGCCCTGGGGGTCTCCATCCGCCTCGGCCAGTGCGAGAGCGGCGAGGTGATGTGCGCGCGACTCCTCGTCCCGGCACTCGTTGAACGCGACATTCCCGAGGAAGTGGTGCGCCGCCATCTGCCCGAACGTGTCGCCGTCGGCGACGGAGCGCTCCAGGGCCGTCGAGAGCAGACCGCGCGCCTGGTCGTAGTCGCGCCGTTCCCAGGCCTCGCGGCCTCGTTCGACGAGACCCCGGATCGCGTCGGACAGGTCGGCGGACGTCCTCACCGCGGTCGGACACTACGGCATCCCCGCGACACGGCTGTCACGAGGATCGGCCGGATGCGGGCGAGAGGACTCGAACCTCCAAGGGCCGAAGCCCGCCGGGACCTAAACCCGGTGCGTCTACCAGTTCCGCCACACCCGCAGGCGAGAGCGCAGCCTAACGAGGCTGGACGCTCTGGCCGCGAGCGCGCTCAGTGATGCGTGACGGGCCAGGTGCCGTTCACGACGGCGGTGACGAGGGTCGTCAGGCGGCCGAGCAGCGCCTGCTCCTGGTCGGAGGTCAGCTTGCCGGCGGCTACCGCCTTGTCGAGCCGCGCCTTCGCAGCCGAGGTCAGCGTCTGGATCAGCCCGTCGGCCGACTTGCCGGGGGTGGAGTCGGCGATCTGCGCGAGCGTCTCGCCGGACGCGAGGTCGGCGAGGATCTGCGCCGGCGTCAGGCCGAGATAGTCGAGCGCCTCCTTCAGCCCCGGCACGAGCGCACGGTGCGGCAGCTTCGTCACGGCGTGCTTGCCGCCGTTCACGACCGCGGTGACGAACGGGCCGAGGCGGCCGAGGATCGCCTGCTCCTGGTCGGCGGTCAGCTTGCCGGCCGCGACCGCCTTGTCGAGCTTCGACTTGGCGAGATCGGTCAGCGCCTGGATCAGGCCCGCGGCCGACTTGCCGGGCGTCGCGTCGGCGATCTGCGCCAGCGTCTTGCCCGACTTCAGGTCGGCGCGCAGCTGCGCCGGCGTCAGACCGAGGTAGTCGGCGACGACGTGCAGGCCGGGGCCGTGGCGCGGATCGACGGCCGCCCTGACGGCGCGCGCCTTCCCGTGCTCCGGCCCGTTGCCGCCGTGCGCCCAGGCAGCGGCGCCGCCGCCGGCGGCCAGCAGGCAGGCGACGGCTCCGGTCGCGATCCCGATCCTGGTCCGTGTCATCGCTCGAAATCCCCCTCGTTCGCTCGAAAACGTCCTGCTGTCAGGATGCCGCGGCTCGCCGGATCCTGTGTACGAGCGACGTAAAGCCTGCTGCCTGCTGCCTCGATGTACATGTCGACCACCGTCGGGGTAGCCAGAGAACGCGGTCTCCACGTCACAGTCGAGGCTCTACGAGCGGCCCCGGGTGGAATCGAAGCAGCCTGCAAATCGGCATCTTTTCTCGTCGAGGGCGGCACCGGGGACAGCACGCGACGAGCGCGGCCGACTACAAACGGGCGGATTCGCGCGCTCCGCTCAGTGGGCCAGCAGTGCCGCGTAGTCGAGTTCCGTCGTGTCGAGCATCACGTGCGAGTAGACGTTCGCGGTTTGCGCCACGTCGCGCTGCCCGACGAACGCGCCGATCCGCACCCACGGCACGCCGCGCAGGTGGAGGAGGCTGATCCTCCGATGGCGGAGATCGTGTGGC
>DASVDV010000026.1:0-184080 GCA_036380895.1 Gaiellaceae bacterium | reverse complement strand
GCGCCGGGATCTTGACAGTCATTTCTCATCAGTCGTATGATGTTTTCGTCAGCGGCTTGGATGAGCCTCCGGGCCTTCTCTTGCCGGTCATTTCTCCACACGAGGTAAGGGCGAAATGCACAGGAAGCGACTTGCTTCACCCGGACTGACCGCGATCCTCGTCCTCGTCGCGGCCGCCCTGGCCGCGTCCGCGATCGCTGCGGCCACGGCGAGCTCGGCAAGCAAAGGGAAGGTCGTCGTCAAGGTGATGACGATCGGCTATCCCGACAAGGACAGCACCGACCCGGTGACCGGGGCGAAGGTGCCGGGGATCGGCCATCTCGAGGACGCGTTCGAGAAGGCGAACCCCTCCATCGACCTGAAGATCATCAACATCCCGTGGGGGTCGGGCTCGACGAGCTACTCGGCCAAGACCGACGCGATGATCAAGGCGGGCGACGCGTGCCTCTACGAGATGCCCGACGTCCAGACCTACGGTCGCAAGGGCCTCGTCGTCGACCTCAGCTCCCTCATCAAGAGCGACAAGCACTTCAAGAACGTCTGGGGCACGCAGCTCCAGATCAACCGCTCCTGGGGGCCGAACAACCCGAACAGCCTCTTCTACCTCCCCGACAACACCGGCATCCGCGTCATCAACTGGGACGCCCAGCTCTTCAAGGACTACGGCGTCGCTCCGCTCTCGCTGCACCCGACGCTGAAGGAGATCGCGGCCAAGGCGAAGAAGATGACCGGCACGGATCCCAAGACCGGTGAGCAGACGTACGGCTACTGGTACCAGGGCAAGTATGCCGTCTGGCAGTTCATGGCGATCGGAGACGCGTTGGGCGCGACGTGGGGCCACGTCAACAAGGACGGCAGCCTCACCATCAAGTGGAACACGCCGAAGTACGTGCAGGCGTTGAAGTGGTTCGTGACGATGTCGAAGTACGCCCCGAAGGGCGCGCTCGCGAGCGACTCGATGCCGGACGGCTTCCTGACCGACCAGAACAGCGTCGCGATCATCCCCGAGGGCGAGCAGGGCTACTTCATCGCCCCGCTGATCGCGAAGCCCGAGCTGCGGTCGCGCTTCCGCACCTCGTTCAACCTCCGCGGCCCGAACGGCCACGGCGGGCTGAACAGCGTCTCGCCGCTGGCGATGGCGACGAACTGCGACAACAAGGCGGCCGCGTGGACGGCGCTCAAGTGGCTCGCCGGCAGCCCGCAGGCCGAGAAGTACTACTTCGAGGCCGGCGGCCGGGTCCCGGTGACGACGAACAGCGCGAAGCTCGTCCCGGGCCTGTCGCAACTCCCCGACGCGAAGGTGATCGTCGGGCAGCCGCAGCAGGCCGACGCCCCGTACCCGTGGGCCTCCGACGATCCGCGGTGGGCGCTGCAGACCGCCCTGGAAGGCGCGCTCGCGGGCACGCTGACGCCGCAGCAGGCGCTGAACCAGGCGCAGAAGAAGACCGACACGTGGCTGAGGCAGCAGAAGTAGGGAATGGACTCGCCGTCGGTCGTGTCTGACGAAGCGGATGCGCTTCCGACGAGCGAATCCCGCAGGTCGACCCTCCTCGCCCGGGCGCCGCGCAAGCGGCGCCCCGGGCTGGAGGGGGCCGCGTGGCGCCGGCGGCCGCGCTCCGGCGAGCTCGTCTGGTACGCCTTCGTCGGACCGCCGTTCCTGCTCCTGCTGCTCTTCGTCGCCTATCCGACGTTCGAGACCTTCAAGCAGAGCGTCTACGAGCAGGTCGGCACGCACCAGCAGTTCGCGGGGCTGACGCAGTTCTCGCAACTGGTCGAGGGCAGCGACCTCTGGAGCGCGCTCGAGAACACCGTCATCCTCGGCGCCGCCTACCTCGCGATCGTCATCCCGCTCGCGGTCGTGGTGGCGTCGCTGCTGAACCGCGTCCGCCGCGGAGCTACGCCGCTCAAGGTCATCTACTTCCTGCCCCAGCTGACCTCGTCGGTCGCGGTCGCGATCATGTTCAACTACGTCTTCCAGCCGGACTGGGGGCTGCTGAACGGCACGCTCCACCGGTTCGGCGTGCAGTCGACGCCGCTGTGGCTCGCCGACCCGCGGCTCAGCTTCACCGGGTCGCGGGCGGCGGTGACGATTCTCGCCGTCTGGGCCGGGCTCGGCTACTTCATGCTGATCGTCCTCGCCGGGCTGCAGGCGATCCCGGTCGAGCTGTACGAGGCTGCGGCGATCGACGGCGCCAACGCATTCCAGATCTGGTGGCGGATCACGCTGCCGAGCCTCCGGCCGACGTTCATCTTCCTGCTCATGACGGGCGCGTTCGACGCGATGTCGCGGTTCAGCGACCTATGGACGCTCGGCGGCCCGAGCGGCTCGCCGGCGGGATCGCTGCAGAGCGTCGTCGTGTTCCTGTTCCAGACCGCCTTCGAGGCCGGGAACATGAACCGCGCGGCCGCGATCGCCGTGATCCTCTTCGTGCTGATGCTGTTCCTGACGATCGCGTCCTTCCAGGCGTCGCTCGCCCGGGAGTTCGCCGAGCGTCGCAGGAGCGGGCGATGACGGTCACCGGTCGCAGCCCCGTCCGCTGGGTGCGCGCCTCGCGCCGCCGGGGCGACCTCGTCTCCCAGCTCGCGCTCGTCGGGTTGCTCTCACTCGGGGCGCTCGTGATGCTCATCCCGTTCGTCTGGATGATCGCGACCTCGCTCTCGCGCGAGGCGGACATCGCGATGCCGCGGATCCCGCGGCTGTGGCCGCCCGACCCGTCGTTCTTCAACTACCGGATCGCGCTGCAGAACCTGCCGCTGCTGCACTACTACCTCAACAGCATCATCGTCGTCGGCGCCAGCACCGTCGGCTACCTGCTGTTCAGCTCGCTCACGGGCTACGCCTTCGCGAAGGGTCGCTTCCGCGGCAAGACGTTCTTCTTCATCGCGTTCCTGACGACGCTCCTGATCCCGTTCGAGACGCGAATGGTTCCGCTCTACCTGCTGATGAAGGACCTGCATCTGAACGACTCGCTGCCCGCGCTCGTCCTGCCGTTCCTCGTCGGGGGCTTCGGGACGTTCCTGATGCGGCAGTACATCAGCACCATCCCGGACGACTACATCGACGCCGCGCGGACGGACGGGGCGGGGGAGTTCCTCATCTTCTGGCGGATCATCCTGCCTCTCTGCACCCCGGCGCTCTCCGCCCTCGCCATCCTCAACATCCTCTGGCGCTGGAACGACGTGCTGTGGCCGCTGCTCGTGATCTCCGACCCGCACAAGTACACGGTCACCCTCGGCCTCGCCTTCGAGGGCAAGTCGCAGGGCACCTACACGGGCGTCGCGCTCGCGACGGCGACCATCGCGATCATGCCCGTCCTGTTCGCCTTCGTGATGCTGCAACGCCGCATCATCAGCGGCATCACGATGGGCGGGATCAAGGGCTAGGCCCGCCCCGCCGCGCCGCCCTCAGATCAGGGCCCGCTCGGTCAGACTGTCGAAGAGGTGGACGACGTGCTCGTCGAGCCCGAGCGTGACCGTGTCGCCGACGCGTACGCCCATCTTCGCGCTGACGCGGGCGACGAGCTTGTCCCCGCCGCACGTACCGTGGAGGAGCTGGTCGGAGCCGAGCACCTCGACGATGTCGACGGCGAGTCGGACGCTCGTGCGCCCGTCGCCGGGACTGTCGGCGAACTGCTCGGGGCGGACGCCGAGGATCGCCTCGCGCGCGGGCACCGGCCGGCGAAGCCGCAGGTCGAAGCCCGAGGCGCGGACGACGTCGGCCTCCACCCGGACGGGCACGAAGTTCATCTTCAGGCTGCCGATGAATCCGGCGACGTAGAGGTTGGCCGGGTTGTCGTAGAGCTCCTTCGGCGGCGCGAGCTGCTGCAGGATCCCGTCGCGCATGACGGCGATGCGATCGCCCATCGTCATGCCTTCGATCTGGTCGTGCGTGACGTAGACGAAGGTCGCGCCGAGCCGACGGTGGAGGGACTGCAGGTTCACGCGCGTGTCCACGCGCAGCTGCGCGTCGAGGTTCGAGAGCGGCTCGTCGAGGAGGAACACCTTCGGGTCGCGCACGATCGCCCGGGCGAGGGCCACGCGCTGCCGCTGACCGCCGGAGAGCTGCCCGGGCTTGCGGTCGAGCAGCTCGCCCAGGCCGAGCATCTCGGCCGTGTCGCGCACGCGCGGGAGGGCGTCGCGCTTGCGCACGCCGCGGACCCGCAAGCCGAAGAGGATGTTCTCCGTCACGGTCATGTGCGGGTAGAGCGCGTACGACTGGAAGACCATCGCCATGTCGCGATCGCGCGGAGGCACGTCGTTGACGAGCTGGTCGCCTACGCGGATCTCGCCCTCGTCCGCATCTTCGAGCCCCGCGAGGAGCCGCAGCGTCGTCGACTTGCCGCAGCCCGACGGGCCGACGAGAATCATGAACTCGCCGTCCCGGACGTCGAGGTCGAGGCTGTCGACGGCGATGTGGCCGCCGGGAAAGCGCTTCGTGACGTGGTCGAACGTGACGGAAGCCAAAGGCACCTCCAGGGGCGGGTCGTCGCCGAGTACTGTGCAATGATAAGTCATATGACAACTCAAGTGCAATCGCGGCTGCGTCCGCTCGTCGAGGACCTCGCCTGGTGCTGGTGGACGCAGCCGCGGGCGACGCGGATCGGCGACCGGCTCTTCCTCGGGGGTATCGCGTCCGACGGCGGCGTGTTCGCGGCGACCTGCGACCTCCGCAGCGGTGCGAGCGAGAAGGCGGTGCTCGCGCGGCTCGAGCCCGACGACCACAACAACCCCGCGCTCGTCGCGGTGGCGGGGAAGCCGCTGCTCGCCTTCTACTCGCGCCACGACGCCGACGACGCGCTCCGCTACCGCGTCGGCGTCCGCCCGGAGGACATCTCGGACTGGGGGGAGGAGCGCCGGCTCGCCTTCGGCGGCGTGACGACGTATGCCCAGGCGCACGTCGTCGGCGACGAGGTGAGCGTCTTCACGCGGGTCGCCGACACGAGGTGGGGCTACGCCCGCTCCGCCGACTGGGGAGACAGCTGGCACGAGCCGCTCGACTTCCTCTCGCTCGAGACCGACCAGGAGACGTACATGCCGACGGCGCTGCTCCCCGACGGCCGCTCCGTCCGCGTCGCGGTGGCGGGGCATCCGAAGAACTACGAGCGGCGGCCGTGGCACCAGATCCGCGCATGCCTCGTCGATCTCGTCACGGGCGCGGTCACCCTGCCCTCCGGCGGCGCGGCGGTGGCGAACGTCCGCGACGGCTCGGGCCTGCCGCTGCGCGGCGCCGACCTCGAGCTGGTGTACGAGGCGCCCCGCGGCCGGACGCTCAACCTCTTCGACGTCGGCGACGGCGCGCGTTTCGAGATCGCGTTCGTCTCGAAGATCGAGGGAGACCACGGGACCGACGACGCGCGCTATCACGTCGCCCGCCTCGCAGACGGGGCGTGGCAGGTGGAGGACGTGGTCGCGGCCGGCACGATCTTCGGGTACATCCACGCAGGCTTCTACGCCGGCGGGATCGCGTTCCCGCACGGAACGCCCGGCGGGCGCGTCTTCGTCTCGCGCGAGGAGGGCGGCATCTGGCTGCTCGAGCGGCGCGAGCGGCGTACGGACGGAACATGGGGCGCCACCGGCGTGCTCGAGCGCTCGCCGCGTCGGGTCGTCCGCCCGTGGCCCGTGCGCGAGCCGACGCCGGTCCTCGAGGTCGTCGCGCTCGCCCTCGAGCGCTACGGCGACGACTACATGGAGACGCTGTCGCACCTCGTGGGCGGGGCGTTCAGCGAGGCCGGAGCCGAGCCGTGAGCCGGCTGGGCTGCGGCATCGTCGGCTGCGGCGGGGCGGCCGCGGACATGTGCCGGGCGATCGATCGACTGCCGGAGACGTACGTCGCGGCGGTCCACGACCGCGTCGCCGGGCGGGCGGCGGAGCTCGGCTCCGCCCACGGCGCCGCCGTGCACGCGTCGCTGGACGAGCTGCTCCGGGATCCGCTCGTCGACGTCGTCTACGTCGCCCTGCCGCACTACCTGCTCGCCCCGACGGCCGAGGCGGCGCTCGGCGCGGGGAAGCACGTTCTCGTGGAGAAGCCCATGGCGCTCGACGTGGCGGCGATCGCCTCGCTGCGGCGGCTCGCGGACGACGCGCGCCTGAAGATCGCGCCCGTCTTCGAGCTGCGCGCGAGCAGCGTCTTCCGCGAGGCGCGCCGGCTGGTTGCCGCCGGGGCGATCGGCGACGTGAGAGCCGTTCGCATCCGCACCGTGATCGACAAACACGCTGCGTACTGGCAGTCCGGGCCGCGCGGCCTCGTCCGCGACGGCTGGCGCGCACGGCGCGCCGAGGCGGGCGGGGGAGTCGTCCTGATGAACTCGATCCACCAGCTCGACCTGACGAGGTACGTCACCGGGCTCTCGTTCGTGCGGGCGCTCGCGGAGCTCGCGACCTCCTACGCGGACGTCGAGGTCGAGGACTCCGCTGCCGCCGTGCTGCGCCTGTCGAACGGCGCGCTCGGAACGCTCGTCGCGGCGGCGCACAGCCCGGGTGCGACGCACGAGGAGCGGATCGAGCTGGACGGCTCGGCGGGGCGGCTCGACCTCCCGGACCCGTCCGGTCCCGACGCGGCCTGCGTCCGGGTCTTCCTGACGCGCCCCTGGAACGACCTCGCCGCCGGGCGGTGGCTCGAGCTCGAGACGGCGCGGAACGACGCGTACCTCGACCTGCTGCGCGATTTCGTGGCTGCCGTGGAGCGGGGGTCGGCGCTGCCGGCGACGGCCGACGACGCCGCAGCCGCCCTCGCGACCGTCCTCGCCGTCTACGACGCGGCTGCGTCGGGCGGCGCCGTCGACGTCGAACAGCCTGCGTCGCCGGTCGCCTGACGCGGCTCGACCTCCGGCTGGAACCGGCTCGCCGCGGGCATATCTCGGAAAGCAGGTTCGAACGAAGCCAACTCGAGGTGAAACGCGAGGATGACGCACGAGCATCGCGACCCCTACGTCGTACTCGGGATCGGCCGCTACGCCTCGGCCTCCGACGTCGCTCGTGCGTACAGGCGCGCGGCACGGGCCACGCATCCCGACAGCAGCTCCGGCGGCGCGAGCTCGGCGGAGCGGTTCCAGACCGTGACCGACGCCTACGAGATGCTGCGCGACCCGCAGCGGCGGGCGGCGTACGACCGGGCGCACCCCGCCGTGCATCGCAGCGGGGCGCCCGCCGCGCCGTCCGCCCGGCAGGGCACGGTGCGCTACGGCTCGCCGGACGGCCGGCACATCGTGCTGGGCGCGCCGGCGCCCGCCCCCGTGCCGCTCGCCGAGGTCCTGGTCGCGCTCCTGTGGTCGGGCTCTTGAACGCGTCTTCCCGGGGCCTATTCGAGACCTCGACCCAACGAATCTCCGACGACAGGAGGTCCTGAACATGGCGAGTGTCCTTCTTCGCGACCCGTTCCTGGCGACCCCGTTCCGCCTGATGGACGAGCTCCTCCGCTCGAGCGCCAACGGCAACAGGGTGACCGGCTTCACGCCGCCCGTCGACGTGCACGAGACCGACGACGAGTACGTGGTCCACGTCGACCTGCCGGGTGTGAAGTCGGAGGACGTGAACGTCGAGGTCAACGAGAACGTGCTCACGATCTCCGGCTCGCGCGTTCCCGCCGAGACGGGGCAGCCGCAGCTCGTCGAGCGGCCCTACGGCTCCTTCGCGCGCACGCTGACGCTGCCGAAGGGCGTCGACGCCGACTCGATCGAGGCGAGCTACCACGACGGCGTGCTCGACCTGAGGATCCCGAAGCCGGCCGAGCAGAAGCCGAAGAAGATCGCGATCGGCCCCGGCACGAAGGCGATCGAGAAGTAGGTCGCGGGCACGTGGGCGGGGTGCGGGGCCTCGTGCGCTCCGCGCCCCGTCACCCGCTTCGAGGGGTGTCATGAGCACGCTGGAACTCGACCGGGTGGAGATGCGGCCGCAGCAGCCGCAGGAGCTGTGGTGCGGCGCCTGCGGCTACGGCGTCGTCGTGCACGGGCAGCCGCCGGCGTGCCCGATGTGCCGGGGGAGCAGCTGGCGCGAGCGGCCGGGAATCCCACGTCCGAGCTGACACGGCGCAGTGCCGCCGCCGGGGCCGCCGTGTGGCACGATCGCGACATGCCCGAGAAGCGCGACCTCGCCGGGCGGACCGCGGGGCGCAGCGGGGACGCGGCGGCGACGGAGCTCTGGGCGGAGGCGGAGCGCGACGAGGCGGTCGGCGGCGATGAAGCCGACGAGCTCGCTCGTCGCGCGCAGGCGGGCGACGTCGGGGCACAGGAAGAGCTGATCCGCCGGTTGCTGCCGCTGGTCGAATCGACCGCACGGCGCTACCGGACGGAGGGGCTCGACCAGGCCGATCTCCGGCAGGAGGGGATCGTCGGGCTGCTGCGCGCGCTGCAGCGCTACGACCCGTCGCGCGGCGTTCCGTTCGCCGCCTACGCGACCTGGTGGATCAGGCAGTCGTTGCAGGAAGCTCGGAGCGACTTCATCCGGCCGTTGCGCCTGCCGCCGAAAGCTCTGCGGCAGCTCTCGCAGCTGAAGTCCGAGCACCAGCGGATCTACCAGGGCGAGCGTCGCTCCGCGGGCGTCGCGGAGCTGGCCGAGCGGACGAGCATCGAGCTGGGCCAGGCGGTGGCGCTCGCGGCGGTCGACGCTCGCGCAAGGAGCCTGGACGAGCGGATCGAGAGCCTCGACGGCGAAGTCGGGTCGCTCGGCGACCTGCTCGAGGACCCGCTGTCGGCGGCCGTCTACGAGGAGGTGATCGACGCCGTGGCGGGAGCGCAGCTCCGCGCGCTCCTCTCGCGCCTCACCGACCGCGAGCGCGAGGTCGTCCGGGCCCGGTTCGGCTTCGACGGCGCAGGCGAGAAGCTGATCGAGATCGGCGAGCGCCTCGGCTTGAGCGCCGAGCGTGTCCGCCAGATCGAGGAGCGTGCGCTCGCCAAGCTCCGTCACGCCGCCTGACGGGCGCCGGCCGCTCGACGCGTCACGGAGCCGGTGTGAAGGCCGCCGCGCGCAACGGCGTCCGTGGGGCGGCCTCCTCGCGCTCGATGCCGGCCGCCGCGTAGGCGCCCTCCTCGTCGAGCGTCTCGTGCTCGAGCAGCGCGGCGGCGAGCGAGTCCAGCCTGGCGCGGTTGTCGCGCAGAAGCGCGGCGACCTCCCGGTCGGCCTCGTCGACGATGCGCCGCGCCTCCTCGTCGATCAGCTGCTGCGTGTGCGGCGAGACCTCCGGGAACGACGGCCCGCGGTCGTCGGGCGGCAGCACGACCAGCTTGCCCACCGCGTCGCTCATGCCCCAGCGGCCGACCATGCGGCGGGCGATGTTCGTGACCTGCTCGAAGTCCGACTCGGCGCCGGTGGTCGGCGCGTCGAAGACGAGCTCCTCGGCGGCGCGGCCGCCGAGCGCGACCTTGATCTTCGCGAGCAACTCCGCACGGTCGTAGCTGAAGCGGTCGTTCTCGGGCGCCGAGAAGGTCACCCCGAGCGCGCGGCCGCGGGGGATGATGGAGATCTTCCGCACCGGGTCGGCGCCGGGGGTGAGCATGCCCACGATCGCGTGGCCGCCCTCGTGATACGCGGTCCGGCGGCGATCCTCCTCGCTCAGCATCACCTTCCGCTCGGCGCCGAGCACGATGCGCTCGAGCGCGTCGGCGAAGTCGGCGTCGCTCACCCGCTCGTGCCCGCGGCGCGCCGCCAGCAGCGCCGCCTCGTTGACGAGGTTCGCGAGGTCGGCGCCGACCATCCCCGGCGTCGTCGCCGCGACCCGCGAGAGGTCGACCTCGGGGGCCAGCGGGACGCCGCGCACGTGCACCCCGAGAATCGCCTGGCGGCCCGCACGATCGGGCGGGCTGATCGTCACCCGCCGGTCGAAGCGGCCCGCCCGCAGCAGCGCCTGGTCGAGCACGTCCGGCCGGTTCGTCGCCGCGAGCACGATCACGCCGGTGGTCGCGTCGAACCCGTCCATCTCGGTCAGGATCTGGTTCAGCGTCTGCTCGCGCTCGTCGTTGCCGCCGCTGAACCCCGCGACGCCCGAGGTGCGCGAGCGGCCGATCGCATCCAGCTCGTCGATGAACACGATCGACGGCGCAGCCTCTTTCGCGTCCTTGAACAGGTCGCGCACGCGGGCGGCGCCGACGCCCACGATCGCCTCGACGAACTCGGAGGCCGCCATCGAGAAGAACGGCACGTCGGCCTCGCCGGCGACGGCCCGCGCGAGCAGCGTCTTGCCGGTTCCCGGCGGGCCCGACAGCAGCACGCCGCGCGGGGTGCGCGCGCCCAGCCGCCGGTAGCGGTCCGGGTTGCGCAGGAAGTCGACGACCTCGGCGAGCTCGTCCTCCGCCTCGTCGATCCCGGCCACGTCCGCGAAGCTCACGCGGTCGCCGGCCCCCTCGTAGCGCCGCGCCCGCGAGCGGCCGAAGGTGCCGAGCACGTTCTGCGCGCTGCCCGCGCGGCGCATCAGCCAGAACAGCAGGAAGACGAAGAGGAGCGTCGGCCCGAACCCGACCAGGAGCGTCTCCCACCACGGCGCGCCCGTGTCGAGCGGCTGCGCGTTGACGACCACGTGCTTCTCGACGAGCAGCTGCGACAGCTTCGTCGTGTCGGCGAAGGCCGGGACCTCCGTCTCGAACCGCGTCGTCGCCTTCGAGTCCTGGTAGCTCCGCTTCCGCTCGAACGTCCCCTGGATCGCCGTGCCCTTGGAGGTGATCTCGGCGACGTTCCCCGAGCGCACCTGCTGCAGGAAGAAGGGGCTGTAGGGAACGCGGACGCGAGACGGCGACTCGGTCGCGCGCGAGCCGGCCCAGTAGTTGATCGCGAACAGCGCCAGCACGACGAGGATCCACCACGGCGCGATCCGGAACCGCGGCGGCGACGGCTGCGGCTTCTGCGGGCCCCGGCTCGTGGCCTGCTCCGGCATGGGCTCAGGGCGCCGGGTCGGGCGGCGGCCGGAGCTCGTCCAGCCCCTCCTCGGCGGCCTCGACGCCCTCGCTCGAGGCGAAGTCGCCGTATCCCCCTCGCCGCAGCGGGTCGGGCTCGCGGATGCCGTACTCCTCGCGCGCCGCGGCCTCGTCCTCGGCGCGGGGCGAGGAGAAGACCCTCCGCAGCCAGTCCGTCAGGCTCACCTCCCGATCGTACGCGAGAAGCCCGTCCGGCCGCACTCATCTAGCCCCGGTCCAGCCGCTCCTGCTCGGCGGCCGTGCGCTCCGCGGTGGGGATGGCCTCGAGGCGCGCGTCCGGGATCGGCTCGCCGCTCTCGATCGAGAGGCCGTAGGTGCCGTCGGCGAGCCGCCGCTCGGCCCGCTCGATCGCGGCGAGCTGCCGCCGCAGGTCGTCCTCGAGCCCTTCGTCGAGCTCGGCGGCGTACAGGTCGGACGCCTGGTCCGCGAGGTGCTCGTAGGTCGTGGTGGGCTCGTCGCTCTCCTGCGGCGCGTGTTCTCGCAGCGCCCGCTCGACCGCTGCCCGTTCGCGCGCGAGGAGCTCGCGCGCCCGCTCGCTGTCCATCCCGGAAACCTACTAGGCCTTTCATGCCTACCGGGCGGCGTCCTCGGCGGCGAGCTCGGCCGGGCCGCCCGGTCGCTTGCGGATCACCGTGTAGGCCGGGCGGCGCTCGACGACGTCCTCGACGATCGGGATCTCGTGTCCCTCGAGGACGACGAACTGGGTCGGGTCGGCATGGATGCTCTCGTACTCCGGGATCGTCATCGGGATCCGCTCGGCGCACGCGGCGTTGCCGCACTCGCACAGGAACTCGTACTCGTCCTCGAGGGTGCCGAGCTTCTCGTCGAGCGAGCGCATCTGCTCGTTGACGTGCCGGAAGAGGATCTCGTTCTCGCCGATCCGCCGGGCGCGGCTATCCATCCCCGCTCCTCGGGTCCGTCTCCAGCGCCACGCGCCGGGCCGCGCCCTCCTTCTCGACAACGTCATAGGCGTCGTGCTCTGCGACGACGGTCGAGAAGCTGTCCGAGTGGCCGCTCGCGATCAGGAAGGCGGCCGGGTTCGCCCGGACGGTCTCGTAGTCGCGGAGGTCCAGCGGCACCAGCATCCGGCAGTGAGGATCGTCGCACTCGCAGAAGAACGGCGTCTTCGCGTCGGCGAGCTCCAGCTTCTCGCGGGCGGCCTCGATCTTCTCGTTCGCCTCGCGGAAGATCGCCTCGTTCCGCGCCTTGCGCTCGGCAGCCCCATCCATCGAAGAGGGGCCTTCCGCCGCCCTCCGACTCGAAAACCCGCTCCGTCAGTGTGCGCGAACGGCGCGGAAGCGGCCTTCCCAGAGGCGCACGCGGCCGCCGATGCTGACCATGCACGGGCAGTACTGCTCGTCGGCGAAGCGGCACTCGCCGCCCAGGCGGCGCTCGCAGGCGACGGTCGCCTGCTCGCGCAGGCTCGCACGCGTGAGGCCGCGAACCACCATCGCGACCTCGCTCTCGCTCACCGGCGCCGCTGCAGTCATGTAAGGCAGACCATACACGATGTGTCAGGCATGCCATCCCCGACGCTCACAGCAGATTCACAGCTTCGCGGGCGAGGCTCTCAGCGTCCTCGCAGCGACCGGGAGCAGGATGACGGCATGACGAGCCAGGACGGGAACGCCCCCGCGAAGATCCTCGTGGTCGACGACGAGCCCTCGATCGTCGATGCGGTCGCGACGGCGCTCCGCTACGAGGGCTACGACGTGCGCGAGGAGACGAGCGGCCGCACCGCGCTGGCCGCCGCGGTCGAGCACGAGCCAGACCTGATCGTGCTCGACTGGATGCTTCCCGATCTGGAGGGGATCGAGGTCGGCCGGCGGCTGCGCGAGCGCGGCTTCCGGACGGCCATCCTCTTCCTCACCGCGAAGGACGCGGTCGAGAACAAGGTGGACGCGCTGCGCGCCGGCGGCGACGATTACGTGACGAAGCCGTTCAGCCTCGCCGAGGTGGTCGCGCGGGTGCAGGCGATCCTGCGCCGCGCCGGGAGCGACCTTCCCGGCGACGTGCTGCGGTTCGCCGACCTCCGGCTGGACGAGGCGCGCCACGAGGTCTTCCGCGGCGAGACGCGCGTCGACCTGACCGCGACCGAGTTCTCGCTGCTGCGCTACTTCCTGCTGAACCCGCGCCGGGTGCTCTCGAAGGGGCAGATCCTGCAGAACGTGTGGCGCTACGACTTCGGCGGCAGCTCCAACGTGGTGGAGACCTACGTGAGCTATCTGCGCAAGAAGCTCGACGCGCTCGGCCCGCCGCTCATCCGGACGATCAGGCAGGCGGGATACATGCTCGAAACGGAGGAGTGATCCGCCGCCGGCTGTCGCTGCGCGTCCGGCTCCTGCTCGGCGTCTTCGTCCTCGCCGCCGCCGGGCTCGTCGCCGCCGACGCCGCGACCTACGCGTCGCTCCGCTCGTTCCTGCTCGACCGCGTCGACGCGGCGCTCGAGACGGGGCATGTGCAGGTCGAGCAGCGGGCGTTCCCGGGCGACCCCGGCGGCCAGTCGAGCGACGACGGGGAGAAGGCCGGCCGGTCCCGCCGCGGGGTGCCGCCCGCACAGGGGATCGACTGGTACCAGGTGCGCAACCTCTCCGGCCGCGTCCTCGGCGGCGGCTTCCTCGTCGGCGGCGGCTCGCCGCCGGAGGTCGACGACGAGCTCCGGGTCCCGCGCCGGGCGACGGGCGGGCCGAGCCCGGAGCGCGTGCGCTACCTCACCGTCTCCTCCGAGGACGGCGCGACCAGCTACCGCGTCCGCGCCTCGATCGAGCCGCAACGGCCGGACCGCGTCCTGCTCGTCGCGGCGTCGCTGCACGACGCCTTCGCGACGTTGCACCGGCTGCTCCTGATCGAGGCGCTCGTGACGCTCGCGGCGCTCGCGGCGATCGCCGGGCTCGGCCTCTGGGTGGTGCGGCTCGGACTGCGGCCGCTGCGCGAGATCGAGGCGACCGCGGCCACGATCGCCGCCGGCGACCTCTCGCAGCGGGTCGAGCGCGCCGAGCGGGGCACCGAGGTGGGCCGGCTCGGCCTGTCGCTGAACGCGATGCTCGCGCAGATCGAGTCGGCCTTCGAGGCGCGCCGGCGGTCGGAGCAGAAGCTGCGGCGGTTCGTCGCGGACGCGTCCCACGAGCTGCGGACGCCGCTGGCCGCCGTCCGCGCCTACGCCGAGCTGTTCGGTCGCGGCGCCGCCGACCGGCCCGAGGACCTCGCCCGCTCGATGGCCGGCATCACCCGCGAGGCGGAGCGGATGAGCCTGCTCGTCGAGGACCTGCTCCTGCTGGCGCGCCTCGACGAGGACCGGCCGCTGGCGAAGGAGCCGGTCGACCTGGCCGGCGTGGTGGGCGAGGCGGTCGACGCGGCGCGCGTCGTCGACGGGGAGCGCCCGATCGAGGTGTCGCTCGAGCCCGCCGTCGTGCTCGGCGACCGCGACCGGCTGCGCCAGGTCGTCGACAACCTGCTCGCCAACGTCCGCGCGCACACGCCTCCCGGCACGCACGTCGCCGTGCGCCTGCGGCCCGCCGACGGTCGCGTCGAGCTCGAGGTGAGCGACACCGGGCCGGGCCTGACCGCCGACGACGCGGCGCAGGTCTTCGAGCGCTTCTACCGCGTCGACAGCTCGCGCACGCGCGCGAGCGGGGGTGTCGGCCTCGGCCTGTCGATCGTCGCCGCGGTCGCCCGGGCGCACGGCGGGACGGCCGAGGCGCGGCCGGCGCCGGGCGGGGGGGCGACGTTCGTGGTCTCCCTGCCCTTGACGAAGCGTTTGACGGGAGTCGAGAGCGGCTAAGCTGGTGCGGGGTGGTCGACCGCGGCGAGCCGCAGATCGCGGTCCCACCCCCTTTCTCACCGCGGGAGGGCGCCGAAGACGGAGTCGTCCTGCTCGAAGGTCGTCAGGACGAACACCTTCGCGCCGGGCGACGTCGCGAGCGGCTCGACCACCTCGAGGGGCGCTGACCGGCGCGGCGCTCGAGACCCGACGCGGTCGCGGCGCTGATGCTCGCCGTCGCCTACCACGCGACGACCTTGCCGCTGCTCGCGCTCCCGGCGGGGACGCTGCTGCGGTCGGCTGCTCAGAGACGCGCGATCCGCTCGCCGAGATAGGCGAGGACGAAGCCGGCGGCCGGGCCGATCAGCCAGCCGCGGAGGATGGCGAGCAGGTCGCCGCGGCGCACCGTCTCGCGGCCGCGGGCGAGGCCGGTCCCCGCCATGGCGGCGACGAGCGCCTGGTTCATCGAGGTGAACAGCCCCTGCCCGACGGCCAGGACGACGACGAGCGCCTGCACGCCCTGCGCGGCGCTGGCCATCGTCAGGTCGAGCTTCACCACGTCGAACGCGACGCGCTCCATGATCCGCCGTCCCCAGAGGAGGGCGCCGGCGAGCATCGCCGCGCCGCCGATCGCGCCGGCGGCGCGCGTCGAGAACAGGTGGGCGAGCACGAGGCCGCCGGTCGCGTTCGCGACGTCGTTCGCGCCCATCACGAACGACGCGGCGACGCCGACCGCGACGAGCAACAGCGGCAGCAGCCGGAGCGCCGTGCGGCCCCGCTCGAGCTGCTCCCGCGTCTGCTCCGCGGCCGCCGGCGGCGGGACAACGCGGTCGAGCGCGCGCGTGAGCAGGAAGCCGAGCGTCACGGCGGCGGCCGGCGCGGCGACCCAGACGATCGCGAGCCTCTCGATCGTCGCCCATTCGACCGGCAGCCCGGCTGCGGTCGCGGCGCCGACGACGCAGAAGACGAGCAGCTGGATCGTCGAGGTCGGCAGGCGGAGCCAGTTGAAGAGCATCGTCAGCGTGCCGCCCGAAGCGACGATCACGATCGCCGTGTCGGCGCCCGGGCCCGGGCCGGCGATCAGGTGCAGGCCGACGGTGCGCTCGACGCCGCCGCTCGCGAACGTCGCGCCGAGCAGCGCGAAGACGCCGACGACGGCGAGCGCCGGCCGGAGCGCGATCGAGCGCGACGCGTAGGGCATGCCCATGGTGGCGCCCGTGTAGTGCGCGCCGAGGTTCCAGGCGAAGAAGACGACGGCGGCGAGCAGGACGGCCTCCTGCACGTTCGAAACGCCCGCGCCGGCGATCACCGGGCAAGGCTACGCGTGCCGGGTGTCGTCCGCCGGGGTGACGGGTAACGGCTGTCCTGAAACACGTCGAAAGGAGGCGACGGTCATGTCGCAGCTTCTTCCAGAACGGCGGGGGAGGACGGGGTCGTGGGAGCCCACGACCGAGGTGGAGCAGATGACGGAGCGGATGCGCAGGCTCCTCGACCAGACGTTCGGCGGCTTCGGGCTCGAATGGGCGCAGTCGCGTGGGTGGACGCCCGCGGTCGACCTCGAGGAGGCCGAGGACGCGTACATCGTCGAGGCCGAGCTGCCGGGCGTGAAGCGCGAGGACGTCGAGGTCGAGCTGCTCGGCAACGAGCTGTCGATCGCCGGCGAGTGCAAGGAGCGCGAGCGGAAGGGCGCGGTCCGCCGGCAGGGGCGCCGCACCGGCCGGTTCGAGTACCGCCTCTCGCTGCCGCACGACGTCAAGGGCGACAACGTCGAGGCGTCGCTGAGCGAGGGCGTCCTCACCGTGCGCGTGCCGAAGGCGGAGCGCGCCCAGCGGCGTACGATCGAGGTCAAGTAGGCCGGGCCGGGGTGGGATTCGACCAGTACCACGAGCCGGCGGAGGAGCTGCCCGAGGAGACGCGCACGTTCGCGCGGCTGTGTGCGTCCCTCACCGAGGAGGCCGAGGCGATCGGCTGGTACGAGCAGCGCCTCGCGCTGGAGCGCGACGGCGACGCGCGGGCGATCATGCGCGACGCCCAGGGGGAGGAGTTCAAGCACTTCGCGATGGACCTCGAGTTCCTGCTGCGGCGCACGCCGCTGTGGCGCGAGATCGCGGCGGGGATCCTCTTCCGGGGCGGCGACATCGTCGAGCAGGGCGAGGAGGCGGAGGAGCAGGCGGCCGAGGGTGCGGCCGAGCGCGGCGCGCCGGTCGCGGGCTCCGCCTCCCTCGGCATCGGCAGCCTGCGCGGGACGCAGCCGTGACGCATCTGCTCCGCGAGCACGCGCCGATCAGCGAGGCGGCGTGGCGGCTGGTCGACGACGAGGCGCGCGAGCGGCTGACGCCGAAGCTGGCGGCGCGCAGGCTCGTCGACTTCGCCGGCCCGCACGGCTGGCAGCGCTCGGCGGTGAACCTGGGGCGGACGGAGCAGCTCGGCGAGCTGCCCTGGGAGGGTGTGTCGGCGGCGCGGCGGCGGGTGCTGCCGCTCGTCGAGCTGCGCGCGGACTTCTCGATCGCCCGCTCGGAGCTGCGCGACGCCGATCGCGGCGCGCTCGACGTCGACCTGGCCGAGCTCGACGCCGCCGCGCATCGCCTCGCGGTCGCCGAGAACGGCGCCGTCTTCCACGGCTGGCCGGCCGCAGGCATCGAGGGCGCCTGCCAGGGCGGGGCGCACGACCCGATCGCGCTCGGCGAGCAGTGCGAGCGCTACCCGCGGCACGTCGCCGTCGCGGTGGAGCGACTCCTCGCGGCCGGCGTCGACGGGCCGTACGGGCTCGCGCTCGGCCCGGAGGCGTACACGCGCATGCTGGAGACCGGCGAGCACGGCGGCTACCCGCTGCTCGACCACCTGCACAAGATCCTGGGCGGGCCGCTCGTGTGGGCGCCCGGGGTGGAGGGCGGCGCCGTCGTCAGCATGCGGGGCGGCGACTTCCTCTTCGACTCCGGCGAGGACATCTCGATCGGCTACGACCGCCACGACGGCGACCGGGTGCATCTCTACCTGGTCGAGAGCTTCGCGTTCCGCGCCGTCACGCCCGAGGCGGCCGTCGCGCTCGCGCCGTAGTCAGTGACGGTGGCCGCGCGGCGCCGGGTTGCGCAGGGCTCCGGGCGGCAGCTCCTCGTGGCCGGTGAGGACGCGCAGCTCGTGGTTCAGCCGAACGAGGTCCTTGATCAGCCGGGCCGGCATCGCGGCCGGCGGCACCTGGCCGACGATGTCGTGGAGCGCGTCCCGGCGACGGTTCGCCCAGCGGTGACCGCGCCGCGTGGGCTGCACCAGGACGCCGCGCCCGTCCACCGGGTCGCGTCGACGCTCGACCAGCCCGTCCGCCTCGAGGGCGTCGACCGCGCGCGTGGCCGTCGCCGACGTCGTCTCCATGCAGCGCGCCAGCGTCCGCAGGCGCATCGGGCCGGCGCCGCAGATCTCGATCAGGGCGAGCCGTTGCGTCGCCGTCATCGGCTCGTCGTCGGAGGGCACGCGCCGGGCGATCCGCAGAACCAACCCATACAGCTCGGAGATCTCTTCGAGAAGAGCCTCCGGATCGCCCGCTGTCACGGCGTCGACTATAGAACAGTACGGCGCGGGACGGCGCGCAGAAGTCGTTGCGCGGCGAAGCAACCTGTGACGATCAACGCGGCCAGCGCGAGCCACGGCGCGAGCGAGGTGGTCGAGGCGCCCACGGTCGTGGGGACGACCGGCCCGCGCTCGGCATCGGCGCGCACGGCGGCCCGTGCCGCCGCCTCGTTCGACGCGGTGAACGCGCGGCCGCCCGCCGCCTCCGCGAGCGCGTCGACTCTCGCGCCCGCGGCCCGGTCGGGTGCGTAGCCGGCCTCGGCCACGCCGTCGGGGCCGTACACGCGCTCGGCGCCGTCGCCGACCCGGACGACGACCAGCCGGCAGCCGCGCCCGCCGGCCAGCGCGTCGGCGACCGGCGCGGCGTCGTACGGCTGCGTCTCGCCGTCGGTGACGAGGACGCAGGTACGCCACCGGGCGGCGCGGTCGAAGAAGCCGCCGCCGGGGATCGCGCCGAGCGACGCGAACGAGGTGGCGACCGGCGCCACCTCTTGCGGCGGCGGCGCCTCGAGCAGCACCGAGCGCCGCAACGTCTCCTCGAAGACGGCGCGGCGGGCGGTGGGGAAGAGGTACGGAAGCACGCGGTCGGTCATGCCGGCGAGCCCGCTCGGCACGTCGACCGCGCCGTCGTGCAGGGACGCCACCACCTGCCGCGCCTGCGCCAGGCGCGTCTCGCCGGCCGGCCCGTGCGAGGCGGCCATCGAGCGCGAGACGTCGACCACGTACAGCACCTCCGAGCGCGCCCGCACCGAGAGGCGGTGGCTGTCGCGCAGCGCCGGCCGCGCAGCGCCGACGCCGAGGCAGGCGCACGCGAGCGCCGCCGCGAGCGCCGGCCCGAGCAGGCGCCAGACCGGCACCGGGGCGAGCTGCAGCACGCGGGCCGCACGCGCGGCTCGCCGGGCCGCGACGGCGCCGGCCGCGAGCGGGACGAGTGCGACCAGCGCCGCGAGCGCCGCGAGCGGCGAGCCGAACGTCAGCGTTGCCAGCATCAGTAGCCCCGCCCCGGCGCGCCGGCGCCCGCGCCCCGGTTGCCGCGGCCACGCGTGCCCGAGCCGGTGCCGGCGCCGTGTCGGGTCGAGGTCGCCTTCGTCCTGCGCAGCAGCAGCTCGAGGTTGTACTTCGCATCGGCGTTGGCGAAGTCGCGCCGGATCGCGGCGTCGAACGCGTCCTGCGCCCGCTCGTCGGCCGTGACGCCGCCCGTGACCGTTCCGCCCTGCGCGACCAGCACGCCGAGCAGGTCGCCCGCCTGGGAGGCGGCCGCCGCGTCGCGCCCGGCCGCCACGTTCGAGAGCTTCACCTCGGCTGCCGAACGGACGCGGTCGCGTGTCTCGCCGGCGTCGAAGCCGCGGGAGGTGGAGATCGCGGCGTCGAACGCGCGGACCGCCCGCCGCAGCCGCACGTCGTCGTGCAACCCCAGGGCCGACGGGACGGGGTCGCCCGGCAGCCACGACCGCACCTCGGGCACGCGATCGCCGTGGTGGAGCGCCGCACGCCAGGCGAGGACGTCGTGCGCCGCCAGCGCCGCCGCCACGGCCGCCACTGCGAGGAGGGCTGCGAGCGCCAGGCGCAGCGGCCTCACGGCGTGCCTTTCAAACCGACCACCGTAGTCTCGTTGAGACCAGGGTCGCCGCCGCCAGCGCCAGCGCCAGCACGCCGGCGCAGGCGACGAGCCACCAGGCCGGGCCGGCATGCGGCGCCTGCCGCGGCTGCGTCGTCAGCGGGATGTCGACGATCCCGCCGCCGCGCGGCAGCAGGCGTGCCATCGTCGCGGCGTCCTGCGGCGACGGGTTCAGCGCCGCCACCGAGATCGGCACGCCGAGGTGCCGGTAGGCGAGCGCCACGCTGGTGAGGCTCTCCAGGTCGCCCGCGTCGTCGTCCAGGTCGCTGATCAGCACCACCCGCGGGTGCCGGACGCGACCGGCGCGGATCACGTCGAGCGCCAGCTGCAGCCCCGTCGAAATCCTCGTCCCGGAGCTGAACGCGTCCGTCCACGGGCTGTGCGGCGGCTGCGGCTGGAAGCCCTGCTGCCCCGGCTGCCGCACGACGAAGAATCGCTCGAAGGAGGCGAGCTCCGCAGCCGGGGTGCCGGGCGGGAGCGTCTGGTAGGCGGTGTCGGAGAAGACGATCAGGCCCACCCGGCCGCCGCTCCGTCGCAGGCGGTCGAGGGTCGCCGCGATGCGCGCGTAGGTGTCCCACGAGATGCTGGCCGACAGGTCGCAGACCACGATCGTCGACGCGCCCTTCGCGAGCAGCGGCTCGGGCGGGGTCGTCGAGCGCGGGGCGGCGGCGTAGCCGACGGCCGCGGCGGCGAGGGCGGCCGCCAGCGCGCCCAGCCGCAGCGCGCGGCCGCGCGCCGCGGCGGCGGCGAACGAGCGGAAGTCGGCGACGGCGATCGCCCTCACCGCCCGCCCCCGCCGGTGCGCTCGACCTCGTCGGCCAGGCCGGTGACGTCGGGCTCGGGCCGCGACCAGGCGACGCGTGTCGCATGCTCCGCGGTGACGTCGCGACTGACGAGGCGGCTGACGTAGTCGGCGGCGCGGCGCCGGTCGGGGACCGGCCGGGAGGCGGACTCCCGCAGCAGGCGCAGCGCCAGCTCGAGGCCGCCGCGCCCGACCGCCGCCTCGCGCTTCCGGCGGCCGCGCAGCTCCAGCGCCACGAGCGCCGCCGCGGCCGCGGCGAGCACGACGGCCAGGGCGACGGCCGCGGCCGCCGCGGCGTCGAAGGGCAGCCGGGACGAGACCGGCGGCAGGGCGGTCTGCCGCCGGTAGCGCGCCGCCGGGGCCGAGACGGCGGCCGCGGGCACGCGCGGCTCCAGGTCGACCGTCACCGCGCTGCCGGCCACGAGCCGCCCGCCGACGGACGCGCGCGGCGCCGTCAGCGCCACGCGGCGGGTCTTCCCCTCCGGCACGCACCCGCGCGCGAGGCAGGCGAGCGTCTGCGTGACGCGGACGACCGTCTGGCCGCCGTCGGTGGAGCGCGTCGTCGCCGGCGCGCCGACCTGGTCGAAGACACCGCTGCCGGCGAAGACGTGCACGTCGCCCGCGCCGCGCGGCGCGCGCACCTCGACCGTGTAGCGGAAAAGGTCGCCGAAGCGCACGGTCGCCGGCGAGACGGCGCCCCGCACCGTCTCCGCCGAGGCTGCCGGCGCGAGCGCCATCGCGGCGAGCGCGACGAGGGCCGCCCGTCTCACGGCCGACCGGCCCGCAACAGGCGCCGCCGCTCCGCCCAGGCGCCGAAGCGCCGCGAGACGGCGGCGGGGTCGGCGCTGTCGATCGGCACCGGGTCGAAGCCGAGGCGGCGGAAGCGGCGCACGAGCGCGGCGTGCCGCTCCTCGTTCGCCGCGGCCCGCCTGCGGGCCTCGCGCTCGCCGATCCACACCTCCTCGACGCGGCCGCCGTCGGCGTCGGCGAGCGGCAGCGCCACGCCGCCCACGGCCGGGAACGAGCGCTCCCACACCGGGTCCTGGACGATCACCGGCACGACGTCCCAGCCGAGCGAGCGGCAGCGGAGCCACGTCGCGGGACGGACGGGCGCGAGGAAGTCCGAGATCGCGAACACGAAGCTGCCCGCGGGCAGGTGGGCGGCGTGCCGGCCGAGCGCATCGAGCGCGAGCTGCAGCGAGCGCTCGCTGCCCGTGAACGCCCCGTCCAGGCGGGACGCCACGGGGCCGCGCACCCGGACCGGCCGGGCCGAGGCGCCGTCGGCCCAGGCGAGGTCGGCGAGCTCGGCGGCGGCGCTCGCGGCGATCAGCTCCGCGCACGCCCGCACGGCCGCCCGCTTGTCGAGCCGGTGCGGCGCGCCGCCGATCGCCATCGCCGGGCGGCGGTCGCAGGCGATCGCGACCCGCGGCGCCTCGTCGGCATAGAACTCGCGGACGACGAACTCGTCGGTGCCGCGTGCGGAGGAGAGCCGCGCCGACGCCGGCCAGTGGATGTGCGCCGGCAGGTCGCCCGGCCGGTACGGCCGCGTGCCGGCGACCTCGTCGCCCTGGCCGCGCCGCGCGCTGCGGCGGCGGCCGAACGGCGCGCCGACGAAGCGGCGCCGCGGCACGAGCTCGAACGGCCGGGGCCGGCGCGCGCCGGTCATGCGATGCGGCCGCGCGCCTCCGCGTTCCAGTCGGGCTGCGGCCGAGGCGCCCGCTCCAGGCACGCGTCGAAGACCCGGCGGCCGAGCTCGGCGCCGGTGGCGTCGTCGTCGATCAGCACGGTCGGGTCGAGCACGAGCCGGTGGGCGATCACCGGCACGAACAGCTGCTCCACGTCCTCGGGCGCGACGAAGCTCCGGCCGTGCAGCAGCGCCCAGGCGCGGGCGGTGCGCTCGAGCGCGAGGCTGCCGCGCACCGACGCGCCCACCTGCACCAGGTCGAGCGTCCGCGTGGCGCGGACGAGGTCGACGATCCAGCGCTTCAGCAGCCGGTCGACGTACACCTCCTCGACGGCCGCCGTCAGCTGGTCGATCTCGCCGATGCCGACCACCGGACGGAGGCGCGTGAGCGGGTGGCCGTGCAGCTGGTCGTCGAGGATGCGCAGCTCGTCGTCGGCGTCCGGGTAGCCGAGCGAGGTGCGCAGCAGGAACCGGTCGAGCTGGGCCTCCGGCAGCGGGAACGTGCCCTCCTGCTCGATCGGGTTCTCGGTCGCGATCAGGAAGAACGGGGCGGGGAGCGTGCGCGTGGCCCCGTCGACGGTCACCTGCCGCTCGGCCATCGCCTCGAGCAGCGCCGACTGCGCCTTCGGCAGGGCGCGGTTGATCTCGTCGACCAGCAGCACGTTCGCGAACACCGGCCCCGCCTGGAACTCGAAGGCGCGCTCGCGCGGGTCCCAGATCGAGAGGCCCGTCACGTCGGTGGGCTGCAGGTCGGGCGTGCACTGGATGCGGCTCACCGTCGCGCCCTCGATGCTGCCGCCGAGCGCGCGCGCGAGCACGGTCTTCGCCGTCCCGGGCACGTCCTCCAGCAGCACGTGCCCGCCGCAGGCGAGCGCGGCGACGACGAGGCGCACCGCCTCCGGCTTGCCCAGCACGACCGTCTCGACGTTCTCGACGAGCCGGACACCGACGGCCACGGCACGCTCGACCGCGTCGGGGTCCCCCTCCTGGTTCACCCGGTCGATCGTAGTGGGTCCCGTCAGCGGGGCAGCTGGATCGAGACGAGCCGCTGCGGGACGTCCTGCGCGAGGCCGTGCGGCCAGGCGCCGGCGACGACGGGCGCGCCGGGGGCGGCGGTCGTCGCGAACACCTGCCGCGTGTCCTCGAAGAGGCCGACCCGCTTGCCGCGGGCGGACGGCGGCAGCACGACGCGGAAGTTCCCCTGCCGGTCGGGCCAGTTGCCGCCGACCGGGACGATCACGCCGCGCGGCCCCTGGAAGCCGACGAGCAGCCCCTCGTAGATCGCGCCGGGCGCGGTCGACGGCGACGAGGGGACGAGGTTGCCGTCGGGGCTCGCCGGCAGCTTGAAGTCGACGCTCGCGCTGCGCAGCGCCTTGAAGCTCACCGTCACGCCGAGCGGCGCGCCGTAGGCGACCTTGCCGAGCGTCACCTGCATGTTCAGCGGCACCGGGTCCTTGCCGGCCTGGTCGGAGGCCGTGTAGTAGGAGCGGTACTCGCCGTTCGCGTCGGACGGCTGTGAGAACGTCCAGAAGTTGCGGTCCTGCGTGCGCGTGACGACGAAGGCGCCCGCCACCGGCCTGCCGGCCGCGTCGGTGATCCGCCCGGTGAGGCGATACGTGTAGAGGACGACGGGCGGCGGCGCGACGCCGGTCGTGTTCGCGAGGCGGCCCGTGACGATCACCTTCCCGCCGGCGCCGACACGGGCGTGCAGTCGCGAGACGGCGTACGCCACGGCGAACGAGCCCTTCGCACGCAGGACGGCGTTCCGCTCCGCGCCGGTGAGCGGCCTGCCGCCGACCCGGGCGGAGGAGGCGGCGGCGACCGACACGAGGTGCCGGCGAGGCAGCGTGAAGTCGGCCGGGTACGAGAACCGCCCGTCGCGGCCGGTCGAGCCCGGGAGGACATAGGAGTCGACGCGGATGCGGGCGCCCGCGACCGGCTTGCCCCGCAGGAGCAGCCGGCCGCCGACGGCGACGGTGTCGTTCGACGCGGGCGTCCAGCCCCGCACCGTGATCCGCTGCGTGTCGAGCGCGATCCGCGCGGGCCCCGGCGCGGCCGTCGCGCCCCGGGCGGCGAGGGGCCGCCGCGCCGGCTGCGCGGGCCGGGCCGTCACCGGCGCCGGGGCCGACACGATGCGGCGGGCGTGCGTCGTCCCGCCGAGCGAGAAGACCATCAGCTTCGCGGCGACGCCGCCGTTCGAGGAGGTGGGCGTGCCGCCGACGGTGATCGCCACGTACTCGTGACCGCCGACGGAGAAGAGGGTCGGCCCCGCGGCGATCGGCGCGCCCGTGTCGAACGTCCAGAGCACCTTGCCCGTCTTCGTGGCGAACGCCCGCAGCAGGCCATCGCCGCCTCCGGCGAAGCCGAGGCCGGAGGCGGTCGTGGTGACGCCGCCGCGCTCGGGCTCGGGCGTGCCGATCTTCCAGACGCGGCGCCCGGTGGCGACGTCGATCGCGCTGATCGAGCCGTGGTCGTGCCAGCCGGGGAGCATCGTCCCGAAGTTGCCGTTCTCGAGCCCGAGGAACACGTCGCCGACGAGCTTCCGCGCAAGCTGGGTCGGGGTGAGCGTCGTCTGCTCCTCGACCGCCGCGGTCTCGGCGGCGGCGTTGATCACGTAGCCGGTCGCCGGGTCGTAGGAGGCGGGGGAGTAGTTGACGCCGCCGAGGGAGGACGGGTAGACGACGACCGGCTGGCCGGGCCGCAGCGGCGGGTGCTCGACGTGGTCGATCACCTTCACCCGCTGGTAGAGCGGTTGGCCCGTCTTCGCGTCGTAGGCGAACCAGACGCCCTCCATCGTCGCCACCGAGACGACCCGGCGCACGTGCCCGCCGATGCGCGCGTCGTAGACGAGCGGCGGCTGGGCGGTGTCGTACGACCACTCGTTCAGCCCCATCTGCTGCTGCCACCACTTCTGGCGGCCGGTGTGCAGGTCGAGTGCGATCAGCGAGTCGGTGCGCGGATTGGAGCCGGGGCGCAGCGCCGGGTAGTAGAGCGGGGTCGCCGAGCCGGTGCCGAAGTAGAGCGTGCCGGTCGAGGTGTCGATCGTCTGCGGCGTCCAGTTGACGCCGCCGCCGACGAGGCGGCCCTTCTTCCGCCACTCGGTCTGCTCGGGCGGGATCGTCCAGTACGGATTCGCCCAGGCGGGGGTCAGGTCGGTGTGGTAGCCCATCACGAAGCCGCGGACGCCGTACTCGGAGCCGGCGGCGCCCACGACGAGAACGTGGTCGGCGCACACGGGCGCGCTCGTCTCGGAGTAGCCGAGGTTCGAGGCCGCGCCGGGCACGGCCGCCGCGATGGGGACGCTCCTGATCAGGTGACCGTCGCGCGGCGAGAGCGCGTCGATGTGCATGTCGAGCGTCGTCAGGAAGAGCTTGCCGTCGCAGTACGCGACGCCGCGGTTCGCGACGATGCCGAAGTTCTTGAAGAGTGCGATGTTCGGCGGCTGGAAGCGCCAGAGCACCTTGCCGGTCGTCGCCTTCACCGCCCAGACGTTGTCGTCGTTCGTCGTCAGGTAGAGCACGCCCCCGATCTCGAGGGGGTACGACTGCTCGCCGTTCTTGATCGTGGCGTCGATGGCGCGGAAGTCGACCGTGTAGTCGCGCTGCAGCTGCGCGACGTTCGCCGGCGTGACCTGCGTCAGCGGCGAGTGCCGGTTCTGGTCGGGCGTGCGCCCGAAGCCGCGCCAGTCGCCCGTCGCCGCGTGCGCGCCCGCGGCGACGACGAGCAGCGTGGCCGCGAGGAGCCCCACCAGACCGCTGCCACGAAGCGCGCGCGTCATCACCTCCACCGATGATAGATCGTTGCGTCGGGTACCGGTTGCGCGGGCAATTAGTTGGTGATTGAGTACGGCCCTGGCCGGCGTCGTCGGCTGTACGGTCTTCGACCAGGGGGTATACGAATGCGTCTCGGCAGGTTGGTCGTGCTTGTAGCGACCGCCGCGCTCGTCGCTGCGGTCGCAGCGGCAGCCCAGTCGTCCGCTCATTCGGTCGCCACCGCGATCACACCTGCGCCGGCATGGACGCCGGACCAGCTGGCCGCGGTCCCGAACGGCGACTGGATCAACACGGGCGGCAACATCGCGAATCAGCGTTACTCGTCGCTGAACCAGATCAACACCTCGAACGTCTCGGGTCTCGCGCAGGCCTGGATGACCCACCTCGACGGCTCGGGGGCGGACAAGAAGTACTCGGCGGAAGACTCGCCGGTCGTCTACAACGGCGTCATGTACGTCGTCACGGGGAACGACGACGTCTTCGCGCTGGACGCGACCACGGGCCAGCACCTGTGGACGTACCTGTCGCACACCAACCAGGCGAACGCGACCGTCTGCTGCGGGTGGGACGCCCGCGGCGTCGCGATCGGCGACGGCAAGGTCTTCGTCGCGCAGCTCGACGGCAACCTGACGGCTCTCGACCAGACCACCGGCAAGGTCGTCTGGCAGACGAAGAACGTCATGTGGCAGGACGGCCAGACGATGACGATGTCGCCGACCTACTACAACGGCATGGTCTACGTCGGCGTCTCGGGCGCCGAGTTCGGCGGCCGTGGCTCGGAGACCGCGTACGACGCCAACACGGGCAACCGCGTGTGGCGCTTCTACACCATCCCGGCGCCGGGCGAGAACGGGTTCGGCACGTGGCCGAACAACCTCGAGTGGATGCACGGCGGCGGGACGATCTGGAACAACCCGTCGATCGACCCGAAGACGAACACGCTCATCTTCACGACCGGCAACGCCGACCTGTGGAGCGGGCGCGGCCCGGGCAAGGACTTCTTCACGTCGTCCTTCGTGGCGCTCGACGCGACGACCGGGACCTACAAGTGGCACTACCAGGTCGTGCATCACGACATCTGGGACTACGACTGCCCGTCGCCGACGGTGCAGTTCGACGTCGCGATCGGCCCGGTGATCAAGCACGGCGTCGCCGAGGCCTGCAAGACGGGCTGGGTCTACGAGCTGAACCGCGACAACGGCCAGCCGCTGATCCCGGGCAACATCGTGGAGAAGAAGGTGCCGCAGGACGCCTTCCAGCACACCTGGAAGACGCAGCCGTACGTGCAGTCGAAGTCGCTCGTTCCGCAGTGCGCTCGCCCGCAGGACTTCAAGGGCGACTCGCCGGCGGGCACGCCGTACAAGATCGGCTGCATCTTCACGCCGTACAACCAGAAGACGTACGCCGCGTTCGCTCCGACGGCGCTGGGCGGCAACAACTGGCCGCCGATCAGCTACGACCCGGACACGCACGCGCTGTACGCCTGCGAGACCAAGACGGAAATGGCGCTCGGCGCGGTGCCGAACGCCCTGCGCAAGCCGTACGTCGGCGGTGAGGGCTACACCAACGTCGGCTTCGGCAAGCTCGTCAGCTTCGGCGGCACGATCTCGGCCGTCGACGCGACGACGAACCAGATCATGTGGCAGAACGACACGACGAAGGCAGGTACCTGCTACGGCGGCACGACGACGACGGCCGGCGGGCTGCTCTTCCTGGGCACGCTCGACGGCAACTTCCACGCGTTCGACGCCGCCACCGGCAAGGAGCTGTGGAAGCAGAAGCTCCTCAACGGAGCCGACGCACCCCCGATCACGTACACCGTGAACGGGAAGCAGTACGTCGCGATCGTCGACGGCGGCAGCGTCCTCGGCTCGACCAAGGGCGCGGCGGGCCACGGCGACGCCGTGTACGTGTTCGCGCTGCCGAGCTAGAGCGGCAGCTCTGTAAAACCGCGGTAAAGCCGTGGTGGCCGGGGCCTCCGAGAGGCCCCGGCCACCAGCGGCCGTGCTACCGTGCGGTTTGTTTGCAGGATGTAACTATCTAGGAGGAGTCTCGCAGGTGTCTCGCATTCGCATCGCCCTTGCAGGTTTTCTCGCGCTCGCCGTGCTCGGCGTCGCCGCCGGCTCCGCGCTCGCGGCCAGCGGCACCTTCACCGCGGCCAAGCGCAAGCACGCCGTGGTCAAGCCGACCGTCGTCACCGTGAAGGCGTCCGAGTTCAAGTTCGTCCTCTCGAAGAAGTCGATCACGAAGCCCGGGAAGGTCACCTTCAAGGTCACGAACGTCGGCAAGGAGCCGCACAACTTCGTCGTCCTCTCCGGCATCAACAAGGGGACGAAGCTGATCCTGCCGCACAAGACGGCGTCGCTGACGCTCACGTTCAAGAAGAAGGGCCACTACACGTACGAGTGCACCGTCGGCGAGCACGCCGAAGAGGGCATGCTCGGAACGTTCATCGTCAAGTAGGGGATTCCATGAGGCCCCCGCGCTCCTTCCGGAAGCCGGCTCTCGCCGTCGCGACCGCCGCCCTCGTGGCGGCGGCCGCGGGCGGCGCGGTCTCGGCGGCGAACCGGCCCGCGACGACCGGGTTGCCGGGCACGTACGCCGTTGTCCACGTCACGATCCGCGACACGCGCGTGACGCTCAACCACAAGGTCTCGCACGGCGTCAACGTCGTCGCCTTCGTCATCCGCAACGCGGGCAAGAAGCCCCACGTCTTCAAGATCGGCGACATGAAGAGCGAGGTGCTGCGGCACGGGAAGACGCAGGAGGTGCCGGTGAACTTCGAGGACTTCGGCCGCTACAAGTACCGGGTGACGCTGAACGGGACGAAGTCGATGCACGGCGTCTTCAGCGTCCTCCGCTGAGCCGGCTCCACGTCTCGCGACCCGCGGGCGCCCTGGCGCTGACCGTCGCGTCGGTCGCGCTCTCCGTCTGCGGCGGCTCGACGTCCGCCGCGCCACCCTCCGACTGGCCCGCGCCGAACGGCGACCTCGCCGGCACGCGCGCCGGGCACGGCGCCATCGACGCCGCGAACGTGACGCGCCTGCGCGTGCTCTGGCGGTTCCGTCTCCGGGGGCCCACGACCTTCTCGGGCCTCGCCTCGGCGACGCCCCTGATCGTGGGGCGGCGCGTCTACGTGCAGGACCTGCGCAGCAACGTCTACGCGCTCGACCGGCAGACCGGCCGCCTCGTCTGGGAGCGGCGCTTCGACCGGGTCGACGGCGGCCCGAACGGCGTCGCCTTCGCGGACGGCCGCCTCTTCGGCAACACCGACGTCTCCACGTTCGCCCTCGACGCGCGCTCCGGCAGGGTCCTGTGGCTGCGCCGGCTCACCACGACGCGCGAGCCGATCACGATCGCGCCCGCGGTGGCGCGCGGTGTCGTCGTGACGAGCACGACGGGCCCGTTCCCCGGCGGACGCGGGACGATCGTCGGCCTCGACGCCGGCACGGGGCGCGTCCGCTGGCGCTTCGACACGATCGCCGAGCCGTGGCGCTTCCCGCGCGTCGCGAGCGGCGGCGGCGCGTGGGGGACGCCGACGGTCGACGCCGCCGGGCACGTGTGGGTCGGGACGGCCAATCCCGACCCGTGGGGCGGCACCAGGGCGCTGCCGAACGGCGGCGCGTACCCGGGCCCCGTACGCTGGACGGACTCCCTCCTCGAGCTCGACGCCGCGACCGGGCGTTTGCTCTGGGCGGCGCAGGTGACGCCTCACGACGTGCGCGACCACGACTTCCAGGATCCGCCCGTGCTCGCCGGAGGGCTGGTGGTCGGCGCAGGCAAGGCAGGCCGCGTCGTCGCGTGGGAGCGCTCGTCGCACCGGCGCGCCTGGAGCACGGCCGTCGGCCTGCATCGGAACGACCGCGGCCCGCTGCCGGCACGCCCCGTGTCGGTCTGCCCCGGGCTGCTGGGCGGGATCGAGACGCCGCTCGCCGTCGCGGACGGGCGCGTCTTCGTGCCGGTGGTCGATCTCTGCTTCCCCGAGAGCAGCCTCGGCACCTCGGAGACGAAGTTCCTGACGACCGACTACGCCGCCGGCCGCGGCGCGCTGGTCGCGCTCGACCTGAGGACGGGGCGGCGGCTCTGGACGCGCCGGCTCGGGTCGCCCGACTTCGGCTGCGCCACCGTCTCGAACGACGTCGTCTTCACCTCGACCTACGCCGGCGGTGTCCTGGCGCTCGAGGCGTCGAGCGGCAAGGTGCTCTGGCGGGCGACCGCGCCGTCGGCCGTCAACGCGTGCCCGGCCGTCGCCGGCCGCCTGCTCGTGCTCCCGGCCGCGGCCACGTACCCGCGGCCGCGCATCCAGCGTCCCGAGGTGGTGGCGTATGCGCCGGCTGCGTGACCTCGCCGCGCTCGCGCCGCTCGCCGCGGTCGTGGCGGCCGCCGGCTGCGGCGGCGGCGGTTCCGGCAGCCTGCCGCTGCCGCAGATGCAGGCCGCCGTGGTGACGCCCCCGCCGGGCGCCGTCGTGGACGCGCGGCAGTGGGGCGGTCGCGACCTCGCCCTCGGCCGCGTCGGCGAGACCGCCACGGTGTCGGTGGTCGGTCCGCAGGGAAACGGGGTGAACGGGCTGACGGTGCGGATCGACGGACGGACGGCGGACTCGTGCGGCGCCGGGTGCTACCGCGCCAGGGCGGGGGATGGCCCCGTGGTCGTCGACGTGGGCGGCCGGAGCTTCCGCTTCGACGTTCCCGCTTCGGCCCCGCCGGGCGCGGCACTGGTGACGAGGATCACCCGGGCGTACGGGCGGCTGCGCAGCGTCGCCCTCGTGCAGCGCCTCGCCTCGAGCGCGGCCCCGCCGCTCGTCACGCGCTTCCTGTTCGTGGCCCCCGATCGGCTCAGCTACGCGAACGAGGGCGGCTCGCAGGCCGTCGTGATCGGCGCCCGCCGCTGGGATCGTCCGTCGCCGACCGGTCGCTGGGCCCGCTCGCCGCAGCAGCGCGTTCGCGTCATGCACCCGCCGTGGCGTCGGGCGATCGACGCGCACGTCGTCGCGCCGCACACGGTCACCTTCTTCGACCCGGAGACGCGCGCGTGGTTCCGAGTCGTCGTGGATCCGCAGACGTCGTTGCCGCGGACGGTGCGGATGATCGGCGTCTCGCATTTCATGCTCGACCGCTTCTCGCGGTTCGACGAGCCGATCTCGATCGTCCCGCCGCGATGATCCGCACGGTGCCCGCGCTCGCGCTGCTGCTCGCGCTCGCGGGCTGCGGCGGGCGCGGTGGGCCGCCGCGGGCGCCATTCTGGCCGCAGCGGGCGGCGAACGGGCCGCCGGCGCGGGTGCTCTTCCGCTCGGCGGAGGCGCCCGGCGCGCCGGGCGCGCACCGCTACGAGTACGTCGTCCCCGACCGCGAGCTCGACGTGTTCGAGGCGGCGCCGCCCTTCCGCCTGATCGAGCGCGTGCGGGTGCCGGCGCTCCACTCGCTCCGCGGCGTGGCGGTCGACCCCGGCACGGCCAGGCTCTACGCGAGCGTCGGCGGGAACGGCGGCTCGAGCGGCGTCGGCGGGCTCGTCGCGTACGACCTGCTCCGCAACCGCGTTCTCTGGCGGCGCGTCTTCCCGACCGGCACGGACAGCCTCGCGATCTCGCCCGACGGACGGACGCTGTACGTGCCCGAGGGCGAGCGGACGATGGACGACGTCTGGTACGTCGTCGCGGCGCGCACGGGCGAGGTGCGGCACGAGATCCACGCGGCGCCGGGGCCGCACAACACGATCGTCTCGAGCAACGGCCGGCGCGTGTACCTGGGGCCGCGCAACTCGCGCTGGCTCGTCGTCGCCTCGACCCGCACCGACCGCGTGCTCGAGCGGGTGGGGCCGCTGCGGCCCGGTGTGCGGCCGTTCACGATCGACCAGCGGCGGCAGCTCGCGTACACGACCGCGACCGGGTTCCTCGGCTTCCAGGTCTCGAGCCTGCGCACCGGCCGCGTGCTGTTCACGGTGCCGATCCCGTTCCCGCCGGGCCGCTCGCTCGGCACCCCGAGCCACGGCATCGCGCTGACGCCGGACGGCCGCCGGCTCGCGGTGATCGACGTGCCGAACGGCTACGTGCACGTCTTCGACGTCGCCGGCCTGCCGCAGCGCCGCCCGCGCCGGATCGCGGACGTGCGCCTCGTCCCGTCGATGGCGGGGAGGGAACGCCCGTGCGGTGGCGACTGCGGCCGGGCCGGCTGGCTGCAGTACGGGCTCGACGGCCGCTACCTGTGGGTCGCCGACGACGGCGACGTCGTCTCGGCCGCGACGAACCGCGTCGTCGCCTTCCTGCCGGCGCTGTCGAACTCGCGCTATCTGTTCGAGCTCGACTGGCGGGGCGGCCGGCCTGTCCGCACCGGCGGGCGCAGCGGCATCGGCTGAGCTCGGAGAGAAGGGATCGCGGCGCGGGCGGCGAACCGCTCGGGGCCATGGAACGGGTGGATTGCACCGTTCGGCGGATGGCGGAGAACCAGGCGCTCCTCCTGAAGGCGATGCGCGACCCAGTGCGCTTCCGCTGCGAGTGCCCGTCGGTCTCGTGCACCGGCGTCGTGCCGATGAGCCGCGCCGCCTTCGCGGCGATCCGGCGGCGCCAGGGACGGTTCTTCGTGCTGCCGGGCCACGAGGCGTTCGCGCGGATGGCGGGGGCCACGCTCGTTACCGCGCTCCGCGGCCGCTACGTGCTGCTGCGGCTGCCCCGGCCGGGGCAGCACGAGCGCGAGCCGGGCCCGGACTGGCGCGGCGACGACCGGCGCAGCGGCCACGACCGGCGCGTCGCCCAGGGCGTCGTCGCGTTCGAGCGCCGCTGGCGCGAACGGCGGGTCGCCCGGGCGTCCTGACGCGCAGGGTCACCGTTTCGGGTGATTTCCGCCCGCGCCGCTCACGCGCGGCGCCCGGCGGTCGATGCACGGGGTGGGAGGGGAGAACGTGCGCGTGCTGATCGCAGACGATGCCGCCATCGTGCGGAAGGTGATGGTCGAGATGCTCGAGCAGGCGGGGCATGTCGTCGTCGGCCAGGCCGGCGCCGGCGAGGACGCCGTGCGCCTGTACGACGATCTGCGCCCGGACGTCGCCGTACTCGACGTGAACATGCCGGGACTCGACGGCATCGCCGCCGCCGAGCAGATCCGCCTCGCCCACCCGACCGCCCGGGTCGTGCTGACGTCGGTGTACGTCAACGAGTCGCGGCTGGAGCGCGTGCACGGCCTCGGCTCGATCGACTACGTGCTGAAGCCGTTCCGGGGGCGCACCCTCGTCGACGCGGTCGAGCGCGCGACCGGCGACCAGAGCTGAGCGGCTCGACTCCGTCCGCGCACGTTCTTCCCGCAACGAGCGGACCCCGTGCGCGAGTCGGCACACAATCGTTTCGCTTCGGCCACAAACCGGGGTCAGACCCGGGTCTGACCCCGATCCACAGGTGGCCTGAAGAGACGCGACTCGGAAGGCCGAGCCGTTGGCCGGTCTACCCGGCGAAGCGGCGGAAGGCGACGCAGCTGTTGTGGCCGCCGAAGCCGAACGCGTTCGAGAGCGCCAGCTCGACCTGAACCCGCCGCGCCTCGTTCGGCACGTAGTCGAGGTCGCACTCCGGGTCGGGCATCTCCTGGTTGATCGTCGGCGGCAGGATCCCGCGCTCGAGCGCCAGCACGGTGAACACCGCCTCGACCGCGCCGGCCGCTCCGAGCGGATGGCCGGTCGCGCCCTTCGTCGACGAGACCGGCGTGCGCCGGGCCTGCTCCTCGCCCAGCGCGAGCTTCAGCACGCGCGTCTCGCCGGCGTCGCCCGCCGGCGTCGACGTGCCGTGCGCGTTGACGTAGCCGACCTCGTCGGCCGTCGCCCCCGCGTCGGCGAGCGCCATCCGCACCGCACGCGCCGGGTTCGCCCCGGTCGGGTCGGGGTCGGAGACGTGGTTCGCGTCGGACGAGACGCCGTAGCCGGCGATCTCCGCGTACACATGCGCGCCGCGCGCCCGCGCGTGCTCGAGCTCCTCCAGCACGAGGATCGCCGCCGCCTCGCCCATCACGAAACCGTCGCGCTCCGCGTCGAACGGCCGTGACGCAGCCTCGGGATCGTCGTTTCGCCGCGAGAGGGCTCGCATCGCGCCGAAGCCGGCGATCCCGACGGGCGTCACCGGCGCCTCGGCGCCGCCGCAGAACATCACGTCCGCGCGGCCCAGCCGGATCGCGTCCACCGCGTCGCCGATCGCCATGTTCGACGCGGCGCAGGCCGTCGACTCCGAGAGCAGCGGCCCGCGCGTGCCCAGCTCGATCGACACCCAGCCGGCGGACAGGTTCGGGATCATCTGCACCACCGAGAACGGGCTGACGCGCTCGGGGCCGCGCGCGGCGAGCTCGAGCACGCAGTCCTCGAGCGAGCGTAGGCCGCCGATCGCGGTGGCGACGGCGGTGCCGGTGCGCTCCGCGACGGAGGCGACGTCGAGCCCGGAGTCTGCCTCGGCCTGCCGCGCCGCGGCCAGCGCGAGGAGCGTGCAGCGGTCCATCCGGCGCGCCGCCTTGCGGTCGACGACGCCGGCCGGGTCGAACTCCTTCACCTCGCACGCGAACCGGGTCGGGAAGCCGGCCGCGTCGAAGAGCGTGATCGGCGCCGCGCCGGAGCGGCCCGCGACGAGCGCCTCCCACGAGCTCTCGACGTCGAGACCGAGCGGGCTGACCAGGCCGAGACCGGTGACGACGATGCGGCGCTCCGAGCCCACGGCCCGCAGGGTAGTCAGCCGCAGCGGGCCGGCAGGTACGCCTGGGTCACGGCCTGCGTCACGGCGACGGGATTCTTCAGCAGCCGATGCCCGCGCATCCAGTCGGCGTAGCGCCGCCAGGCGGCGACGGTCAGGCACGGCGCGTCGCCGAGCAGCGCGACCGTGGCGGGGACGCTGCGCCGCAGGAACGGCAGCGGGGAGGAGGTCGCCTTGCGCGTGACGGCGAGCGCGGAGGCGGGCGTGCGCGCCGCGCGGTCGCCGCGGGCGATCGCGCGCACCGCCGCCCGCACCTCGCGGCGGTAGTCGGCGCTCTTCGCCAGCCGCGAGCGGCTCGCCACCAGCACCAGCTCGTCGTAGCTCGGGACCCCGAGTGCGTCCGCCGGCACGATCGTCGGGTGCACGCCCTGCTGGGCGAGCTGGATCCCCTCGACGTTGCGGTAGCCGCCGACGATCGCGTCGACCTTCCCCGAGAGCAGCGCCGGCAGCAGGTTGTAGCCGACGTGGACGACGTGGACGCTGCTCGCCGGGACGTGCTGGTGGGCCAGGATCGTCGTCAGGAACGCCTCGTCGCTGGGCAGGCCGGTGATGCCGACCGACGCGCCCCGCAGGCTCGCGAGCGGCCGCTTCGAGATCAGCGAGTCGAGCGGCTGCGGCACGATCGCGGCGACCGCCTGCACCGGCAGGCCCTGCGCGGCCGCGAGCAGCACCTCGGGCTCGTACGACACCGCGAGGTCGCTGCGGCCGGTCGCGACGAGCTTCAGCGGCGTCGTCGCGTCGGCCGGCGCCCGCAGCGTCACCTTCAGGTTCTCGTCCGCGAAGTAGCCGCGCTGCTCCGCCTCGAAGAGCGCCACGTGGTCGGGGTTCGGCGTCCAGTCGAGGGTCAGGTCGAGGTGCGACGGCCCCTTCGCGGCCGCGTCGCCGCAGCCGGACGCGACGAGCGCGAGCGGCAGCACGAGCAGGGCGAGGAGGCTACGCCGCCGCATCGCGGCTCCAGGGCACGACGACCCGCTCGAGGGCGGTGACCAGGACGAACAGCGCCAGCGCCATCGCGGTGAGGATCAGCACCGACGCGAAGATTCGGGCGGTCGCGAGCGCCGGCGCCGCCTGCTGCATCACGTAGCCGAGCCCGGAGCCGGCGCCCGCCCATTCGCCGAACACGGCGCCGATCGCCGCGTAGGCCGCCGCGATCCGCAGCCCGGAGAAGAGCGACGGCAGCGACGCGGGCAGCTCGACGCGGCGGAAGAGGTCGACCCGGCCGGCGTCGAGGGTCAGCATCAGCCGCCGGTACTGGCGGTCGGCCGAGCGCAGCCCGTCGCTCATCCCGACCACGATGGGGAAGAAGCAGACGAGCGCGACGATCGCCAGCTTCGGCAGCAGCCCGTAGCCGAAGGCGACGACCAGGATCGGCGCCAGCACCACGACCGGCACCGTCTGCGAGGCGACGAGGATCGGGTAGACGGCGCGGCGCAGCGCCGTCGAGAAGTGCAGCGCGCACGCGAGCCCGACGCCCACCGCCACCGCGACGCCGAAGCCGAGCAGCATCTCGCGCAGCGTCACCCAGCCGTTGCGGGCGAGCAGCCCGTCGTCGTCGGCGAACGCGCGCGCCACCGCCGAGGGCGCGGGCCACAGCCACGACGGCGTGCCGGTCGCCCGCACCACCAGCTGCCAGACGCCCACCGTGGCGGCGAGCAGCAGCAGCGCCGGCGCGATCCTGCGCGGGCGCGTCATCCCTCGACCGCCTCCAGCGCGCGCTCGCGCAACTCCAGGAACTCCGCCGAGAGGATCAGCTCGCGTCGCGGACACGCGTCTCGCGGCAGCTCCACGGGGATCTCGGCGACGACGCGCCCCGGGCGCGGGGAGAGGACGACGACGCGATCGGCCAGCAGCAGCGCCTCCTCCACGTCGTGGGTGACGAGCAACACCGTCCGCCGCTCCCGCTCGAGGGCGCGGCGCAGCCACTCCTGCAGCGACGCCCGCGTGAGCGAGTCGAGGGCGCCGAACGGCTCGTCGAGCAGCAGCAGCTCCTTGCCCGCGAGCAGCGTGCGCGCGAAGGCGACGCGCTGGCGCATGCCGCCCGACAGCTCCGACGGCCGCGCGCGCTCGAACTCCGCCAGCCCGAGATCGGCGAGGAGAGGCCGCGCGAGCTCTCGCGCCTCCGCCTGCGAGCGCCCCTGGTTCTCGAGCGCCAGACAGGCGTTGTCGAGGGCGCTGCGCCACGGCAGCAGGAGGTCGCGCTGCGGCATCAGCGCGCACTGCGCGAGCCGCGCCCGCGCGCCCGTCGCGCCGCCGGCCGACACCGCGCCGCCGTCGGCCTCGTCGAGCCCGGCCACGATCCCGAGCAGCGTCGACTTGCCGCACCCGCTGGGCCCGAGCAGCGCCACGCGCTCGCCGCGGCCGACGCGCAGGTCGACGCCGTCGAGCACGAGCAGCTCGCCGAAGCGCTTCCGCACGGCGATCAGCTCCGCCGCCGTGGGGCTCTCGACGCTCGTCTCGGTTGCCGTCTCGATCGCGCCCTGCAGCGCTGCCTCCCTTCGCCGGCATGATCCGGATCAGGTTCGCGGGTATCGCGCAAGGAAGCGCGGTCTCAGCCCCGTCGCCACGGGACTCCCCGGTATCGCCTCCGAGTCTAGCTCTTGCGCGCCCAGGCGGCGTCCCAGAACGCCGTCTCGAAGCGCAGGCTCGTCTCGAACGCCTGCCGCATCGCCGGCCGCACCGCCTCGTCGGCGGCGCACGCCCGCGCGAGCTCGACGCACCAGCCGGCGACGCGCGCGAACTCCGGGTCGGCGTACGTCTCCAGCCAGCGCGCGAACCGCGGCGCCGTCGGCAGCTCCGCCAGCCGCCGCCCCAGCTCGGCGTAGCCCCACATGCACGGCAAGAGCGCCGCCACCAGCACCGGGAACGACTCCTGCGCGCAGAGGTACGAGCCGTAGGCGCGGGTCGTCGGCAACGGCTCGACGGCGTCGAGGTCGAGCCCGTGCCCGGCGGCGTAGCCGCGGTGCAGCTCGAGCTCCGACTCGGCGGCGTCGCCGGCGACCGTCTCGAGCCGCTCGCGGGCCTCCGCCGTCGGCGCGAGCGCTGCCGCCCGCCGCAGGGCGCGGCCGTAGTCGGCGAGGAACGCGTAGTCCTGGCCGACGTAGGAGGCGAAGCGCTCCTCGTCGAGCGACCCGTCGGCCAGCGCGCGCACGAACGGATGCTCGAGCTGCGCCACCAGCTGCGGCTCGGCCTCGCGCAGCAGTTCGCCGACGAAGTCGCTCAGCGGCCGCTGGCGGCGAGGATCGCCGGGACGACGGTGTCGTAGACGTGATCCTTGGTGAGCGAGCCGACCATTCCGGCCGCCTCGGCCTCGGCCCGCACCTGCGCGTCGAGCCGGCCGGTGAGCGCGATCACCTTCGCCGCGTGCTTCAGCTCGCGCAGCCGACGCGACGCCTCGAAGCCGTCGACGGTCGGCAGGCCGACGTCCATCAGCACCACCTCGGCGTCGGTCGACACCGCCAGGTCGACCGCCTCCGAGCCGTCGTGCGCGACGCCCACGACGTGCACGGAGCCGTCGCGGTCGAGGAGCACCTTCAGCGCATCTGCGAACAACGCATGATCGTCCACGATGAGCACGCGTACGGGTCCGCCGCTCATGGCGGACCAGTGTTACGCATCTGCCGCGGCCGTCGTCGGGGGCAACCGTCGGGTGCGCTCGTGACGCAACGGCCAGAGCGAGACCGCGTGGACGCCGAGGGCCGCGCCGGTCGCCAGCGCGAATGCTGCGCCGAGCCCGATCCGCGACAGGGCCGCGGCGAGCACGAGGTAGAACGCGACGAAGGCGAACAGCCCCAGCAGCAGCCCCCGCAGCACCCGGATCGCGGCGGCGCCGCCCTCGTTCCGCTGGGCGAAGCCCGCCAGCACCGCCGTGTAGAGCGGGTAGACGGCGAGCAGGCCCGCGAGCCGCGCTCCGAGCACGTCGGCGACGGCCGTCAGCGTCAGCAGGATCACCGTCGCGACGACCGCGCGCCCGGTGAGGTCCCAGGTCGGCGGCAGCGCCGCGGCGGCGACGTCGGCGGGCGGGTGCGGCAGCAGCCGCAGCAGCACGACCAGCGCGGCCACCGAAGCGACGCCGAGCGGCAGCAAGGGGGAGGGCAGCCGCTCGTCGAGCGGCAGCGCCTCCACGAGCAGCGCCACCGCCGCGAAGCACGCCGACGCCCCGGCCAACGGCCGCCACCAGCGGCCGCGCGCGGCGAGCACCGCCCAGCCGGCGCAGAACGCGCCCTCGCCGAGCGTGCCCGAGAGCGAGCCGACGCTCGCGCGCGCCGCGAAGCGCTGGCCGTGCTCGAGCGCGAAGAAGAACGTGATCGGGCCCGACATCAGCGGCAGCCCGACGAGCCAGCCGCTCACCGCCGGCCCGAACCTGCGCCCCGCGAGGCTCGTGGCGACGACGATCGCCGGCGTCAGCACGATCTTCAGCGCGAGGAGCAGCACCCTGGTGTCTTACTCGATCCGCACGTCGGCGCCCGCGCGGCGGAGCAGCGCCGAGAAGGGGCAGCCGGCGTCGGCGCGCTCGATCGCCTCCGTGAGCGCCTTGCCGGCGAGTGCCGCCTGCACCTCGACACGCACGTGCGAGCCGACGATCTGGTGGCCCTGCCCCTCGACCTCGTCCATCGTGATCGTGCAGCGCACGCCGAGCCGGTCGGGCGGGGCGCCCGCGCCCGCGAGCTCGCCGGCCAGCGACATCGCGAAGCAGCCGGCGTGCGCGGCGGCGAGCAGCTCCTCGGGGCTCGTCTGGCCCTCCGCCTTGCCGATGCGGGTCGGCAGCGAGAACGGCAGCGCCTCGAACGCGCCGCTCCCCGCGGTCATGCGGCCCGCGCCGCGGGCGACGTTGCCCTCCCACACGATCTCGGCCGTCCGTTCGATCCTCGGCACCGCTTCTCCTCACTCGTCGGGGACGGCGGCCGGCGTGCCGTCGGGGTAGTAGGCCTCGGCGGGCGAGCCGGCCGGCCGGAACACGCCCAGCACCCGCAGCTCGCCGGCGCCCGGGTTGGCGAGGCAGTGCACCGTGCGCGCGGGCAGGTGGATGCAGGAGCCCGGGCCGACCGGCTCCTGCTCGCCGTCGATCTCCAGGCGGCCCTCGCCCTCGAGCACGTAGATCACCTCGTCGTAGGTGTGGAAGTGGTCGGGCGCGCGGCCGGGCGGGATCAGCCCGACGAACTGGGTGGCGCTGGCGCAGCCCACGTCCGGGCACGCGCCGAGCAGGAACGCGCGACCCGCGGTGGCGCCGTGCTCCGAGCCCGCGGCGAGGTCGACGACGGCGTGGGTCGTCCCGGCGCCGACCGGGTCGGGGACGAGCACCGAGAGCGCCGTCAGGCCGCCCTCGGCCTCGACCGACCAGGTCGTTCCGGACGCGACGAAGACGGCGGTGCCCGCGGCCAGGGGGCGGTCGTCGCCGTCGACGCGCAGCCGGCCCGATCCCTCCAGCACGTACAGCAGCTCGTCGCGCGCGTCGTCGCGGCGCGGCGCGGCCGCCCCGTCCGCGAAGCGCAGCACCCGCTGCTCGAAGGCGTCGCAGCCGCGCTCGGCGCCGAACAGCGACTGCACGTCCGCGCCGCCCTCGGTCGCCGGACTGGCGTCGCGCGGATGAATCGCGTATCTCATCGATGGGCGAGCCTAACGATTTGATCATTGACACGTCTGATCGCATCATCGAGACTCGGTCTCGCTTCACGGCCTAGAACACGGGCTTCGTGCGCCTGCGGCGGACGCGCTCGACAGGACTCCAGAAGGAGGACAGCAGGATATGAGGAGAGGCATCGGGTTGGCGCTGGTGGTTCTGGTCGCCTCGGTGGTGGCCGGCACCGCGAACGGCGGGCAGCGGACGGAGAACGCCGCGGCCGCCTCGCAGGCGGTCAGCTGCAAGGGCACGCTCAAGATCGGGATCGTGACGCCGCTCACCGGCGGCGCGGGCTTCCTCGGCCAGGAGCAGCTCAGCTGGGCGAAGTACGCCGTCAAGACGCTGGCAAAGCCGCTCGGGCTGAAGATCCAGCTCGTGAACGGCGACACCCCGGTCGAGCAGGGCGCGGCGGTCGCGCAGACCGTGGCGCAGAAGTTCGTCGCCGACCCGAAGGTCGTCGGCGTGATCGGCCCGGCCACGTCGGGCGGCGCGGTCGCGTCGACCCAGACGTACTTCCAGGCCGGCATCCCGACGGTCAACCCGTCGGCGACCCAGACGGCGCTGACGCAGGGCCCGAAGAAGACGGGCTCGCCGGCGTTCTTCCGCGTCGTGCCGGGCGACTACATCCAGGGCCCGACGGACGCCCACTACATGATCGACAAGCTCCACGTGAAGAAGGTCGCGATCATCGACTTCCAGGAGCCGTACTCGGTCGGCCTGGCGAACGCGGTCGAGTCGACGCTGAAGAAGGCGGGCGTCTCGACGGTTCGGCTGTCGGCCCCGAACACGACCACCGACTACTCGGCGTACGTGACGAAGGTGCCGAACGACGCCGACGTCGTCTTCTTCCCGACCCAGAAGCCGCCGGACGCGCAGACGTTCGCCCAGCAGCTGCTCGAGCAGGGCAAGAAGGCGAAGGTGTTCGGCAGCGACGGCTCGAACGACCCGACGGCGTTCAAGGTGCCGGGCTCGTACGTGTCCAACTTCGCCCCGGACATCACCGGCATCCCGGCCGACAAGGGGCTGATCAACGGCTGGAAGAACGACAACCCCGGCAAGTCGGTCGGCTCGTTCGGCCCGCCGGCCTACGGCGCGACGCAGGTGCTGCTGAACGCGATCCAGAAGGCGTGCGCCAAGGACCACGGCGTGCTCAAGCAGCGGCGCGACGTGCTCCGGCAGGTGAAGCACGTCCGGATCAAGAACTGGATCCTCGGCGGCTCGTTCCGCTTCTCGACGAAGACGAACGATCCGCTGAACGCGAAGTTCTACATCTTCCAGATCCAGTCGAACGGCTCGTACAAGCTCGTCGCCTAGCGCGGCGAGGCCCTCTCGGAGGGGCGGCCCGGACCTGAGCCGGGCCGCCCCTCGCACCACCTCGAGCGCCACGTGGACACGTTCATCCAGCTCACCGTCGACGCCCTGACGCTCGGCAGCGTGTACGCGCTGATCGCCCTCGGCTACACGCTCGTCTACGGCGTCCTGAAGCTCCTCAACTTCGCGCATGGCGACGTCTTCATGGTCGGGTCGTTCATCGGCTTCGGCGTGCTGCAGCTGCTCGGCGGCACGTCGAACCCGGCGGTGCCCGTGTGGGTGCTGCTGACGCTCGTCACCCTGGCGGCGATGGCCGGCTGCGCCGGGCTCGGCGTCGCGATCGAGCGCTTCGCCTACCGGCCGCTCCGCGACGCGCCGCGCATCGCGCCGCTGATCAGCGCGCTCGGCGTCTCGTTCTTCCTCGCGAACTCGATGCAGCTGCTGTTCGGAGCGGCGCCGCGCAACTACGACACCTTCGCGCTCTCGAACGGGGCGCTGTACCTGAAGGGCTTCGACGTCGGCGACGTGCGCGTGCCGCTGCTGCGCGTGATCACGATCGGCTCGGCGTTCGTGCTGATGATCCTGCTCTGGCTGCTCGTCAACCGCACGCGCACCGGCAAGGCGATGCGGGCGACGTCGTTCGACCGCGAGGCGGCCGCCATGATGGGGATCGACATCGACCGCGTGATCGTGTTCACCTTCGTGCTCGGCTCGGCGCTCGCGGGCGCCGCCGGCGTGATGTTCGCGCTGCGCGTGCCGACGCAGGTGTCGATCGGCTTCGTCGCGGGGCTGAAGGGCTTCACCGCCGCGGTGATCGGCGGCATCGGCTCGATCCCCGGCGCGATGGCCGGCGGGCTGCTGCTCGGCTTCGCCGAGTCGTACACGCAGGGCTACGTCTCGACGAAGTGGTCGGACCTGGTCGTCTTCTCGATCCTCGTCGCGTTCATGATCTTCCGCCCGCAGGGCCTCTTCGGGCGGGCCGACATCCGGAAGGTGTGATGAGCGACACGACGCCGCACGCCGCGACGCCGAGTCCCGCCGAGGGCCCGGCCGTCGGACAGGACGAATGGGTGGCGCGGCACGCCGAGCGCCGCCTCGCCCGCGGCGGCCTGCTCGGGACGGTCGAGGCGCGGCTTCGCACGATTCCGTGGTGGGCGTGGCTGGCGCTGTTCGTGGCGGCGATGTGCCTGGTGCCGGCGGTCGAGTCGAGCGGCTACGTGCGCCGCGTCGCCTTCGACACGGTGCTCTACATGCTGCTCGCGCTCGGCCTGAACATCGTCGTCGGCTGGGGCGGGCTGCTCGACCTCGGCTACGTGGCGCTGTACGGGGTCGGCGCCTACACGTACGCGTTCATCGCCTCCGACCAGTTCGGCGTGCACCTGCCGACGCTGGTCGCCGTGCCGGTGACGGTGATCGTCGGCGCGATCGTCGGCCTGCTGCTCGGTCTGCCGTCGCGACGCCTGACCGGCGACTACCTGGCGATCGTGACGCTGTTCTTCCTGCAGCTGTTCCAGACGCTGACGACGAACGGCGACAGCGCCTTCGGCCACGACATCACGGGCGGCCCGAACGGGATCCTGAACGTCGACCCGTTCCACCTGTTCGGCCACGACCTGGCGGTGCAGCACGCGGGCGTGTTCGCGGTCTCGTACTTCTACGTCGCGCTGGGGGTGTTCGCCGTCGTCTACGTGGCGCTGCGGTTCGTGAACCTCTCCCGCACCGGCCGCGCCTGGCGGGCGCTGCGCGAGGACCCGCTGGCCGCGGAGACGATGGGCATGCCCGTCAACTGGCTGAAGCTGCTGAGCTTCTCGTTCGGCGCCGCCGTCGCCGCCCTCACCGGCACGCTCTTCGCCGCGCTGAACGCGAGCGTCTTCCCGCTCACCTTCTACTTCACGCTGCTGATCACCGTGTACGTGATGGTGATCCTCGGCGGCTCCGGCAGCCAGGCGGGCGTCGTGCTGGGTGCGCTGATCGTGGGGCCGCTGCTCGAGGTGCTGCGCGACCCCGACAAGTCGCGGTGGGTGTTCGTCCTCGCGGTCGCGGCGGGGCTGGCGCTGAGCTACCGCCTGTCGCGCCGGCTGGCGGCGATCCTCGCCGCGACGATCGGCTTCGGCTTCGCCGTGCACGAGGTCGCCGGCGCGATCGACTCGCGCTGGGTCGCCGGCCAGCACGCGACCGGTCTCGGCGGCTCGATCGCGCACTGGGTGGTGGTGCCGGCGCATCTGGCCGGCTGGGTGCCGCCCGTCTCGTACGTCGGCCTGATCTCCGCGGCGCTGCTCCTGACGATCGTCGACCCGCGCGTGCGGCAGGTGCTGCTCGTGCCGACGCTCTACCTCGCCGCGTTCGTCTGGGAGAACGTGATGCTGGCCGACCCGGACGCGACCCGCTACATCGTCCTCGGCGTCATCCTGATCGCGCTGATGATCGTGCGCCCCAACGGCCTGCTCGGCGAGCGCCGGGTCGAAATCGTCTGATGGAGATCGTCTGATGGCGTTGCTGGAGCTGCGCGGCGTCTCGCTCTCGTTCGGCGGGCTGAGGGTGGTGTCGGGGCTCGACCTGCACGTCGGCGAGGGCGAGGTGGTGAGCGTGATCGGCCCGAACGGCGCCGGCAAGACGACGCTGTTCAACCTGATCACGGGGGTCTACCGACCCGATGCGGGCGAGATCCTGCTCGACGGCGCGTCGATCGTCGGCCTGCAGCCGCACCAGATCAGCCGCCGCGGCGTCTCGCGCACCTTCCAGACGCTGCGGCTGTTCCTGAACATGTCCGTGAAGGAGAACGTGATGGCGGCCGCATACGGCCACACGCGCGCCGGCCTCGTCCGGTCGATGCTGCGCACGCCCGGGATGCGGCGGGAGGAGCGCGAGATCGAGGCGCTGGCCGAGCGGCGGCTCGCCTTCTTCGGCGAGCGCCTGATGGGCTACCGCTGGGACCAGCCGGCGTACTCGCTCTCGTACGCGAACCGGCGGCGGCTGGAGATCGCACGCGCGACGGCGACGAACCCGCGCATCCTGCTGCTCGACGAGCCGGCCGCCGGCATGAACCCGGCCGAGACGCACGAGATCACGGAGCTGATCGGGCGGCTGCGCAGCGAGGGCGGCTACACCATCCTCGTGATCGAGCACGACATGCATGTCGTCGAGGGCATCTCCGACCGCGTGGTGGCCCTCGACCACGGCATCAAGATCGCCGAGGGCACCTTCGAGGCGGTGGCGACGAACCCGCAGGTCGTCGAGGCGTACCTCGGCACGCAGACGGCGGCGACGAAATGACGCCGCCGCTGCTCGAGCTGGACGCCGTCGACACCTACTACGGGCAGATCCACATCCTGCAGGGGCTGTCGATCCGCATCGAGCCGGGCGAGCTGGTGTGCCTGCTCGGCGGCAACGCCTCGGGCAAGTCGACGACGCTGAAGACGATCCTCGGCATCGTGCGGCCGAAGCGGGGCTCGGTGCGGGTCGCGGGCGAGGACGTGACGAAGCGTCCGACGAGCTACCGCATCGCGCGCGGGCTGGCGATCGTGCCCGAGAACCGGCGGCTGTTCGCGCCGATGACGGTGCTCGAGAACCTGGAGCTGGGCGCCTACCTGCGCGGCGGCCCCGACCGGGAGGACTTCGAGCGCGTCTACTCGCTGTTCCCGCTGCTGTACGAGCGGCGCGCGCAGCTGGCCGGGACGCTCTCGGGCGGCGAGCAGCAGATGGTGGCGATGGGGCGGGCCCTGATGTCGCGGCCGAAGCTGCTGCTGATGGACGAGCCCTCGATGGGGCTCGCGCCGATCCTGGTCGAGAAGAACTTCGAGATCATCCAGCAGGTGCACGCGTCGGGGGTGGCGATGCTGATCGTCGAGCAGAACGCCAACGTCTCGCTCTCGATCGCCGACCGCGGCTACGTGCTCTCGACGGGCCGGCTCGTGCTCTCCGGGCCGGCGAAGGAGCTCGCCGCCGACGAGGGGCTGCGGAAGGCGTACCTTGGCCGTTGACGGCTGCCGCTCGCGCTTCCCGATCTTCGAGCGTCTGACGTACGTCAACTCCTGCTCGCAGGGGGCGCTGTCGGACGCGGTCCGCGACGCCTACGCCGCCTACCTGACCGGCTGGGACGAGCGGGGCGCGCCCTGGGACTACTGGGTCGAGCGCACCGAGGCGGCGCGCGGCGCGTTCGCCGGCCTTGTGGGCGCCGCACCCGACGACGTCGCGGTGACGACCTCGGTGTCGGCCGGGGTGAGCGCGTTCGCGTCGGCGGTCGACTTCTCGCAGCGGCCGAAGGTGGTGATCAGCGACTACGAATTCCCCACGATCGGGCAGATCTGGCACGCGCAGGAGCGGCGCGGGGCGGAGGTGCACGTCGTGTCGCCGGACGAGCTCGCGGACGCGATCGACGAGCGCACCGCGGTCGTCTCGATCGCCGCGGTCTGCTACCGCAACGGCGTCCGGCTGCCGGTCGAGGAGATCGCGGCGGTCGCGCGCGAGCGCGGCGCGCTGACCGTGCTCGACGCCTATCAGGCGATCGGCACGTACCCGCTCGACGTGCGCGAGCTGGGCGTGGACGTGCTCGCCGCGGGCGTGCTCAAGTACCTGCTCGCCTCAGCCGGGCTCGCGTTCATGTGGGTGCGGCCCGGGCTCGACCTCGTGCCGACGCAGACCGGCTGGTTCGCCGACTCGGACATCTTCGCGATGGACCACCGCCGCTACGCGCCGTCGCCGACGGCGCGCCGCTTCGAGTCGGGCACGCCGCCGATCCCCGCCATCTACGCCGGGATCGCCGGCATCGAGCTGATGCGCGAGATCGGCGTGGCCGAGACCCGCGAGCACGTGAACGCGCTCAACGAGCGTCTGATCGCCGGCGTCGACGAGCTCGGCGGCACGGTGGTGACGCCGCGCGAGGCGGAGCGCCGCGGCGCGCTCGTCTGCATCCGCTCGGTGGACGCGCCGGCGCTCGTCCGCGCGCTCGGCGAGGAGGGGATCGTCACCTCCGAGCGCGACGGCAACCTGCGCGTCTCGCCGCACGCCTACAACACGGTCGAGGACGTCGAGGCGGTGCTCGCGGGCCTCGCGAAGCACCGTTCCCAGTTGCATCCCGCCGGTCCGACATTTTATAAAACGCAGTAGTGCTGCTTCGGGAGGTCGAATACGCCAGGCCCGGGACCCTCGAGGAGGCGGTCGCTCTCCTCGCGGCCGACGACGGCGCCCGCGCGCTCGCCGGCGGCCAGACGCTCGTCAACGTGATGAAGGCGCGGGCCGCGTCGCCCGACGCGCTGATCGACCTGAACCGGATCGAGGAGCTGAAGGGCATCGAGCTGGGCGCCGACGGGACGCTCGAGATCGGCGCGATGACCACCTACAGCGAGCTGGTCGCGTCGAGCGAGGCGCGCGCCCGGCCGATCCTCGGCGAGGTGTGCGCGCAGATCGCCGACGTGCAGGTGCGGAACCGCGGCACGCTCGGCGGCAACGTCTGCTCGAACGACCCGACCAACCACCTGCCGCCGCTGCTGGTGGCGGTCGGCGCCGAGTTCGTCGTGCGCGGCGCCGATGGCGAGCGGACGGTGCCGGCGGACGAGTTCTTCCTCGGCGTCTACATGACCGCCGTCGGCCCCGGCGAGGTGCTGACGCGCATCCGGGTGCCGGCCGGCCGCGGCGACGGCTTCGCCAGCGTCACCCTGGGAGCCGACGGCACCTGCATCTCGAACGCCGCCGCGTCGGTCGAGGACGGCGTCAGGGTCGCGCTCGGCTGCGTCGACGCCGTGCCGGTGCTGCTGCGGCCCGCGTCGGCCGGCGCCGACGCCGTCCGCGCCGCGGTGCGCGAGGCCGGGCTCGAGCCGCCCTCCGACGTGCACGCGTCGGCCGAGTACCGCACACACCTGGCCGAGGTGCTCGCCGTCCGCGCCGTCGATCAGGCATCCCAGCGAAGGAGTTGACAGGGTTGGAGACGACGACGTCGGCCACGATCACCGTGACCGTCAACGGCACGACGTACGAGCGCGAGGTGGAGGCCCGGAAGCTGCTGATCCACTTCCTGCGCGACGACCTCGACCTGACGGGCAGCCACGTCGGCTGCGACACCGGCAACTGCGGCGCCTGCTCGGCGATCGTCGACGGCACGCTCGTGAAGACCTGCATGATGCTGGCCGTCCAGGCCGACGGCTCCACCGTCGAGACGGTCGAGGGGCTCGCCGACGGCGACCGGCTGACGAAGCTGCAGCAGGCGTTCTCCGACCACCACGCGCTGCAGTGCGGCTACTGCACGCCCGGGATGCTGATGAGCGCGACCGCGCTGCTGCGCGCGAACCCGCACCCGTCCGAGGACGAGATCCGCAAGGGCCTGCAGGGGAACATCTGCCGCTGCACCGGCTACTGGAACATCGTCGAGGCCGTCAAGGCGGCGTCCGAATGACGACCATTGCGCCCGAGAAGGTCGAGACCGGCGCGCCCGAGAAGCGCTGGTCGGGGCAGAGCGTCCCGCGCAAGGAGGATCGCCGCCTCGTCCAGGGCCAGGGCGTCTTCGTCGACGACGTCAAGCGCCACGGCATGGGCTACATCCACTTCGTGCGCTCGCCGTACGCTCACGCGCACATCACGTCGATCGACGTGTCGCAGGCCGAGGCGCTGCCCGGCGTCTACGGGACGCTCACCGGCGAAGAGGTGGCGGCGCTCACCGACCCGTTCTTCCAGCTGTCGACGCCGCCGGGCGCACACCTGCAGGACTACGCGCTGGCGGTCGGCAAGGTGCGCTACGTCGGCGAGGCCGTCGTGGCGGTCGTGGCCGAGACCCGCGAGCGCGCCCGCGACGCCTCCGAGCTGGTCGAGATCGAGTACGAGCCGCTCGACGCGCTCGTCGACGCGCGCCGCGCCCTCGACTCCGGCGCGCCGATCCTGCACGAGGAGGCCGGGTCGAACGAGATGTGGAGCGGCGTCTACGAGTGGGGCGACGTCGACGCGGCCTTCGCCGAGGCGGACAAGGTCGTGAAGATCGACGAGCTGCACTTCCACCGCTTCAACTCGACGCCGCTCGAGTGCGACGGCGCGCTCGCCGAGTACAACCGGGGCACCGGGCAGTGGACGATCCACTGCAACAACCAGTTCCCCGGCTTCGCCGCGATCATGATGGGCCCGGCGATGCGCGTCGGCCTCGACAAGCTGCGCTTCGTCACCCAGGACATCGGCGGCGGCTTCGGCAACAAGATCACGTCGCACCCGCAGCTCGTCGTCTGCTGCCTGCTCGCCCGCAAGCTGGGCCGGCCGGTGCAGTGGACCGAGTGGCGCACCGACTTCCACATGTCGATGTCGCACGGCAACGAGCGCTGGTTCCACGACACCGAGATCGCCGTCCGCAGCGACGGCACGCTGCTCGGCTTCCGGACGAAGGCGCTCGACGACGCCGGCGCCTGGCTGCGCTACGAGCCGCTCGGCGGTGTCATCTGGGCGCAGGTGACGCCCGGCATGTACCGCTGGCGCAACATCCGGGTCGACTTCACGCAGGTCGCGACGAACAAGGCGCCCTGCTCGCCGAACCGCGGCTACTCGCGCATGCAGCATCTGTGGTTCACCGAGCGGATGATCGACATCGTCGCGCACGAGCTCGACCTCGACCCGGTCGAGGTGCGCAAGCGCAACTACGTGCGCGCCGACGAGATGCCGTACGAGACGCCGAACGGGTGCGTCTACGACTCGGGCGACTACGCGGCGATGCTCGACATGGCGCTCGACCTGGTCGGCTGGGAGCACCGCGAGGAGCGGCGCGCCGAGGCGGCCGCGCGCGGGAAGCTGCTGGGCTTCGGCATCGGCTCGACGCTCGACTCGGGCACGAACAACTTCGCCCAGTCGCAGCTGATCAACTCCCAGCTGCAGTTCTCCGGCAACAACGAGGTCGCGACCGTCAAGCTCGACCTCTTCGGCGAGATCGTCGTTACGCTCGGGACGACGCCGCAGGGGCAGGGCCACGAGACGACGGCGTCGCAGGTGGTGGCCGACATCCTCGGCTGCTCGATCGAGGACGTCACCGTCCGCGCCGGCCACGACTCCTACTGGAACTCGCACGCCGGCTTCTCGGGCACCTACGCCTCGCAGTTCGCGGTCACCGGCCTGACGGCGGTGAAGGGCGCGACCGAGATGCTGGCGGCCGAGATCAAGAAGCTCGCGTCGGTCGTGCTGGGGGCGCCCGAGGAGGCGCTCGAGCTGGCCGAGGGGACGGTGCGGATCAAGGACAACCCGGAGGCGGCGCTGCCGTTCATGGCCTGCGGCGCGATCATCAACGCGAACAACGCGGGCCTGCCGGAGGACCTCGGCGTCACCCTGAACTGCCGCTACGTCTACCGGCCGCCGTTCCAGGTGCCCGACCTCGAGCGGAAGTTCGGCAACCTCACCCTCACCTACGCGACGCAGATCCATACGGCGGTCGTCGAGATCGACCCGGAGACGGGGTCGTACGAGATCGTCGACTACGCCGCGACCGACGACTGCGGCAAGCGGATCAACCCGCAGATCGTCGAGGGGCAGGTGATGGGCGCGACGGCGCAGGCGCTGGGCGCGGTCGTGCACGAGGCCTTCGTCTACGACGAGGACGGCAACCATCTGACGCCCAACTTCTACGACTACCACGTGCCGCACACGCTCGACATGCCGCCGTTGAAGACCGGCTACATCGAGTGCCCGTCGCCGTTCACCGAGCTGGGGACGAAGGGGATGGGCGAGGGCGGCGGCGCCGGCATCCATGCGGTCTGCGCGGCGATCCAGGACGCGCTGCGCGGCCACGGCGACGCGATCGTGTGGGACAGCTCGAACCCCTATCACCGCGTCTGGGAGATGCTGCGGCGGCCCGAGGAGACGCGGAAACTGGTCAGCGTCACGGAGGTGGGCTCGTGAACGTGAGTGGTGATCGCACCTTCGCCGCGCCGCGCGAGGCGGTGTGGGGCGTGCTGAACGACCCGGCCGCGATGGCCAAGACGATGCCGGGCGTCGAGAGCTTCGACGTCCACGACGCGCAGCACTGGACGGCGAACGTGAAGATCCCGCTCGGCCTCGGCGGTCTGAAGATGAAGATCGACATGAACAAGACCGAGGAGCGCGAGCCGGAGTTCGCGTCGCTGCAGATCAAGGGCAACGGCGTGGGTGCGATGCTGAACATGCAGACGTCGTTCGAGCTCGCCAACGCGCCCGAGGGCGGCACCGCGATGCACTGGTCGGCCGAGGTGAAGATCGCCGGCCCTGTCGGCTCGATGGGGCAGCGCGTGCTCCAGCCGATCGTCAACCAGCAGGTGCAACACGTGCTGTCCGCCCTCGACCGCGAGGTGCAGGCCGCCGTCGCGGGCGCCGCGTAGACGTCGTGGCACAGCCGTTCCGCATCGGGGTGATGCAGCTCACCATGGAGCCGCTCGACGACATGCTGGCGTCGGCGCGGGCGATGGACGAGGCCGGGATGGACACGATCTGGCTGGCCGAGGCCTATCCGTGGTGGCGCAAGCACGGCATGGAGGCGCGCTCGTCGACCGGCGTCGCGGCGCTGATGGCGCGGGCGACGGAGCGGCTGACGATCGGCTGGGGGATCATCGCCGCCTCGACGCGCCATCCGGTGCAGGTGGCGATGGACGCGCGCGTCGTGCAGGAGGCCGCCGGGCCGGGCCGGTTCGTGCTCGGCTTCGGGACCTCGAAGATCTTCCTCAACAACACGAAGACGCAGACGCGCAAGACGCTCGGGCCGATGCGCGACGCGGTCACGATCGTGCGCGGCGTGCTCGGCGGCGAGCGCTTCGAGTACGACGGCGACACGTGGAGCGCCGACGTGCCCGCGCTGCAGGACGAGGCGCACACGCCGCGCGAGGTGCCGCCCGTGTACATCGCGGCGACCGCGCCGAAGATGCAGGCCCTGGCGGGCGAGATCGCCGACGGCTGCCTGACCCCCTCGATCACCACGCCCGCGTTCGTGCGCTACACGCGCGAGAACGTCGTCGCCGACATCGACATCGGCTGCACGATCGTCGCGTCGATCCACGCCTCGGACCGCGACGCGGGTCGCGACGGGGCGCGCGAGATCGCCGGCATGTACCTGGCGAACAAGGTGCAGAACATCCAGGGCTCGGCCGACGTGCTGCTCGACTGCGCCGGCCTCGAGCAGGACGAGATCCGCCCGATCGCCGAGGCGATGGAGCAGGGCGGCCGCCTGGCGGCGAAGGCGAAGGTCACCGACGCGATCCTCGACAAGTGCCGCCCCATCGCCGGCACGCCGGAGGACTGCATCGCGGCGATCGAGGAGTACAAGGACGCCGGCTGCACGCACGTGATGCTCGAGCTGTGGGGCGCCGACCGGCACGAGCAGATCCGCCTGTTCGGCGAGCGGGTCCTCCCGCACGTCCGGTGACGATCGCGATCGACCGCGACCGGCTGGTCGCGACGGCCAGCTCGCTGATCGACGTCCACAGCTTCACCGGCGACGAGCAGCGCATGGCGGAGCGGATGGTCGAGCTGTACGAGGAGCTGGGCATGCAGGTGCAGTGGCAGCAGGTCGAGGACGGGCGCGCGAACGCGCTCGGGACCTGGGCCGGGACCGGCGGCGGCAAGAGCCTGATGTTCAACGGGCACATGGACACCTCGTACTCGGGCCGCGAGCCGTGGCTGAAGGATGTGCCGGGGTTCCAGCCGCAGGCGTTCGTCCGCGACGGCCGCCTCTACGGGCTCGGCATCTCGAACATGAAGGGCGCGCTCGCCTGCTACGTCGAGGCGGTGCGCGCGCTGCAGGACGCGGGCGTGCGGTTGCGCGGCGACGTGCTGATCGCCGCGGTCTGCGGCGAGATCGAGAAGACGCAGCACGGCGACGCGCAGGGCGCCTCCTATCGCGGCTACGCGGCCGGCACCCGCTACCTCGTCTCGCACGGCGGCGTCGCCGACATGTGCCTGCTCGGCGAGCCGACGGAGGGGAAGGTCGTCCTCGGCCACTTCGGCTCGCTCTGGCTGCGGATACGTTCGCATGGCGACTTTATCCACACCGCCTTCAGCGAGGGCCGGCGCGATCGCAACTCGATCCTGCGCATGCACGAGCTGACGAGCGCCGTGCTCGAGTGGGTCCCCACCTGGGAGAACGACCCTGCAAACAGCTACCGCGGCGCGAAGGCGATCGTCAACGTCGGGGCGATCGAGGGCGGCTTCGGCTGGCGCGTCTCGCGCACGCCGCACCACACCGACCTCTTCCTCGACGTGCGCGTCCCACCGACGAAGGACATGTCCACCGCGCGCCGCGAGGTGCTCGAGATGGTGCGCGGACTGGCCGACCGCCACCCCGACTGGGGCGTCGAGGGCGAGGTGTACGTGACGGCTCCGGGCAGCGAGATCGACGAGGGGCACGAGCTCGTCGCGGCGATCGACGCCTCGCACGAGGCGGTCTTCGGCGAGGCGCCGGGGCGCGACGTCACCCGCTGGTTCAGCGACGCCTCGGCGCTCGTCCGCTACGGCGTCCCGACGGTCAACTACGGAACCTCGACGGGCCTGATGGACGTGGAGCTCGGCGAGAACCTCGATATCGAAGGGCTGGTGAAGATGGCGCACACCTACGCGCTCGTGGCACAGAAGGTGGCCGGATGAGGCTCGTCACCTACGACCAGGGCAAGGTCGGCCATGTCGTCGACGACCAGGTCCTCCGGCTCGACGTCCCGGACATGCGGACGTACTTCGAGCGCGGCGGGGCCGAGGAGACGGGCGAGCGCACGCCGCTCGCCGACGTGAAGCTGCAGGCGCCGATCGTTCCGAAGAAGTTCTTCCACACGAGCGGCAACTTCCGCGAGCACGAGGACGAGTCGAAGCGGGTGAACTGGTCGCACGAGATCGCGCCCTGGATCGTCTTCTTCCAGAACGTCGACGCGATCGTCGGCCCCGACGACGCCGTCGTCTACCCCGAGCACCTCACGGAGGAGCTCGACTACGAGCTCGAGCTGGCCGTGGTGATCGGCAAGTCGGGCAAGTGGTTCGGGCCGGAGGAGGCGATGGACTACGTCGCCGGCTACACGATCTTCAACGACATCACCGCCCGCGACATCCAGCGGCGCGAGATGCGCAGCGGCGTCTTCAGCTTCTGCAAGGCGATCGACACGTTCTGCCCGCTCGGACCGTGGATCGTCACGGCGGACGAGGTCGGCGACCCGCACGAGCTCTCGATGGAGCTGCGCGTGAACGGCGAGTCGCGCCAGGTGTCGAACATGAGCCGCATGTCGACGAGCGTGCCGGAGGTGCTCGCGCACTACTCGCCGCTCGGCTTCTCGGCGGGCGACGTGCTGTCGCTCGGCACCGTGTCCGGCGTCGCCGGCTTCAGCGAGGACCCGGCCGCCTGGTACCTGAAGCCGGGCGACGTGATGGAGTGCGAGATCGAGCGGATCGGCGTGCTCCGCAACCCGGTCGTCTCCTGGCAGGAGGCGCACGGTGAGCCCGCGCCCGAGCGGGTGCGCTGGTAGAAACGGCGGTCATGGCGACTCGACGCAAGGCATTCATCACCGGCATCACCGGCCAGGACGGCTCGTACCTCGCGGAGATCCTGCTCGAGCGCGACTACGAGGTCTACGGGATGATGCGGCGCTCCAGCTCGTTCAACACGGCGCGCGTCGACCACATCTTCAAGGACATCGAGCTCGTCTTCGGCGACCTGACCGACGCGTCGTCGCTGAACCAGCTGATGCGCACGATCCGTCCCGACGAGGTCTACAACCTCGGCGCGCAGAGCCACGTGCGCGTGAGCTTCGACATCCCCGAGTACACCGCCGACGCGGGCGCGATGGGGACGCTGCGGCTGCTCGACGCGATTCGCGAGGAGGGCGTGCAGGCGCGCTTCTACCAGGCCTCGTGGAGCGAGATGTTCGGGAAGGTGCACGAGGTGCCGCAGACCGAGGAGACGCCGTTCCATCCGCGCAGCCCGTACGGCGTCGGCAAGGTCTTCAGCTACTGGATCACACGCAACTACCGCGAGGCGTACGGGATGTTCACGGTCAACGGCATCCTCTTCAACCACGAGTCGCCGCGGCGCGGCCCGACGTTCGTGACGCGGAAGATCACGCGCGCGATCGGGGCGATCCTGCGCGGTGAGCAGGACGCCCTCGTGCTCGGCAACCTCGACGCGAAGCGCGACTGGGGCTACGCGCGCGACTACATGGAGGGCGCCTGGCGGATGCTGCAGGCCGACGAGCCGGACGACTTCGTGCTCGCGACGGGCGAGACCCACTCGGTGCGCGAGTTCCTGGAGGAGGCCTTCGGCTACGTCGACCTCGACTGGGAGGACTACGTGCGCGTCGACGAGCGGTACTTCCGCCCGTCCGAGGTCGACCTGCTGATCGGCGACTACTCGAAGGCGAAGGAGAAGCTCGGCTGGGAGCCGTCGGTGCGCTTCGAGGAGCTGGTGCGGATGATGGTGGACGCCGACCGCGAGCGGACGCGGCTCGAAGAGCACTACCTGTGACGTGGGTCGTCGACGAGCCGCGGCTCGAGCGCGTCCGCGAGCTGATGGCGGAGCGCGACCTCGACGCCCTGGTCGTCCGCGCGCCCGACAACGTCTGCTACCTGACGAACTTCTGGGGGATGAAGGGCTACGACGCCTGCGTGTTCCCGCGCGAAGGCGAGCCCGTGCTCCTCTGCCTGGAGGCCTCGGCCGAGGACGCCGAGCGCATGGCGTGGACGAGCGACGTCCGGCTCGTGCGGGGGTACGTGGACGACGACCCGCGGCCGGTGCCGGCGCGCACGCTGGAGGCGGCGCTCGCGGCGTCGCGCGACTACGGGCGCGTCGGCCTGGAGCTGTCGCTCGGCACGCAGGCCTCCGACCGGATGGTCGGCGAACCGACGACGTTCACGAAGGGCTGGTTCGACGCCTGGCCCGGCGCGGCCGACGCGACGCCGCTGCTCGTCGCGGCGCGCGCGATCAAGACCGAGCAGGAGATCGAGCGCGTGCGGCTCGCGAACGAGCTGTGCGCCGCGGCGATGGAGCACGTGCGAGCCGAGCTGCGCGTCGGCATGACGGAGGCCGAGGCTGCGGCGATCTGGCAGGGCTTCGTGCACGGCCGGGGCACCGGGTGGCAGAGCCATCGAGACCAGGGGAAGGTCGACCTCGCCTTCGGCTGCTCGCTCGTCTGGGCCGGCAAGGGGATCAAGACGTTCACCGCGACGGGCTCGCTGCCGGTGGTCGAGGGCGAGCCGGTGCTGTTCGAGATCTGGGTGTGCGCCGACGGCTACTGGGCCGACCACACGAAGCTCCTCTGCATCGGCGAGCTGCGCGCCGACTACCGCGAGCTCGAGCAGGGGCTGCTCGAGGTGTACGGGCGGGCGGTCGACCACTGCGTCCCGGGCGCGAGCCTCGCCGAGCTCGACGTGCTCGTGCGCGACGGTATCGCCGCGCTCGGCTATCCCGGTCAGCCGACGCACCCGATCTGCCACGGCGTCGGCGCCCGCGCGCACGAGCCGCCGTACGCGCATCGCGCCGCCGGCGGCGAGGTCGCGGCCGGGATGGTGCTGGCGATCGAGCCCGGCTGCTACTGGGAGGGCGGCGGCGGGCTGCGCGTGGAGGACGACTTCCTGATCACCGAGGCGGGAGCCGAGAAGCTGTCGCCGTTTCCCGACGGGGTGGTGCAGATATGAACGAGGGCGGTCTCATCTGGACGGGCGCCTTGAACGACGCGTACCGGCTCGGCGGTCGGGTCGGTCTGTACGACACGACGCTGCGCGACGGGGAGCAGACGGTGGGCGTCGTGCTCGGGCCCGACGAGAAGCTCGAGATCGCCCGGCTGCTCGACGATCTCGGCGTCGACCGGATCGAGGCGGGCTTCTCGCGCGTCGCCGAGCAGGACCGGGAGGCGATCGAGCGGATCGCGGCCGCCGGGCTGCGCGCCGAGGTGTGGGGCTTCTCGCGCGCGGTGCAGGCCGACCTGGAGGAGCTGGCCGAGCTGGGCGTCCGCCACGCGGTGATCGAGTCGCCGATCTCCGACCTGAAGTTGCGGGCGATCGGCGTTCCGCGCGAGAAGATGCTCGATCGCATCCGGAACGCGATGCGGTTCGCCGCGGAGCACGGCATCCACGCCGCATTCTTCGGCGTCGACTCGACGCGGGCGGAGCCCGACTTCTACGCACAGGTGTACGCCGCGGCGGTGGAGGCGGGCGCGAAGGAGGTCGCGGTCGTCGACACGCTCGGCATCGCGTCGCCGGAGGCGGTGGGCGAGCTGGTGGGGCGCACCGTCGACCTGCTGGGCGGCGAGGTGCCCGTCCACTTCCACGGCCACAACGACTTCGGCGTCGCCACCGCGAGCGCGGTCGCGGCGGTGCGGGCCGGCGCCGCCTGGGTGCACGGGACGATCAACGGCATGGGCGAGCGGGCGGGCAACGCCAACCTCGGCGAGATCGCGCTCGCGCTGCGGGCGCTGTACGGCGTCGAGACGAACCTGCGGCTCGAGAAGATCCGCGCGGTGTCGGAGCGGGTGCGCGAGCTGTCGGGCACGGCGCTCGAGCCGTGGAAGCCCCTCACCGGCGAGACCCTGTTCCGCCGCGAGAGCGGCGCCGTCGCGAGCCAGTTCCACGATCCGCCGTCGATCGAGCCGTACTCGTCCGAGCTGGTCGGCGCCGAGCGCGCGGTCGTGCTGGGCAAGAAGAGCGGCATCGACTCGATCCGGATCAAGGTGGAGGAGCTGGGGCTCGACGTGCCCGAGGAGCGGCGGGCCGAGCTGCTCGCGGCCGTGAAGCGGCTCGGGATCTCCAAGCGCGGGCTCGTCAGCGACGAGGAGCTCGCGCGGCTCGCCGGATGAGCGACTACGACGCGGTCGTCGTCGGCAGCGGGGTGAACGGCCTCGCGTGCGGCGCCCTGCTCGCGCAGGCGGGCTGGCGGGTGTGCGTGCTCGAGCGGAACGACTGGCTCGGCGGCGCGATCCGCACCGCGGAGATCACCGAGCCGGGCTTCCACCACGACGTCTTCAGCGCATGGCATCCGCTCTGGGTCGGCGGCGCGGCGCACGCGCAGCTCGCGCCCGACCTGTCGCGGCACGGGCTCGAGTACCTGAACACCGAGCTGCCGACCGGGACGCTCTACCCGGACGGCGAGAGCGCGTTCCTGCTGCGGAGCGCCGACGCGAACGCGGCCGAGCTCGACCGGCACCACGCCGGCGACGGCGACGCCTGGCGCGGGCTGCTGGCGGAGTTCTTCCCCAACGCCGACCTCGCCTTCGGCGTGCTCGGCACCGAGCTGTGGTCGCGGCACGGCGCGGCGCTGGCGCTGCGGGCCTACCGGCGGCTCGGCCGGCGCGGCGCTGCGGCGTTCGCGGGCCGGCTGCTCGTCTCGGCGCGCGACCGGCTCGAGGAGACGTTCGCGTCCGAGCGTGCGCATGGCCTGCTCGCGCCGTGGGTGCTGCACACCGGGCTCGGACCCGATGCGGCGGCCTCCGGCTACATGGCGCAGGTGATCGCGGTGGCGGTGCAGGAGGGTGGGATGCCGGTGCCGCGCGGGGGTGGCGCGCGGCTCGCCGACGCGCTCGTCGGGCTGATCCGCGAGCGAGGCGGGGCGTGCGAGACGGGCGTCCATGTCGAGCGCGTCTTCCGCGGCGGCGTCCGCACGGCGGGCGGCGAGACGATCGCGGCGTCGCGCGCGGTCGTCTGCAACGTCACGCCGACGCAGCTCTACGGCGGCCTGCTGGAGGGTGCTCCCGCGCCTGTCGAGGCGGCTGCGCGGCGCTTCCGGTACGGGCGCTCCGAGATGCAGATCCACTTCGCGCTGTCGGAGCCTCCGCGCTGGGAGGGAGACGAGCGACTCGGCGGCACGGCGATCGTCCACCTGACGCCGGGGCTCGACGGGGTCTCGCGCGCGGTGAACGAGGCGGAGCGCGGGCTGCTGCCGGCCGAGGCGACGGTGGTGGTCGGGCAGCCGCTCGCGGTCGACCCGTCGCGCGCGCCGGCGGGGAAGGGGATCCTCTGGATCCAGCTGCAGGAGCTGCCGTGGCGGGTGAAGGGCGACGCGGCCGGTGAGATCGACGTCGGCGACGGCACGTGGACGGAGGAGCTGCGGGAGCGGTACGCCGACCGCATCCAGGCGCGGCTGGAGCGGCACATCCCGAACCTGGCGTCGTCGATCCTGCGGCGGGTCAGCCTGTCGCCGGCCGACCTGCAGGCGGCGAACGTGAACCTGCACCGCGGCGACCCGTACGGCGGCTCGCTGGCGCTCGACCAGAACTTCCTGTGGCGGCCGTTCGGCGACCTGCCGGGGCACCGGACGCCGGTGGAGGGCGTGTGGCACGTCGGCGCGAGCACCCACCCGGGCCCGGGCCTGGGCGGCGGCTCGGGCGCCCTGGTCGCGCAACAGCTCCTCGAGCCGCCCCTCCCGAGCCGGCTCGCGCGGCGGCTGCGCCGCCGCCCGTAGCCGCGGACGCAGCCGGCGCAAAATCGGCACACAATCGTTTCGCTTCAGGCGCAAACCGGGGTCAGACCCGGGTCTGACCCCGTTCCACAGTTGCCCCGGCGGGACCGGTCCTCGGGAGGCGGGTCCCTGTGGAAGAAGGGCGCGCCGGCCGTCGTTGTGCAGGGAGTCCGGCAACGAGGTTCAGGGGGATCTTTCGAATGGCAGCACGGCGCACGCTCTCCGACGGTGCGGCCTACGCGGTCGCGGCCGGGGTGATCGGGCTCGGCCTGTTCGCGTCCGTGACGCCCTCGCCCCTCTACGCCCTCTACGCCGAGCGCTGGCACTTCTCGGCGCTGACGCTGACGCTGATCTACGCGACGTACGCGTTCGGCGTGCTCGCGACCCTGCTGCTCGCCGGACGCGTGTCGGACGAGGTGGGGCGCCGGCCCGTGCTGCTCGCCTCGCTCGCCGTGCTGATGGCGTCGTCCGTCCTGTTCATATTCGCCGGCTCGGCGGCGTGGCTCTTCGTGGCGCGCGGCCTGCAGGGGCTCGCGACGGGCGCCGCCCTCAGCACCGCCAGCGCCGCGCTGCTCGACCTGCACCCGCGCCGCGACCCGGACGGGGTGGGGCAGACGAACGGGGTCGCGAGCGCGGCCGGGCTGGGGCTCGGCATGCTCGTCTCGTCTGCGCTCGTGCAGCTGGGGACGGCGCCGCGCGTGCTGCCGTACGTCGTGCTGCTCGCGCTGTTCGCGCTCGCCTTCGCAGGCGCCTACTGGATGCGCGAGCCGGTGCTCGACCGCCGCCGGTTCCGGCTGACGGCGAAGCGCCCCGGCGTGCCGGCCGCCGCGCGCGGCCCCTTCGTGCTCGCGAGCCTGGCGGTGCTCTCGTCGTGGTCGATCGGCGGGCTCTTCTTCTCGCTGGGGCCCGGCCTGTCGGACGAGATCTTCCACTCGACGAACGTGATCGCCTCCGGCCTCGGCGTGCTCGCCCTGGCGGGATCCGCCGCGGCGTCGCAGCTCTTCCTCGGACGCACGGCCCCGTGGATCGGGGCGTGCGCGGGATCGCTCGGGCTCGCGGCTGGCATCGGCCTCGTCGTGGTCGCCGCGGCGACCGACTCGAGCGCCGCCTACCTCGGCGGCTCGATCCTCGGCGGCGTCGGCTTCGGGATCGCGTTCCTGGGCGGGCTGCGTGCGCTGGTCGCGGCGATCCCGAACGAGGAGCGCGCGAACGTGATGTCGGCCTTCTACCTGGCCGCGTACGCGTCGCTGTCGGCGCCGGCCGTGCTCGCGGGCCTGACGGTCCAGCACCTCGGGCTGGAGGACACGTTCGAGATCTTCGGCAGCATCGTCGCCGCGCTCGCCCTGGTCGTCGCGGCGCTGGCGTGGCGCACGCGCCCGCCCGCGGCGATCGACGCCGCCGCGGAGCCCGAGCTCGTCTAGTCTCTCCTTCCCCGAACCGTTGATCGTTCGCGCCGGATCGGTGGCGGCAGCTCCCGCAGCTCCTCGGGCCCGACTATTTCAGGGGGAAGTCGCGGCTAACGCTCGAAGATGCCGCGCCCGCCGAGCTCGTGCTCGAAGAACTGGCTCGCCAGCTCGAGGTGCTCGAAGAGCGCGTCGGCGGCGCCCTGAGGGTCGCGGGCCGCGCAGCTCGCGAGCAGCCGCTCGTCCAGCGAGCGGTGCTGGTCCTGCAGCTCGCCCGCCGGCGAAAGCAGCGCCGGGCGGAAGCGCTCCGAGCGGTCCCAGGCGGGGCGGATCAGCGCCACCAGCCACTCGCAGCCCGACGCCTCGTAGAGCGCGAAGTGGAAGTCGGTGTGCGCACGCATCGTGCGGCGGACGTCGCCGGCGCCGCGCGTCTCGTCGAGCCGCTCCAGATGGCTGTGCGCGGCCGCCTCGTCCTCCTCGGTGAACCGCGCCGCGGCGCGCCGCACGGCCAGCGACTCCAGCGACAGCCGCACCTCGAACAGGTCGCGCAGCTCGTCGACGTCGAAGTCGAGCACCCGCGCGCCCTGGTGCGGCACGTGCTTCGCCAGGCCGAGCGCCTCCAGCTGCCGCACGGCCTCGCGAATCGGCGAGATGCTCATCCCGAGCGACCGGGCCAGCTCGTCGAGCCGCAGCGGCGTGCCTGCCTTCAGCTCGCCCAGGATGATCGCCTCGCGCAGCTGCTCCAGCGCGAAGGCCGCCATCGTCCGGTGGCGCATCGGGTGGCGCAGCCGCTCCTCCGTGGGATCGGTCGGACGCGTCATCTCCCGTGGACCGTCCCATGCCCTTGATCACATGTCAAACGCTCTGAGATGATCGGCGCATGGTCGCGGCAGCCACGGGCGGTGTCTCCGTCTCGCAGATCACGACGTTCCGCTCGAGCTTCGCCGACGACGTGCGCGACTACGCGGCCGCCGGCCTCGACGGAATCGGCGTCTGGGAGCTGAAGCTCGAGGAGGGCGGCGACGACGCCCGCGCGCTGGAGCAGCTCGCCTCGAGCGGGCTCGCGTGCGCCTCGGCGGTGCCCGCCGTGCCGTCGATCCTGCCGCTGCCGCTGCTCGGCGGCCCGGACGATCCGGCCGAGCGGCTCGACGCGCTCTGCCGCTCGCTCGAGCGACTGGCGCCGTTCCGCCCCTCCGGAGTCGTCTGCCTCACCGGCGCCGCCGCCGGCCGCGACCCCGACGCCGCCCGCGAGATCGTCGTCGAGGGCCTCGCCACGCTCGCGGCGGAGGCGGAGCGGCTCGGGCTGCGGATCGGGCTCGAGCCGTACCAGCGCGACGGCGGCGAGCCGTGGACGATCGTCTCGACGATCGGCGAGGCGGTCGAGCTGATCCGCGACGCGGGCGATCCCCGTACCCTCGGCATCCAGTTCGACGTCTGGCACCTGTGGAACACCCCCGACCTGGAGCGCGAGATCGCCGAGGAGGTCGACCGCTTCGTCGGCGTCCATGTCTGCGACGTCCGCGACCCGACGCGAGGTTGGGCGGATCGCGCGCTGCCGGGCGAGGGCGGCGCCGGCGTCCCGGGGATCCTGCGCCTGCTCGACGAGGCCGGCTGGCGGGGCCTCTACGACATCGAGATCTTCTCCGACGACGGCGCCTTCGGCGCCGCCTACCCCGACTCGACCTGGGCGGAGCCGGCGTCCGAGCTGCTGCCGCGCGTCCGCGCCGCCTTCGACCGCGCCCGGGCGGAGGCCCGGGCGCTCACCGATGTCCGTGTCCATGTTCCCCCGTCCGTGAAGGAGTGGAGATGAAGCGTTGGAGTTCCCGCGTGGGGCTCGTGCTGGGTGTCGCCGCGATCGGCGTCGCCTGCTTCGTGGCGAGCGCCTCGGCGCGCACCACGGCGAAGAAGCCGATCGTGATCGGCTGGGCGTTCGACAGCAAGGGATCGATGGCGCCCTTCGACAACCCGGCGCTCGCCGCGGCCAAGATCCGCGTCAAGCAGGTGAACGCGCGCGGCGGCGTGAACGGCCGCCCGATCAAGATCGAGACCTGCGACACCCAGGGCAACAAGCCGACGATCGCCAAGGCGTGCGCGCTGAAGCTGCTCGGCCAGGGCGCCGACGTGATGTTCACGACCTGCGACGTCGACCTCGGCGCGCCGGTGATCCAGGAGGCGATCAACCGCGGCGTGCTCGCGGTCGCCCCGTGCATCGGCACCGACCAGATGGGCCCGAAGCGCTTCGGCGCGAAGGGCAAGCTCGCGTTCAGCTACGGCAACGTGGCGCAGGACGAGGGCTCGGCGATGGCCCAGTACGCGTGGTCGAAGGGCTGGCGCAGCGCCGCGCTCGCCACCGACACCGTGATCGTCTACTTCAAGAACGTGATCCAGGCGTTCAAGGCCCGCTGGCAGCAGCTCGGCGGCAAGGTGGTCGACGAGGAGACGTATCAGTCGCTCGGCGGCAACAACGTCCAGAACGTCGTCAGCCGCGTGAACGGCGTCAAGGCCGACGTGGTCGTCACCGCGACGGCCGGCGCGTTCGGCGCCCTCTCGACGCTCGTCTCCGGGTTGCGGAGCCTCGGCAACAACACGCCGATCCTCAACTCGTGGGCCGGCGACGGCACGTACTGGCTGCCGAAGAGCCCGCAGGTGACGAACTACTACTTCGTCACGTTCGCGTCGGTCTTCGGCGACGACCCGTCGTCGGCGGTGAACAAGCTGGCGAAGCAGGTGCACGCGGCGACCGGCGGCTTCATCACCGGCCCGGCCGCGGTCGACGGCGTGATCACCGCGATCAAGCGCGCGCACGGCTCGACGAAGGGCTCGGCGCTCGCCGCCCAGATGGAGAAGTTCCACAAGGTGCCGACGCTGTCCGGCCTGGTCAGCTTCTCGCCGAGGCTGCACACCGTGTTCGGCCGGCAGTACCGGGTGATCGAGATCAACGACAACAAGGCGAGGCGCGTCGGTCTCGTCACCGCCAAGGTCGTCCCGAGAATCTAGGACGCTTGGCGGAGTCGATCGACACCGACCGCGAGAGGAGGCCCGGAGAGACCCTCCGGGCCTCCTCTGTCTCCCGCTCGTACGACGGGGTGCGGGCGCTGGGAGGCGTCGACCTCGACGTGCGCCGCGGCGAGGTCGTCGGCCTGATCGGCCCGAACGGCGCGGGCAAGTCGACGCTCGTGAACGTGCTCAGCGGCTTCGACCGGCCCGACGCGGGCGAGGTGTGGCTCGCGGAGCAGAACGTGACGCGCTGGTCGCCGCACCGCCGTGGCCGGAACGGGCTCGCGCGCACGTTCCAGCACAGCCACGCCTTCCCGGCGCTGACCGTGCGCGAGAACGTGGAGGTGGCGGCGCTCGGCGTGGGCGCGGGCGCGCGCGAGGCGAAGGCGCGGGCGGACGGGCTCCTGGAGGTGCTCGGGCTCGAGCCCTACGCCGACGCGCCGGCCGCCGCGCTCGCGCACGGCGACGAGCGGCGCCTCGGGGTCGCGCGCGCGCTCGCGACGGAGCCGCGCTTCCTGCTGCTCGACGAGCCGGCCGCCGGCCTGCCCGAGGCCGAGGTGCCGGGGTTCGCCGACGTCGTCCGCTCGGTGCGCGACGACCACGGCGCCGGCGTGCTGCTGATCGACCACAACATGGCGCTGATCATGGAGATCTGCGAACGCATCCACGTGCTCGACCAGGGCGTGACGCTCGCCGAGGGCACGCCGGGCGAGATCCGCGCCAACCTCGACGTGACCGCCGCCTACCTGGGCGAGCGCGCGGTGGACGGAGCATGAGCGGCCGGACGCTGAGCGTGGAGGACCTGCACGTGCGCTACGGCGCCGTCCACGCGGTGCGCGGCATCGGCTTCGAGGTGCGGCCCGGCGAGATCGTCGGATTGATCGGCGCGAACGGCGCCGGCAAGTCGTCGACGCTGCACGCGATCATGGGCGCGGCGCCCGCGACCGGCGAGGTGACGCTCGGCGGGCGCTCGCTGCGCGGCCGCCGGCCCGAGGACGTGGCGCGCGACGGCGTGGCGCTCGTGCCGGAGGGGCGCCGCATCTTCTCCGAGCTGACCGTGGAGGAGAACCTGCGACTGGGCCTCGCCGGCCGCCGCGCCCGGGGCGGCGTGCCCGGACTGCTGCGCCGCGTCTACGAGCTCTTCCCGGTCGTGGAGGAGTTCCGCCGCCGGCAGGCGGGCGCGCTCTCGGGCGGCCAGCAGCAGCAGCTGGCGATCGCCCGCGCTCTCGTCGCCGAGCCCGACGTGCTGCTGCTCGACGAGCCGTCGCTCGGGCTCGCGCCCACGGTGGTCGACGTGGTCTTCGACGCCCTGGCGAGCGTGCGCGACACCGGCCTGGCCGTGCTGCTCGTGGAGCAGCGCGCGCAGCGTACGGTGGCGCTCGCCGACCGCAGCCACGTGCTCGCGAACGGCGAGCTGCGCCTGACTCTCGGCCCCGAGCAGGCCGGCGACACCGACACGATGGTGGCGGCGTACTTCTCGTGACGATCGCGTTCCTCAACCTCGACTGGCAGACGCTCGCCGACGCGGTCGCGCTCGGCGCGATCTACGCGTTGATGGCGGTGGGCATCGGCCTCGTCTTCGGCGTGCTGCGCCTGGTCAACTTCGCCTACGGCCAGCTGGTGATGGCGGGCGCCTTCGCGCTGGCGCTGGCGGCGCAGTGGGGCTGGCCCAGCTGGGCGGGCATCCTCCTCTGCTTCGCCGTCGTGCTCGTGCTGTCGCTGCTCATGGACCGCCTCGTCTTCCGGCCGCTGCGCACCCACTCGCCGGCGGTGATGCTCGTTGCGACCTTCGCCGTGGCGTTCCTGCTCGAGAACGTCGCGCTGCTCTGGTTCGGGCCCCTCGGCAAGATCGCCAGCTCGCTCGCCTACCTGAACCGGCCCGTGACGATCTCGAGCGTCGACATCCGCAAGATCACGATCGTCGCCGTCGTGGTCGCGGCGGCGTGCCTGCTCGCGCTGGTGCTGCTGCTCGAGCGCACCACGATCGGCCTGCAGATGCGCGCCGCGGCGATGGACTTCCACACCGCGCGGCTGCTCGGCGTGCGCGCGAACCGCGTGGTCGCCGCCGCCGTCCTGCTCTCGGGTCTGCTGGCGGCGGTGGTGGCGGTGATGATGACGGTGCAGACGCCGCTCGTCACGCCCGACTTCGCCCTGCGCGACACGATCGTCGTGCTCGCCGGCGTCGTCGTCGGCGGCCTCAACCGGCTCGTGCCGGCGACGCTCGGCGGCTTCGCGATCGGCTTCGCCAGCGGCCTCCTCGGCGGCGCGCTGCCGACGAACCAGAGCCAGTACCTGCCGACCTTCGTGTTCGTCGCGGTGATCCTCGTGCTGCTCGTGCGGCCGAACGGGATCTTCACCCGCTTCCGCTCGGTGGAGCGCGTATGAGCCGTAGGCTCGACGGAGGCGACAGGAGCGCCGGAGCCGGCTTCGCCGGCTCCGGGGCGAAACTCAGGCGGGTCCGGGCGCTCGAGGAGCTGCTCGGCCCGGCGGCGCTGGTCGTGGCGGCCGCCCTGCTGGGTGTGGCGGTGTCGGCCTCGACGCAGACGTACTTCACGAACGCGCTCGTCGAGGTGGCGATCGTCGTCGCGCTCTACGTCTTCATCGGCAACTCGGGCGTGCTCTCGTTCGGCCACGTCAGCTTCGTCGCCGTCGGCGCCTGGACGGCCGGCGTCCTCTCGGTGCCGGCGAGCGAGAAGCCCGCGATCATGCCCGGCCTCGCGCACTTCCTGCGCGACCGCACCGTCGACAACGTCGAGTCGCTCGCGCTCGCGGCGCTCGTCGGCGGCGTCTGCGCGCTCGTGGTGGCGCTGCCGCTGATGCGCCTGTCGGGCCTCGCCGCGGGCATCGCCACCTTCGCCGTCCTGGAGATCGTTCACAACCTGCTGCGCTACGAGGAGCGGATCGGCCCCGGCCTGAACACGTTCTCCTCGGTGCCCGAGACGACCGGGCTGCGCCAGGCGGCGCTGGGCGCGCTGGTGGCGATCGTCGTCGCGTTCGTCTACGCGCGGAGCCGCTACGGCCGGCTGCTGCGGGCCACGCGCGAGGACCCGGCTGCCTCGCGCGCGGTCGGCATCTCGGTGTACCGCCAGCGGCTCATCGCGTTCGCGCTCTCGGGCCTGCTCGCCGGCCTCGCAGGGGGGCTGTACGTGCACCTGGTGCCGCTGAACACCGAGGCGCTGTACCTCGACCTCACGTTCATCACGTTGGCGATGCTCGTGGTCGGCGGCGCGACGAGCCTCTGGGGCGCCGTCGTCGGCGCGCTCGGCGTGAGCGCGCTCGACTCCGTGCTCGCCGTGGCCGAGAACGGCACCTCGTTCCTCGGCGCGCACGTCGACCTGCCCGCCGGCACGCGGCTCGTTGCCGAGGGCGTGCTGATGGCGTTCGTGCTGATCGTGCGACCGGGCGGCCTCACCGGCGGGCGCGAGTTCCGGCTGCCGCGCCGCTCGCCGGGGGTGCGGATGGAGCAGGTGTCGAGGACGGAGAGCCTGTGATCACCGGCGTAGGCTCGCCGGAGCCGGCCAGGACGGTGTGCGTCGCGGGGGCCGGCGTCATCGGCAGCCTCTTCGCCGCGCATCTGGCGCGGGTGGCGGAGGTGAGCGCGCTCGTGCGGCGACCCGAGCACGCGCGGGCGCTGGCCGCGGAGGGCCTCCGGGTGAGTGGCCGCGCCGACTTCCGGGCGGCGCTGACCGCGGCGGCGACCGATCCCGCCGAGCTGCCCGAGCCGGAGCTGGTGATCGTCGCGTGCAAGGGCACGGACCTGGAGGACGTGGCGGCGCGGATCGCCGGCCACTGGCCGGGCGCGACGGTGATGACGGTGCAGAACGGGATCGGCGCCGACGAGATCGTCGCGCGGCACGGGGACTGGCCCTTGCTCGCGTCGGTCACGTTCATGAGCGGCACCCGCCATGCGGACACCCACGTCGAGTACGTGCTCGACACGGCCACGTGGATCGGCCCCGCGCGCGGCACGACGCCCGCAGACGCGCGCGCCGTCGCCGAGCTGATCGAGTCGGCCGGTTTGAAGGCGGAGGCGTTCGACGACCTGCGGCCGGCGCAGTGGTCGAAGCTGATCTTCAACGCGACGGTCAACACCGTCGCGGCGCTCACCGGCCTGCGGCACGACCCGCACTTCGCGGCGACGAGCGATCCGCGCGACCTCGGCCTGCTCGTGCGCGACCTGATGGACGAGGGAAAGGCGGTCGCCGCCGCCGCCGGCGTCGAGCTGGGCGAGGACCCGTGGGAGATGAACGTGCACGCCACGCAGCGCGGCTCGCGGCACGCGCCCTCGATGCTCGAGGACGTGCAGGCGCGGCGGCGCACCGAGGTCGACACGATCACCGGCGCGCTCGTCCGCGAGGCCGACCGCGTCGGCGTGCCCGTGCCTTTGCACCGTGCCATGTACCGCCTGATCAAAGGCAAGGAGGCTTCGTGGGAGTGACCGGACTGTGAGGATCTGCGTGATCGGCTGCGGCGCGGTGGGGTCGCTGTTCGCGGCGAACCTGGCGACGCTCGACGACGTGGAGGTGTGGGCGTACGACCTCGCGCGCGAGCACGTCGACGCGATCAACCGCGACGGGCTGCGGCTGACCGGCGCGGGGGAGGTGCTGGGCCGGCCGCGCGCGACGAGCGACGCGCGGGAGCTGCCGCAGTGCGACTTCGGCATCGTCGCCACGAAGGCGATGCACACCGAGCCCGCGATCGCCGCCACCGCGCACGCGTTCGCCGAGGGGGCCGTCGCGACCGTCCAGAACGGGATCGGCAACGAGGAGGTGCTCGCGCGCCATTGCGAGCGGGTGATCCGCGGCACGACGTTCCCGGCCGGGAAGATCGTCGGCCCCGGCGTCGTGCAGTGGGACGTGAAGGGCGACACCACCTTCGGGCCGTTCGAGGAGCGGCCGGCGCCGCTGGCCGAGGTCGAGCGGCTCGCCGACGCCTGCACGCGCGGCGGCATGCCGGCGAGGGCCGTGCCGGACGCGCGCGGGCCGCAGTGGCGCAAGGTGATCTTCAACGCGGCCACGAACCCGCTCGGCGCGCTCACCGGCCTCACGCACGGGCGCCTCTGCGGGCAGCCGCCGCTGCGCGCGCTCGTCTCGCGGCTCGTCGACGAGGGCAAGGCGGTCGCCGCCGCGCAGGGCATCGAGCTCGACGCCGACCCGGAGGAGCTGATCGACTACGCGGCGCGGCCCGAGGTGGCGTTCGGCCACAAGGCCTCGATGCTCCAGGATGTGGAGGCGCGCCGCCCGACCGAGGTCGACTACCTCAACGGCGGCATCGCGGAGTTCGGCAAGCGCCTCGGCGTCGCGACGCCGGCGCACGAATCGATCTGGGCACTCGTGAAGGGAGTCGAAGCATCGTGGGAGGGGTGATTCCGAAGCAGGAGGTCGAGCGCCGCTACCGGCTCGTGAGAGAGGCGATGGACCGCGACGGGCTCGACGCCGTGATCGTCTCGGGCAACGAGTACACCGGCTTCGAGGGCGCGGTCACCTACGTGTCGGGGTTCGTGATCGTCCACCGGTACGCGTACGTGCTGCTGCCGCTCGACGGGGAGCCGGCGATCGTGTTCCCGCGCGAGGCGCGCTACGTGGGCGAGCACGGCACGACCTGGATCGACGAGCAGGTGTTCGTCGACCGGCCGGGCGACTGGCTCGCCGACCGGGTGCGCGGCAAGCGCGTCGGCGTCTACGGGCTCGACTACGTGATGAGCGTGCGCGACTACCGGGCGCTCGAGGGCGCCGCCGAGATCGTCCCGTGGGACCTCGGCTTCGACCACGCCCGCGCGGTCAAGAGCGAGCTCGAGCTGGAGTCGGTGCGCGACAGCGTCCGCATCAACGCCGAGGGCTTCCGCATCTTCTGCGACCACTTCGAGCCGGGGAAGACGGAGCGCGAGATCCTGGCGCCGTGCGAGGAGTGGTTCGTCTCGCAGGGCTGCGGCCGGCTGACGATGGACATGGTGCTGACCGGGCCGAACGGCTCGGCGCTGCCGGAGTTCAAGATCGCCGGCGAGCGGCGGATCGAGGCGACCGACATGGTGCTGCCGTCGCTGGAGATCGCCGGGCCGGGCGGCCACTGGGTCGAGGTGTCGCGGGCGATCTGCGCCGGCGAGCCGAGCGACGACTCGAAACGGATGATGGAGGCGTACGAGGAGTACTACGAGGCCGCCCGCGGGGCGCTGCGCGCCGGCGCCACCGCCAGCGACGTGCACCACGCCGTCGCGCGCGGCTTCCTCGAGCGCGGCTTCGCGCTCGGCCACGTCACCGGCCACTCGATCGGCATGACGATGATCGAGTTCCCGAAGATCGGCGCCGACGACGACACGGTGCTGCGCGAGGGGATGGTCTTCTCGATGCACCCGCACGCGATCTCGGCCGACGGGCAGGCGTGCCTGTACATGCAGGACACGTGGCTGGTGACGGCCGGCGGCGGCGTGCCGCTCGCCGACCTGCCGATGCGCATCTACGACGGGACGGAGGTGAGCGTGTGACGCGCTCTGGGTCAGCGGCGTCAGGCCGTGGCGGAGCCCGGCTCTGCCGGGCGGGGGCCACGGCCGGCGAGGGGCACGCATGAACGAGCTGGCGAAGCCGGTGCTCGAGGGCGAGGGAGACTCCGACTACGAGCGGTACCTGCGCACCGACGCGCTGCTCAGCCTGCAGAAGGGCGCGGACGAGTGGGTGCACCGCGACGAGCTGCTCTTCCAGACGGTGCACCAGTCGTCCGAGCTGTGGCTGAAGCTGTGCTGGAACGAGGTCGAGGAGGCCGCGCGGCTCGTGCGCGCGGGCGACCTGGCCGCGGCGAACCGGCTGCTGCGGCGGGCGAGCGACTGCCTGAAGCTCGTCACCGACGCGCTCGACATGCTCGAGCACATGTCGCCCTGGGAGTACACCGAGGTGCGCAAGGCGCTCGGCCACGGCAGCGGCTTCGACTCGCCCGGGTTCCGCGAGATCCGCCGCGTGATGAAGCCGCTCGGCGAGGCGTTCCACGCGGCGCGGGAGGCGGCGGGGCTGTCGCTCGCCGACGTGTACGTGCAGGGGCGCGAGCACGAGGAGCTGTACACGCTGGCCGAGCTGCTGACCGAGCTCGACGAGCGCGTCACCGTCTGGCGGGCGCGGCACTTCAAGGTGGTGCAGCGCACGATCGGCGGCGACGTGATCGGCACCCAGGGCACGCCCGTCGAGATCATGGGGCGGCTGATGCACCACTCGTACTTCCCCGAGCTGTGGGACGTGCGGAACGAGCTGACGCGGATGAACCTGCCGGAATGACGCTCGCGCTCGACGGCGTCTCGCTCGGGTGCGGGAACTTCGGCGGCGTCGGCTCGGCGCCGGCGTTCTTCGGGCAGGGGATCGCCGAGGAGGACGCGCGGGCGATCATGGACCGGGCGTGGGAGGCGGGCATCCGCTGGTTCGACACGGCGGACGCCTACGGCGGCGGGCGCAGCGAGTCGTTCATCGGCCGCTGGCGCGCCGACCGCGACGCCGGCGGGCTCCGGCTGACGACGAAGGTGTTCCACCCGATGGCGGAGGGCGGCGACCGCGGCCTCGCGCCCGACCGGATCAGGCGGCAGCTGGAGGGCAGCCTGGAGCGGCTGGGCGTCGACCGCGTCGACCTGTACCTGGCGCACGAGCCCGATCCGGACACGCCCCTGGCGGCCACGGTGGGGGCGCTCGAGGCGCTCGCCGCGGAGGGGCTGATCGGCGCGTGGGGTCTCAGCAACTTCGGCGCCGACGACCTGCGCGAGGCGCTCGCGCTCGGCCGGCCGGCGCTCGTGCAGAACGCGTACTCGCTGCTCGACCGCGGCGACGAGGAGGCGGTGATCCCGCTGTGCGTCGAGGCCGGCGTCGGGTACGTCCCGTTCGGGCCGCTCTCGGGCGGCTGGCTGACCGGGAAGTACCGTCGCGGGGAGCCCTATCCGGTCGGCTCGCGGATGACGCAACGGCCGGAGCCGTACGAGCGGCTCGTCGCCGACCCGGTCTTCGACGGCCTGGAGCGCCTGGCCGCGGAGGCCGAGGAGCGCGACACGACGATGGCGGCGCTGGCGTTCGCGTGGGTGCTCGCGAGCCCGGGCGTGACCGGCGCCGTGTGCGGCCCGAACCGCGCCGACCAGCTCGACCCGGTGCTCGAGGCGCGCGAGCTCGAGCTCGACGTCGCCGACCGCGACCGCATCGGCGGGTTCTTCGCGTGAGCGTTCGCATTCTCGACGAGCAGGCGGTGCGGCGGCTGCTGCCGCCGGACGAGTGCGAGGCGGCGATGGCCGAGGCGCTGGCGGCGCTCGCGCGCGGGGAGCTGCACAACCCGCTGCGCTTCGTCGTGCGCCCGCCCGGCGAGCCGAGCCTGCTCGGGCTGATGCCGGCGCACCGCTCCGGCCCGCGCCCGCTCTACGCGCTGAAGGCGGTGGCGATCTTCCCGGGCAACTCGGCGCGCGGGCTCGACCCGCACCAGGGCTTCGTCGCGCTCTTCGACGGCGAGACCGGCGAGACGCGCGCGCTGGTCAACGCCGGCGCGATCACCGCCGTCCGCACCGCCGCCGTCTCCGCCGTCGCGACGCGGGTGCTCGCGCGCGAGGGCGCACGCACGCTGGCGATCCTCGGCGCCGGCATCCAGGGTCGCGCCCACCTCGACGCGCTGCGCGACGTGCGCCCCTTCGAGCGGATCGTCGTCTGGAGCCGCTCCGGCCGCGGCCTCGACGGGACCGAGACCGCCGCCACGGCCGAGGAGGCGGTGCGCGCCGCCGACGTCGTCGTCACCGCGACCGCCGCGCCGGAGCCGATCCTCGAGCGCGCGTGGCTGCGGCCGGGCGCGCACGTGAACGCCGTCGGCTCGAGCATCCCGACGACCCGCGAGCTCGACACCGCCACCGTCCGCGACGCGGCGCTCTTCGTCGACCGGCGCGAGTCGACCCTCAACGAGGCCGGCGACTACCTCTTCCCGGCGCGCGAGGGCGCGATCGGCCCGGAGCACGTGCGGGCGGAGATCGGCGAGGTGCTGATCGGCGCCGCCGAGGGCCGCCGCTCCGACGGCGAGCTCACCGTCTTCAAGTCGCTGGGGCTGGCCGTCGAGGACCTGGCGGCGGCCGAGCACGTGCTGCGGCGCGCCGAGGCCGAGGACGCCGGGGCGGTGGTGGAGCTGTGATCCCCGCCGCCGAGATCCGCCGCGCGCGCGAGGTGCTCGAGGGCATCGCGATCCGCACGCCGCTCGTCCGCCTCGACGTCGACGCCGACGCGGAGATCCTGCTCAAGCTCGAGGTGCTGCAGCCCGTGCGCTCGTTCAAGATCCGCGGCGCCGCGAACGCGATCCTGCAGGCGAGCGACGCGGATCTCGCCGACGGCGTCCTCACCGCGAGCGCCGGCAACATGGCGCAGGGCGTCGCCTACGCCGCCCGGCTCCGCGGCGTCCCCGCGACGATCGTCGTGCCCGAGCACGCGCCGGCCACCAAGATCGCCGCGATCGAGCGCTACGGCGGCCGCGTGCTGCGCGTGCCGTACGACGAGTGGTGGCAGACGCTCGTCTCCGGCCGCTACGAGGGCGTCGACGGCCTGTTCGTGCACCCGGTCGCCAACGACCGCGTGATGGCCGGGAACGGCACGATCGGGCTGGAGCTGCTCGAGCAGTGCGACGACTTCGACGCGGTCGTCGTCCCGTACGGCGGCGGCGGGCTCCTCACCGGCATCGCGAGCGCGGTCAAGGCGGAACGGCCGGACGTGCGGGTCGTGGCGGTCGAGCCGGAGACGGGCGCGCCGGTGGCGGCCACGCTCGCGGCGGGCGAGCCGACGGCCGTCGAGTACCGGCCGTCGTTCGTCGACGGCTCCGGCAGCCGGGAGCTGATCCCGCGCGTGTGGGCGCACGCCTCGGAGCTGCTCGACGACGCGCATGCACTGCCGCTCCGCGAGGTGGCCGACGCGGTGCGGCTGCTGGCCGAGCGCACGCGCGTGATCGCCGAGGGCGCCGGCGCGCTCGCCGTCGCCGCGGCCGTCTCGGGAAGGGTTCGCGCGAGGCGCATCGTCTGCGTCGTCTCGGGCGGCAACATCGACAGCGCGGTGCTCAGCCGCATCCTGAACGGAGAGGAACCATGACGACGACGGCATTCTCGGTTGAGGCGGCGCGCGAGCGGTTCTCGTCGCTGCAGAGCGGCTTCGCGTTCTTCGACGCGCCCGGCGGCACGCAGGTGCCCGACGAGGTGGGGCAGGCGATCGCGAACGCGCTGCGCGAGGCGTCGGCGAACCTCGGCGCCCCCTACGAGACGGGCCGCCGCGTCGAGGCGATCCTGGAGCGGGCGAAGTCCGACGCCGGCCGCTTCCTCGGCTGCGACCCGGGCGAGGTGTCGTTCGGCATGAACATGACGACGCTGAACTTCGCGATCTCGCGCGCGGCCGGCCGCGACTTCCGTGCCGGTGACGACGTGCTGACGACGCAGCTCGACCACGACGGCGGCGTCGCGCCGTGGATGGAGCTGGCCGCCGACCGCGGGCTCGAGGTGCGCGTCGCGCGCGCGACCGACGAGCTGACGATCGACTACGACGACCTCGAGCGGCAGCTGTCCGAGCGCACGCGCGTCGTCGCCTTCGCGCTGGCCTCGAACGCGACCGGCTCGATCGCCGACGCGCGCCGCATCTGCCGGCTGGCGCGCGAGGCGGGGGCGATCTCGTGGGTCGACGCCGTCCACTACGCCGCGCACGAGCCGATCGACGTCCGCGAGCTCGGCTGCGACGTGCTCCTCTGCTCGCCGTACAAGTTCTGCGGGCCGCACCTCGGCATGGCCTACGTGCGGGCGGACCTCGCCGAGACGTGGCGTCCGTACAAGGCGCGGCCGTCGGCCGCGACCCCCACCGGCCGGAAGTTCGAGACCGGGACGCTGCCGTACGAGCTGCTCGCCGGCTTCAGCGCTACGATCGCCTACCTCGACTCGCTCGGCGGGCTGCCCGTCCTGCGCGACTACGAGCGGGAGCTGGGCGCGCGGTTGATCGAGGGGCTGCCGGACCGCGTGACGCTCTACGGGCCGCCGGCGATGGAGGGCCGCGTGCCGACCTTCCTGTTCAACGTCGACGGCGTGCCGGCCGACGAGGTGGCGCGGCGGCTGGGCGAGCAGGGGCTCGGGATCTGGTCGGCCGACAACTGGTACTGCGTCGCGCTCGGCGAGCGGCTGCCCGAGCAGTCGCTGCGCGCGGGGATCATCCATTACAACACCGCCGCCGAGGTCGACCGCCTGCTGGACGCGCTCGCGACCGTGTAGACGAGTGGTTCCACGGGGTCCCCTGCTCCGGGGCGTGAGCCGGGCGCTCTGCGGCCCAGACGCGCCAGATCGCGCAGCGGGACTCGCGAGTTCGTGGAACCACTCGTCCAGATCCGATCGAGGCCCCTTCCCGTACCTCCGAACGGACGTCCTTGTTTCGCAGAGCCGGGCGGGTGGAACGGACCAATCGCACAGCGATACGGAAGAAGTGGGGGCGACGATGGAGATTGGCGATCCGCGTCGGATCTATCGCGTCGAGCCGCTGCGCGACCCGGTGCCGCGTCGCGAGCAGCCGGCGCCGCCGCCGCCGGTGAGGCGGCGGGTCGAGCCCGAGAAGGTGCCCGCGAAGTGAGTGCGACGCCACGGCTGCGGCCGTCCGCGTTCGGCGCGCCCGACTTCGCCGAGCCGATCGAGGCGTGGCGGGTGTGGCGTGTCGTCTCGGTCGACGGCGGCCACCAGCTCGGCAGCGTGATCAAGCAGGCGCTCTGGCCGCCGGGCGAGCCGCTCGTCGCCCGCTGCCTGCGCTCGCGCACGCTGCCCGGCTGGCTGCGCCGCAGGCCGAGGCCGGCGCACGAGGCGCCCGATCCGGCCTGCGAGTGCGGCGTCTACGCGGCCGAGCTCGACCGGGTGGGGCAGTACGTCCTCGAGGCGCTGACGGTGCGCCCCGTGGCGTGCGTGATCGGCCGCGTCTCGCTCTGGGGGACGGTGATCGAGTGCGAGCGCGGCTTCCGCGCCTCGCACGCGTACCCGCTCCGCATCTACGTGCCCGCCGACGCGGGCGGAAGACACGACGGCGGGCAGGAGCGGGTCGCTCGCGACCTGGCGCGCTACGGCGTGCCGGTGGAGCTCCTGCCGACGCCGAGCGAGGACGCGACCCGCGTGCTCGCGCAGCAGCGAGCCGCCTGAGACCGAACCCGCGTACCTGGTACATCCGCCGGCGGTTCCGAAGCGCGAGCCGGTCGCGGGGATGTACCAGGTACGTTGGAAGGCATGCTCCGTCCCACCATGCCGCTCGCGGCCGGTTACGTCGCGCTCGCGATCCTGGCCAACTGGCTCGCCGCCGCCTACACGGTGCGCGTGCCGCTCACCGACCTCCTCGCGCCCGCCGGCGTGTTCGCGATCGGCGGCATCCTCGTGCTGCGCGACTGGCTGCAGCAGCTCACGTCCCTCCGCCGGACGATGGCGCTCGTCTACGTCGCCGGGCTGCTCTCGTGGGGCGTCGCCGAGGCCGCCGGGTGGACGTCGCTGCAGAAGGTCGCCGTCGCGTCGGTCGTGGCGTTCACCGTCAGCGAGACGATCGAGGCGGTCGTCTTCACGCCGCTGCGGAACCGCAACCTGCCGCTCGGCGTGCTCGCCTCGGGCGTCGTGGGCACCGCGGTCGACTCCTGGATCTTCCTGACGATCGCCTTCGGCAGCCTCGCCTTCTTCTGGGGGCAGTTCTTCGGGAAGGGCGAGATGGTCCTGCTGGGCGCAGCGCTCACCGCGACCCGGCGGGCGTTCCTGCCGGTCGCCGCGTCGCCGACGCGCTGATCAGCACCCGCCACGCGTAGCGCCGGAGGGGGCGCAGGCGCAGCAGGCGCTCGTCGAGCGCCTCGAGGCCGTGCAGCAGGCGCTCGTGCCAGGAGAAGCGGCGGCAGGGGAGGGCGGCGAACGACGTCAGGTGGAAGAACCGCAGCTCGACGTCGTCGAACAGGCTCCGCACGAGCGCCAGGTCGCGCATCAGCAGCGGGTGCTCGTCGGGCGTGCGCAGGCCCGGCGTGCGGCTCCGGAAGAGGTTGATCGCCGGGTTGTGCCCCAGCGGCTCGATGAAGACGAGTCGGCCCGCCGGCGCGAGCGTCCGGCCGAGCTCCGGCAGCACCCGCTCGAGGTCGAGGTGGTGGAGGATCGCGCGACCGCAGACGAGATCGAAGCTGCCGTCGTCGAACGCCAGCTGCTCCGCGTCCATCACGTGGAACCTCGCCCGCTCGACGCCCTGCTCGGCCGTGCGCTGCCGCGCCTCCTCGACCCGCGCCGGCGAGATGTCGATCGCGTCCACCTCGGCGCCCCAGCCGGCGAGCTCGATCGCGGAGGTGCCGTCGCCGCAGCCGAGCTCGAGGACGCGCGACCCCGGCGTCAGGACCTGCAGCAGCCCGTCGTAGGCGGCTGCGCTCGAGCGCGCCAGCTCGTAGTACTTGCCGAGCGCGCGGCGATCCTCCTCGGGGGCCGCGTCGAAGAAGCGCTGCTCGCGCTCGAGCCGGGTCTCCATCAGCGCTCCCTCACGGCCTGGGCGTGACGTTGCCGAGCACGATGCCGCCCGCCGTGTCGTAGGCGATCCGCGACAGCAGCGGGTTCTGGAGGATCGGGCCGGTGGCGCGGCCGAGGTCGACGTGGACGCCGGAGAGGTTCGCGCCCGGGTCGACGCCGGTCGTGTCGAGCAGGCGCCCCTGGATGTCGTCGCCCTCGACGTAGGCGATGTCGAGGCTCCCGGGCAGGCTCGCGCCCCACAGCTGCACGACGTTGCCGGCGACCTGGTACCGCGCGTCGCCCGTCCAGCTCGTCCCGGGGATCGCGAAGCCGACGTGGTAGGCGCGGGCGTACACGGTGACGTTGGGGCCGATCTGGCCGGTGTCGATCGAGACCGCGGCGCCCGTCGCCTGGTCGACCGTGTCGGTGGCGAAGGTCGAGTTCTCGACGAGGCCGCCGTCTGCGTCGGCGATGTTCCAGGCGTGCTGCCCCGTGCCCTTCTCGGCGTGCGGGTCCCACGCCAGGTTCGGGTCGGCGGTCCCGGCCACGCCCTTCAGGGTGAGCCTGTCGATGTCGCCGTCGGCCGGATAGACGGCGACGCAGCTGTCGCCGGTGTCCTTGACCGTGAACCCGGTCCAGACGACGGGCCCGGGCATCGCGTTGACGAGGATCCCGAAGCCGTCCGGGTTCGTGATCGTGCCGCCCCAGATACGCCACCCGCCGGAGCGTCGCAGCCACACGGCCGGCAACTGACTGCCCGCGTCGCCCGTGAAGCCCGAGTCGCCCTTGAAGACGACGTTGACCGTGCCGCCGCGCACGACGCGGTTGAAGCCCTTGAACTCGCCGGGGATCTTCACGCCGGGCGCGACGACGATCGTCTGCCCGGCCCGCGCCCTGGCCACGGCGCGGACGAAGCCGTCGGCGGACGACACGGCGGTCGCTCCCGGCGGATGCGGCCGCTGCTGCGTCAGGTACTCGGTCACCGACTCGAACGTGGGGGCGGCCGCCGAGCCCTGCGCGACGACGAAGCCGACGACGATCGCCACGATCGCCGGTGCGACCACCGCAGCGCCCAGCAGCCGCCGTCTCCGAGGTGGCATGTCTCAATTTCACCCCGGCGGCGAAGAACGAGACCTAGCCGGAGGTACGGTGCACGCCCGCCTCTCGAGCCGGGTGGGCGCTCTACACCGAGGCGGTGATCGAGATGCCGCCGCGCGCCTTCTGGCGCAGCGTCACGCCGACGGCGGCGGCGTCGAGCCGGAGCGCCTCGGCGACGTCGTCGCGGATCGTCACGGCGAGCGCCTCGCAGAACGCGCCCCGGTCGCGGTAGCGGGCCAGGTAGAGCTTCAGCGACTTGGACTCGAGGCACAGCCGGTCGGGGCGATAGGTGATCGTCGCGACGTAGAAGTCCGGCTGCGCCGTGATCGGGCAGACGGCCGTCAGCTCGTCGCTCGTCAGCTCGACCTCGGCGATACCCGGGTTCGGGAACGTCTCGAGGCCGGCGTAGGCCTCGCTGCCGGCGTGGCCGAGCGCGACGAAATCGGTCTTCTCGGGTGCCGTCTCCTGCACGCCGCCACTGTATCCGGCCCTGCACCCGGTCGATAACAGAGAACGGCGTGGCGCAGGACACCCAGATCTTCTGCGGCTGCAAGCCGACGGGCCTCTGCCTGACGATCATCCGCGTGCCGGTCGGCGCGTTCGAGCTCGCCGGCTCGGACGACGTGCGCCTGGTCGCGGAGGAGCACGCGGAGGCGCTGCCCGGCCGCGTGCTGCAGCGCGGCAACGGCTACGCGGTCGTCGAGTGGCACGAGGATGCGGCGCAGCGCGCGCCGCAGCCGCACTCGCGCCGCGCGCCCGGCGCGATCGAATAGCCGACCCGCGTTCGCGCCCGCGCGCGCCCGGGTAGGCGCGGGGCATGACGAACACGCACGGCCTGCGGCTCGGGCTCGCCTACGACGACGTGCTGCTCGTGCCGCGGCGCTCGGCCGTCGCCTCGCGCCGCGACGTCTCGACGCGCTCGCGCTTCTCGCGCCGCATCGAGCTGGCGGTCCCGGTCGTGTCGGCCAACATGGACACGGTCACCGAGGCGGAGATGGCGATCGCGCTGGCGCGGGTCGGCGGCCTCGGCGTGGTGCACCGGTTCCTGCCGATCGAGCGCGGCGCCGACGAGGTGGCGCGTGTGAAGCGCTTCCTCAACTACGTGATCGACGACCCGTACCGGATCGGGCCCGACGCGACCGTGGCCGAGGCGCGCGAGGCGGCGCGCGCGCGCCGCGGCGGCAGCCTGGTCGTCACCGGCCCGGGCGACGAGGTGCTCGGCATCCTCACGGCGCGCGACATGCGCGCCGAGCCGGGGGAGCGGCGCGTCGCGGAGGCGATGACGCCGGCCGACCGGCTCGTCACGGCCGCGCCCGGGATCGGCCTGGAGGAGGCGCGCCGGCTGATGAACCGCCACCGCGTCGAGAAGCTGCCGCTCGTCGAGGACGGCCGGCTGCGGGGGCTGATCACGTTGGAGGACGTCGAGCTGCGCGAGCGGCTGCCCGACGCGACGCGCGACGAGCGGGGCCGGCTCCGGGTCGGCGCCGCGGTCGGTGTGCGCGGCGACTACCTGGCGCGAGCCGAGGCGCTCGTCGCGGCCGATGTCGACGCGCTCGTCCTCGACATCGCCCACGGCCACTCGGAGCAGGCGATCGAGGCGACCCGGGAGCTGAAGGCCGCGTGGCCGGGCGTGGACGTGGTCGCCGGCAACGTGGCGACCGCGGCGGGCGTGCGTGATCTCGCCGAGGCGGGCGCCGACGCCGTCAAGGCCGGCATCGGCCCCGGTCTCGTCTGCACCACGCGCCTCGTCGCAGGCGCCGGCGTGCCGCAGCTGACCTGCGTGCTCGACTGCGCGGAGACCGCGCGCGAGCTCGACGTGCCGCTGATCGCCGACGGCGGCATCCGGCGCCCTGCCGACGTGGTGAAGGCGTTCGCCGCGGGCGCCGACTCGGTGATGGTCGGCAGCCTCTTCGCCGGCACGCGCGAGAGCCCCGGCGAGGTCGTGACCCGCGACGGCCGCCGCTTCAAGGTCTACCGCGGCATGGCCTCCCGCTCGGCCGCCGCCGCGCGCACCGACCTGGAGCAGCCGGCCGACGCGCTCGACCAGTACGTGCCCGAGGGCGTCGAGTCGGTCGTGCCGCTGAAGGAGTCGGTCGTGCAGATGGTCGGCGAGCTCGCCGGCGGGCTGCGGAGCGGCATCAGCTACGCCGGCGCCGATTCGATCGCCGAGTTCCACCGCGTCGCCGAGCTGATGCAGATCACCGACGCCGCGAAGCGCGAGCCGGGCGCGGGGTCGGAGGAGGGTTGACCGGCGGCAGGGCGGGTAGGCGGGCCGGATGAGAGTGATCGAGGAACCGCCGCCCCGTCCCGATCCGGTGCCCGGCCCGCCGCCGGACCCGCTGCCGGAGCCGGGGCCGCCGCCCGGCGAGCCGTAGCCGCAGCGCGCCCGGCTACGGTGCGGGCGTGGCCGTCCTGCTCGGGCTCGCGTCGGCGCTCTGCTACGGGACGTCCGACTTCGTCGCCGGCGCCGCCGGGCGGCGCGCCGATCCGGCGCTCGTCGCCGTCCTCGCGCAGCCGTTCGGGCTGGTGGCCGCGATCGTCGCCGTCGCGGTCCTGCCGGCGCACCATCCCGGCGGGGCGGCGCTCGCCTGGGGAGCGCTGAGCGGGCTCGGCAGCGGCCTCGGCACGATCGCGCTCTACCGCGGGCTCGCGACCGGGCGGATGAGCGTCGTCGCGCCGCTCTCGGCGCTGCTCACGATCGCGCTGCCGGTGCTCGTCGGCGTCGGGCTGGGCGACCGGCTGTCGGCGCTCGCGTGGGTCGGCGTCGCGCTCGCGCCGCCGGCGGTGCTGCTCGTCTCCGTCCATGCCGCGACCGGCGGCGGGGGCGAGCGTCACGGCGGCGCCGTCGCGGGGCTCGCCGCCGGCGTCGCCTTCGCGTTGCTCTTCATCGGCCTCGCCCGCGCCGGCACCGGCGCCGGAGCCTGGCCGCTCGTGCCGGGGCAGGCCGTGGCGGTCGCCGTCGTCGCCGCCTTCGCCGCGAGCCGCCGGGACGCGCTCCGGGCCCGCACGCGCGGGCGAGCGGTCTGGCGGGAAGCGGTCGCCGCCGGCGTCCTCGCCGGGGTCGCGAACCTCGCCTATCTCGCTGCGACCGGGCACGGCCAGCTCGCGGTCGTGGCCGTGCTCGCCGGGCTCTACCCGGCCGCGACGGTGCTGCTCGCGCGGGCCGTGCTGCACGAGCGCTGGGGGCGCGTGCAGGCGGCCGGGCTCCTGGTCGCCGCCGCGGCGATCGCGCTGATCAGCGCGGGGTGAACGAGTGGTGGGAGAACACGGGCTACGAGCCGGCCGGCGACTCGCCGGCCGCCCGCCTCCTGGCCGGACGTGCCGACGCGGTTCCTGCACCGCCGCGGGCACTGCGTCGCGCTCAGCCGTCCCCGCGAGCTCGCGGAACGGCTCGACGGGTATCCCGGCTCGAGGACGGGTCTAGCGCGCGAGCAGGATGCGCGCCAGGCCGAGCAGCCCGACCGCGCCGACCGCGCCGACGCAGGCCGCCGCGAGGGCGCTGCCGCTCGCGACGCCGCCGCCGAGCAGCGTGGCGGCCGCCGCCAGGGCTCCCACCGCCGTCGTCGCGCCCAGCGTCTCGACGCGGCGGCGCACCGCCTCGCGGTCGACGAGCGCGGCCGGCGGCAGCGCGACCCGCCAGCGGACGAGCTCGGCCACGAGCAGCAGGCCGGCCCCGTAGCCGATCGCCGCCGCGGCGGGAGAGCCGGTGGCGAGCTGGTGGACAACGAGCTCGGCGCCGAGCCCCACGAGCGCCACCGCCAGCATCGGCGTCGACCCGGCGAGCGAGAAGAGCAGGCCGAGCAGGCCGAGGCCGGCCAGCGGCAGCAGCGCCGGCCGGTCGCGGCCGGCGTCGGCGAGCGGGTACGCGGCCAGCCCGCAGCCGAGCGCGACCGCGGTCAGCGCCAGCGTCAGCCGGACGCGCGACGCGCGTAGCGCCGGAACGACCTCACCTCCTCGATCGCCTCCGCGAGCGGACGGTCGGTCCACTCGACCACGGCCACGCCGAGCCGCTCGTAACGGTGGCGCAGCGCCTCCCGCCAGAGCGGCCAGAGCCGCAGCGCGAGCCGGTCGAGGTCGTCGCCGCCCACCGCCGCGAACGGCAGCGGCGAGACGTCCACGACGACCAGGTCGAAGCCGCGGGCGCGCAGGTCGAGCAGCGCCAGCACGCTCCGCTCGTCCAGCAGCGGGGTCAGCGCCACGACCAGCGACTGCGGCGGCAGGCTGCGCGGCGGCAGCAGGTCTATCCCCTTCCAGGCGTACGAGAGCGCCACCTCGGTCTCGAGCAGCGCGTCGACGATCCGGTAGAGCTGCGTCCGACCGGTGGAGGGCGTCAGCCAGCGCACGACGCCGCCGAAGCCGACGAGCCCCACGCGGTCGCGCCGGTCGAGGTACGCGCGGGCGAGGCTCGCTGCGGCGCGCACCGCCCGGTCGAGCGTGCCGCCGGCGCCGGCGCGCACCTCCGCGAAGCTGTCGAGGAAGAGGACGACGTCGCTGTTCCGCTCGGGGTGCGCCTCGTTGACGTACGTCTCGCCGCGGCGCGCGCTCGCCCGCCAGTTGATGCGCCGCACGCGGTCGCCGCGGACGAAGGGGCGGATGTCGGCGAACTCGATGCCGTCGCCCTTCACGCGTGCGACCTGGTTGCCGGCGTAGGGCTGGGTCTCGAGCGGGCGGATCGGCCGCGGCAGCCGCTCGGGACGCGGGTAGACGCGGAGGGCGAGCCCGGGCTCGGTGCGCGCGTGAAAGGCGACGAGGCCGAAGCGGTCGCGCGCCCGCACGACGATCTCGCCGAGCCGGTAGGCGCCCCAGCGCTCCGCCACGAGCACGAGCGGGAGCGAGCGGGGCCCGTCTCCCGGCGCGAGGATCAGATGCGGCGCGCCCTGCGCGAGCGCGATCCCGGGCGAGAGCGTGAGGAGCAGCTCCAGCTCGCCGGCGCCGTGCGACGACACCTCGAGCGTCGCGGGCACGCGCTCGCCCTCGACCGCGCGCTCGACGGCGCAGGTCAGCGTCACCGTCGCCTCGGGCGCGCGGACGCACGCGAAGGCGACCGCGAGCCAGGCGGCGAACGCTGCGCCGAGCGCGGCCAGCGCCGGGCTGCCGAGCACCAGGCCCAGCAGCAGCGCCAGCGCCGAGGTCAGCGCGTAGACGCCGGCGCGGCGCGAGACGGTGCGCGTCACGGTCGCACGTCGTCGGCGACCGGGGCCGGCACCGACTGGAGGATCTCGGTGACGATCTCCTCCGCGCGCACGCGCTGCACCCACAGCTCCGGCCGCAGCGCCAGCCGGTGGGCGAGCGCCGGCGCGGCGACCGCCTTGACGTCGTCGGGGACGACGAAGTCGCGGCCCGAGAGGGCGGCGCGGCCGCGGGCGAGCTTGTAGAGCGCGAGCGAGCCGCGCGGGCTGGCGCCCACCTCGACGCGGGGGTTGTCGCGCGTCGCCGCGACGAGGTCGACGACGTAGCCGGCAACCGCGTCCGAGACGTGCACCTCCTCGACCGCGCGCTGCATCGCGAGCAGCGTCTCGCGGTCGACGATCGGCTCGAGCTCCACCTCGTCCCGCCGGCGCTCTCCGCGGCGGGCGAGCATCAGCCGCTCGTCGCCGGGCTCCGGATAGCCGATCGAGATCCGCAGCAGGAAGCGGTCGAGCTGCGCCTCCGGCAGCGGATAGGTGCCTTCGTACTCGATCGGGTTCTGCGTCGCGAGCACGAGGAACGGCGGCTCCAGCAGGTGCGTCTCGCCGTCGATCGTCACCTGCCGCTCCTGCATCGCCTCGAGCAGCGCTGCCTGCGTCTTCGGCGGAGCGCGGTTGATCTCGTCGGCGAGCAGGAGGTTCGCGAAGATCGGGCCTGCCCGGAACGCGAAGTCGCCGTTCCGCTGGTCGTAGATCGACGAGCCGGTGACGTCGGCCGGCATCAGGTCGGGCGTGAACTGCACGCGTGCGAACCGCATCGAAGCGACCTGCGCGAACGAGCGCGCGACGAGCGTCTTGGCGAGCCCCGGATAGTCCTCGATCAGCACGTGCCCGTCGGCGAGCAGCCCGAGCAGCACCAGCTCGAGGGCTGCACGCTTGCCGATCACGGCGCGCTCCACCTCTCCGAGCAGCTCCTCGGAGAGCCGCTGCACGTCGGCCAGCTCGACGGTCGGCATCGCTAGATCGCCTCCAGCTCGTCGACGAGGCGCTCCAGCTCGCGCCCCTGCAGGCCGCGGCCGAAGCGGTCCTCGGGCGGCTCGCGGTCGGGGCGGGCGAGGTCCCAGGTGCGTGGGCCGAGGATCGCCCGCGCCCGCTCCGGCCGACGCGCCAGGTCGACGCCGTGGCGGCGGGCGAGTCGGCTCGCGGCGATCTCGCGCACGAGGGGACGCAGCCGGTCGTGCAGGTCGAAGGCGTTCGCGCGGCCGCCGGCGAGGCGGCCGGCGAGCGCCTCGAGCTGCGGCACGCGCGCGGAAGGCTCGGGGCGGTGGGAGAGCAGCTGCTCCGCGCGCGGGATGCCGGTTGCGCTCGTGCGGACGGCGGCGGCGAGCGCCGCCAGCGCGAGGAGCGCCAGGAAGAGCACGTAGCCGTACAGCGCCAGGCCCCGCGAGCCGCCGGCGAGCGCGAGCGCCACCAGGAACGCCACGGTGCCGAGCGCCGCGGGGACGGTGCCGCGCCTCACTCGCCGCCCTCCAGCTCGTCGCGGATGCGCGTCAGCGCGGCGAGCGCGTCGTGCTTCATCGACGCGTCGACGTGGTGGTGGCTGAACTTCGCCCGCCCGAAGAGGTCGGTGAGCCGCGTCGCCGCGGGCCGGCTCACCCGCCGCGAACGGAGCGTGCGCGCCAGGTACTCGAGCGGCGTCTCGGACGGGCGCCGTCCGAGCCCGTGACCTGCGAGCGCGCCCTCCATGCGGCCGTAGGCGCGGATCACGGCCCGCCGCGGGTCGGGCTCGGCCTCCAGATCGTCGATGCCGCGCTCGACCGCCGCGCGCAGCGGGTCGTCCTCCGGCCGCGCTCTGTCCGGAGCGAGGCCGGTCCGGCGGCGCAGCAGCCAGGCCGCCGCCCCGCCCGCGAGCAGCACGGCGGCAACGACGGCGAGACCCCACCAGTGCACCGGCGGCAGGCTCGCGCGTGCGCCGGCGGTGGTCGTCGCCGGCGCGGCCGCGCCCTGCGACGGCGCGCCGCCGGCGGGCAGCGCCGGAGCCCTGGGCGCCGAGTGCGGGAAGAGCAGGAAGGCGGCCGCGACGCCGAGCAGCACGACCAGCGCGGCCCCGACGATGAGCAGGGCCGCCCACAGGCCGCTCCGCTCCTGCTCGTCGACGTCCTCGGGCCCCTCGCCCTCGTTCCGCCGCCGCCGGGCCGGACGCGTCACGTAGCCGATCGCGGCGGCGCCCAGGGCGATCACCGCGAGCGCCACCACCAGCAGGTCGCCGCCGTACGAGCCCGTCGAGACGAGCCGGCCCGGCCCGCCGACGTGCGCGAGCGAGCGGCCGCTGCCGACGCCGGCGGCGACGCAGAGCGCCGGCACGAGCGCGCCCAGCACCGCCGGCCGGCGCCCGCCGAGCGGCGGTCGCTCGACCGCCCGGAACGTCGCCGTCATCCGACTCTCGCTCGCCGCCACGACCTCCGCCGATCCTACGCGTCCACTACCATCCGGGCAGGCGATGAGGCTCGCCTCGAACCGCGGGCCCGGCGACGTCCGGGCCGGCTGATGGCCTCTGCGAAGGACGAACCATCCGCAGTGGACGAGGAGGAGCCCTGGCCGACACGCTCGAGGAGACCCGGACGCAGACGCTCGTCGTGGCGCCGCACCACGCGCGGCGCGAGCGGCGCGGGCTGCTGCTCGCCGTCTTCGCGGGCGGGATCGTGGGCACGCTCGCGCGCGCCGAGGTGGCGCGCCTGCTGCCGGCGAGCGGTGACGCCTGGCCGTGGGCGACCTTCGCCGTCAACTGCGCCGGCGCCTTCCTGATCGGGCTCCTGGTCACCCGGCTGCAGGAGCGGCTGCCGCCCGCGCGTTTCGGCCGGCCGTTCGTCGGCACCGGCCTCTGCGGCGCGCTCACCACCTTCTCCACCTTTCAGGTGGAGATTCTCCGGATCGCGCACGACGGCCACGTGCTGCTCGCGGCGGGGTACCTCGTCGCGAGCGTCGCGACCGGGCTCGTCCTCGTCTATGCCGCGACGGCGGCGGTGCGGCGGGTGCGCCTCACGTGAGCGCCTGGGCCTGGATCGGCGTGGCGCTGCTCGGCGGTGTCGGCGCCCTCGCGCGCTTCGGCCTCGACGGGCTCGTGCAGCGGCGCGCCGGAGGCGAGCTGCCGGCGGGGACGCTGGCCGTCAATCTCACCGGCTCGTTCTGCCTCGGGCTGCTCACCGGCCTGGCGGTGACGGGCGACGCGCTGCTGCTCGCCGGCACGGCCGCGCTCGGCTCGTTCACCACCTTCTCGACGCTCGTGCTGGAGACGGAGCGCCTCGGGGAGGACGGCCGCGGGCGGCTCGCGCTGCTCAACCTCGGGCTCTCGCTCGCCGGCGGGCTCGCGGCGGCCGGCGCGGGCTGGGCGCTGGGAGCGGCGCTGTGAACGTCGACGCGCTGAAGCTGACCGTCTACTTCGGCGAGTCCGACCGGGTCGAGGGCCGGCTCCTCTCCGACGCGCTCGTCGACCTGTTCGCCCGCCACGAGACGGAGGCCTCGCTGCTGCTGCGCGCCGTCGAGGGCTTCGGCCTGAAGCACCGCCTGCGCACGAGCCGGTTCCTGACCCTCTCGGAGGACCTGCCGCTGGTCGCGATCGCCGTCGACCGGGCAGAGCGGATCGAGGCGCTGCTGCCGCAGGTGCTCGAGCTGGTCGGCGAGGGGCTCGTGACGCTGGAGCGCGCCCGGCTGCTGCGCGGCCGGCTCGCGGCGGTGCAGGCCGACGAGCACCTGCACGAGGAGACGAAGCTGACTCTCTACCTCGGGCGCGACGAACGGGTCCGGGGCGTGCCGGCCCACGTGCGGGTCGTCGACCACCTGCACCGGCACGGGCTCGCCGGCGCGACGGTGCTCCTCGGCGTCGACGGCACCGCGCGCGGCCGCCGCGAGCGCGCGCGGTTCCTCGCGCGGAACGGGGCGGTGCCGCTGACGATCGTCAGCATCGGCTCCGGCGAGGCGCTGGCGGCGGCGTTGCCGGGTCTCGCCGACCTGGTGCTCGACCCGGCGGTCACGCTCGAGCGCGTGCGCGTCTGCAAGCGCGACGGCGCGCTGCTCGCCCGCCCGCAGGAGGCGCCCGGCGACGGCGTCTGGCAGCAGCTGACCGTGTACTCCGGCGAGCAGGCGCGACACGGCGGCCGGCCGCAGCTCGTCCAGCTCGTGCGGGCCTTGCGCGAGGAGGGAGCGAGCGGCGCCACGGCCGTCCGCGGCATCCGCGGCTTCTCGGGCGACCACGCGCCGCACGGCGACCGCCTCCTCTCGCTGCGCCGCCGCGTGCCGGTGGTGACCACGATCGTCGACGAGCCCGAGCGGATGCGCCGCCTCTTCGACGTCGTCGACGAGCTGACCGACGAGACCGGGCTCGTGGTGAGCGAGTTGGTGCCGGCCTACCGCGCCGTCGCCTCCGAGGGCAGCCTCGGCACGCTGCGGATCTACCCGACGTCGTAGAGCGGGCGGCGCAGGTCCTCGAGGGCGATCAGCGCGAGCACGCCGATCGGCACGAGCATCGCGTACAGGCGGAGGCGCCCGTCGAGGACGGTTCCCAGGACGGCGCCGCCGGCGTAGAGGCACCAGAGCGCGAGCAGGTAGGCGGCGTGGGCGGCCGAGCCGGCGCGGTCGCCGAGCCCGACGATCCCGCGCAGGAAGCTGGGCCGGCCGCGCGGCGCGGGCAGCAGGGCGTTCGCCGCGTGCTGGCCCATCCGCGTCAGCACGCCGGAGACGTAGGTCGTCCGGATCGTCGCGCCGCCGACCTGCTGCACCGCCGCCGCCTGGACGCCGATCGCGACCACGATCAGGGCGACGAGCGCGTAGAACGGCGGCCGGTGCGTCGAGCCGTAGGCGGCGAACGCGCCCAGCAACGTCGCCTCGATCGCGGCGAGCAGCGCGACGACGCGCGGGACGCTGCGGCGGACGGCCGCCTCCGCGCAGACGCTGCCGAGCAGGACGCCCGCCACGAACAGGCCGACGGCGGCGACGAACGGCAGCGCAAGCGTCCAGTCGCCGCGGCCGAGCTCGACGCCCAGGTGGGCGCTGTTGCCGCTCTGGTGGGCGGTGAAGAGACCGCGCAGGCGCACGAAGCCGACCGCGTCGGCGAAGCCCGCGATGCCGGCAAGCAGCAGGGCGGCCGATCCGCGGCGGCTCAGCTGCGTGACGGCGCCCTGGTCGATCGCATTCAAGTGGTAGCTCGGGAGGCGCGACGGTAAACCGCAAGAGCCGATACCATCGTATTGCGATTCTTCGCCGCCGCCCTCCCCGCGGCCGAGATTTTCCTCCCGTGACGACCGAGCCGACCACAACGATCGACGACCGTCTGCCTGCCGACAGCGTCGGCGGCGCCGACGAGCGCGCGGCGCGCGGCGTCGAGCGCGTCCTCGGCGACTTCACCCTCTCGTTCGAAGCGCTGCGGCTCGTGCCGCTCGCGCTCGTCGTCGGTGCCCTGTCGGCCGGCGTCGCCCTGGCGTTGCTCGACCTGATCGGCCTCGTGACGCACCTGGCGTACTTCGGGCGCGTCGGCGTCGGGTTGGTGCAGCCGTCGCTGCACCGGTTCGGGGCCTGGACGGTGCTGATCCCGGTGGTGGGCGGCGGACTGGTGGGGCTGATGGCCCGCTACGGCTCCGAGCGGATCCGCGGGCACGGCATTCCCGAGGCGATGGAGAACATCCTGATCGGCGGGAGCAAGGTCGAGCCGCGGCTCACCGTCCTGAAGCCGATCTCCAGCGCGATCTCGATCGGCTCGGGCGGCCCGTTCGGCGCCGAGGGCCCGATCATCATGACCGGCGGCGCGCTCGGCTCCGTCTTCGCGCAGTTCCTGCACCTGACGGCGATCGAGCGGCGCACGCTGCTGGTCGCCGGCGCGTGCGGCGGCATGGCGGCCGTGTTCGGCACGCCGCTCGCCGCGGTGCTCTTCGGCGTCGAGTTGCTGGTGTTCGAGTGGAAGCCGCGGTCGATGGCGCCGATCGCCGCGTCCGTGGTCGTCGCCGACGCGATCCGGGAGGTGTTCCAGCATCACGGCCTGATCCGCGCCGCGCCGCTCTTCCCCGTGCCGGGCAGCGTGCATCTGACGCCGTTCGCGATCGTCGAGGCTGCCGCGCTCGGGGTGATCACGGGCGGTCTCGCGTGGCTGCTGACGCAGGTGGTCTACGGCGCCGAGGACGCGTTCAAGCGGCTGCCGATCCACTGGGCCTGGTGGCCGGCGCTCGGAGGCCTCGTGGTGGGCATCGGCGGCCTGGTCGACTCGCGCGCCCTCGGCGTCGGCTACTCGACGATCGGCGACGAGCTGGCGGGCCGACTCGCGATCGGGGCCCTCCTGCTCCTCCTCGTCGTGAAGCTCGTGGTCTGGGCGACCGCCCTCGGCTCCGGCACCAGCGGCGGGATCCTCGCGCCGCTGCTGATGATGGGCGCGGCCGCCGGCGGGGTGATCGGCCACGGCTTCGTCGGCGGCAGCACGCCCGCGTGGGCGGTGCTCGGCATGGCCGGGACGCTGGCGGGTGTCACCCGGTCGCCGTTCACGTCGATCGTCTTCGCGGTCGAGTTGACGCACCAGCAGGGCCTGCTGCTCCCGCTGCTCGCGACCTGCACGGCCGCGCATCTCATCAGCGCGGCGACGCTGAAGCGCTCGATCCTCACCGAGAAGGTGGCGCGCCGCGGCTTCCACGTGATGCGGGAGTACGCCGTCGACCCGCTCGAGGCCCTCTTCGTGCGCGAGGTGATGATGAGCGAGATCCGCGTCCTGACCCCGCAGTCGCCGGCGTCGGAGCTTCGCGCGCTGCTCGCGCGCGATCCGATCGCGCGCCGCCAGCGTCTCTATCCCGTGGTCGACCACGCTGCCGGGATGGTCGGTGTCGTCGGGTGGACGCATCTGACCGGCGCCGCCGACGGCGTGCCGGTGGGCGCGGTCATGCACCGCGACGTCGCAGTCGCCTACACCGACGAGGTGTTGCGGACCGTGGCATCGCGGATGGCCGACCTGGAGATCGGCGCGATGCCGGTCGTCGACCGGTCCGAGCCGACGGTCGTCCTGGGTGTCGTCACCGAGTTCGAGCTGCTCGAGGGCCGCCGCCGCCTGCTCGAGGAGGAGCGGAAGCGCGAGCGGCCCCTGCGGCACACGGCCGCGGGGGCGGTGCTCGCGCGCAGCACGCGCCCGGTGCGCCGCAGGGTGCGCGCGGCGCGCCGCTGAGCGGCCGCGGCGGCTGTCCGCGTCGGCCGTGTCCGTCGGCTGCCGCCGAAACGAGAGCGAAACGAGAGTGCGCCGTATGTGCGAAATCGTCGGGCCCGTCGGCTGTCGCTGAGGCGAATCTGCTGTCTCCGTCGGCGGTGCCCGGGAGCTGTCTCCGCCGGCCGTGTCCGTCGGCTGCCGCCGAAACGAGAGCGAAACGAGAATGCGCCGAATGTGTGAAATCTCCGGCTGTCGGGCGCACGGCCGCGCTCGAGCGGGCACGATCCGCCCGCGGTAGCCGCGCTCGCAGGTGCCCGGGGCGGCCGGCTCCGGCTGCGTCAGAGTGGGCGCAGCGCGGGATAGAGCCGCCGGTAGCGCTCGTAGCCCTCGGCGTACGTCTCGCGCCAGGCGGGGTCCGCCTCGATCCGGCCCGCCGGCGCGACGCAGGCGGCGACCGCCTCGCCCGCGTCAGCGAAGACGCCCGCGGCGACGCCGCCCAGCAGCGCGGCGCCGAAGGCGGCGCCCTCGTCGACCGCCGTCCGCTCGAGCGGCAGGTCGAGCACGCTCGCGACGATCCGCAGCCACAGCTCGCTGCGCGCGCCGCCGCCCGAGACGCGGCCCACCTCCGCCTCGACGCCCAGCTCCCGCAGCAGCTCCAGCGAGTCGCGCAGCCCGTACGCCACGCCCTCCAACACCGCGCGGGCCAGCGCGCCGCGGTCGTGGCGCAGCGTCAGCCCGACGAACGCGCCGCGCGCGTCCGGGTCGGGGTGGGGGGTCCGCTCGCCCGCCAGGTACGGCTGGAAGAGCAGCCCTTCGACGCCCGCCTCCCACGCCGCCGCGTCCTCGACCAGCGCGCCCACCGGCGCCTGCAACGCGTGCGAGAGCCACTGCAGCGAGCCCGCGGCCGACAGCATCACGCCCATCGCCTGCCACGTCGCCGGCACCGCGTGGCAGAACGCGTGCAGCCGCCCCTGCGGGTCGTGCCGGTACGCGGAAAGCGCCGCGAAGACCACACCCGAGGTGCCGAGCACGACCGACAGCGGCCCGGGACGGTCGACCCCGACGCCGAGCGCGCCCGCCGCCTGGTCGCCGGCGCCGCCGACGGCCGTCGACTCTCCGACCGGCGGCAGCCACTCGCCCGGCAGCTCGAGCGCGTCCAGCACGTCCTCGCTCCAGCGTCGGTTCGCGACGTCGAAGAGGAGCGTCCCGGATGCGTCGGCGGCGTCGATTGCCCGCTCGCCCGTGAGCCGGTAGCGGACGTAGTCCTTCGGCAGCAGCACGTGCCGGATCCGCGCGTAGCTCTCCGGCTCGTGCTCGCGCAGCCACAGCAGCTTCGGCGCCGTGAAGCCGGCGAGCGCGCGATTGCCCGTCAGCTCGAGCAGCCGCTCGACGCCGACGCGCCGCTCGATCTCGGCGCACTGCGCGCCCGTGCGGCCGTCGTTCCAGAGGATCGCCGGCCGGATCACCTCGCCGCGCTCGTCGAGGCACACGAGCCCGTGCATCTGGCCGGAGTAGCCGAGCGCGGCCGGCTCGACGGCGATCTCCGCCAGCGCCGCCTGCGCGGCGCGCCACCAGTCCTCGGGATCCTGCTCGGCCCAGCCCGGGCGCGGCGTCGAGAGCGGATACCCGTGCTCGGTGCGGCCGAGCACCTCGCCCTGCGGCGAGATCGCGAGCGCCTTGACGCCGCTCGTGCCGACGTCGAGGCCGACGAGCGCGTCCGTCAAGCGCCGAGCGCCCCGTACACGAGCTCGTACGCGCGCACGGCGTCCTTGGCCTGCTGCGCCTCGCGCAGCGCGTCGCCGTCGAGCTTCGCCGCGACCGAGTCGATGAACCGCCACTGCAGCACCGACCGCTTCACCGCGCCCACCGCGTCTTCCGTGTACGGGTAGAGGTCGAAGCCGAGCCGCCGCTCGTCGCCGCCCTGCCCGTAGCCGGCGCGCCGCAGCTCCACCGCCAGCTCGAGCGTCTCCATGAACGCCGTCGCGCCGACCATGTTGTCGTCGTCGAACGTGCCCCAGCCGGAGTTCGCGTGCTGGTGCCCGAGCAGCCCCTCCGCCTGCAGCAGCGCGGCGTACTCGGCCAGGTTCTCGCCGTTCATGATCAGGTGCTGCCAGTCCATGTTCACCTGCACGTTGCCGAGCCCCTGGCGGCGCAGTGTGTGGATCACGTGCAGCGTCATCCCGACGTTCCGCATCAGGATCTTCATCGCCGGCTCGGAGTTCTTGTGCTCGAGGAAGACGGTGACGCCGCGGTCGGCGGCGTGCTGCGCCGTCTGGCCGATGCCGTCCACGAACCGCGACCACACCTCGGCGTACGGCGTCTGGAACGGATAGTTGTAGCCCTCGATCCCGGGCCAGACGATCATGTGCGCGCCCACCTCGGCGGCCAGCTCGACCGCCTCGAACGTCAGCCGCAGCGCCTCGCCGCGCACGGCGTCGTCGACCGAGCAGAAGCCGCCGCGGGCGAAGCGCGGGTCCAGGTGCAGCCCGCTCGCGATGCAGTAGATGCCGTGGCCGCGGAGCGCCTCGCGCACCTCGTCGAGGTTGTCGCGGGACAGCTCCTGCGGGTAGTGGAACTCGTAGTCGTCCATCAGGTCGCCGAGCCCGTCCACCGCCGTGCGCACCTTCTGCGCCGTCGAGACGCCGCTCAGCTCCGGCTTGTAGCCGCCGGGGTTGAACCGCGTCGCCATGTTCCCGAACGCCCAGATGCCCAGGCTGGTCTTCACCGCAACTCCTCTCGTTACCGTTGACCGAGCTGTCGTGCGAAATCCTCGAGCTGCCGCTCGACCTGCGCCGTGACGCCGTCGTGTCCCGAGTACGGCAGGACGACGATCTCCTTCGGCGCCTCGATCGCGTTGTAGGCGGCGAACACCGTCGAGGGCGGCGTGATCGTATCCCGGAGGCCCACCGAGATCAGCGTGCGCGCGCGGATGCGGCGGGCGAGCAGCGCGTTGTCGACGTGGCGGAGCGTCAGCCGCGCCGCGTCGGCCAGCTCCGGGTGCACCGACAGGTAGGTGACGAGCTCGAGGTACGGCGGGTCGCCGGCCACGTCCATGCCGCGCTCGATGTCGCAGAGGAACGGCACGTCGGCGTGACAGAGCCCGACGAGCTCGGGCGCGAGCGCGGCGGTCGCCAGCGCGAGCGCGCCGCCCTGGCTGCGCCCGCCGACGCCGATGCGGCTCGCGTCGACGCCCGGCAGCGACGCCGCCGTCTCGACGGCGCGCACCGCGTCGACGTACAGGCGGCGGTAGTAGTAGGTGTCGGGGCTGGCGAGCCCGCGGGTCATCACGCCGGGGTGCTCTGCTCCCGACGAGCCGGCGCCCGGGTCGGGCGTGCTGCCGGTCGACCACGTGCCGCCCTGCGCGCGGGTGTCCATCACGAGCGTCGCGAAGCCGCACGCGGGGTAGACGGTGTGGCTCGCCGGCAGATCGCGCCCGCCGCCGTAGCCCACGAACGTCACCCGGCAAGGGAGCGGCTCGTTCCCCGCCGCGGCGGGCCGCAGGTACCACGCGCGCACCGGGTGGCCGTCGGCGCCGCCGAACTCGACGTCGAAGGCCCGCACCGTGCGGTAGAGGTCGGGCCGGTACGGCTCGACGACCGGCTCGCCGGCGCGTGCCCGCGCCTCCTCGAGCGCGGCCGCCCAGAAGGCGTCGAGGCCGGGTGGCTCCTCCGCGCTCGTGCGGTAGTCGCGGAGCTCGTCGAGGGAGAGGTCGTAGATCGGCAAACGGGTTATCGCATTCGGATCCAGGTCGCCGCCCCGGCGGGCAGCGGCCCGTCGAGGTGCTCGCTGGCGAGGATCGGCTCGCCGTCCGGCAGCGGCATCGGCTCGCCCGAGACGTTAACCGCGCAGGCGACGTCGCCGCGCGCGAACGCCAGCGTGCCGGCCGGGCTCTCCAACCAGCGGAACGGGCCGTTCGGCCGCCGCGCGAGCGCGGCGCGGAACAGCTCCAGCGTGGAGGCGGGGTCGCCGTCCTCGGCGGCGACGCTCCGCTCGCCCCAGCCGGCCGGCATCGGCAGCCACGGCGTGCCGGCGCCGAAGCCGTATGCCGGGCCGTCGACCGTCCAGGGGATCGGCACCCGGCAGCCGTCGCGGCCGAGGCGCTCGCCGCCGCTGCGGCGGAAGATCGGGTCCTGGCGCACCTCGGCGGGCAGGTCGACCTCCTCGAGCCCCAGCTCCTGCCCTTCGTAGAGGAACGCGGCGCCGGGCAGCGCCAGCAGCAGCAGCGCCGCCGCGCGGGCCCGGCGAAGGCCGTCGGCGCCACCGCCGTAGCGGGTGGGCAGGCGCGTCACGTCGTGGCTCTCCAGCACCCAGGTGGCCGTCGCGCCGACCGAGCCGAGCGAATCGAGCGATCTGTCGACCGCGCTGCGGATCGACGTCTCGTCCCAGTCGGCGAAGAGCAGCGTGAAGTTGAAGACCAGGTGCAGCTCGTCGGGGCGCACGTAGGCCGGGACGCGGTAGGGGTCGCGGAAGAACACCTCGCCGACGAGGAAGCGCTCGCCCGGGTAGGAGTCGACGAGCGTCCTCCAGCGCCGGTAGAGCGGGTGCAGCTCCGGCTGGTCGATCGCGCGCCGGCGGTCGAACGAATGCGGCTCGGCGCCCGGCACCGGCTCGAGCTCGTCGGCCAGCCCGGGGTCCTTGAAGAGGCCGTGCGCGACGTCGATGCGGATCCCGTCGGCGCCGCGGTCGAGCCAGAAGCGGACGATCCGCTCGAACTCGTCCTGCACCGCCGGGTTGTGCCAGTCGAGGTCGGGCTGCTCCGGCGCGAACAGGTGCAGGAAGTACCGCCCCGTCCGCTCGTCGCGCGTCCACGCCGATCCGCCGAAGACCGACAGCCAGTTGTTCGGCTCGTCTGCCCAGACGTAGTAGTCGGGGTGCTCGCGGAACCACGGGTGCTCGATCGAGGTGTGGTTCGGGACGAGGTCGATCACGACGCGCAGGTCGAGCGCGTGCGCGTCGCGGACGAGGTCGTCGAAGTCGGCGAGGGTGCCGAACTGCGGGTCGACGTCGACGTAGCTCGCCACGTCGTAGCCGTGGTCGGCGCCGGGCGAGGGGAAGAACGGCGTCAGCCAGAGCCCGTCGACGCCGAGCGAGCGCAGGTACGGCAGCCGGGAGCGGATCCCGGGGAGGTCGCCGACGCCGTCGCCGTTCGCGTCCGCGAAGCTGCGGACGTAGACCTCGTAGAAGACGGCGCTCCGCCACCACTCGCTCATGCGACCGACACTCGCTGTGCCACCGCGTCGCCGACCTCCGCCGTCCGGGCGCTGCCGCCGAGGTCGCGCGTCAGCAGGCCGTCGCGGCACACCGACTCGATCGCGGCCATCACCCGCTGCGACGCCTCCTGCTCGCCGAGGTGGTCGAGCATCAGCGCCGCGCTCCAGATCGCTCCCAGCGGGTTCGCGATCCCCTGCCCGGCGATGTCCGGGGCCGAGCCGTGCACCGGCTCGAACACCGCGGGCCCGCCCGCGCCCGGCGCGATGCTCGCGCTCGCCGCCATGCCCATGCCGCCCTGCAGCACCGCCGCGAGGTCGGTGAGGATGTCGCCGAACAGGTTCGACGCGACCACCACGTCGAGGCTCCCCGGGTTCGAGACCATCCGGGCGGCGAGCGCGTCGACCAGCACCCGCTCGACGCGCACGCCCGGGTGCGCGGCCGCGACCTCCTCGACCACCTCGTCCCAGAGGACGTAGCCGTAGCGCGACGCGTTCGACTTCGTCGCGCTCGTCAGCACGCCACGCCGCCCCTCGGCCAGCGTGAACGCGTGCTGCACCACGCGGCGGACGCCGGCGCGCGTGAAGACGCTCGTCTCGATGCCCACCTCCAGGTCGAGCCCCTGGTGCGCGCGGCCGCCGACGCCCGAGTACTCGCCCTCGGTGTTCTCGCGCACGAACAGCATGTCGACCGCCGGCCGGCCCTCCAGCGCCGACGGCACGCCGTCGAGCAGCCGGGCCGGGCGCAGGTTCGCGTACAGGTCGAGCCCCTGCCGCAGCGGCAGCAGCAGCCCCCACAGCGTCACGTGGTCGGGCACCGACGGATGACCGACGGCGCCGAGCAGGATCGCGTCGTGCGCTCGCGCCGTGTCGAGCGCGTCCGCCGGCATCATCGTGCCGTGGGCGTGGAAGTGGTCGGTGCCCCACGGCAGGTCCGTCCACGCGACGTCGACGCCGCTCGCGTCGACCGCCTTGCGCGCCTCTGCGATCACCTCGGGTCCGGCTCCGTCGCCGGCGATCACCGCGATCCGATGCGTCATGCCGTCAGCTCCTCCATGGTCGGGATGGCCGAGCGCCCGTCGAGGGCCCGGCAGGACAGGGCGGCCGCCTTGTTGGCGCCGCGCAGCGCGTCGGCGAGCGGCGCGCCGCGCACGAGGAAGGCGAGCAGCGCGCCGTGGAAGACGTCGCCTGCGCCGAGGGTGGAGACCGCATCGACGGGGAACGCGGGCGACTCGACGGTCTCGCCGGCGGCGGTCGCGGCGACGCAGCCGCCCTCGCCGCGGGTCGTCACGACCAGCTCGGCGCCGGCCGCGAGCGCCGCTTCCGCGTCGCCGAACTGCTCGCGCAGCGTCGCCTCCGTCGGCGCGTAGAGCGCCACGCCGCGCAGGTCGAGCCCGGGAATCGGGTTGCCGCCGTCGACGGAGAGCCGGGCGCCGCGAGCGTGACCGTAGCCGGCGTGGTCGACGTGCACCCAGTCCGCGCCGGCGTTCGCATCGGGAACCCCGACGTCGCCGGGGTGGTGGACGATCGCGCGCGCGCCGTCGGGGCCGACCAGGATCGCGCTCTGCGGGGTCCGCCCTCCCGGCACGACCCGCAGGCCCGAGACGTCGACGCCCTCGTCCGCGAGGCCGTCGCGCACGAACAGGCCCGCCTCGTCGTCGCCGACGGCGCCGGCGAACGCCGCCTCGACGCCCAGCCGGGCCAGCGTCACCGCCGCGGTCGCGGCCGGCCCGCCGCCCGCGAACGTCAGCTCGCTCGACACGACGCGCCCGTCCGGCTCCGGATGCGACGGCACGGCGAAGATCGCGTCGCGCGTCGCGAGGCCGACGCAGACGACCCGACTCACGGGACGAGCACGGTGAGCACCTCGTGCGGCCGGTAGGGCAGCACGAGCGCTCCGTCCTCGATCTCCACCTCGCCCGTCCGCTCCTCGAGCGCGTTCGCGAGCAGCGCCCGCTCGACCGGCTGCGCCAGCCGCACGCGCGCCACGCCGCGGCCGCCGTGCGCCTCGTACAGCCGCAGCACCAGCGCGTCCGAGCCCTCCGCCCGCTTGACCGTGTCGAGCACGAGGTTCGGATCGTCGCACGAGGCGAACGAGCCCTCCGCCACGCCGTCGGCCCAGCGCAGCGGTGCGTTGAAGCGGATCCCCTCGGCGACGACGCCCGCCTCGCGCCAGCCGCCGGCGTGGGGGAGGAGGGCGTAGGAGAAGGCGTGCTCGCCCATGTCGGCCTCCGGATCGGGGCTCTTCGGCGAGCGCAGCAGGCTGATCCGCAGCTCCTCGCCGAAGCAGCTGTAGCCGTACTTCGAATCGGTGAGCAGGGCGGCGCCGAACCCGTGCTCGGACAGGTCGGCGAAGCGGTGCCCGGGCACCTCGTACCGGGCGCGGTCGAAGCTCGTGGAGAAATGGTTCGGGCGCTCGGCGTAGCCGAACGGCATCTCGTACGTCGCGCTCGCCGCCCGCACGTCGAGCGGGAAGCACACCTTCAGAAGCCGGTGCTCCTCGTGCCAGTCGACCGTGGTGTGGAACTCCAGCCGGCGCGACTCCGCGTCGAGGCGCACCACCTGCCTCAGCGTGCTCGCCTCGCCGATCCGCCGCTCGAACGCGATCTCGCCGCGGAGCGGTCCGCTCGACACGACCTCCCAGCGCTCGGCCGGCGGGGAGTCCCGCCGCGTGTCCAGGTGGAACGGGTCGATGTCCCAGGCGTCGAACTCGACCGGCCGGTCGTCGTACAGCTCGAAGCGGTTGCCGGGCGCGGACAGCGTCTCGCGGCCCGTCGCGAGCTCGACGACGCTCTCGACCGAGCCGTCGGCGCCGAGGCGCACGCGCAGGTGGCGGTTCTCGAGCGTCAGCCCGTCGACCCGCACCGTGTCCTCGGGGTCGACCGGCGCGCCGGCGCCGTACGGCGGCGCCTCGACCACCTGGAGCTCCCCGCCCGGGCCTGCCACCACCTCGCGCCGCGCGACGCCGGCGGTGTTGACGGGCCGCGAGCCGGTCGCGCCGCAGAGCGCCTCGGCGCCCGCCTCCAGCTCGGCGAAGTCGCGCGCCGCGTCCTCGTAGACGAGCCGGATCGACGAGCCGGGAAGGATGTCGTGGAACTGCTGCAGCAGCAGCAGCTTCCAGAGCCGGTCGAGCTCGGCGCGCGGGTAGTCGCCGCCGCGGGCGACGGCGAGGAACTCCGCGTCGTGCAGCAGCTGCTCGCAGCGGCGGTTCATCCGCTTCACGAACGCCTGCGAGGTGTAGACGCCACGGTGGTACTCGAAGTAGAGCTCGCCCACGACCGTCGGACGATCGGCCTGCTCGGCCTCGAGCGCGGCGAAGAACTCGTCGCTCGTCGACTGGCGCGTGCGCGGCAGCCCCTGCAGGTCGGCGGCGCGGCGCAGCGACTCGAGCATCGTGCGCGTCGGCCCGCCGCCGCCGTCGCCGTGGCCGAACACGAGCAAGCTGGCGCCGCTCGTCTCGTGGTCCTTGAACTCGCGGGCGCTCTTGAGCAGCTCGCTCACGCTCGCGTCGCTGTTGTACGTGTCGGCCGGGGGGAAGTGGCCGAGCACCTCGCTGCCGTCGACGCCGCGCCACACGAACGTGTGGTGGTCGGGCCGGTTGAAGCGGTTCCAGGACAGCTTCTGCGTCAGGAACCGCGTCATCCCGCCGAGCCGCATCAGCTGCGGCAGCTGGCCGCAGTAGCCGAACGCGTCGGGCGACCAGAACTCGCGGCAGCGCACGCCGAAGTGCTCCTCGAAGAACCGCTGCCCGTGCACGAACTGGCGCAGCAGCGACTCGCCGGACGGGATGTTGCAGTCGGGCTCGACCCAGCTGCCGCCGACCGGCACGAACTGCCCGGCCGCGACCTTTGCGCGGATGCGCTCCCACAGGTCGGGATTGCGGTCGCGGATCCAGGCGTACTGCTGTGCCTGCGAGCACGCGAAGCGGTACTCGGGATAGTCGTCCATGTAGCGGGTCTGGCTGGAGAACGTGCGCACCGTCTTGCGGTAGCTCTCCTCGAGCGGCCACAGCCACGCGGTGTCGATGTGGGCGTGGCCGATCGCGTACAGCTCGTGTGCGCGCGTGCCGTTGCGGTGCTCGTACAGCGCCGCGAGGATCGCCGGGTCCTCCTCGTTGCAGAAGCGGTTCAGCTCTGCGCGCAGATGGCCACGCCAGGCCGGCTCGATCGCCTCGTCGGCCTCGAGCGCCCGCAGCGTCTCGAAGTCGTGCAGCAGCCGCCACGCCTCGGGGTCGAAGATCGCGAGCTCGCAGCGCTCCAGCTCCGGCGGCACCGCCTTCTTGCCGAACATGCCGTTGCAGGCCAGCTCGATCTGCAGGTCGAGCTTCTCGCCGCCTCGCGCCTCCCGGAGCAACATCGCGTCGGGGCGCTCGCCGCCCCCGCCCGTGTTCAGGCCCTGGACGCTGCGGCCGTCGATCCACAGGGTCGACTCGCTGCGCGAAACCCAGAGCAGCTCGACGCGCCGGCCGCGCCACGTCTCCGGCACCGTCGCGCGCACCCGGAACCAGTAGGTCGCCCAGAGCGGCCCGAAGCGCTCGCCGAGCTCGGCCGGGCGGTACTCGAGCGTCTCGGCCTCCGCGAGCGGGATGCGGTCGACGGGGCCGGCGACGAGCAGCTCCCCGACCGCGCACGTCTCCGGGTGGATGCGGGAGCGCAACCGCTCCGACATCCGGACCAGGCGGGCGCGGGTGTACTCGGGGTGGTGGATTCTCACGAGCTGCCTATCCTTGCTTCCGGGGCGCGACCTCGGGGACAGGTCTCCGACGGCCGTGTCCGTCGGCTGCCGCCGAAACGAGAGCGAAACGAAAGTGCGCCGATTGTGAAAAGAGCGGTCCGCGGCGGCGGTCTTCGCGGCTCCCGGATGGCGGGATCGGCCTGCGCTCGGCCGCTTTGCAGGTGCCCGGGCGGCGGATTCCGCGCGCGTCGATTCGCCCCGGCGGGCGCGCGTCTTGCGCGGCGACCATCTAGCTCAGGAGGCTCTCGCCGGTCTCGGGCGAGAAGAAGTAGAGCCGCGACGGGTCGATCGTCAGCTCGACGGTGCCGCCGACGCGCGCCTCGGTGCGCGGGTCGACGCGGGCCGTGAACAGCGCCCGCTCGCGGTTCTCGATCAGCAGCGCGCCGTCCTCCTCGGAGTCGTCCGAGCGCGCCTCCTCGACCACGACCGGCTCGGCGTCGACCTCGAAGAAGACGTACGCGTCGGAGCCGACGCTCTCGAGCACCTCGACCCTCGCCTCGAACCGCGGCAGGTCGCCCGTCCCGAACGCGGCGTCCTCGAACGACTCCGGCCGCGCGCCGACGACCACGCGGCCGCCGTCGGTGCGGCTCGGCCGCCGCTCGCGGTCGAGCGGGACGCGCAGGTCGCCCAGCACGAGCTCGTCGCCCTCGACCGTGGCGATCACCAGGTTCATCGCCGGCGAGCCGATGAAGGCCGCGACGAACAGGTTCGTCGGCTCCTCGTAGAGGCGGCCCGGCTCGTCGACCTGCTGCACGTGACCGTCGCGCATCACGGCGACGCGCTTGCCGAGCGTCATCGCCTCGACCTGGTCGTGCGTGACGTACACGGTGGTGGTGCCGATCCGCGAGTGCAGCTGCTGCAGCGAGGTGCGCATGCTGACGCGGAGCTTCGCGTCGAGGTTCGAGAGCGGCTCGTCCATCAGGAACGCCTTCGGCTCGCGCACGATCGCCCGGCCCATCGCGACGCGCTGCATCTGGCCGCCCGAGAGCGCCCCCGGCCGGCGGTCGAGCAGGCCGTCGAGGCCGAGCAGCTTCGCCACCTCCTCGACCCGCGCCTTGATCTCGCGCTTCGGCTTCTTCTGCACGCGCAGGGCGTAGCCGAGGTTCTGGCGCACGGTCATGTGCGGGTAGAGCGCGTAATTCTGGAAGACCATCGCCAGGTCGCGCTTCGCGGGCGCCGCCGTCGTCACGTCGACGCCGTCGATCAGGATCCGCCCCGCGGTGAGCGTCTCGAGACCGCCGATCGAGCGCAGCAGCGTCGTCTTGCCGCAGCCCGACGGGCCGACCAGCACCATGAACTCGCCGTCGCCGATCGTCATGTCGACGCCGGCCACGGCCTGCACGCCGCCGGGGAACTCCTTGGTGACGCTGTCCAGGACGATCTCGCCCACGGCGGCAATGTACGTCCTCCGCACAAGAGATGCAATCGTTGCCACATCGGACGTACCCTGGTTAGAGTGAAACGCGTGCTCCCGGCCGACCTGACGCGGGTTCGGGATACCTGCAACGTGTGGGTCGTCCGCACGGGCGAGACGGCGGTCTGCGTCGACTTCGGCAGCGGCGCCGTGCTCGAGCGGCTGGACGAGCTCGGCGTGACGCGGATCACCGACGTGCTCGTCACCCATCATCACCGCGACGGCGTGCAGGGGCTGCGGCGCGCGGTCGAGCACGGCGCGCGCGTGTGGGTGCCGCCGGTCGAGCAGGACCTGTTCGCCGGTGTCGACGTGGAGTGGGCGCGGCGTCGGCCCGAGACCGACTACGAGCTGCGCCAGGTGCGCTTCTCGCTGCTCGAGCCGGTCGAGATCGCGGGCGTCGCCGCCGAGTACCGGTGGCGCGACTACGGCGGCCTGGAGGCGTACGCGCTGCCGACGCCGGGCCACACCGTCGGCTCGGTCACCTACCTCGCCTCGCTCGACGGCCGGCGCGTCGCCTTCAGCGGCGACCTGCTCTACGCCGCCGGCAAGGTCTGGTCGCTCGCGGCCACGCAGTGGACGTACACGGGCGTCGAGGGCCAGGCGTCGACGGTCCTCTCCTGCGGCGTGCTCGCCCGGCACGAGCCCGAGCTGCTGCTGCCGGCGCACGGCGAGCCGATCCTCGAGCCTGCCGGGGCGCTCGCCGAGACGCAGCGGCAGGTGCAGCGGGTGCTGGAGCTGCGGCGCGAGGCGCCCGAGCCGTGGGACCTCGAACGCTGGCTCGACGACCCGTGGCTGGAGCTGTCGCCGCACCTGCTGCGCAACCGCACCAGCGAGGCCGCCTCGTTCGCGCTCCTCTCCGACGACGGCTCGGCGCTGCTCTTCGACTGGGGCTACGACCTGTGGACCGGCTGGCCGCTCGGCGGCGCGCGCTGGCAGTGCCGCCCGTTGCTCGAGTCGATCGCGGCGTTGCGCCGGAACCACGGGGTGAAGCGCGTCGAGACCGTCGTGACGACGCACTACCACGACGACCACGTGGCCGGGATCAACCTGCTGCGCGAGGTGGAGGGGACGCAGGTGTGGTCGCCGGCGAACGTCGCGCCGATCCTGGAGCGCCCCGATGAGCTCGACCTGCCGTGCCTCTGGTACGACCCGGTGGCGGTCGACCGCGTGCTGGCGCTGGGCGAGACGGTCGAGTGGCACGAGTACCGCCTGACGCCGCACGCGCAGCCCGGGCACACGCTCTACGCCGCGGCGATCGAGGTGGAGGTCGACGGGCGGCGCGTGGTCGTGATCGGCGACCAGCAGGGCGGTGGCGGCGGGAGCGGTCGCGACATCCTCAACTACCAGTACAGAAACCGCTTCCGCGTCGACGACTACGTCGCCAGCGCGGAGCTCTACCTGCGGCTGCGTCCCGACCTGCTGCTCGGCGGCCACTGGCCGCCGCGCGAGGTGACCGCCGGCTACCTGGAGCAGCTCGCCGCCGACGGGCGGCTGCTCGCCGAGCTGCACCGCGAGCTGCTGCCGCTGGAGGAGGTCGACTTCGGCGCCGAGGGCTTCGGCGCGCGCATCGCGCCCTACCGCTCGAGCGTCGCCGTCGGCGACGAGCTGGAGCTGACCGTGCACCTGCGCAACCCGTTCGACCGCGTCGAGACGGCGGCGGTCGCGCTGGCGCTGCCCGACGGCTGGGCCTGCGAGCCGGAGCGGCGCGAGCTGCCGGTGCCGCCGCTCGGCGAGGCGACCGTCGGCTTCCGCGTCACGCCGGCAGGGCCGCCGCGGCGCGTGCCGGTCGCGGCCGACCTGACGGTGGGCGAGACCCCGTTCGGCCAGCAGGCCGAGGCGCTGGTGACAGTCCGGTGAACGTCACGCGTCCCGGCTACCGCTTCGAGCTGGGCCGCGACGGCCTGCGCGCGTCGCTGAGCTCGCCGTCCGGCGAGCACTGGCTGACGCTCGTCCTGCTGAACGCCTTCGACGCGATCGATAGTCTCGATGAGACTATCGAGCTGGGCAAGCCGGTCGTGGAGGGCGACACGCTGACGCTCGAGCGGCGCTCGACCGTCTGGGACCGCGCCGGCCTCTCCGTCACCTGCACCGGCGAGGGGCTCGAGCTGCGCAGCTGGGTCGAGGGGAAGGGGCGGCTCGCCGACGTGCACCTGCTCGGCGGCCGCTCGCTGCTCGCCACGACGGCGAACGGGTTCTTCCCGACCGGCACGAGCTTCCGCACGCTCTTCTCGCCCAACCCGGGCGACCCGCCGAAGCTCGTGCGGCCGGCGGCCGAGTCGGCGATCGTCGGCGTGTCGGGCGACGGCTTCCTCGGGCGCGGCCACTGGTTCTTCACGCCGGCGCCGCTCTTCCTGGCGCTGACGACGGCCGAGCTCGACGATCCGGCCGAGCCCGTCGACGCGGGCTGGCTGGGGCTCGGCCTCGCCGCGCCCGTGGAGGAGCTCGGCTTCGTGCAGGTCGCCTACCGCCCCGGCGACCGCGCCTTCCACCTCGCGCTCGAGTACGAGGGCCATACCGAGGTCGACGGCCGGTTCGAGGCGCCCGCGCTCCTGCTGCGGCCCGGTCTCGCCACGCCGTACGCGGGCATCCGCGCGCAGCGCGACGAGCTGGCCGCGCGCGAGGCCGCGCCGCCGGTGCGTCGCCGCGAGCTGCCGGCCTGGTGGCGGCAGCCGATGTTCTGCGGCTGGGGCTCGCAGATCCGCCTCTCCGCCGCCGGCGCCGGCCCGGCCCCGGCGCTCGCGACGCAGGAGAACTACGACCGCTTCCTCGGCACGCTTGCGGAGCACGACCTCGTGCCCGGCACGGTCGTGATCGACGACAAATGGCAGGACGCCTACGGCACGAACCGGCCCGACCCGGCCAAGTGGCCCGACCTGCCCGGCTGGATCGCCGGCCGGCGGGAGCAGGGCCAGCACGTGCTGCTGTGGTGGAAGGCGTGGGACGCCGAGGGGCTGCCGGAGGAGCTGTGCGTCCGCACGCCGGCCGGGCGCCCCGTGGCGCTCGACCCGACGAACCCGCGCGCCTGCGCGGTGCTGCGGGAGACGATCGGCGAGATGCTGTCGCCCGCCGGGCTCGGCGCCGAGGGGCTGAAGATCGACTTCACGGCCCGCACGCCGAGCGGCGCCTCGCTGGTCGCGCACGGCGGCGGCTGGGGGATCGCGCTCTTGCATCGACTGCTGTCAGTCGTGTATGCCGCAGCCAAGCATGCGAACCCCGAGGCGCTCGTGATCACCCACACCCCGCATCCCGCCTTTGCGGACGTCACCGACATGGTGCGGCTCAACGACATGCTCCGGATGGACGATCCGGGCCCGCTGCCGGCGGGCGCGGTGGTGCCCCAGATGCTCCACCGCGCCCGCGTCGCGAGCGCCGCGCTGCCCGACGCGCTGATCGACACGGACGACTGGGCCGTGCCCGACCGCGCGACCTGGCGCGCGTTCCAGGAGGAGAAGCCCGACCTCGGCGTGCCGTCGCTCTACTACGTCACCGACGTCGACACGGAGGGCGAGCCGCTCGAGGAGGAGGACTACGCGCTGCTGCGGCGCGTGTGGGCCGAGGCGCGGGCGAGGGAGGAGCGGTGACCGAGCTGGCCCCCGGCGACGTCGAGCCGAACGGGGACGAGCCGCCCCGCCCGGTCACGCTGGCCGACATCGCGCGCGAGGCGGGCACGTCGCCCTCGACGGCCTCGCGCGCGCTGAGCGGGCGCGGCTACGTGTCGACCGAGGCGCGCGACCGGCTGCTCGAGGTCGCCGAGCGCCTCGGCTACGTGCCGAACGCCTCGGCGCGGACGCTGAAGCAGCGCCGCAGCCGGGTGATCGGCGTCGTCGTCTCCGACCTGGGCAACCAGTTCTACGCGCGGCTCGCCGCCGGGATCGAGCAGACCCTGCGCGAGGCCGACTACCAGATGATGGTGCTCGGCGACAACAGCGAGGGCGCCGAGGAGATGGCCGGCGCCCGCACCTTCCTGGCGATGCGCGCGCCCGGCGTGATCATGACGCCGGTCGGCGGCGGCGCGTCCGAGCTGCTCGCGGCGCAGGGAGTGGCGGTGGTGGAGGTCGACCGGCGCCTCTCGGGCGTGCCGTGCGACGCGGTGGTGATCGACAACGAGCGCGGCGGCCGCGACGCCACCGAGCACCTGCTCGACCTGGGCCACGAGCGCGTCGCCCTGCTCGGCATCGAGACCGACTGGACGACCGACGCCGGCCGCCTGCACGGCTATCGCGCGGCGCTCGAGGCACGAGGCCTCGAGGTCGACGAGCGGCTGATCGTGCGGGTGCCGCTGCACGCGCCCGACGCGGAGGATCGGATCGACCTGCTGCTGGCCGAGCAGGCGCCGACGGCGATCTTCGCCGCCAACAACCTGCTCGCCGAGCAGGCCTGGCGGGTGCTCCGCCGGCGCGGACTGCGCCTGCCGGAGGACGTGTCGCTGGTCGGCTTCGACGACGTGCCGTGGATGGGCATGGTCGACCCGCCGATCACCGTCGTCGAGCAGCCGACGCTCGAGCTCGGACGCTGCGCGGCGCGGCTGCTGCTGCGCCGCCTGGGCGGCTCGACGAGCGAGCCGGCGGTCGAGTGCCTCGAGCCGACGCTCGTGGTGCGCGGCTCGACCGGGCCCTGCCGCTAACCGTCCAGGGCCTCGGGCGTCAGAGGGGTTGACGGACCGCACGTGAGTGTGGTTACGTTTTCACTTGCCACTGTGGTTACGTTTGCACATCAACCTCTGAACGAGGTTGCCCCCCAGGTTCGGGGCCCGCGGGCCCGTACTCACGAGTCGGAGGACATACATGCCGGGAAGGCGTAAGGGCCTCGCAGCGCTCACGGCGATCGTCACCGTTGCGGTGATGGCGATCACCGCGAGCTTCGCGAGCGCGCACAACAACAAGGCCGGCGGTGCGACCGCCAGCACGGCCGACAGTCTCACGATCATGGGCTTCGGCAAGGGCGACGACGTCGCGCAGTCGCGCACCGCGATCGCGACGAAGGCCGTCGGCATGTCGATCGACAACCCGAACGGCTCGTTCAACGACCAGCAGTTCCTCGCGGCGGTCGCCAGCGGCAACCCGCCCGACCTGATCTACCTCGACCGCGCCAAGCTCGGCACCTACGCCGCCAAGGGCGCCGTCCAGCCGCTGACCTCCTGCATCAAGTCGCAGAAGATCAACATGAAGCAGTACCGGATCCCGGCCGTGAACCAGGTCACCTACAAGGGCGTGGTCTACGGGATCCCCGAGTTCTACGACGTGCGCACGATCCTGATCGACAACAAGGTGCTCGACCAGACGCACACTCCCATCGGCTGGCTCAACCCGGCCAAGCCGGACAAGCTGCTGCAGGCCGCCAAGCAGATGGCGATCGTGCAGAACGGCAAGGTCACGCGGATCGGCTTCGACCCGAAGCTGCCGGAGTTCTTCCCGCTGTGGGCGAAGGCGTACGGCGTGGACATCCTCTCGAAGGACGGCCTGACGCCGCACCTGAACGACCCGCGGGCGGTGAAGGCGCTGACCTACGCGATCAGCCTGATCGACGCGCAGGGCGGCTGGAAGGCCTTCAAGTCCTTCCGCGACACGTGGGACTTCTTCGGCAGCGACAACCAGGTCGCGAAGAACCAGGTCGGCGCCTGGCCGATGGAGCAGTGGTACTACAACGTGCTCGCCGGCTCCTCGCCGCAGGTGCACATCACCGCTCTGCAGTTCCGCAACCTGAAGAACCAGACCATCAACTACGAGACCGGCTCCGCGTGGGCGATCCCGAAGGGCGCGAAGCACCCGCAGGCCGCCTGCACGTGGATGAAGACGATGACCTCGGTGTCGACCTGGATGGCCGCGGCCAAGAACCGCGCCAAGATCCGCAAGGCGTCGAACCAGCCGTACACCGGCATCTCGACCGGCAACGCGGTCGCCGACCAGGCGATCTACAAGCAGACGTACTCGTCGATCAACCCGTTCTTCGACGAGGCCGTCAAGAAGGTGCTCGACGTTCAGCGCTACTCCTTCAACATCCCGGCCTCGCCCGCGGGCGCCGAGTTCCAGCAGGCCTGGACGGATGCGGTCAACCGCGTGCTCGCGAGTCAGCAGACCCCGAAGCAGGCGCTCGACCAGGCGCAGAAGGAAGCGGTCGCCGCCATCAAGGCAGCGACCTGAGCTAGGAGAGCAGGGGCCGCCCGATGGCCACTGCAGCGACGACCGCGCCGGGCCCTCTCGTGAGGGCCCGGCGCTGGGCGTCCGGCTTCCGCTCCCGGGAGACCTGGGCCGCCTACGCGTTCCTCAGCCCGTGGGTGTTCGGCTTCGTCGTGTTCACGGCGGGGCCGATGATCGCGAGCCTGGTCCTCTCGTTCACCGACTACAGCGTCATCAGCGCGACGCACTGGGTCGGCTTCGACAACTACAGCCATCTCGTCCACGACCCGAAGGTCGCGACGGCGATGAAGACCACGCTGATCTACACCGCGATGGTCGTACCGGCCCACGTGATCCTCGCGCTCGGCCTGGCCGTGCTGCTGGCGCGCGTGGGGAAGATCGCCGGCTTCTTCCGGGTCGTCTTCTTCCTGCCGACGATGACGCCGGCGGTCGCGGTCGGCGTGCTCTACCTGATCCTCTTCAACGGCGACTACGGCCTGGTCAACAACGTGCTCGGCCACCTGGGCATCCACGGCCCGTACTGGGAGATCGACCCGAACTGGGTCAAGCCGAGCCTCGTGATCATGCAGGTCTGGAAGGTCGGCGCCAGCGTGATCATCTTCCTCGCGGCGCTGATGACGGTGCCGCAGCACCTGTACGAGGCCTCGGCGATGGACGGCGCGTCCGCCTGGCGGCGGTTCCGCGACGTCACCGTGCCGATGATCAGCCCCGCCATCTTCTTCATCGTGATCATCAACACGATCGCGGCGCTGCAGACCTTCGACGAGGTGTACACGGCGTACTTCAACGCGAACACGCCGTTCGGCACCGACGCGACGCTCTTCTACAGCATCTACCTGTTCCAGCAGGCGTTCACGTACTTCCACCTCGGCTACGCGTCGGCGCTCGCCTGGGGCCTGTTCCTGGTCGTGATGATCGTGACCGCGATCCAGATCGTCGGCAGCCGCCGCTTCGTCTACTACGAGGGGAGCGCGCGGAAATGAGGCGGACATGAGCCAGGCCGTAGGGCCCGTTCACGGCCAGGCGGACGTCTCGATCCCGCCGGTCGCGCCGCTGACCCCGGAGGAGCGGCCGCGGCGCTGGTGGCTGCCGCCGCGCGGCAACCCGCTCGCCCAGCTCTTCTACTGGGTGCTGCTCGCGCTCTTCACGCTCTTCTTCCTCTACCCGTTCATCTGGGCGGTCAGCGCGTCGCTGAAGTCGCGCGACGAGTTCTTCAACGACAACAGCGCGCTGATCCCGCACAGCTGGGCGTTCTCGAACTACGTCCACATCTTCACCGGCGTGCCCGGCATCTCGACGGGCGTCCCGTTCGGGCACTGGTTCGCGAACAGCCTCTACATCGGCATCCTCGCCGCGGGCACGGTGACGATCTCGAGCGGTATCGTCGCGTTCGCGTTCGCCTACTTCCGCTTCCCGCTGCGGAACCTGATGTTCGCCTGCGTGCTCGGGACGATGATGCTGCCCGGCTCGGTGACGATGGTGCCGACCTACCTGGTCTGGAACCACGTCGGGCTGACGAACACGCAGTACCCGCTCTGGCTGTCGAACGCGTTCTCGACGCCGTTCTACGTCTTCCTCTTGCGGCAGTTCTTCCTGGGCATCCCGCGCGAGCTGTTCGAGGCGGCGCGCATGGACGGCGACAACTACTGGTCGATGTTCTGGCGCATCGCCTTCCCGCTCGCGCGGCCGGCGCTGATCGTCACGTTCGTGCTCGAGTTCAAGGCGAGCTGGACCGACCTGCAGAAGCCGCTGATCTACCTGCACAGCGACAGCTCGTTCACGATCCCGCGCGGGCTCTTCAACATGATCGGCGTCCTCGGCCCGTCGGGCGGCGGCCACGGCGACTACGAGATCGTGATCGCCGCCGCGGTGCTCGCGACGCTGCCGATGATCATCCTGTTCTTCTTCGGTCAGCGGTACTTCATGGAAGGGATCGCGACGCAGGGGCGCAAGGGCTAGTGAGCACCGGCGTGGACGACGCTCCGGCCGTCGAGCGCGGCGCGGAGTCCGCGACGCGCGCACCGGTGCTCGCGCTCGACATCGGCGGGACGAAGCTCGCAGCGGGCGTGGTCGACGCGGCCGGCTGCGTCCGTTCGTTCGTCGTCGCGCCCACACTGCGCGAGGAGGGGCCCGACGCGGTGCTCACCCGGCTGTGGGCGCTGGGGCGGCAGGCGGTGGAGGAGTCGTCGCTCGGCTGGGACGAGCTGGAGGCGGTCGGCATCGGCTGCGGCGGCCCCCTCGACGCCGCGCGCGGCGTGCTGATCGCGCCGCCGCACCTCCCCGGCTGGCACGACATCCCGATCGCCTCGCTCGCCGCTCGCGCGTACGAGCTGCCGGTGGTGCTCGAGAACGACGCCACCGCCGGCGCGGCCGGCGAGCATCGCTGGGGCGCCGGCGCCGGCACCACGAACATGGTCTACCTCACGCTCTCCACCGGGGTCGGCGGCGGCTCGGTGATCGGCGGTCGGCTCTACCGCGGCTCGGCCGGGAACGGCGGCGAGCTGGGGCACGTCACCGTCGACTGGCGCGGGCGGCGCTGCCGGGGCTGCGGCCGGCTCGGCTGCCTGGAGGCGTACGTCTCGGGCACGTCGATCGCCGAGCGCGCGCGCGAGGCCGGCGTCGACGTCGCCTCGGCCGAGGAGGTCGCGCGCCTGGCCCGCGACGGCGACGAGCTCGCGGCGCGCGTGTGGGACGAGACCGTCGAGGCGCTCTCGTGCGGGATCATCTCGATCGTGAACCTGTTCGAGCCGGAGCTGGTCGTGCTGGGCGGCGGCGTCACGCGCTCCGGCGAGCAGCTGCTCGCGCCGGTGCGCGAGCAGGTCGCCGCCGGGACGATGAAGCCGGCGGGCGAGGGGGCGCGCATCGTCGCCTCCGCGCTCGGCGACCGCGTCGGCGTCGTCGGCGCCGCCGCGATCGTCTACGACAGAGCGCTGCACACCGAGAGCGATGGCAGATAGCCGGGCGGCCCTCGCGGAGCACGCGGCGCTGCTCGAGCGGATCGAGGAGCTGCTTCCGCGCGTCGATGAGGTCGCGGCCGCGCTGATCGGCGTCTACGAGGCCGGCGGCCGGGTCTTCACCTTCGGCAACGGCGGCAGCGCCGCCGACGCGCAGCACTTCGCGGAGGAGCTCGTCGGGCGCTTCGAGCGCGAGCGGCGGCCGCTGCCCGCGCAGTCGCTGTCGGCCGACGGCTCGCTGCTCACGTGCATCGGCAACGACTACTCGTTCGACGAGGTCTTCGAGCGGCAGGTGCGCGCGTTCGTGCGGCGCGGCGACGCGGCGATCGCCTTCTCCACCAGCGGCCGTTCGCCCAATGTGGTGCACGCCCTGGCGGCGGCGCGCGAGGAGGGCGCGACGACCGTGCTGTTCGCCGGCGGGGACGGCGGGCCGGCGGCCGAGCACGCCGATCACGCGCTCGTCGTCCCCTCGACGACGACCGCGCGCATCCAGGAGCTGCACGTCTTCTTCCTGCATGCGGTGCTCGACGCCGTCGACGAATGGGCCGCCTCGTGACCCGCCGCTTGCACATGATCGGCAATGCGCACATCGACCCGGTGTGGCTGTGGCAGTGGCCGGAGGGCTACCAGGAGGTGCGCGCCACCTTCCAGTCGGCCGTCGATCGCATGGACGAGTATCCGGAGTTCGTCTTCACGTGCGACTCGTCGCTGTTCTTCGCCTGGATCGAGGAGAGCGACCCGCCGCTGTTCGCCAGGCTGCGCGAGCGGATCGCAGAAGGGCGGCTGCAGGTGGTGGGCGGCTGGTGGATCGAGCCCGACTGCAACGTCCCGTGCGGCGAGTCGTTCGTGCGCCAGGCGCTGTACGGGCAGCGCTACCTGCGCGACCGCTTCGGGATCCTCGCGACGACGGGCGCGAACCTCGACTCGTTCGGTCACAACGCGACGATCCCGCAGATCCTCGCCAAGAGCGGCGCGGACTCGTACGTCTTCCTGCGGCCGCAGCCGAAGGAGAAGACGCTCGAGAGCCCGATCTTCTGGTGGGAGTCGCCCGACGGCTCGCGCGTGCGCGCCTACCGGATCCCGCACGAGTACTGCGCGCCGAAGGACGACATCGGCGAACACGTCGAGAAGGCGATCGCGACGCTGCCGGAGGGCGGCGAGGACTGGGCGGTGTTCTACGGCGTCGGCAACCACGGCGGCGGGCCGACGAGGGCGAACCTCGACCAGATCGCCCGGCTGAACGAGCGCGACGACCTGCCGCGGCTCGAGCCGAGCTCGCTCCGTCGGTTCTTCGACGGGCTCGACGGCGACTACCCGACGGTCCGCGGCGAGCTGCAGCACCACGCGCCGGGCTGCTACACGACCCATTCGGGGATCAAGCGCTGGAACCGCCGCGCGGAAAATCTTCTTCAACGTGCTGAAAAGTGGAGCGCTATCGCCGACTCGCTCGGCGCGCGGCCCTACCCGCTGGCGGAGCTGACCGAGGCGTGGAAGCTGCTGCTCTTCAACCAGTTCCACGACACGCTGGCAGGGACGTCGATCGAGCCGGCGTACGAGGACGCGCGCGACCAGATCGGGCATGCGTCCTCGGTGGCCGCGTCGGCGTTCAATGCGGCCGTGCAGTCGATCGCACGGCAGATCCACGTGGAGCCGGAGCACGACATGCGGCCGGTGGTCGTCTTCAACCCGCACCCGTGGCCGCTGCGCACCGACGTCGAGCTCGAGTACACGTGGCTGCGCGCCGAGGGCGCGCACGTCGTCGACGACGACGGCGAACCGGTGCCGATGCAGCTGACGCGCCCGCTGACGACGATGTCGAGCGCGCGCGGGCGCCTCGTCTTCCCCGTCGACGTGCCTCCGCTCGGGTACCGCACGTACCGCGTCCTGCCAGGCGCGACTCCGTCCGAGCGGCCGGTCCCGGGCTCGCAGATCCGCCACGAAACCGCCACGGAAGCGTCACACTGCGCGGCAAACGCCGTGCCGGGGCCAAAACCGGGGTCAGACCCGGGTCTGACCCCGGTTTGTGGCGAAAGCGAAACAATTGTGTGCCAATTGGAGAACGAGCACGTTCTCCTGGAGATCGACGGGGCGACGGGGCGGATCGCCCGGCTCGTGCACAAGGCGAGCGGGGCGGACCTGGCGGCGCCGCAGGCGAGGCACGCGGTCGTGATCGACGACCGCTCCGACACGTGGGGGCACGACGTCCGGGCGTACGACGACGAGATCGGCGAGTTCGAGCTCGTCTCGGCGGCGATCGTCGAGACGGGGCCGGTGCGCAGCATCCTGCGCGTCGAGAGCCGCTACGGCTCGTCGCGCCTGCGCGAGGACTACGTCCTCGCCGCCGATGCGCCGTACGTCGACGTGCGGATGACGCTCGACTGGCACGAGCAGCTGAAGCTGCTGAAGCTCCGCTACCCGACCTCCGTCGACGCGGCCACGGCGACCTTCGAGACGCCGTACGGCCATCTCGAGCGACCGGCGGGCGGCGACGAGGAGCCGGGCCAGTCGTGGGTGGATGTGTCGGGCGACGGCAGCGGGCTCGCGGTGCTCAACGACGCGAAGTACGGCTACGACGTGCGCGGCGGCGACATCGGCATCAGCGCCGTCCGCAGCCCCGTCTGGGCGTGGCACGACCCGCGTGAGCTGGAGGAGGGCGGCGACTTCGACTACATGGACCAGGGACGGCAGACGTTCACCGTGCGCCTCGTCCCGCACACGGGCGACTGGCGCGGCGCCGACGTCCCGCGGCGCGCGGCCGAGCTGAACCAGCCGCCGTTCGCCCTGATCGAGACCTACCACCCCGGCCCCCTGCCGCTGCGCGCGTCGTACGCCTCCGACGGCGGCGGCGACGTGCTCGTCACGGTGCTGAAGCAGGCCGAGGAGGGCGACGGCTCGTTCGTCGTGCGCGCGTACGAGACCTCCGGTCGCGCCGCTCGCGCCCGGATCGAGGCGCTCGGCCGCACGTGGGAGGCCGACTTCGGCCCCGCCGAGATCAAGACGTTCCGGCTGCCCGCCGACCCCGCGGCGCCGGTGGCTGAGACGAACCTGCTCGAGTGGTAGGCGCCCCCGAGGCACGAGTCTCGCTCGACGGCGGCGACTGGCAGCTGCGCGCCTGCCTCGGCGACGAGTGGCAATGGCACGCCGGCCCCGACAAGCCGTGGGACGCGCCGGGCTGGCTGCCGGCGCGCGTCCCGGGCAGCGTCCTCGACGATCTGATCCGCGCCGGCGAGGCGCCCTCGCCGTACCACGAGCGCGACAGCCGCCTCGCCGAGTGGGCGCCCGAGCGCACCTGGCTCTACCGCCGCCGCGTGAGGATCGACCCGGCCCGGCCGACGCTGCGCTTCGACGGCGTCGACCACGCCTGCACCGTGCTCGTCGACGGCCGCCGGCTCGCGGAGCACGAGGGGATGTTCGTGCCGTTCGACGTCGACGTCGCCGAGTTCGCCGACGGCGCCGAGCGCCTGCTCGCCGTCGCCGTCCACGCGGCGCCCGAGAGCGAGCCGCAGGTCGGGCGGACGAGCCGCGTGCGCGTCCACAAGAGCCGCATGGGCTACGGCTGGGACTTCTGCCCGCGGCTCGTCCATCAGGGCATCTGGCGGTCGGTCTCCCTCGCGGGGCAGCCCGAGCTCCATCCAGTGGTGCGGCTGGTGGACGGCGTCGGCACGGTGGAGGTCGGTGGCGAGGTCGTGCTGCGCGTCGAGCAGCCCGAGCCGTGGTGGCCGAACGGGCTCGGCGAGCCGCGCCTCTACGACGCCGGCGACTGGCGCGTCGGCTTCCGCACCGTCGACTTCGCGCCGGCGCGCGGCGCCTTCCTCGTCAACGGCGTGCTGCTGCCCGTGAAGGGCTGGAACTGGTGCCCGCTCGACCCGCTCTACGGCGTCCCGCGCCCGGACAAGCTCGAGCGGCTGCTGACCCTCGCGCACCGGGCGGGCGTCAACGTGCTGCGCGTGTGGGGCGGCGGCCTGATCGAGTCGACCGACTTCTACGAGGCGTGCGACCGGCTCGGCATCCTCGTCTGGCAGGAGTTCTCGCAGTCGAGCTCCGGGATGGAGAGCGTCCCGGCCGCCGATCCGGACTTCGTCGACCTGCTCCGGCGCGAGGCGCGCGCGATCGTGCCGACGCGGCGGCGGCATCCGTCGCTCGCGCTCTGGTGCGGCGGCAACGAGCTGGCCGGCGAGGACGGGCCGCTCGACGACTCGCATCCCGCGCTCGGGGCGCTGCGCGACGTCGTGCGCGAGCTCGACCCCGGCCGCGCCTGGTGGGCGACCTCGCCGACGGGCGCGCACGAGACGCACGGTCCGTGGGAGCACCAGGGGCTCGCGCGCCAGACGGCGCTGTACGAGGAGTCGACCGCGATGCTGCTGAGCGAGTTCGGCGTCGAGGGGATGGCGAACCGGCCGGCGCTGGAGGCGCTGATCGAGCCCGGGCACCGCTGGCCCGCCGATCGCTCGAACCCGGTGTACGAGCACCTCGGCGCCTGGTGGAACAACGCCCCGCTCGTGCAGGAGAGCTTCGGCGGCCGGATCGCCGACCTCGAGACGATGCGGCGCGCGTCGCAGTGGCTGCAGTACGACGGCCTGCGCTACGCGGTCGAGGCGAGCCTCCGGCGCGGCGCCGGCGTGGCGCCGTGGCAGTTCGCCGAGTCGTTCCCGAACGCGTGGTGCACGGCCGCCGTCGACTGGCACGGCGAGCCCAAGCCCGCCTACTGGGGCGTCGCACGCGCCTATCGCGACCGCCACCCGAGCGCGAGCTTCGCCACGTGGGCCTGGGGCGGCGAGGCAGAGGTGCGCGCGCGGATCCACGGCCACGTCGCCGGGCGGCTCGTGCGGCTGGACGGGTCGGTCGCCGCCGAGGGGCGAGACGAGGTCGCGGCGCCGACCGGCGAGCTGGGAGAGGTCTTCGTGCTCGACCTCGCGGGCCGCAACCGCTACGTGATGACGACGGCGGAGACCCTCGCACCGCTGCTCGCACTTCCTCAGGCTCGACTGGAGGTAGAGCGTTCCGGAAGCCGGCTGCGGGTGTCCAACGTCGGGGATGTCGCGGCGCTCGGTCTCGTGCTCGAGGGGCACGCCCGGACGCTCTTCGAGGACAACGTCCTCGACCTCTTCCCGGGTGAGGAGCGGACGATCCGCATCGAGGGCGACGCCGATGCCGTGACCGGAGCGGGGTGGAATGGTGCGCTTTAGGGCGCTGGCCCCGGACGGTTTGCCGGTCGAGGGATTCCGCTTCGACGGCTCGACCGTGACCTGGGAAGGCGCCGAGCCGGTCGACGCCGGCATCCGCGCCGAGATCGACCTCGGCGAGGTCGCCGACCCGCGCTGGCTCGTCCCGGGCGTCTTCTACGGCGAGAACCGGCCCGCGTCGTGCACGCGCATCTACCCGCGCTTCACGCCGGGCCGCGTGGACGTGGAGCGGATGGAGTCCGACAGCTGGTCGTTCCGTGCCGACCGCTGCGCGACGCCGGCGGTCTTCTGCGGCGACGCCGGCCTCGTCACGACCGAGGTGAGCCCGCTCGGACAGGCGGGCGTCGGCTTCGCGCTGCGGGAGGGGCGGGCCTCGATCTGGCTCGACTTCCCGTTCCGCGAGGAGCCGCTCCGCTACGACGGCTCCCAGACGCCGGCGCCGCCGGACGTGCGCACCTACCGCTGGCGGCCCGGCGAGTCGGCGACGCTCGACGTGCGGCGTGCGACCGCCGCCGACCTGCGCCCGCGCGAGCCGTTCGTCGACCCCGGCTGGGTGAGCGTCGAGGAGGCGGCCGAGCTCGCCGCCTGGGGCCTCTACCGCTGGCACTACAAGCCCGACCCGCCGCGGCTGATGGAGACCGCCTGCTTCGACCGCGACGCCTTCGGCGAACGTGGCGACCGCGACCACATGCACGTCTCGTGGGTGAGCGGCGTCCCGTACGCCTACGCGCTGCTCCGCCACGGCCACCGGGTGGGCAACGCCGACTACGTCGCCGCCGCCGAGGGCGTGCTCGACTTCGTCTCCGCCAACCTCACGCCGGGCGGCACCTACTGGGCGCAGTGGATGGCCTCGAAGGGCTGGACGACCGGCTGGCATCCCGACCGCACCCGCCTGCACGCGCGCACGCTCGCCGACGCGGCGCTGTTCGCGCTGCGCGCCGGCGGCCGCTGGCGCGAGGCGGCGCTCTCGAACGTCGCGGTCGCGCTGCGCACGCAGCGCGCGGACGGCGCGCTGCCGGCGGCCCATCACGTCGAGACCGGAGAGGCCGTGTCGTGGGAGGGCACGGCCGGAATGGCCTGGATCCCGGCCCTCGTCGAATCGGGCCATGTCGAGGAGGCCCGTAGCGCGGGCGCCTACTTCGCCGGCTTCGACGCCTGGTACGGCGCGCCGGAGGACGTCGACCTGGCGCCGACCTCCGAGGACGGGTACATGGCGCTGATGGCGTTCGCGGCGCTCGAGGACTGGGAGAACGCGCGCCGTGCCGCCGACTGGCTGCTCACCTTCCGCTACACGTACGACGTCGCGTTCAGCGAGCGGACGCTGCTCGGCCGCTACGACTTCAGGACGCGCGGCGCCGACCAGGCGTCGCCCGCGAACCAGCATCTGCACGCGTTCGGGCTCATCTGCGTGCCCGAGCTGCTGCGGCTGGCGGAGGCGACCGGCGACGGCTTCTACCGGCAGACCGCGATCGAGAACCTCGCCTGCTTCCGCCAGTTCATCGCGCGCGAGGACGGCGACTTCGACGCCTACCGCGGCATGGCGAGCGAGCGTTTCTACCAGACCGACTGCTTCCAGGCGAAGGGGATGCTGCTGACGCTCTCGCACGCGTGGAGCGTCGGCGTGCTGCTGCTCGGCTGCGAGGACGCGCTCGCGGAGGGCCTGGGGTGACCGGGGCTGGTGCGACCGGGGACAGGTCCTTTCCCGACGGGTTCCTGTGGGGCGTGTCCACTTCCGCCTACCAGATCGAGGGCGCCGTCGACGCCGACGGCCGGGTGCCGTCGATCTGGGACACCTACTCGCACACGCCGGGGAAGATCGACGGCGGCGACACGGGCGACGTGGCCTGCGACCACTACCGGCGCTGGCGCGAGGACCTCGACCTGATCGCGTCGCTCGACGTGAACGCCTACCGCTTCTCGCTCGCCTGGCCGCGCCTGTTCGCGCCCGGCGAGCGCCGCGGCTTCGACCACTACGACCGGCTGATCGACGGCCTGCTCGGGCGCGGCGTCGAGCCGGTGGTGACGCTGTACCACTGGGACCTCCCGCAGGCGCTCGAGGACGAGGGAGGCTGGCTCAACCGGGACACGGCCGAGCGCTTCGCCGAGCACGCCGCCGCCTGCTTCGCCGCCTTCGGCGACCGCGTGCGCTGGTGGCTGACGATCAACGAGCCGTGGATCGTCGGCCTGCTCGGCTACCTGCACGGGCTGCACGCGCCCGGCTACTCCGACGACCTGCGCGGCGAGGTGACGGCGTTCCACCACCTGCTGCTGGCGCACGGGCGCGCCGTGCAGGCGTATCGCGCCGCGGGGCAGGACGGCCGGATCGGCCTCGCGCCGAACCTGATGCCGCACTACCCCGCGAGCGACGACCCGGCCGACGTCGCGGCGAGCCGCGCCTCGGACGGCTACGTCAACCGCTGGTTCCTCGACGCGATCTTCCACGGCGCGTACCCCGACGACCAGCGGCGGCGCTACGAGGAGCGGCTCGGACCGCTCGACTTCGTCCGCGAGGGCGATCTCGCAACGATCGCGCAGCCGACCGACTACCTCGGCGTCAACTACTACGCGCCCCGCACGATCCAGGCCGTGCCCGGCGACCGGCCGTGGCCGTGGCGGGTCGTCGTGCCCGAGGGGGTGCGCACCACCGCCGGCTTCACCGGCGGCGTCGCGAGCACCGAGGCGGGCACGCCGATCGTCCCGTCCGGCCTCACCGACCTGCTCGTGCGCCTGCACCGCGACTACCCGGGCACGCCCCTGCTGGTGACCGAGAACGGCGCCGTCTTCGGCGACGGACCAGGCCCCGACGGACGAGTCCACGACGGACGGCGTGTCGACTTTATCCACGACCACCTCGCGGCCGTCCTCGAGGCGCTCGACGCCGGCGCGCCCGTGCTCGGCTACTGCCACTGGTCGCTGATGGACAACTTCGAGTGGAAGCTCGGCTACGGCCAGCGCTTCGGGCTCGTGCACGTCGACTACGACACGCTCGCGCGCACGGTCAAGGACAGCGGCCTCTACTACGCGCGGCTCGCGCGGGCGAACGCCCTCCTGGAGCCGGCACGAACGTGCTGCTGATCATGTGCGACCAGCTGGTGCCGTTCCTGACCGGCGCCTACGGCGACCCGGTGGCGCCGACGCTGCTCGACCTCGCCGGAGTGCCCGAGAGCGACCGGCTGCCCCTTCCGGGCTCGACCCTTCTCGGCGAGGCCGAACAGACCGTGTTCTCCGAGTACCACGTGGAGAAGGTGCGCGCCCCGTGCTTCATGGCACGCCGCGGCTGCCACAAGCTGATCTACGGCCACGACCGGCGCCTGTTCGACCTGGAGGACGACCCGGGCGAGTGGACGGACCTGTCGGGCGGCCCGGAGACGCGCCAGGTCGAGGAGCGGTTGCTCGCCGAGATCGTCGAGCGCTTCGATCCCGAGCGGATCGCAGCCGACGGCGCGGCGAGCGTGCGCCGGTGCGAGATCGTCCGCGACGCGAACGCCCGCAACGGCACGCGCTGGGACCACACCCCGGATTTCGACGGCAGGAGGAGGTACGTGCGATGAAGCTCGTCGTCGTCGGCGGCGGCTCGACCTACACCCCGGAGCTCGTGGACGGGCTGATCCGGATGCGCGACCTGCTGCCCGTGAGCGAGCTGACCCTGCTCGACCCCGCGCCCGAGCGGCTCGAGATCCTCGGCGCCCTGACGCGGCGCATGCTCGCCCGCGGCGAGCACCCGGCGAAGCTGACGCTGACAGGCGACCTGGACGCCGCGGTCGACGGCGCCGCAGCCGTGCTGATCCAGCTGCGCGTCGGCGGTCAGGCGCAGCGGATGGTCGACGAGTCGCTGCCGCTCGCCTGCGGCTGCATCGGGCAGGAGACGACCGGCTTCGGCGGCCTCTCGAAGGCGCTGCGCACCGTCCCGGTCGTGCTGGACATTGCCGAATGTGTCCAGAGGCGCGCGCCGGACGCGTGGATCGTCGACTTCACGAACCCGGTCGGCATCGTCACCAAGGCGCTCCTCGACGCCGGCCACAAGGTCGTCGGCCTGTGCAGCGCCGCGATCGTCTTCCAGCGGCACTTCGCCAAGGTGCTCGACGTCGAGCCGCACCGCATCGAGCTCGACCACGCCGGGCTCAACCACCTCACCTGGGAGCTCGGGGTGCGCCTCGACGGCCGCGAGATCCTGCCGGAGCTGACGAGCGAGCACGTCGACCGCGTCGCCCCCGCGACCGGTCTGGCGCGCGAGCTGGTGCGGCGCCTCGGCGTCGTCCCGTCGTACTACCTCCACTACTTCTGGGACCACGACCGGCTCGTGGCCGAGCAGATCGAGCACGGGTCGCGCGCCGAGGAGGTCGCCGAGATCGAGCGCGGCCTGCTGGAGCTGTACGCCGACGAGTCGCTCGACACGAAGCCGGCGCTGCTCGAGCGGCGCGGCGGCGCGTTCTACTCGGAGGCCGCCGTCGAGCTGCTCGCGAGCCTGCTCGGGACGAGCGGCGCGGGCCGGCACGTCGTCAACCTGCGCAACCGGGGGACGCTGCCGTTCCTCGCCGACGACGCGGTCGTCGAGGTGCCGGCGCGCGTCGGGCCGGACGGGGTGGAGGCCGTCGCCGTGCCGGAGCTCGACCCGATCTACCGCGGGCTCGTCGCGCACGTCTCGGCCTACGAGGAGCTCGCCCTCGACGCCGCCCTCCGCGGGGGCCGCGAGCGGGTGTTCGCCGCGCTGCTCGCGCACCCGCTGATCGGCCAGTACGAGCAGGCGGAGAAGCTGACGGACGAGCTGCTCGCCGCCAACCGGAGCTTCCTGCCGTGGGTTTGAAGACGGCGGTGATCCTGGCCGCCGACGGCGGCAACTCGAAGACGGAGCTCCTCGCCGCGACGCGCGACGGCGAGGTGCTCGCGTACCGGCGCGGCCCCGGCTCGAACTCGCATGCGATCGGGGCGGACGGCACCGCCGCGGTGCTCCACCGGCTCGTCGGGGCGACCGGCGTCGAGCTGCCGGGCGAGGCGGGCGTCTTCTACCTCTGCGGCGCCGACGTGCCGGCCGACATCGAGGAGCTGACCGCCGCCGTCGCCGCGCACGGCTGGGTGCGGCGGGCGGCCGTCGACAACGACACCTTCGCGCTGCTGCGGGTGGGAACAGACGCTTCCGACGCGGTCGCGGTGGTCTGCGGCGCCGGCATGAACTGCGTCGGCCGCGCCGCCGGCGGGCGGACGATCCGCTACCCGGCGCTCGGCTGGGAGACCGGCGACTGGGGCGGCAGCGAGCCGTTCGGACGCGAGGCGCTGCACCTGGCCGCGCGCGGCGAGGACGGCCGCGGCGAGCCGACCGTGCTCGGCGAGGCGATCCGCGGGCACTTCGGGCTCACGACGGGCGAGCTGGGCGAGGCGATCCACTACCGGCGTCTGCGGGAGTCGCGGCTGGGGGAGCTGGCCCCGCTGGCGATCGCCGCCGCGGCGGCCGGCGACGCCGTCGCGCGCGGCCTCGTCGAGCGCCAGGCGCTGGAGGTGGCGCTCGTCGTGCGGCGCGCGCTGCGCGACCTGGGTCTCGAGAGCGCCGACGTCGTGCTCGGCGGCGGCATGCTCGCGGCGGGCGAGGGCTATCTCTACGAGCGGACGCTGGCGCTGCTCGCCGAGCTCGCGCCGGGCGCCCGTCCGCTTCCCTGTGCGGCCCCGCCGGTGCTCGGAGCCGCGCTCGCGGCGCTCGACCTGGCCGGCGCTCCGCTCTCCGCGGCCGAGCGGCTGCGGCAGGCGTTCCGCGACGGTCTCCGGGCGGAGGCGGTCGCGTGACCGACCTCATGCGCTTCGCCGACCCGCAGGCGCTGGGCGCGGCGCTGGCGGGGGAGGTCCTCGAGCGCTACGGCGCGAGCTCCGGCTCCTTCCTGCTCGGCTGCCCCGGCGGCCGCAGCCTGCGCAGCACCTACCGCGCGCTCGCCGGCTGGCGCCCGCGGCTCGAGCGGCTGACGGTCGTGATGATGGACGAGTACGTCGGCGCGCCCGCCGACGCGCACTTCAGCTGCGCGCGGTTCGCCCGGGAGGAGATCGCGGGGCCGCTGGGCCTCGCCCCCGAGCAGGTGTGGCTGCCGGACGCCGGCGATCCGGCCGCCTACGACGAGCGGATCGCGGCGGCCGGCGGCATCGACCTCTTCCTGCTCGCGTCCGGCGCCAGCGACGGCCACGTCGCGTTCAACCCGCCCGGCTCGCCGCGCGACGGCCGCACCGCCGTGCTGGAGCTGGCGGCGACCACGCGCCGCGACAACCTCGCGACGTTCCCCGCGTTCGCGTCGGTCGACGAGGTGCCGGCGCGGGGCGTCTCGGTCGGGCTCGGCACGATCGCCGCCGCCCGCGCGCTGCGCCTGGTGCTGCACGGCGCCGACAAGCGCGCCGCCGCCGAACGCCTGCTCGCGCTCGACCGTTTCGACCCCGCGTGGCCGGCGAGCGTGGTCCACGAACACCCCGACGCACGGATCCTGGTCGACGAGGAGGCCCTCTCATGACGATCACGCTCGACGCGCTCGCCCGGCCGAGCGGCACCTTCTGCATGGTGGCGATGGACCAGCGCGACTCGCTGCGCACCATGCTCGCGCAGCACCACCCCGACGTCGACGACGCGCGCATGGTGCGCTTCAAGCTCGCCGTCGCCCGTGAGCTCGGGCCGGTCGCCTCGGGCTTCCTGATCGACCGCCACTACGGCTACGACCGCCTCGTCGCCGGGCGCCTGCTGCCCGACTCGTGCGGGCTGATCCTCGCCGCCGACGCGCTCGACCAGCCTCCCGGCGGGGCCGTCCAGGGCACCGACCTCGACTCCGGGGTCGACGCGGCCGCCGCCCGCGCGAACGGCGTGGTCGCGCTGAAGCTGCTCCTGATCTGGCGCGACGACGCCGAGCGCGCGCGTCGCGTCGACACGGCGCGCCGCTTCGTCGAGCTCGCCCGCTCGCACGGCCTGCTGAGCGTGCTCGAGCCGGTCGTGCGCGGTCCCGAAGGATTCGACCGCGAGGCCGCGATCGTCGAGGCGGCGGCGGAGCTGGGCACGGTCGGCTGCGACCTCTACAAGTGCGAGGTGCCGACGCACGGCGCCGGGGAGCCGGAGGAGATCGTCGCCTGGTCGCGGCGGATCGACGCGGCATTGCCGTGCCCGTGGGTCGTGCTGTCGCAGGGCGTCGACTCCGAGCGGTACCCGCTGGCGGTCGAGTGCGCCTGCCGCGGCGGCGCGTCGGGGATGCTCGCCGGGCGCGCGGTCTGGACGGCGACGCTCGCCGCCGACGACCCGACCGAGCTGCTGCGCGAGCACTCGGTGCCGCGCCTGCGCGAGCTCGGGGAGATCGTCGACGCCCACGGCCGGCCCTGGCGCGAGAAGGCCGGATGAGCCTCCCGCTGCGCGGGATCATCGAAGGCTTCTACGGGGCGCCGTGGTCGCACCGCGAGCGGCTCGACCTGCTCGCGTTCTGCGGCCGCCACGAGCTGAACACGTTCGTCTACGCGCCGAAGGACGACCCGTACCACCGCGAGTCGTGGCGCGAACCGTACCCGCCGGCCGAGCTGGCGCGCCTCGCCGAGCTGGTCGCGGAGGCGGAGCGCCACGGCGTCGCGTTCCACTGGTCGCTCGCGCCCGGGCTCGACGTCTGCCACTCGTCCGACCGCGACTTCGAACGGCTCGTCGCCAAGGCCGAGCAGCTGTGGTCGGTGGGCGTGCGCGCGTTCCACCTGCTCTACGACGACATCGGCGACGAGCTGCACTGCGACCGCGACCGCGAGCGGTTCGGCGGCGAGGCCTCGCCGAGCGCCGCGGCGCAGGCCTTCCTCTCGAACCGCTTCCGCCGCGCGTTCCTCGAGTCGCGCCCCGAGGCCGAGCGGCTCGTCGTATGCCCGATCGAGTACCACGGCACGCACACGTCGCCGTACCGGGAGACGCTCGGTGCGCAGCTCGACGCCGACGTGCTGCTCTGGTGGACGGGCCCGGAGGTCGTCTCGAAGACGATCTCGCGCGCCGACGCCGAGGCCGCGCGGGCCGCCTTCGGTGGGCACGAGCTGCTGCTCTGGGACAACTACCCCGTCAACGACTTCGAGCCCTCGCGGCTCTTCCTCGGCCCGCTGGTGGGCCGCGAGCCCGGCCTCGACCTGGCCGGCGCGGTCGCGAACGGGATGATCCAGGCGGCGCCGGGGAAGCTCGCGTTCGCGACCTTCGCCGACTGGACGCGCGACCCCGACGGCTACGACCCCGGGGCGTCGTACGGCGCGGCGCTGCGGTCGGTCGGCGGCGAGGCCGCCGGGGCGTTGCGGGTGCTCGCGGACGCCTCGCGGTCGGGGCCGCTCGGCGGCGAGGACGCGCTCGCCGAGCCGGCGGCGCTCGCGGCGGCCGCCGACGAGCTCGAGGCGCGGCTCGACGACGCCTGGTTCCTCGACGCGGCCGCGCCCTGGATCGAGACGCTCCGCGCGGTGGCCGCGGGCAACGCGCGCCGCCGCTACCACCGGCTGGCGCCGGGCCTCGTCGACGCGGCGCCCGACTTCGACTTCGGCGGCGTGCGCACCGTCGCGTCGCCCGAGCGAGCGGAGGACCTGCGCGAGAGCGCCGAGCCGCTGCTCGCATGGGGCGGTCTCGTCGAGCTCGGGCTCGCGGAGGGCGCCGGGCACGTCTTCCTCGACGAGGCGCTGACGATCGAGGAACCCGGGCACCCGCTCGCGGCGGGTCGCTCGGGCGTCGTGCGGATCTACCGCGGGCCCGGGCGGCTGCGCTTCGGACGCGGCGTGCCGGCGGAGGCCACGGTCGTGGCCACGGGCGGCACGCCGCCGCGGCCGGTGCTGTTCGCGGTCGAGGCCGGCGCCGAGCTGTGCGGCGGCGGCGTCGCGCCGGCGCGCCGGGTCGGCATCTTCCTGCCGCCGGACGGGGTCGAGCCGTGGCTGGTCGCGCCCACCGGCGAGGCGCTCGTGCGCGCGGCGGTCGACTGGCTGAAGAGCGGCGTAGACTCGGCGGAGCCGCCGAAGAGCGGAGGGGCCGAGGTGTCGGCCCCGAAGCGGAAGTGACCGACGTCTGCGTCTACGGCGCGACCGCGACCGGTGTCGCGGCCGCGGCGGGCGCGGCCGGGGCGGGCGCGACGCCGGTGCTCGTCGGGCCCGGCAGCCACGTGGGCGGGATGGTCTCGGGCGGGCTCTCGTGGACGGACGTCGGCGACGAACGCGTGCTCGGCGGCTTCGCGCGCCGTTTCTACGCCGCCGTGGCGGACCGCTACGGCGTGCCGCTGTGGGGCGTGAAGGGGCCGGAGCCGCACGTGGCGGAGGAGCTGCTGACGGCGATGCTCGACGGCGTCGACGTCCGTCTCGGCGAGACGGCGCTGCCCGACGCGGCGGTCTACGTCGACGCGAGCTACGAGGGAGACCTGCTGCCGCGGTTCGGCGTGCCGTACGCGGTGGGTCGCGAGTCGCGGGAGCTGTACGGCGAGCGCTGGGCGGGCCGCCAGCCCGCGACGCGACCGGGCCGCCACCAGTTCGAGGCGCTGCTCTCCCCGTTCGCCGACGACGGGTCGCTGCTCCCGCACATCCGGCCGCCCGCGCTCGACGAGCGCGGCTGGCCGAGCGACGGCTACGGCGAGGGCGACGGCGGTCTGCAGGCGTACGGCTTCCGCGTCTGCCTCACCGACCGCCCCGAGAACCGGCTGCCGCTGGAGGCGCCCGAGGGCTACGACCCGTCGGAGTTCGAGCTGCTGCGCCGCTACCTGCACGCCGCGGGCGACCGTCTCCGCGCGCACGACCTGCTGGGCCTGAACCGCGACCTGCTCCCACAGGGGAAGTGCGACGTCAACTCGATCGGGCCGTTCTCGCTGAACGTGCTCGACGGGTCGAACCGCGACTATCCCGACGGCGACGAGGCGGCGCGCGAGCGCGTGCGGGCGCACCACCTGCGCTACACGCGGTCGCTGCTGCACTTCCTGGCGCACGACGACGAGGTGCCGGCGCACGTGCGGTCCGGGACGGCCGAGTGGGGGCCGTGCGCGGACGAGTTCGTCGACACGGACGGCTGGCCGCACCAGCTGTACGTGCGGGACGGCCGGCGGATGCTGGGGGAGCACGTGCTGACCGAGAGCGACCTGCTGGACGCGCGCCCGCAGGCGGACGTCGTCGCGCTCGGCTCGTACAACATCGACCTGCGCGAGATCGAGCGCACGTGGCGCTACCTGCCCGAGTACGTGCGCGAGCCGGCGGTCTTCAACGAGGGATACCTGTCGGTCGCGGTGCCGCCGTACCCGATCCCGTACCGCTCGCTGACCCCGCGTCGCGAGGACTGCGAGAACCTGCTGGTGCCGCTGTGCCTGTCGGCGTCGCACGTGGCGTTCGGCTCGGTGCGGATGGAGCCGACGCTGATGCTGCTCGGCCATGCCGCGGGCATCGCCGCCGCCCTGGCCGCCCGCGCGGGCACGGCGGTGCAGGACGTGGACGTGGCGGAGCTCCAGACCCTCCTGCGGGGGCAGGGCCAGGTGCTGACCCTGTGACGAGCGAGCTCCGCTGGGACGCGCTCTCCGGCGCCTGGGTGGGGATCGCCGGGGCGCGGCAGAGGCGGCCGAACCGGCCCGCGGAGGACTGTCCGTTCTGCGTCGGCGGGCTCGAGGCGCCCGAGCCCTACGTCGTCCGCGCCTTCGCGAATCGCTGGCCGATGTTCGCGCCGGGCGAGCCGATCGCGCCCGCGGCCGGCGACGTCCGGCTGCCCGCGCGCGGCGCCTCGGAGGTCGTCCTCTACTCACCAGAGCACGACGCCTCGCTCGCCTCGCTCGGCGCCGCCGGGATCCGGCGGGTGGTCGACCTCTGGGCGGAGCGCACCGAGGCGCTGCTCGCCCGCCCCGAAATCGCCTACGTGCTCGTCTTCGAGAACCGCGGCGCCGACGCGGGCGCGACCATCCCGCACCCGCACGGCCAGATCTACGCGTTCCCGTTCGTGCCGCCCGTGCCCGCGCGCGAGGCGGAGGTGGCGGCCCGCGACGGCTGCGCGCTCTGCGCCGAGGAGCCCGGCGACCGCCTCGTCCGCGACGGCGAACGCTGGCAGGCGTACGTCCCGTTCGCGTCCGCGTGGCCGTACGGCCTGCTCCTGGCGCCGCGGCGCCACGCGGCCTCGCTCGCCGACCTCGACGGCGCCGAGCGCGACGGCCTCGCCGCCGCGCTCGCCGACGTCCTCGGGCGCTACGACCTGCTCTTCGACCGGCCGTTCCCGTACATGCTGTGGATCCACCCGGGCGTGCACCTGCACGTGCACCTCGCCACGCCGTGGCGGACGGGGGGCACGATGCGCTGGGTCGCCGCCGGCGAGGTCGGCAGCGGCACCCTGACCAACCCGGTCGTCCCCGAGGAGGCCGCCGCTGCGTTGAGAGGAGCGAGAACGTGAACGAGCAGGAGCAACGGGAGGCGCGGGCGTACGCCGCGGAGCGGCTCGCCGCCGCCGGCGTGGCCGTGACCGACGACGAGCGCGAGACGCTCGAGGTGACCGACTTCGGCCTCGGCCGCTTCCGGGAGAGCGGCCTGATGCTGCTCGTCTACGTCAACACCGACCGCTACTGCGCGAAGGAGCTCGTCCTCTACCCCGACCAGACCTGCCCCGAGCACCGCCACCCGCCGTTCGACGGCACCCCGGGCAAGGAGGAGACGTTCCGCTGCCGCACCGGGCGCGTGCTGCTCGACGTCGCCGGCCGGCAGCTCGAGCTCGGCCCGGGCGAGCAGTTCACGATCCCGCCGGACACGCTGCACTGGTTCCGTGCCGGCCCCGAGGGCGCCGTCGTCTCCGAGTTCTCGTCGACGAGTCGCGACGACCTGGACGTCTTCACCGACCCGCGGATCCGGCGCACCCGGACGCGATCTTCAGCGGGTTGAGGGCGATCGGACGCGCTGCGGCGGTTCCCCAGGGTGCACGCGCGCGGTTCGCGGGTACATTGCCGCGTGCTGTGGCGGCGGGCGTGCATCCGTGTTCCTACGAGCTCGTTCGGGGCGGCGAGATCGTCTCGACGGGGCACATCACCCTCGAGCAGCCGCCGCAGCCGGGCGAGAGCGTGACGCTCGGCGGCGAGCGGCTCGAGATCGAGTCGGTCTGGCCGGGCGGCGCGGGTGAGACGCGCATCCGGCTCGTCCCGCTGCGCTGAGGCGCTACTGCGGCTCGATCGAGCCGAGCAGGCCGTGCACCTGCAGCTCGGAGGAGCCGTACCAGCGGTGCGGCCCGGCCGTGAAGAAGAGCGTCGAGGCCGGCCCGGCCATCCGACCGTTGCCGAAGCGGAGCGCCCACAGCCCCGGGATGGCGATCGGCTTGCCGCCGGCGCCCTTCAGCTGGCCGCGGAACGACCAGCCGGCGCCGTCGCGGCGGTAGCGGTCGATGCGGCCGCTGCCGAAGTTGCCCACCAGCAGGTCGCCGGCGGCCGGCCCGAAGCCCTGCGGCGCCAGCGCGACTCCCCACGGTTCGTTCAGCGGGCCGAGCGCGTCCACGCGCGAGACGAGGCGCCCGGCGAGGTCGAACTCGTCGACGTAGCCGCCCGTCGGCGCATCGTTGCCGTCGACCGGAGCGGGGGAGGCGTAGGTGACGAAGATGCGGTCGCCGATCGCCTGGATGCCGAAGGGGGCGTACCAGGCGGGGATCCGCGGGTCGGCGAAGCGGCCCGGCAGGCGCACCCGGCGCCAGCGGTCGTCGAAGACGTCGACGCGGTCGTTGTGGAAGTCGGTGGCGTAGAGCAGACGCCTGCCTTCCGGCTGCCGCGCCACGGTCAGGCCGCGGAAGACGGCTGCGGTGCCGGAGAGGTCGACCACCACCTCGGCCTCGGACGACCAGCCGGTGGGCACGCTCGGCGACCAGGCGCGCAGCTTCCCGTCCTCGGAGGCGTAGACGAACCGCGCCGGCCCTGTGTGCCCGCCGTCGGAGACGGGGAACCCGCGCCCGTCGACGTAGGCGATGCCGGTCGGGCCGCCGTCGACCCGCACGGTCAGCGCCTGCTTCGCGCCCGAGCCGGCGTAGAGCGAGCTCGTCCCGCGCGCCTCGTTCGCCGTCCACCACGGCCCAGTGGGGCTCGCGGCGAGGCCCCAGGCGTTCACGAGCGTCGGGTCGTGGACGCGCGCCGCGGCGCCCGGATCGGCCACCAGTCGCCGCACGTCGTAGCGGTCGCCGGCGCCGGGCCACGCCGCCGCGACCGCGATGCCGGCGACGGCGGCCACCCCGGCGAGCAGCAGCGATCCACGGCGTGCGGAAGCGTTCACGGGAATTATCGTAAACGGCGACCGGTCGTTACGGTAGTCTCGCCTCGTGGCCAGGATCGGACTGCAGCTCTACACCCTGCGCGAGGACGCCGCACGCGACCTCGAGGGGACGATCGCGCGCGTCGGCGCCGCCGGCTACGAGGGCGTCGAGCTGCATGCGATCGACGGCGCCGAGCCCGCCGAGGTGCGGAGCTGGCTCGATCGCGCGAACCTGACGGTCGCCGGCTGGCACGCCCAGCTGCCCGCGATCGAGGACGACCTGGACGGGCTGGCGGAGCTGCTCGCCGCGCTCGGGACGACACGGCTGACGCTCTCGTGGATCGAGGCGCCGGCGACCTCGGCCGGCGCCGACGAGCTCGCCGGGCGCATCCTGGCCGCCGCGGGCCGCGTCTCCGAGCGCGGGCTCGCGTTCGGCTTCCACAACCACGCGGGCGAGGTGCGACCGCTCGACGACGGCCGTTCGTTCCTCGACCGGCTGCTCGACGCGCCCGCCGACCTGGTCGCGCTGGAGCTCGACCTGGGCTGGATCTGGGACGCGGGCGCCGACCCCGAGCAGCTGCTGCGCCGCGCCGCCGGCCGCTGCCCGCTGGTGCACGTGAAGGACTTCGCCGCGCGCGACGCGCGCGCGTTCGTCCCGGTCGGGGACGGCTCGGTCGGCTACGAGCGCGTGCTGCCGGCGGCGATCGACGCCGGCGCCGAATGGCTCCTCGTGGAGCAGGACGAGACGGACGGGCCGGCGTTCGCCGCCGTCGAGCGCTCGCTCGCCGCCGTCCGCCGGATGCTGGGACGATGAGCCGCAGGCTCGACGGAGGCGATCGGGGAGCGGAGGTGCCGGCTCTGCCGGCGCTGGAGCGGAGATCCGCACGGGTCGGCATCGTCGGCTGCGGCGTGATCAGCCGCATCTATGCGCGCGGCGCCGACGCGTTCGACTCGTACGAGATCGTCGCGTGCGCCGACGTCGACCCCGCGTGCGCGACCCGGCTCGCGGACGAGTTCGCGCTCGAGGTCGCCACCGTCGACGAGCTGCTCGCGAGCGACGTCGACGTCGTGCTCAACCTGACGCCGCCGTTCGCCCACGCCGAGGTGATCCTGCGCGCGCTCGAGGCTGGCAAGCACGTCTACACCGAGAAGACGCTGACGACGACGCTCGCGGAGGCGCGGCAGGTCGTCGAGGAGGCGGAGCGGCGCGGGCTGCGCCTCGGCTCGGCGCCCGACACGTTCCTCTCGGGCGCGTTCGCGACCGCGCGGCGGCTGGTCGACGAGGGCGCGATCGGCGAGCCGCGCCTGGCGACCGCGACCTTCCTCTCGTCCGGCCCCGACGGCTGGCACCCGAACGCCGACATCTTCTACCGCGCCGGGGCCGGCCCGCTGCTCGACATGGGGCCGTACTACCTGACGGCGATCGCGGCTCTCTGCGGGCCGTACGCGCGCGTCGCAGGGCACGCGTCGGTGCTGCGGCCCGACCGCGAGATCGCCACCGGCCCGCGGGCGGGCGAGCGCTTCGGCGCCGACGTGCCCACGCACGTGGGCGCCACGATCGAGCTCGCCGGCGGCGCGCTCGCGCAGCTCACCGCGAGCTTCGAGCTGACGAGCGGCTGGGTGGCCGAGCTCGCGCTGCACGGCAGCGAGGGCTCGCTGCGCCTGCCCGACCCGAACACCTTCGACGGCCCGCTCGCGATCCGCACCGGCCGCGGCGAGTGGGAGGAGGTCGCCGTGAGCGGCCGCGGCGACCGCGACACGCGCGGGATCGGCCTGGACGACATGCTGCGCTCGCTCGCCCAGGGTGTGCCGCACCGCGCCTCGGGCCGGCTGGCGCTGCACGTGCTGGAGACGGCGTGCGCGATCGTCCGTTCCGCCGACGAGGGACGCACCATCGAGCTCGACACGACGATCGACGCCGTCGAGCCGCTCGCCGCGTAACCGGCCTTACTGCGCGACGACGCGGTTGCGCCCGTCCGCCTTGGCGGCGTAGAGCGCGCCGTCGGCGCGGCGGTACAGCTCGGCCCGGCTCTCGCCGGCGCGCAGCTCGACGACGCCGATCGACACGGTCGTGCCCGCGCCGCCGCTCCAGCCGGGAGCCGCGATCGCGTTGCGGGCGCGGTCGCAGGCGACGGTGGCGGGCCCGAGGGTCGTCTCGGGCAGCAGCCAGGCGAACTCCTCGCCGCCGACGCGCCCGAGCGGGTCGGTCGTCCGCGCCGTGTCGCGGAGCAGCCGCGCACCGCGCGAGAGCACCGCGTCGCCGGCCTGGTGGCCGTGCGCGTCGTTGATCGCCTTGAAGTGGTCGAAGTCGACGAGCGCCAGGCACAGCGGCGCCTCGTAGCGGCGGGCGCGCTCGACCTCCTCGACCAGGCGCACGTGGAAGGCGCGGTGGTTCAGCAGCCCGGTCAGCCCGTCGACCAGCGCCAGGCGGGCCAGCTCGGCGGCGGTGGCGCGCGCCTCCCGCTCGCCCGTGACGTCGCGGCCGGCGGCGTGCAGGTGGCCGGCCGCGTCGCGGACGGCCGTCCACTCCACCCAGCGGTAGGCGCCGGCGGGGGTGCGGACGCGGCCCGCGAACACGGTGCGGCGGTCGACGGGTATCGCGATCGCCTGCGCGGTCGCGGTGCGCTCCTGCGGGTGGAAGAGGTCGAGGAACGGGTGCGCGATCAGCGCCTCGCGACTCCACCCGAGCAGCGAGCTCCAGACGGGGTTCGCCGCGGCGACGAAGCCGTCGGCGTCGACGACCGCGAGCAGCTCGCAGGACAGCGCCGAGCAGCGCTCGAGAGAGGGGGCCGCAGGAGTCTCGATTACGTCCAGCATGGGACCGTGTCGTCATCGGCGGCAACGCGGGAGACTTGACGCCGCAGGCGGCCCGGAACCGCGTGTAAGGTGACCCTTACAGATGTGGAATCGCTGCCCCACCGCCGAGCGGGTCGCCGGCCGGCGGCTCGTCCTGCGCCGCTCCGCCTGGAGCCTCGTCGCCGCCGTCGCGATCGGCGCGCTGGCGTGGAAGGCGATCACCGCCCCGGGCGGCGTTCCCGACCCGACCGCGCCCGGCTCGCAGCTCGGGCACGGGGCGGTGGTGCTCGACAGCGGGCTGCTCGTCTTCCGCGAGGGGCTCGAGGCGGTGCTCGTGCTGGCGGCGCTGACGGCCAGCTTCGTCGGCGCGAACCGCGGCTTCCGCCGCCCCGTCGCGGCCGGCGCCGGCGCGGGGCTCGCCGCCTCGGTGGCGACGTGGTTCGGCGCGATCCTGCTGATCGGCGCGCTCGGCGGGCCGGGCCTCGACCTGCAGGCGGCCACCGGCCTGCTCGCGGTCGCGGTGCTGCTCGTGGTGATGAACTGGTTCTTCCACAAGATCTACTGGACGGGCTGGATCTCGGCCCACAACCGCACGCGGAAGAAGCTGCTCGGCCGCGAGGCCGGCCGGCGCGCGCTGCTGGGCCTGGCCGTGCTGGGCTTCACCGCCGTCTACCGCGAAGGCTTCGAGGTGGTGCTGTTCCTGCAGAACCTGCGGATCAAGGCCGGCTCGGCGGCGGTGCTCGAGGGCGTGGCGATCGGCTTCGGCCTCACCGTCGCCGTCGGGACGGTCACCTTCGCGCTGCAGCACCGGCTGCCGTACAAGCGGATGCTCGTCGCCACCGGGGTGCTGCTCGGCTTCGTGCTGCTCGTGATGGTGGGCGAGAGCGTGCAGGAGCTGCAGCTGGCGGGCTGGCTGCCGACGCACTCGATCGGCGTCTCCTTCCCCGGCTGGGTCGGGCTCTGGTTCGCCGCCTTCCCGACCGTGGAGGGCCTCGTCGCCCAGGCGATCGCCGCCGGGCTCGTGATCGGCTCGTACTTCGTGGCCGAGGAGCTGCGGGTGCGCCGGCCGCGCCGCCGCGCCCGGGCGTCCTCGCTCGAGGCCGAGCCCGCTCGCTAGCCGAGCCGGCGCAGCCAGAGCCGCAGGAAGAGATCCGAGACGAGGTAGCCGCCGTCGGGGACGCGCGGCTCCACCAGCTCGCGCCGGTCGAGGGCCTCCAGCGCCCGCTGCACCGTCGAGGCGGACCCGAGCCGATGCCTGCGCCGGTAGGCCTCGGCGAACACCGTGCCCGGCTCGAGCGCCAGCGCCCGCAGGAGCTTCCGCTGCGACGAGCTGAGCTCGTCCCAGATCGTCACGTACCGCGCCGACTCGGAGTCGAGCACGTCCTCGAGCGCCTGCTCGATCGCCTCCACGTCGAGCAGGCCGCTCGGCACCGCGCGCGTCCAGGCGAACGAGCAGAGCTCCTGCGTCTCGTAGGGCAGTCCGCCCGTCAGCGAGAGGATCCGCTCGAGCGCCTCGTCGGGGGCGACGACCCCGCCGGTGGCGAACCGCTCGCGCAGGAACCCGCCGAACTCGGCGGGAGCGATCGGGCCGAGCGCGAGCGGCTTCGCCGAGCGGTACAGCGCCTCGCCCTTCTCCATGAAGAGCCGTGTCATCAGGTGCCGCTTCGAGCCCAGGTAGACGTGCGCCACCTCCGGCTGCTGCTGGAAGACGGTGCGGAAACGGGCGGGGAACGCGCCGCCGACCTCGGCGATCTGCTGGAACTCGTCGAGCACGAGCACGACGGGCGCGCTCGACTCGGCGGCGACGCGGCCGGGCGTCGCCAGCAGCTCGTCGATCACCGGGAGCACGTCCTCCTCGCGCTCGTAGACGAGGAACTCGAAGCGCGGCCGGCCGTCGTCGCCGAGCGTGATCCGCGGGGCGAGCGACAGCCTCGACGCGAGCTCCTGCGCCCGCTCGAGCAGCCGCGCGCGCCGCGACAGCAACCCGTCGAAGATGCCCTTCGCCAGCGCCTCCGCCAGCTCGGGCAGCGTCTGGACGGCGAAGAGGTCGACGTAGGCGACCTTCGCCCGCCTGCGTCGCAGCTCCTCGATCGCCCGGTCGACCAGCGACGTCTTGCCGAGCCGCCGCGGCGAGATGACGACGACGTCCTGGCCGCCGCGGACGTCCGCGATCAGTCCGGCCAGCTCCTCGCGGCGGTCGGCGAAGTAGGCGCCGCGGGCGACGCCTCCGTACCGGAAGGGGTTCGCGGACTTCTCCACCGGTTCAGTATACAAAGCTGCGTTACGCATTCTGCGTAACGCAGTTCAGGCGAAGGCGCTGACTCCGGTGAGCGCGCGGCCGATCAGCAGCTTCTGGATCTGGCTCGTGCCCTCGTAGAGCGTCGCCACCCGGGCGTCGCGCAGGTACTTGCCGACCGGGTACTCGTCGACGTAGCCGTAGCCGCCGTGCGCCTGCAACGCGGCGTTCGCGGCGCGGACCGCCGCCTCGGAGGCGTACAGCTTCGCCATCGACGCCTCCAGCGTGTGCCGCTCGCCGCGGTCGGCGACGGCCGCCGCGCGCCACACGAGCAGCCGGGCCGCCTCGGTCTCGACCGCGATGTCGGCGAGCAGCTCCTGCACCAGCTGGAACGAGGCGACCGGGCGGCCGAACTGCTGCCGCTCCGCGGTGTAGGCGAGCGCCGCGTCGAGGCACCCCTGGGCGATGCCGACGCAGCCGGCGCCGAGCGAGATGCGGCCGTGGTCGAGCGCCGCCATCGCCACTTCGAAGCCGCGGCCCTCCTCACCGAGCAGCGCGTCGGGCCCGACGCGGACGCCGTCGAGAAAGAGCTCCGCCGTGTCCTGCGCGCGCAGACCGAGCTTCCCCTCGATCCGGCGCGCCTCGAAGCCTTCGCTGCCGGTGGGCACGACGAAGCACGAGATGCCGCGCGGCCCCGGGCCGCCGGTGCGGGCGAAGACGAGCGCGAACGCGGCCCAGCTGCCGAGCGTGATGAAGATCTTCTGGCCGCTGATGCGCCAGCCGTCGCCGTCGCGCTCGGCGCGCGTGACCAGGCCGCCCGGGTCGGAGCCGGCGCCCGGCTCGGTGAGCGCGTAGCAGCCGAGGCCCTCGCCCGAGCAGACGCCGGGCAGCCAGCGCTGCCGCTGCTCCTCCGTCCCGTAGTGGACGAGGCTCTTGCCGACGAGGCCGTTCGAGACGGAGACGATGCCGCGGACGTTCGAGTCGGCGCGTCCCAGCTCCTCCACGACGAGCACGTAGGAGCGCAGGTCGAGCGCCATGCCGCCGACCGACTCCGGCAGCGTGGCGCCGAGGTAGCCGAGCTCCGCGAGCTTGGCGACGATCCCGCGGTCGACCTCCTCGCGCCGGTCCCACCCGGCGGCGTACGGCGCGATCTCGGCGTCGCAGAACGCCCGCGCGCTCGAACGGATCAGCTGCTGGTCGTCATCCGGGAAGAAGGTCAATAGCGCGTACCCTACGGTCGTGGCCGATGTGCGGGGGATGCACCGGGCCGTACGCGAGCACGACCCGGTCGAGCTCGCGGCCGAGAACGCAAGGCTCGCGCGCGAGCGCGACCGTGCGCTCGACTTCACACGCAAGCTGCAGGAGCTGTCGGCGCTGCTCGGCGGCGCCGTGCGGCGGGACGACGTCGTCCGGATCGTGCTGGAGGGCGGCCTCGACGCCTGCGGGGCGGTCTCGGCGTGCGTCGCGCTCGACGACGGCGGCGGGCACGTGCGCATCGCCGGCGAGCGCGGCTACGGCGAGCACCTGAGCGACTGGCAGCGGTTCGAGGCGCGCGACGACCTGCCCGTCGGCCGCGCGATGCGCGGCCGCAGCGGCGTCTACTGCTCGTCGCGCGCCGAGCGCGACGCCGAGTTCCCGTCGATGGTGGGGCTCGGGCCGGGAGGGAGCCGCGCGCTCGCGGCGCTGCCGCTGCAGGTCGGAGGCGAGCCGGCCGGCGCCCTCGTGCTCGGCTACGCGAGCGAGCACTCCTTCGAGCCGGACGAGCGGCTCTTCCTGGAGACGCTGGCGGCGCAGGCGGGGCAGGCGCTCGAGCGGGCGCGGCTCTTCGACCTGCACGAGTGCCAGGCCTCGGCGGCGCAGGTGCTGGCCGCGTCGCTCGCGCTGGAGCGCGAGCGCCTGGAGGAGATCCTCAACCAGATGCCGGCGGCCGCGCTGATCCGCGACGCGAGCCCGGAGCGGCGGGTGGTGCTCGCCAACGAGCGGGCGCGCGAGCTGCTCGGCGACGACATGCCGGAGACGCTCGACGAGGCCGACGGAGTGGTGCTCGGCAGCCGGCGGCACGACGTGGAGCGCATCCCGATCGTGCGCGCGATCCGCGACGGCGAGATCATCCGCGACGAGGAGGTGACGATCGGACGCAGCGACGGCGCGTCGTTCTCGGTGCTCACCTCCGCCGCGCCGATCCGCGACGCCGAGGGCGCGATCGTCGCCGGCATCGCCACGTTCCACGACGTCACGGCCCAGCGCGAGGCGCAGCGCGAGCGCGACGCGCTGCACCGGCAGGTGAGCCTGGAGCGCGAGCGGTTGCGGGCGGTGCTGGAGCAGATGCCGAGCGGGGTGTTCCTCGCCGACGCCGAGGGGCGCCTCCTGCTGGGCAACGGGCAGGTGGAGACGATCTGGCGGCAGCCGGTCCTCGAGCGGGCGGCGCAGGGCGACTACGCCCCGTTCCACGGCTTCCACCTCGACGGGCGGCCGTACGCGCCGGAGGAGTGGCCGCTCGCGCGGGCGCTGCTCGCCGGCGAGCGGATCGAGCACGAGGAGATCGAGATCGAGCGCGGCGACGGCACTCGCGGCGTGCTCCGCGTCGGCGCGGCGCCGATCCGCGACGAGGAGGGCGCGATCGTCGCCGGCGTGGCGGTCTTCGCCGACGTCACGCACGAGCGGGAGGCGCGCGCCGAGGCCGAGCGCCGCGCCGACGCCGCGGCGGCGCTCACGTTCGTCGCCGACGGCATCTGCCTGGTCGACGTCGACGGCGCGGTGCGGCTCTGGAACGACGCCGCCCGCCGCACCACCGGCCTGCGCGCCGACGACGTGCTCGGGCGGCCGTTGCGCGAGGTGCTGTGGCGCTGGGACGACCTCGAGCCGCGCGTCCCCGTCGCCTGGGCCGGACAGCGGCCGCGGCCGCTGACGCTGCCGTTCGAGTTCGAGGGGCGCGAGGCGTGGCTGTCGATCTCGGGCGTCCGCTTCCACGGCGGCGCCGTGTACGCGTTCCGCGACGTCACCGAGGAGCACGCGCTCGAGACGATGAAGAGCGACTTCATCGCGACCGTCTCCCACGAGCTCCGCACGCCGCTGTCGGCCGTCTACGGCGCCGCCTCGACGCTGCGGAACCGCTCCGTGCTCGGCGTCGAGGAGCGAGGGCAGCTGCTCGCGATGATCGAGGAGCAGTCGGAGCGCCTGTCGCGGATCGTGGACGAGATCCTCACCGCCAGCCGGCTCGAGAGCGGCGAGGTCGCCGTGTCGCTGACCAGCGTCGACGGAGCCGCGGTGGTGCGGGACGTGGTCGCGGTCGTGGAGCGGGGGATCCCGGCCGGCTTCACGATCGAGGTGGGCGCGGCCGAGTCGGCCCCGCCCGTGCTGGCCGACGCCGACCGGCTGCGCCAGGTGCTCGCCAACCTGCTCGAGAACGCCGTCAAGTACTCGGGCGACGCCACCGAGGTGGAGGTGCGGATCGAGCCGTCGGGCGACCGCGTCCGCTTCGCGGTGTGCGATCACGGCATCGGCATCGCCCCGGTCGAGCGCGAGCGGATCTTCGAGAAGTTCTACCGGGTCGACGCCGCGATGACCGGCGGCGTCAGCGGCACCGGGCTCGGCCTCTACATCGTGCGCGAGCTGGTCACGCGGATGGACGGTCGCATCCGCGTCGAGCCGGCAGCCGGCGGAGGCTCGACGTTCCTCGTCGAGCTCCCCGCCGCTTGAGGCTGCTACTGCGAGATGTCCTCGACCGTCTCGCCGGTGCGGGCGGCGTCGGCGTGCCGCGCCACGTCCGCCTGCGCGACGATGCCCACGAGCCGGCCGTCCTCCTCGACCACCGGCAGCCGCCGCACCTGGTGGCGGCTCATCAGCCGGAGGGCCTCGTCGAGGTCCTGCTCCGGGTCGATCGTCACGAGCTGGCGCGACGCGACCTCGGTCACGCGCGTGTCGCGGGGGTCCTGCCCGTCCGCGACGACGCGGATCGCGATGTCGCGGTCGGTGACCACGCCGACGAGGCGGTCGCGGTCGGTGATCGGCACGACGCCGGCGTCCTCGTCGCGCATCACGCGCGCGGCCTCGACCACCGTGTCGTCGGGCGCGACGCTACGCGGGTTCTCCGTCATCACCTCGCGGATCGTGCGTCCCATGCCACCTCCGTTTCCTCGGGTAGCCCGCCTCTCCCCGGCGAGTCGGGGGCGGAAACGGCCGAGAGCGGGTAGGCTCGGGCCATGACCGCGATCCGGCTGACGACCACGCGCTGCCACGCGCGGGCGACCGTCGCCGGCTCGCGCGTGGCTGAATAGCTCCGGCGCCGGCGGAGCCGGCACCTGCGCTCGGCCTCCGTCGAGCCTACGGCCGTCTAATCGGCTTCCGGATCGTCGTCGGCCGTACCGCCGGCCTCCGGATCCGGAAGCGGCGACTCGTCGATCTCCTCGTTCCTGTCGTCCTCCCGGGGGTGGTTAACCTTGTCGTCTTCCATGCACGTCGTCCTTCCCAACGGCTCCGAGCTCGAACTTCCCGAGGGCGCGAGCGGCCTCGACGCCGCGCGCGCGATCGGGCCGAAGCTCGCCGAGCAGGCCGTGCTCGTCCGCGCCGACGGCCAGGTGCAGGACCTGCGAGCGCCGCTCCGGGACGGCCAGCGGCTGCAGGTGCTGACCGTCCGCGACGCCGACGACCCGGACGCCCTCGCCGTGCTGCGGCACTCGTCGGCGCACCTGCTCGCGGAGGCGGTACGGCGGCTGCACCCGGACGTGCAGCTGGCGATCGGGCCGCCGATCGCCGACGGCTTCTACTACGACTTCCTCTTCCCGGAGCCGATCGCCGAGGCGGACCTGGAGCCGATCGAGGCCGAGGTGAAGCGCGAGATCGCCGAGGGGCGCGAGTGGTCGCGCGAGGTGATCTCGCGCGACGAGGCGCGCGTCCGCTTCGAGGCCGAGGGGCAGCCGTTCAAGGTCGAGCTCGTCGACTCCGCCGAGGGCGACATCTCGCTCTACCGGCAGGACGACTTCATCGACCTCTGCCGCGGGCCGCACCTGCAGAACGCGAAGCCGATCAGGGCGATCAAGCTGACCGGGCTCGCCGGCGCGTACTGGCGCGGCGACTCGTCGAAGCCGCAGCTGACCCGCATCTACGGCACCGCGTTCTACTCCCAGGCCGACCTCGACGCGCACCTCGAGCGGCTCGAGGAGGCGCGGAAGCGCGACCACCGGCGGCTCGGCGTGCAGCTCGACCTGTTCCACCTCGACGAGATCTCGCCCGGATCGCCGTTCTGGCACCCGAAGGGCATGGTGATCTTCAACGCCCTCGAGGACCTGCGCCGGCGCGAGAACGCGCGGCGCGGCTACGTCGAGGTCAAGACGCCGCTCATCTTCGACAAGACCCTCTGGGAGCGGTCGGGCCACTGGGAGAAGTTCCGCGAGCACATGTTCGTGATCCCCGGCGAGGACCGCACCTACGGGATCAAGCCGATGAACTGCCCGGGGCACATGGCGCTGTTCGCACACCAGCTGCGCAGCTACCGCGAGCTGCCGCTGCGCTACGCGGAGGCGGCGCCGCTGCACCGCAACGAGCTCGCCGGCGCGCTGCACGGCCTCACCCGCGTGCGGCACGTCACCCAGGACGACGCCCACATCTTCTGCACCCGCGAGCAGATCGAGGACGAGATCTTCGGCTGCCTCGACTACGCGAAGTTCCTCTACGACCTGTTCGACCTGGAGGCGAGCTTCGAGCTGTCGACCCGGCCCGAGAGCAAGCTCGGCACCGACGAGGAGTGGGACTTCACCGAGGGCGCGCTGCAGGCCGCGCTCGAGCGGCGCGGGCTCGAGTACGCGCTCAACCCCGGCGACGGGGCGTTCTACGGGCCGAAGATCGACCTGCACATGACCGACTCGCTGGGCCGGTCGTGGCAGATGGGAACCATCCAGCTCGACAGCCAGCAGCCCGCGCGGCTCGGCTGCCGCTACGTGGGCGCCGACAACGCCGAGCACGTCCCGTACGTCATCCACCGGGCCCTGTTCGGCTCGCTCGAGCGGTTCATCGGCATCCTCACCGAGCACTACGCGGGCGCGTTCCCGTTCTGGATCGCGCCCGTCCAGGTGCGCGTCCTGCCGGTCGGCGAGGACCACCGCGAGGCGGCCCAGGAGCTGGCGGCGCGGCTCGCGCCGTACCGGGTCGAGGTGGACGCCTCCGACGAGACCGTCGGCAAGCGGATCCGGAATGCCGAGGTGGAGAAGATCCCGTTCGTCGTCGTCTACGGCGACAAGGAGAGCCACGAGAGCCTCGCGATCCGGGAGCACGGGGGCGAGCAGCGCACCCTGTCGCTTGCAGGATTCCGGGCGGAGCTTGCTACGCTTCTACCCTGGCAAGCAGGGGCGGAACCGTCTCTCACCTCCTAGCGACGAGCTTCGGGGGTTCAATCCACTGCTCAGCCGTGCCCTCGGTTGCGCGGGTTGACGAGACTCCATGCCGCTGCATGCCAGCGGTTTTTTCATCGATCGAGGAGGTCAACACGAGCTTGGTGACACGGATTTGAGGCCGCGCAGGGGTTCCTTCGAGCCGCCTCGCCGCCCCGAGCCGCAGGCGCGCATCAACGACGCCATCCGCGTCCCGCGTGTGAGGCTGATCGACGAGAAGGGCGAGCAGCTCGGGATCAAGCAGACGGACGAGGCACGCGAGTACGCCTATTCGCGGAACCTCGATCTCGTCGAAGTTGCGGCCCAGGCGGATCCGCCGGTGGCGCGCGTCATGGACTACGGCAAGTACCGCTACGAGCAGGAGCAGAAGGCGAAGCTCGCGCGGAAGCACCAGACGCAGATCAACGTCAAGGAGATCAAGCTCCGACCCAAGATCGGGACGCACGACTACGACACCAAGAAGGGCCACGTCGAACGCTTCCTCAACCAGCGGGCGAAGGTCAAGGTGACGATCATGTTCCGCGGCCGCGAGCGCGAGCACCCGGACCGCGGCCGTGACCTGCTGATGCGGCTGGCGGACGACGTGAAGGAGATCGGCACGATCGAGACGCAGCCGCTCCTCGAAGGCCGGAACATGACGATGGTGTTGGGACCGACGAAGAACGCAGGAGTCAAGAGAGATGCCGAAACAGAAGACCCACTCGGGAGCCAAGAAGAAGTTCAAGGTGACCGGCACCGGGAAGCTGACCCGCCGGTCGGCGAACCAGAGTCACAATCTGGAGCACAAGTCGCCGAAGCAGAAGCGCGGGTTCAGTAAGGCGCACCCCGTCGCGAAGGCGAACGAGAAGGTCGTCAACCGTCTGCTCGGGAGGTCGTAGGTGCCCCGCGTCAAGCGTTCCGTTCACGCGCGCAAGAAGCGGCGCAAGGTCCTCGAGCAGGCCAAGGGCTACTGGGGGATCAAGAAGAGCTCCTACAAGTACGCGAAGGAGCAGGTCGACCATTCGCTCGTCTACGCGTACCGGGACCGGAAGGCGCGGAAGCGCGAGTTCCGGAAGCTCTGGATCATGCGGATCAACGCCGGCGCCCGCGCGCACGGCCTCTCGTACAACCAGTTCATCGCCGGCCTGAAGGCCGCCGAGGTCGAGCTCGACCGCAAGGTGCTGGCCGACCTCGCCGCCACCGATCCGGCGAAGTTCGGCGAGATCGCCGAGCAGGCGAAAGCCGCGCTCGCGAAGGCGTAGCCGCTCGGGTGGGCCGGCAGGCGGAGATCTTCCTCCGCCAGGCGAGCTACTGCGACCCGCGCTCGGCGCTGTACGGCGGCCTCTGCCGCCGGCTGGCGACCGACCCGCGGGTCGCGGCGCTCGCGCCGGACCTCCGCTGGGACTTCCCGCTGCGGCTGCTCGGCGGCCTGCACGCGCTCGTGCTCGCCGGGCGTGCGAGCTGGGACGACGTCGACGCGGCGCTCGACGAGCACGCCGACGAGCTGGCGCGCTTCGCCGCCGAGCACGGGGTGCAGACGAACGAGGTGCAACGGGCGTGGGCGCTCCTGCCCGGCCTGCTCGCGCTCGGCGCCGAGCGCGTCGACATCGTCGAGATCGGCGCCAGCGCCGGCCTGCTGCTGGCGCTCGACGCCTACGGCTACCGCTACCGGGCAGGCACGTGGGGGAGCGGCGACGAGCGGCTGGTGCTGAGCGGCGACGACGCCGGCGGGCCGCCGGTCGACCTGCTCGCCTGCCGGCTGCGGGTCGAGCGGCGACGCGGCGTCGACCGCGAACCGATCGCCCTCGACGACGCGGGCGCGCGTCTGCTCGAGGCGTTCGTCTGGCCCGACCAGCCCGACCGGATCGAGCGGCTGCGGCGGGCGATCGAGATCGCTCGCGGGTGCGAGATCGCGGTGGAGCGCGGCGACTACGTCGCGCGGCTGCCGGCACTGCTGGCCGACCGCCGCGAGGACGTGCCGACGGTCGTCGTGAGCTCGGTGACCACGACCTACCTGCCGGAGGAGCGCTACCACGACCTCCGCGCCGTGCTCGCCCACGCCGGCGCCGAGGGGCCGCTCGCGTGGCTGTCGCTCGAGTCGCCGCGCGGCGACCCGGGCTACGGCGGGCTCGCGCTCGACCTGACGACCTGGCCCGACGGAGGCAGCCGACGCCTGGCGCAGGTCGACTACCACGCCAGCTGGCTGCGCTGGCTGTGAACGTCGCGCGCGGCGCGCTCACCGGTCGGGCGGGCCGCCGCGCTCGACGTGCTGCGTCGCGCCCTCGACCGGCTGGACCCAGCTCTCGCGCCGCCTCACCCAGATCTCGTCGTCGGGTTTCAGCTCGAAGGGCGCCTCGTCCAGGCTGCCGATCCGGATCTCGACGAGCGCGCCGCCGGGGTCGGACGTGTCGATGAGCCGCGACCCGCAGCGAGGGCAGAAGCCGCGACCGTCGTAGCTCGAGATCTCGCCGCTCAGCTCGAACGCGTCGACCGGCCACAGCGCGTAGACGGTGAACGCGCTGCCGGACTCCTTCCTGCAGTTCGCGCAGTGGCAACGCCGGACGTGCACCGGGTCGCCGCGGACGCGGTAGCGGACCGCGCCGCACAGGCAGCCGCCGGTGCGGACTCGCGCCGCCTCGTGCGTCATCGGCGTTCGGCCATCGTCGCGGAGGAGGTCATGCTTCGACATGTTCCGCCACCGGCATACGTCTGTCGAGTCGCGCCTCGCCGCGCCGCGCGAGGTAGCGTCGCCGGGCATGGCACGCTGCGCGCTCTCCGACGCCTCGTGCGGGCGCATCGGCCGGCCCTGCCCGTCGGGGCGCTGCCTCGCCCGGCAGATCCTGAGGCTGCACGATCGCCGCTGGCGCGACAGGCTCGGCCTCTTCGCCGTGGAAGGAGAGGACGCGGTCGCCGCGGCCACGGCCGAGCCGGTCGAGCTGCTGCGCGCCGGCGTCGAGGTCGAGCCGAAGCTGCTCGCCGAGGTGTCCACCGCGGCGCACCCGCCGCGGGTCATGGCGGTCTACCGGAGAGACGACCTGCCGGCGTTCGCGGCGCGCGAGGTCGTGCTGTCCCTCTGGGGCGTGTCCGACCCGGGCAACGTCGGCACCCTGATCCGGGTCGCCGACGCGTTCGGGGCGGCCGTGCTGCTCGAGCCCGGGTGCGCCGACCCGACCGGCCCGAAGGCGCTGCGGGCGAGCGTCGGCTCGATCTGGCGCGTACCGCTTGCAACCCGGAAAGAAAGTAACACTGTGTTACAAGCTCGCCGGATCGGGCTCGTCGCGCACGGCGGCGAGACGCTCCACCGGCTCGATCTGCGCGGCCCCGTGACGTTCCTGCTCGGCGCCGAGCGCGCGGGGCTGCCGGACGGGGCGGAGCGCGACGTGGAGGCGCGCATCCCGATCGCCGGCGCGGAGTCGCTGAACGTCGCCGTCGCGGGCGCGATCGCGCTCTACGAGTGGCGGCGGCAGAACGGGTAGCCGGGCGCACCCCCCGCGACCCCCGTCAGCCGTGGGATGTCTCCCAGGAACGAGCGGCGCGCCCGGCAGGGCTTGATCGTTCCACGATGCACCGGGAGGGAAACCCCAGCGCCTGCTCAGTGCCGGGTCGCCAGGTACGCCGCGAACGCGCGGCGCTCGCGCCGCTTCGCGCGCACCCAGAAGCCGACCGGCAGGAGCACGATCACGGAGCCGATCGCTGCCGCCGCCACGACCAGCCAGAGCGCGCGGATGCGGGCCTTCGTGGTGGTGGCGACCGTGTTCGCCCCGGGGCCGAAGTCGTTCGGACCGACGACGTGGCCGTTGCCGAAGAACTGCGCCGCCGGATAGAAGCTGTCGACCAGCCACCGGCCGTGCCGCTTCACGAGCTGCGCCTGGAAGGCGGTCTGCGCGATCTTCGGGTGGCCCGGCGCCGGGTGGAGCATCAGCGAGATGCTCACCCGACCCGGCTCGACGACGTTCGTCGTCCAGGCGTGCGTGAAGTCGTCGCCCCGCGCCGGGTACGTCTCGACGGCGACGCCTGTGCCGGCGAGCCAGGCCTTCTCCGTCGTGCCTCCGCGCAGCCCGGGCCCGGCGAGGGCCCAGGCCCCGGCGAGGTCGTGCCGCTCCACCGCCCCCTTGACGAACCGGTCGACGACCGAGCCGATCTCCTGCCGGTCCTTCGCGGTCAGGCTCGGGCCCGCGGCCGTGCCGACGCTCGGCGCCGCCAGGACAGCAATGAGAAGGCCCAGGAGTGCGAGGCGCATCCGCACGCGAGCAGGATAGGTCAGCCCCGCGGCCACGTCGATCTCGGCTTCCGGCCGGAGTAATCGCCGGCGCCGATCAAGGCCGGCGATCAGCGCTCGCAGATCCAGATCGAGTCCTCGCCGCCGCGCCAGGGCGTGCGGTCGAACCAGCCGTGGAGCGCCGCCACGCGGAATCCCTCCTCGGCGAGCAGCGTGCGCCACTCGGCCACCGACAGCCAGGCGAGGCTCATCTCCGCCTCCGCATCGCCGCTGCGGACGCGCAGGATCAGCGTCCGGGTGCGCTCGTCCCAGTCGGCGCGCTCCCAGATGCCGGGCTCGCGCTCCAGCCAGCGCCCGTGGGTCTCGGCGATGTCGTCGGCGCCGGGCGAGAAGACGTCGAAGACGAACCGGCCGCCGGGGGCCAGGCGGTCCCGGACGGCGCCGAGCGCCGCGCGGCGGTCGGCGTCCGTCTCCATGTGCAGCAGCGACCGGAAGGGGATCGTGACGAGGGGGAAGCATTCGTCGACCGGCGGCTCGCGCAGGTCGCCCTCGCGCAGGTCGAGCTCGACGCCCGCGAGCGCGGTCGCCTCGCGCGCCACCTCGAGCATGCCCGCCGAGCGGTCGACGCCCACCACGCGGATGCCCGCGGCCGCGGTCGGGATCGCGATCCGCCCGGTGCCGACGCCCAGCTCGAGCACCGGCCCGCCCGAGCGCCGCGCCTCCTCGACGTAGAAGGCGACGTCCTCGACCACGCTCCGCGACCACGGGTCGTAGAGCCGGGCGATCGTGTCGTATGCGGACACGGCCGGTATGCTGCCCGGAGCGATGCTGGCGACGGCGATCTTGCTGTTTACGCGGCCCCGGTGCACCGACCGGGGCGCTCGCTAGGCGCGCCTCCATCCGCACCGGGGCCTGACCCTCGACGACCACGGAGCAGGAGGAGGACGGATGCAGACGGACTGGGCGGAACGGGAGCGGGACGCGCTCGCCGCCATCGAGGGGGCGGACAGCCTCGACGCGCTCGAGGAGGCGCGCGTCGGCGCGCTCGGACGCAAGTCGGAGCTCGCGCAGGCGCTGCGCGGCGTTCGCGACCGGGAGAGTGGCCAGCTCCTGAACGGCATCCGCCGCCGGCTCGAGGCGGCGCTCGCCGAGCGCGAGACGCGGCTCGCCGACGCGGAGCTCGACCGGCGGCTCCGCGAGGAGGTCGTCGACGTCACGCTGCCCGGCGACGAGCTGCCGTTCGGCCACCTGCACCCGATCACGCAGGTGCGGCGCATGGTCGAGGACGCGTTCCTCGGCCTCGGCTACGAGGTGCGCGACGACCGCGAGGTCGAGACGGTCGCCTACAACTTCGACAAGCTCGCGTTCCTGCCGACGCATTCCGCGCGCTCGCCGCGCGACACGTTCTTCTTCGACGCGGACCACGTGCTGCGCACGGAGACGAGCCCGTCGCAGATCCACGCGCTGGAGGAGCGCGAGCCGCCGATCTACATGGTCTCGCTCGGCCGCGTCTACCGGCGCGACGCGATCACGGCGACGCGCTATCCGATCTTCCACCAGTTCGAGGGGCTGGCGGTCGACCGCGGTCTCACCCTCGCCGACCTGAAGGGGACGTTGCTGCACGTGATGCGCGCGCTCTACGGGCCCGAGCGGCGGGTGCGCTTCCGCACGCACTACTTCCCGTTTACCGAGCCGTCGATCGAGCCGGACGTGTCCTGCGGCATCTGCGGCGGCGCCGGCTGCCGGACGTGCAAGTTCTCCGGCTGGGTCGAGATGGGCGGCGCCGGCATGGTCGACCCGCGCGTCTTCGAGAACGTCGGCGTCGACCCCGAGGAGTGGAGCGGCTTCGCGTTCGGCTGCGGCCTCGAGCGGACGACGCAGCTGCGCCACGACATCCCCGACATCCGCGCGCTCTGGGAAGGCGACCTGCGCGTGCTGAGGCAGTTCTGATGCTCCGTTCCGGAAGGGGGCACTGAATGCGGGTCCCGGTCTCGTGGCTGCGCGACTACGTCGCGGTCGAGATGCCGCTCGCCGAGCTGGCGGAGCGGCTGTCGGTCGCCTCGGCGGAGGTGGAGGGGATCGAACGGCGCGGCGTCGCCGACGACGGCGGCAACCTCGGTCTCTTCCGGGTGGGGAAGGTGCTGGAGGCGGTCAAGCACCCGAACGCCGACCGGTTGCAGCTGACCCAGGTGGACGTGGGGGAGGACAGCCCGCGGACGATCGTCTGCGGCGCGTGGAACTTCGGCGCGGGCGCCACGGTCGCCGTTGCGCTCCCGGGCGCGGTGCTGCCGAACGGGCTGACCCTGGAGCGGCGCAAGGTGCGCGGCGAGGTCTCCGACGGGATGATCCTGGCCGAGGACGAGGTCGACCTCGGCACCGACCATGCGGGGATCATGCTGCTGTCGGACGGCGTCGAGCCGGGCACGCCGCTCGCCGACGTGCTGCCCCTCGCCGACGACGTGCTGGTGATCGAGTCGACCGGCAACAGGCCCGACCTGCAGTCGATCTACGGCATCGCGCGGGAGGTCTCCGTGCTCTACGACCTGTCCCTCGGGCCCATGTCCGGGGGACAGGTCCCGGGACCGGTCCCGAGCGGACGAGTCGCCGTGCGGATCGACGATCCCGGGGGCTGCCCGCGCTACGTCGGGCGCCTGTTCGAGGACGTGAAGATCGCGCCGTCTCCGGTGTGGCTGAAGGCGCGGCTGCTCGCCGCCGGCGTGCGCGTGATCTCGAACGTCGTCGACGTGACGAACTACGTGATGCTGGCGCTCGGCAACCCGCTGCACGCGTTCGACCACACCACGCTGCGCGGCGGCATCGTCGTGCGCCGGGCGCACGCCGGCGAGCGGCTGCGCACGCTGGACGGCGTCGAGCGCGACCTCGTCCCCGACGACCTGCTGATCGCCGACGAGGAGCGGGCGGTCGCGCTCGCCGGGATCATGGGCGGCGAGGAGACCGAGATCGGCGACGCGACCCGGTCCGTGCTGCTCGAGGCGGCGAACTTCGAGCCGTACGGGATCTTCCGCACCAGCGAGCGGTTGCGGCTGCGCACCGAGGGCTCGACGCGCTGGGAGAAGGGCGTCGACCCGTACCTCGCGGAGCCGGCGGCGGATCTCGCGACGGGGCTGCTGCTGGAGCTGACCGGGGCGCGCTGGACGGCCGCCACCGACGAGCACGGCGAGCTACCGGAGCGGCCGGTGGTGCGCTTCCGGCCGGAGCGGGCCGACGCGGTGGTGGGGCTCGAGACTCCGCCCGCCGAGCAGGAGCGGATCCTCGACCGGCTCGGCTTCGAGTGCCGCGACGGGTCGGTCGTCGCGCCCACCTGGCGGGCGCGCGACGTGACGCGCGAAGTCGACGTCGTCGAGGAGATCGCCCGGTTCCGGCTGGGCGACGTGCCGTTCACCCTGCCGGCGCGCCGCGCGATGTTCGGGACGCTGACGCGTGAGCAGCAGCTGCGGCGGCGCGTCGAGGACGCGCTCGTCGGCCTCGGTTTCGCCGAGACGTACACGCCGAGCCTGCGGCCCGAGGAGGAGACGCCGTGGCGGCTGTCGGAGCCGATCTCGGTCGAGCTGACGGCGCTGCGGACGCGGCTCCTGCCGAGCCTCGTCGAGGCGGCGGCGCGGAACGTGGACGCGGGCGCGAAGGGGATCGCGCTGTTCGAGATCGCGCGCGTCTACCTGCCGGCGGGCGACCTGCCGGACGAGCGGCTGCGCGTGGCCGGCGTGCTCGAGGGCGGGTTCTTCCGCGCGAAGGGCGCCGTCGAGGCGCTGCACGCGGCGCTGAAAGCGGAGCCGGTCTTCGAGCGGGCGCAGGAGCCGCTGTTCCATCCCGGCAAGGCGGCGCGCACGGCGGCGGGCGTGGTCGGCGAGCTGCACCCGCGCGTGCTGGACGGCGAGTGGGGGGCGTTCGAGCTCGACCTGGCGCAGCTGTTCGAGGAGAGCCGCGAGCCGGTGACATACGCGGACGTGATCACCTTCCCGGCTGTACGGCAGGACATCGCGGTGGTGGTGGACGAGGACGTCGAGGCGGGCGCGATCGTCGCGGCCGCGCGCGAGGCGGCGGGCGAGGAGCTGCGCGAGATCCGCGTCTTCGACGTCTACCGCGGCGAGCAGATCGGCGAGGGCCGCAAGTCGGTCGCCTTCGCCGTCGCCTACCAGTCGCCGGAGCGAACCCTCTCCGAGGACGACGCCGCACGTCTCCGCCAGCGGATCGTGGAGGCGCTCGCCGAGCGCTTCGGCGCCGAGCAGCGGGCCTGATCCACACCCGCCGGGGAACACCGTGCGCGCCCTTCGGCACGCGCTCGCGACACTTCGGTAACACCGGGGTCAGACCCGGGTCTGACCCCGGGTTTGGCCCCGGCACAGCGTTTGCGGGACACGAGGTCTGTTTCGTCACACCTCTGTGGATGGCCGTGCGCGGGTCTCGGCACACGCCCGCGACGCTTCGGTCACCGCGGGGTCAGCCGCGCTCGCGCAGCGACCAGCGGCCGACTTTCGCCTTCTCGTCGCCCTCGCGGCCGCGGCGGGCGAGATAGCGCATCGAGGCGCCGACGCCGCCGCCGAGGAAGAAGCCCGCGGCCGCCGCGCCCACCGCCAGCACCGGCAGCTTGCTGCGCAGCTTGCCCGTCAGGTCGGTCGCGTCGCCGAGCTCGCCTCGCAGGTGCTCGACCGCCGTCGCGAGGCTCTCGCGCTCCTTCTCGATGTCCTCGCGGACGCGGTCGGGCGTGCGGGGCGCCGGCATCAGCGCTTCAACGCCTGCGAGGTCAGCTTCGCCTGCTCGATCGCCTGCGCCGGCACCGGCGGGGTGCCGCGCGAGAGGATGGCGAGCCCCGTCATGCCGAGCAGCCCGGCGAACGTCACGAGGATGCCGCCGGTGATCAGCAGCGACGCCCACGTCGGCAGAAACGTCTCGAACGCGGCCGCGATCGCGGCGAACAGGAAGCCCAGCCCGAACAGCGAGACCACCAGGGCGCCGAGCGCCAGCGCCAGCCCGCCGCCGAGCGCCACGATCTTCTTCTTCAGCTCGAGCCCGGCCAGCTCCAGCTCGAGCCGCGCGATCGCGCTCGCGTGCTCGGCGACCTGCTTCGCCGCGCCGCCGAGGCCGCCGTTCCGCACCTCAGCCGCGGGGGTGTGCATGGCTCCTCCAGTCGATCGCCTTCGCCGCGAACACCCCGACGGCGAACGCCGCGCCCAGCACCAGCCACGGGTTCGGGCCGCGCTTCGCGGGCTGCGACCCGTGCGGGCGCGAGACCTCCGTCGCCGCCTCCGCCGGAGCCGCCGGCGGCGCGTACCCGTTGCCGCCGGCGCGATCCGCCGCCGGCCTCCGCCCGCGGGCGCGCGCGGCGATCAGGCTCGGCTTCAGCTTCCGCAGGAACGCCGGATCCTCCTCGAGCGCCTCGCCCAGCTTCGCCTTCAGCCCGCCCTCGCGGCGCGATTGCGCGACGAAGCTCTGCAGCCGGTTCGCCGCCGCGTCGAGCGCCTCGTCCACCCTGGTGCTCATCGCTTCGTCGGCGGCTCTTCGCCGGTCGCGACCCGCCAGATCCGCGACGAGAGGCGGCGCGCGGCCATCGTGGCAACCGCGCCCAGACCGGCGTACAGGCCGGTCCACATCGCCTTTCGCAGCATGCGAGGCACGTTGCCGCGGGCGGCGCCGTCCAAACATCGTCCGGGCCCGCCGCGAGCATGACCGGCCATGGAGGAGCGCCTGACGAAAGAGGAGCGCCAGCGGCTCGTCGCGAGCCTTGTCGAGCGCCTCCCGATCGCCACCCAGCACGAGCTGCTCGAGGCCCTCGCCGGCGCCGGCTGCCGCGTGACGCAGGCGACGGTGTCGCGCGACATCCGAGAGCTCGGGCTGACGAAGACCGAGGACGCGCTCGGCCGGCCGCGCTACGTGCTGCCCGGCCGCCGCCGCGCCGACCCGCGGGCGACGCTGCGCTCGCTGCTCGGCCAGTTCGGCCGCCGGGCGGTCGCCGCGCAGAACCTCGTCGTCGTGCACTGCGAGATCGGCTCGGCGCCCCCGCTCGCCCGCGCCCTCGACCGGCTCCGGCACCCGCTCGTCGTCGGCACCGTCGCGGGCGACGACACCTGCCTCGTCGTGACCGCCGACGCCGCGCAGGCGCGAACGCTCGCCGGCGAGCTCGCCGCGCTGATCGGCCGCTGAGACCTACACCTAGACGGTGCGCCCGTCGAGGAGCCAGACCGGCCCCTGCGTCGCGACCGGATGCGTGTCGGAGAGCGCGCGCAGCACCGTCACCGACCCGCGCAGGCTCTCGGCGTCGCAGCGCTCCAGACATCGACGCACCATCTCCGGGGAGGTGCCGTAGCCGAAGCGGCGCGCGCAGCGGAAGCGGAACGCCGCCCGCCGGCCGTCGCGGCGCGGGTTCATCGGCGTGCAGAGCACCGACGCGCGCTCGAAGTAGTCGGTGGAGAGCAGCTCGACCTCGCCGTAGAGGTCGCTCCAGTCGGCGGGCAGCTTCGCGAGCTCGGCGGACCAGGCCTCGGCCAGCGGCGCCTCCGGCACGGGGGCGACCGCGACCGCGGTCCGGGGCGAGCCGACGAGCTCGAGCGTCCCGCCGACGCCCTCCCGATCGAGCCGCTCCAGTAGCCGCGCGACCGCCTCGGGCCCCGGCGCCGCGCCGCCGCGCGCCGCCGCGAAGCGCAGCACGCCGCTCTGCGGGCGCACCGGCTGCGCCGGCCCGAGCAGCGAGGCCGCCCGGCCGGTCGTCTCCGCGTCCGCGAGCGCGAGCCGCAACTGGGCGGTCGCCCAGTCCGGCGGCAGGTCCGCCTGGAGCTCGCGCCACTGCTGCACCAGAGTCACGCGCAAAACGTACACTGCGGGGGCGATGGCGAAAGCCGAGAAGACGACTGCCCTGAGCGAGGAGACGCTGAAGCACTTCCTCGCGGAGATGCTCCTGATCCGCCGCTTCGAGGAGAAGGTGGAGGAGCGGTTCCGGGCCGGCGAGCTGCCCGGCTTCCTGCATGTGGCGATCGGCCAGGAGGCCGTCGCGGTCGGCGTCTGCCAGGCGATGGCGGAGGGCGATATCTTCGCCTCGACCCATCGCGCCCACGGCCACACGCTCGCGCGCGGCACCGAGCCGAAGCGCGTCATGGCCGAGCTGTACGGCAAGATCGAGGGCTGCTCGCGCGGCTACGGGGGCTCGATGCACCTCTACGACGTCGAGCGCGGCAACTTCGGCGCGAACGCCGTCATCGGCGGCGGCCTGCCGGCCGTGACCGGCGCCGGGCTCGCCTTCAAGATGCGCAACGAGCCGCGGGTCGCCGTTGCCTTCTTCGGCGACGGCAGCACCAACATCGGCACGTTCCACGAGTCGCTCAACCTCGCCCAGCTCTGGAAGACGAAGACGCTCTTCGTCTGCGAGAACAACCACTGGGCCGAGTCGACCCCCGGCTGGCAGCACTCGCCCGTCTGGGACGACATGTCGAAGCGTGCGCTGGCCTACGACATGCGCTCGATCAAGGTCGACGGCCAGGACGTGGAGGACGTCTACGCGAAGGCGTCCGACGCGCTCGAGTACGCGCGCTCCGGCGAGGGCCCGGTCTTCCTCGACGTCGAGACGAAGCGCATGCACGGCCACTACATCGGCGACCCGCAGGTGTACCGCTCCAAGGATGACCGCGAGGACGCCGCGTCGCACGACCCGATCGAGAAGCTGCGCGACCGGCTCGGCGTCGACGACGAGGCGTTCGCGAAGCTCGACGAGGCGGCGCACGCGCGCGTCGACGCGGCGCTCGAGTTCGCGAAGAACGGCACCGACCCGCAGCCCGAAGACGCCCTCAAGAACGTCTATGCCTGAGCTCTCCTACCGCGAGGCTGTGCGCGACGCGCTCGCGCAGGCGATGCGCGCGGACGACCGCGTCTTCATCATGGGCGAGGACATCGCCGAGATGGGCGGCTCGATGGGCGTCACCCAGGGTCTGCTCGACGAGTTCGGCTCGGAGCGCGTCCGCAACACCCCGATCTCCGAGATGGCGATCGTCGGCTCCGGCATCGGCGCCGCGATGGCGGGCATGCGCCCGGTCGTCGAGATCATGTACGAGGACTTCCTGACGCTCTCGATGGAGCAGATCGTCAACCAGGCGGCCAAGCACCGCTACATGTCGGGCGGACAGATCACCGTGCCGCTGACGATCCGCACCCAGGGCGGCGCAGGCTGGTCGCCGGGCGCGCAGCACGCGCAGCAGCTCGAGGCCTGGCTGGTGCACGTGCCGGGACTGAAGGTGATGTATCCCTCGACCCCCGAGGACGTGCGGGGTCTGCTGTGGTCGGCGATTCACGACGACAATCCGACCATCGTGTTCGAGCACCGGCTGCTCTACCCGGTCAAGGGCGAGGTGCCGGAGGAGCTGGAGCCGCTGCCGATCGGCAAGGCGCGCGTCGTTCGCACGGGCACCGACGTCACCGTGATCGCGATCGGGCCGCTCGTGCACCGCACGCTCGAGGCGGCGAAGCAGGCCGAGGACGAGGGCATCTCGGTCGAGGTCGTCGACCCGCGCACGCTGCAGCCGCTCGACGAGGAGACGCTCGTCGCGAGCGTCAAGAAGACGAACCGCGCCGTCGTCGCGCACGAGGCCGTCACACGCATGGGCTTCGGCGCCGAGGTCGCGGCCGTCCTGCAGTACCAGGCGTTCGACTACCTCGACGCGCCGATCGAGCGCGTCGGTGCGAAGTTCACGCCGCTCCCCTTCGCGCCCGTGATGGAGCAGTACGTGGTGCCGAACGCCGGCGACGTGCTCGCGGCGATCAAGCGAACCGTCGGGAAGTAACGTGGCGAACGAGGTGAAGCTCCCCCGCCTCGGCCAGGGTATGGAGGCGGGCACGATCGTCAAGTGGCTGAAGGCCGAGGGCGACCGCGTCGCCAAGGGCGAGCCGCTGTTCGAGATCGACACCGACAAGGTGACGCAGGAGGTCGAGTCCGACTTCGAGGGCGTGCTGCTGAAGATCGGCCTCGAGCAGGGCGAGGCCCCGGTCGGGCGCACGATCGCCTGGATCGGCGACGAGGGCGAGGCCGTCGAGGACAGCGCGAACGAGGACACCGGCGCTCGCGAGAGCGCCGAGAAGCCCGCCGAGGCGCCGGCGCGCGACGACGAGCGCGCCAACGGTCGGGCCGCCGCCGCCCGGGCGGCCGAGCAGCAGCCGGCGCCCGCCGCCGAGCCGACGTCCGGCCGCATCAAGGCCTCGCCGCTCGCCCGCCGCATCGCGCGCGAGCGCGGCATCGATCTCTCCCGCCTCCGCGGCACCGGCCCCGACGGCCGCATCGTCGCCGAGGACGTCGAGCGCGCCGAGCCGCCGACCGCGGCGCCCGTACGCACGCCCGTACCGACCGGCGAGGTCGAGGTCGTCCCGCTCACCTCGACGCGCCGCACGATCGCCCGCCGGCTCACCGCCGCCTGGGAGATCCCCGTCTTCCAGCTCACCGTCAGCGCCGACATGACGCAGGCGAACGCGCTCGTCGCGCGCGCCCGCGAGCTGAACCCGGAGGTGCGCGTCACCGTCACCGACCTGCTCGTCAAGATCTGCGCCCAGGCGCTGCTGCGCCACCGCGAGGTGAACGCCGAGTTCGGCGAGGACGGCATCCGCCGCTACCCGACCGCGAACGTCGGCATCGCCGTCGCCGCGCCGCAGGGGCTCGTCGTGCCCGTCGTGCCGAGCGCCGAGCGGCTGTCGCTCGTGGAGGTCGCGCACCGCCGCAGCGACGTCGTCGGCCGCGCCGGCGACGGCAAGCTGACGACGGCCGACATGGAGGGCGGCACCTTCACGATCTCGAACCTCGGCATGCCGCAGTACGGCGTCGAGCAGTTCGTGGCGGTGATCAACCCGCCGCAGGCGGCGATCCTCGCCGTCGGCGCGACGACCGACCGCGTGGTGGCCGTCGACGGCGCGCCGGCGGTGCGTCCGACGGTGACGCTGACGCTGACGGTCGACCATCGCGCGGTCGACGGCGCGGAGGCCGCGGAGTTCCTGCGCACGGTGAAGCTCTTCCTGGAAGAGCCCGCGCTCGCCCTGTGACGGCGCCGTGTCGCTGACGGCGCCGCGCGTCTGGTACCTCGTCCGCGACTTCGACCGCGGGCGCGACTTCTACAGGCGGCTGCTGGGATTCGAGGAGACCTTCGTCGACTGGGACGACCGCTGGTCGAAGATGGAGCGCGGGCCGATGCGGATCGCGCTCGCCGAGGGCGATCCCGGCGAGGCGCAGGGCGGCGTCGCGATGGTCGACGTCGACGACGTGAAGGCCGACGCCGACCGCCTCCGCGAGGAGGGCGTCGAGGTGGGGGTCGTGCTGGAGATCGCGGGGCAGATGCGGCTCGTGGACGTGTTCGACCCCGACGGCAACCGGATCCAGCTGGCGCAACCGCTGCCGTGAGGCGCCGCCCGTGATCCGCCGCGGCTCGCACGGCGACGTGCCGTTCATGCGCTCGATGCTGGCGCATGCGTACGGCTGGCGGGTCAACCAGCTCGCCACCGACATCCCGCTGGCGCGCTACCTCGACAACTGGGGCCGCGCCGGCGACCTGGCGGTGATCGCCGCCGAGGGCCCCAACCGCGTCGGCGCCGCCTGGCTGCGACGGTTCAGCGAGACGGCGCCCGGCTACGCCTTCGTCGACGACCGGACGCCCGAGCTGACGATCGCGGTCGTCCCGTCGCGGCGCCGACACGGCGTGGGGCAGGAGCTGCTCGACGCGCTGCTCGAGCGGGCGCGCGCCGAGGGCCACGAGGCGGTCTCGCTCTCGGTCGAGTCCGGCTCGCCGGCGATCGGCTTCTACGAGCGGAACGGCTTCGAGCGCGTCGCCGAGGATCGCGGCGCGGTCACCATGCGGCGCGCGCTCTAGGCGAGCGCCTCCGCGATGCGGCGCCGAGCGACGACGACCGTCGCCGGGTCGATCGCGTGCGGCAGCGGCGACTCGCGGTAGAGCACGTCGGCGCCCGCGTCCTCGAGCAGGTCGCGGGCGGCGCGGCCGAACGACACGTCGATCACCGTGTCCTCGCTGCCGTGGCCGATCGTCACCGGCGGCAGCGGCGGCGTCAGGTCGGCGGCCCAGCCGTCCACCTGCGGCACGAAGCCCGAGAAGGCGACGATCGCCGCCGGCCGTGGCCGCCCGCGGCCGAGGCCGAGCGCCAGCGACATCACCGCGCCCTGCGAGAAGCCGCCCAGCACGATCCGCTCGAAGGGCAGCTCGTCGAGCCAGCCCGCCGCCTCGCGATACGAGCTGCGGAAGGTGAACGGGTCGGGGAAGCCGACGCGCGGCACGACGTACCAGTGGGCGCCGCCCGGCGGCAGCGAGAGCGGCGCGCGCAGCGTGTAGCCGTGCAGGCGGCGCTCCGGGTCGAGCGCGTCGAGCAGCGGGAAGAGGTCGTTCTCGTCGGCGCCGCGGCCGTGCAGCAGCACGAGCGCGCCGGCCGGCTGCCCCTCGGCCGGCCGCTCGCGGACGATCATCGAGCGAGCACCCGCCGGGGCACCGGCAGCGGTGTCAGCGCCTCCAGGAGGCTGCTGCGGAGGTGCTCGAAGTCGGGCGGCAGCGAGAGCCCCTCGCCGAGCGTCTCGAACGGCTCGTCGGCCGTGAATCCCGGGCCGATCGTCGCGATCTCGAACAGGATCCCGGCCGGCTCCCGGAAGTAGATCGACTTGAAGTAGAAGCGGTCGATCACCGGCGTCGGCGCCCCGCCGGCGCGCAGCACCGTTCGCCGCCACTCCTCGTGGTCGGCGGGAGGCGAGGCCCAGGCGACGTGGTGCACGGTGCCGGCGCCCTGCAGGCCCCGCTCGCCGGGTGGCTCGTCGTAGACGTAGAAGCCTCCGCGGTGGTCGCCGCGCGCCTCCCACCCCGGCGTGAACTCGAGCGCCTCCAGGAACGGGGCGCTCCGCCGCGGCTGCGAGGCGTACGCGCGCACCCCGGCGAAGCCGCGCAGCGCGTGCTCCTCCGGGATCTCGGAGTCGAGGGCGACGAGCGGCTCGTCGCCCGAGTCGTCCACCACCAGCTCCAGGCTCAGCCCCTCCGGGTCCTCGAAGAGCAGCGACCGAGCGCCGCGCTCGCCGCCGACGCGGTCCTCCCAGAACGCGAGCGACGCCTCCGAGGCGACGCGGAAGACGATCCGGTGGACCATCCCGTCGCCGGCGCGGCCGCGGGGCACGCCCGGGTACTCGAAGAAGGTGATGTCGGCGCCGGCCGAGCCGCGCTCGTCGGCGTAGAAGAGGTGGTAGACGGTCGGGTCGTCCTGATTGACCGTCTTCTTCACCATCCGCAGGCCGAGCACGTCCGCGTAGAAGGAGACGTTGGCGGGCGCATCGGCGGTGATGCAGGTGACGTGGTGGACGCCCTCGAGCGGCACGACCCGTAGTCTGACAAACGATGCGCGCGGCGATCGTGGTTGACGGGAGGCTGGAGGTCGAGGAGCGGCCCGACCCGCGGCCGGGGCTCGGCCAGATCGCGATCCGCGTGCGGGCCGCGGGCATCAACGGCGCCGACCTGATCCAGCGCGCCGGCCGCTATCCGGCCCCGGCCGACGCGCCGCAGGACGTCCCCGGGCTGGAGTGCGCCGGCGAGGTGATCGAGACGGGGCCGCACGCGGAGCGGTTCGCCGTGGGGGACAGGGCGGTGGCGCTGCTCGGCGGCGGCGGGCACGCGGAGGTCGCGGTCGTGCACGAACGGCACGCGCTGCCCGTGCCCGACGGTATCGAGTGGCCCGAGGCGGGCGGCTTCATGGAGGTGTTCGCGACCGCGCACGACGCGCTCTTCTCGCAGGCCGGCCTGCGGCCGGGCGAGCGGCTGCTCGTGAACGGCGCCTCCGGCGGCGTGGGCGTGGCGGGGGTGCAGCTCGGCGTGACGGCCGGAGCGCGCGTCACCGGGACCGCGAGGTCGAACGCCGACCGCGTCGCCGCGCTCGGCGCCGACACCGAGCCGGAAGGCGAATACGACGTGATCCTCGAGCTGGTCGGCGGCGACAACCTCGCCGCGAACCTGGAGCGTCTCGCCGTCGGGGGCCGGGTCGTCGTGATCGGCACCGGCGCCGGGGCGCGCGCCGAGATCCACTTCGGCCTGCTGATGCAGCGCCGCGCGCGCATCCACGGGTCGACGCTGCGGGCCCGCCCGCTGGAGGAGAAGGCGCTCGTCGTGCAGCGGGTGGGCAAGCACGTCCTGCCACTGCTGGCCGCGGGCGCCGTCCGCGTGCCGGTCGAGCGCACGTTCCCGCTCGAGCAGGCGCAGGAGGCGTACGAGGCGTTCGCAGCGGGCGGCAAGTTCGGCAAGCTCGTCCTCGTCAGTTGACCCGGCGCTACGCTCCGGGGCGGTAACCGACAACGCTTTCGAGGAGACGAGATGGACGTCGACGTCGCCGTCCTGGGCGGAGGTCCCGGGGGCTACACCGCAGCGATCCGCGCAGCTCAGCTGGGCGCGTCGGTCGCGTGCATCGAGAAGGAGCCCGACCTGGGCGGCACGTGCCTGCGCGTGGGCTGCATCCCCACCAAGGCGTGGGTGCAGACCGCGCACTTCCTGCACCAGGCCGAGGACAGCTTCGCGAAGCTCGGCGTGAAGCTCGCCGGCAGCGAGCTCGACTTCGCCGCGGCGAACGAGTGGAAGGCGTCCGTCGTCAAGCAGATGACGGGCGGCGTCGCCGGGCTGTTCAAGGCGAACGGCGTGCAGTGGGTGAAGGGCGCCGGCCGCTTCAAGGACGCGAACACGATCGCGGTCGAGGGCGGCGAGGACGTGACGTTCCGCAGCGCGATCGTCGCGACCGGCTCGTTCCCGCTGCGCCCGCCGATTCCGGGCCTCGAGTCCGACCTGTGCGTCGACTCGACCGGGCTGCTCGCGCAGACCGAGGTGCCGAGGCGCCTCGTCATCCTCGGCGGCGGCATCATCGGCTGCGAATTCGCCTCGATCTTCAACCGCTTCGGCTCCGAGGTGACGATCGTCGAGATGCTCGACACGCTGATCCCGCAGGAGGACGCCGACGCCGCGAAGGAGCTCGCGAAGCAGTTCGGCAAGCGCGGCATCGCCCTGCAGCTCGGCAAGCAGTGCACGAAGGTGGAGCAGAAGGGGAACGCGCTCACCGTCCACTACGGCGACGGCGAGCAGGTCGAGTGCGACCTGATGCTCGTCTCGGTCGGCCGCGGGCCGCTCGTCGAGGGGATCGGCCTCGAGGAGGCCGGCATCCGCTTCGACAGGCGCAGCGGCGTCGAGGCCGACGACCACCGCCGCACGAGCGTCGCGCACATCTATGCGGTCGGAGACTGCGCCGGCTACTGGCAGCTCGCGCACACGGCGTTCCGCGAGGGAGAGGTGGCCGCGGAGAACGCGTGCGGCCACGACGCCGTGGTCGCGAACCGCGCGGTGCCGCGGCCGATCTACACGGATCCGGAGATCGCCGCCGTCGGGCTGACGGAGGCGCAGGCTCGCGAGCTGCACGGCGACGACGTCGCGGTCGGCCAGTTCCCGTGGGTCGCGAACGCGCGGGCCGTGATGCAGAACGAGACGGTCGGCTGGGTGAAGTCGATCCACGAGACGCGCTACGGCGAGCTGCTCGGCCTCGTCATGGTCGGCCCGCACGTCACGGACATGGTCGAGGCCGGCGTCGTCGCGATCGACGCCGAGTCGACGGTGGAGACGGTCGCCGACGGCATGGCGCCGCACCCGACGCTCGCGGAGGCGATCAAGGAGGCGGGCCTGGTCGCCCTCGGCCGCGCCATCCACGTCCCGAACCGCAAGCCGAAGGCCGCCGCGAAGGCGTAGCCCGGAGACCTGCCGCCGCGGGCCGAGCGGGGTTGCGCCCAGTCCCACTGTCCGCGGCGGCCATGGCCCTCCCGAAACCGGGGTCAGACCCGGGTCTGACCCCGGTTTTGGGCCCTGCACGGCGTTTGCGGGGCACGGGCACACTTCTGTGACGGTTCAGGGGAAAACGTTGCGCGCAGGTCGGCACAGGGATGTGGCGGTTCCGGCACACGCGCGTTTCCGTCTGGGGGCTACGGGGGAGTAGAGTCGCGCGATGGGAATCGTGAACCGCCGCAACGCGGTCGTCGGATGGCTGACCCTCGCCGTCGGCAAGCGGGTGCTGAAGCGGAAGGCGAAGGATGCGGTGCCGAGCGTCGACCCCGAGACGAAGCGGCCCAACAAGAGCGCGGTGGCGCTGCTCGTCGCCGGCGCCGCCGGGATCGCGTCGCTCGTCCGGCGGCGCGGCGGCAGCGGCGACGCCGACGCCGACGCGTCGAGCTAGACGCGTTCGCGCCAGGCGGGCTCGGCCCACAGGCGCAGCAGCTCGACCGCGGTCGCGGCCGAGACGGCCATGTCCTGGACCGTGATCCACTCGCGCACCGAGTGGAACTCGTTGCCGCCCGTGAACAGGTTCGGCGTCGGCAGCCCCAGCTGCGTCAGCCGGCTGCCGTCGGTGCCGCCCCGGATCGCCGCCAGCTGCGCCTCCAGGCCCACGCGCCTTGTCGCCTCGAGCGCCGCCTCGACCACGTGCGGCACCTCCTCGAGCGCCTCGCCCATGTTCCGGTACTGCTCCCAGCGGTCGAACGCGACGGTCGCGCGCGGGTCGGTCGCGGCGGCCTCCTCGGCCAGCCGGCGCACGAGCGCCTCGTGCTCGGCCAGCAGCTCGGCGTCGTGGTCGCGCAGGATCAGCGTCACCGTCGCGCGCTCCGGCGTACCGGCGATCTCGTACGGGTGTACGAAGCCCTCGCGCCCCTCGGTCGTCTCGGGCGAGAGCCGCCCCTGCGGCAGGCTCTCCACGAACCGGGCCGCGAGCTTGATCGGGTTGACGAGCTTCCCCTTCGCCGTCCCCGGATGGACGCCCACGCCGCGGAACGAGACGATCAGGCGCACCGCCGAGAACGTCTCGTTCTCGATCTGACCGACGCACGAGCCGTCGAGCGTGTAGGCGAACGCGGCGCGGAACTGCCGCAGGTCGAACCGGTCGGTGCTGTGGCCGATCTCCTCGTCGACGGTGAACGCGATCCGCGCCGGCGCCCGCGGCACGTCCGGATGGGCCAGCAGCCACGTGAGGGCTGCCATGATCTCCGCGACGCCCGCCTTGTCGTCGGCGCCGAGCAGCGTCGTGCCGTCCGACGTGATCACGTCGTGTCCGACGCGGTCCGCCAGGAGCGACGAGGTCGCCGGCGAGAGCACCTGCTGCGGATCGCCGGGCAGCCTCAGCTCGCCGCCGTCGTAGTCGCGCCACACCTGCGGGTCGACGTTCGTGCCGGGCGCGTCGGGGCTGGTGTCGACGTGCGCGATCAGCCCGACCGTCGGCGCGCCGCCGCAGTCGACGCCGGGCAGCGTGGCGAAGACGTAGCCGGTCTCGGACAGCTCGACCTCGTCGAGGCCGAGCGCCCGCAGCTCCTCCACGAGCAGCCGTGACAGATCCAGCTGCTTCGTCGTGCTCGGGTGCGTGGCCGAGCTGCGGTCGGCCTGCGTGTCGATGCGGACGTAGCGGAGGAACCGCTCGAGCACGTCCCGCTCCAGCTCGGCGGCGACCGCGGAGTCGTAGGGCCGGGACACGCCGCGCAGTGTCGCAGAGGGTCGACTGCCGGCCGCGCGGTACCGTGGAGCGTTCGTGTCCGATCCGACCCTGGAGATCGTCTGGGAGCAGAGCTCCCGCGCCGCCGTCTTCACCCGCCGCCCCGACGGAACGGCGAGCGAGACCCGGCGGGTCGACCCGGCCGGGCTGCTCGAGCTCGCCGCCGCGCCGCCCCCGGACGTCGAGCTCGGCGGCAGCGCCCGCGCCGTCTTCGCCGTCTGCGAGCTCGCCCGGCGCTCGGTCGCCGAGGGCCTGGTGCATCCCGAGCTCGCGAGCCGCGGCGCGCAGTGGTCGGCGTTCTGGGGCTCGACGCTGGAGGAGTCGGTCGACGAGACGCTGACGCAGATCGCCGCCGCGCTGCCGCCGGCCGCGGCCGGCGCCTTCGGCGGCGACGCCGAGGAGACGGTCGCCGACCTCTACCCGCTGCTCGTCGACCGCGTCGCGCGCGACCGGCTCCGTGCGGCCGGCGTCCGGCTCGCCCCGCCGCCCGGGCCGGGGCGGCCGTCCGCGGTCGAGCTGTTCCTCGCCGGCCTCGTCGCGGCCGAGCCCGAGCTGCCCGCGCACGCCGGCTATCCCGCGCTGCAACGGCGCCTCGCCGCCTGGGTGGACGAGGGGCTCGGCGTGCTGCCGAGCGCCGCTTGGCGGCTCGGCCTGCACCTCGACGAGCGGCCGGGCAGCGGCTCGGCCCTGGCGCTGGAGCCCTGGCTGCACGCCGACGACGACCCGACGCTCGCGCTGCCGGCCTCGCTGCTGCGGCGCGGCGGCGAGGACGGCTTCCTCTTCCTGCGCGCCAGCGACCCGCGCGCCGACCTGGGGCGGGAGGTCGAGCGGCTGCTGCCGGTGCTCGCGGAGTACGGGATCGCCTTCGACCCGGACGACCCCGACGCGGCCGAGCTCGACGCCGAGGAGGCGACGCGCTTCCTGCGCGAGGCGGTGCCCGAGCTGGAGCAGCGCGGCGTGCCAGTGCTGCTGCCGCGCGAGTGGGTGCGGGCGCCCAGCCGGCTGCGCATCGACCTGCATGCCGCCGGAGCTCCGCGCGCCAGCGGCCTGCTCTCGACCGCCGCGCTCGCCACGTTCGACTGGCGCGTCGCGGTGGGCGACGTGACGCTGAGCGAGCGGGAGCTGCTCGAGCTCGCCGCGGCGAAGGAGCCGGTGCTGCGCGCCGCCGGCCGCTGGCACGCGCTGCGCCGATCCGACGTCGAGCGCGCGCTGCGCTTCCTCGAGCGGCGCCGGCGCGGCGGCGGGATCGTCGACCTCGTCCGCGCCACCACGGGGCTCGAGACCGACGAGTCGGGGCTCGAGCTCGGGCAGGTGACGCTCGACGCGCCGCTCCGCGAGCTCCTCGCGGGCGCCGAGGGAGGCTTCCGGCCGCTGCCGGCTCCCGCGCGCATGCGCGGCGACCTCTACGCCTTCCAGGAGCGCGGCCACGGCTGGCTGCGCCTGCTGGGCGACCTCGGCGTGGGCGCGATCCTCGCCGACGACATGGGGCTCGGCAAGACGGTGCAGGCGATCGCGATGCTCTGCTCCGAGCGCGAGGACGGCGTCTCGCTCGGGCCGACGCTCGTCGTCTGCCCGATGAGCGTCGCCGCGCAGTGGGTCTCCGAGCTGGAGCGGTTCGCGCCGTCGCTGCGCGTGCTGCTGCACCACGGCGGCGACCGCCTCGGAGGCGCCGGGCTGGTCGAGGCGGCGCGCGCGGCCGACGTGGTCGTCACCTCCTACGACATCGTCGCGCGCGACGTCGACGACCTCGCGGCGGTCGCGTGGGACCGATTGCTGCTCGACGAGGCGCAGGACGTGAAGAACCCGTGGACGAAGCGGGCGCAGGCGTTGCGTCGGCTCCCGTCGCGGCGGCGGCTGGCCATGACCGGCACGCCGATCGAGAACCGGCTCGGCGAGCTGTGGTCGCTGATGGACGTGCTCAACCCCGGCCTGCTCGGCTCGCGCACCTGGTTCGAGCGCGTCTTCGCGCGGCCGATCGAGCTGCACGGCGACGAGCGGGCGCTGGAGCGGCTGCGCGCGATCGTGCGCCCGTTCGTGCTGCGGCGCGAGAAGGACGCCGACGAGGTCGAGCTCGAGCTGCCGCCGATCACCGTCGAGAAGGACTACTGCCGCCTGACCGTGGAGCAGGCGAGTCTCTACCGCGCGACGGTCGACCGCTGGCTGCCGCGCATCGAGGAGCACGATGACCGGTTCGGCCGCCGCGGCGCCGTGCTCGCGATGCTCGGCCAGCTGAAGCAGGTGTGCAACCACCCGGAGATGCTCGTCGCGACCGGCCGCGCCCTCGACGGGCGTTCGGGCAAGCTGGAGCGCCTCGTCGGGCTGCTCGCGGCGGTGCCCGCCGGCGACAAGTCGCTCGTCTTCACGCAGTATCCGGGCTTCCACCGGCTGGTGCCGCACCTCCAGGAGCGGCTCGGCGTCGAGGTCGGCTTCTTCCACGGCGGCCTGCACGCGCGGCAGCGCCAGGAGCTGCTCGCGGCGTTCGCCACGCCCGGCGGGCCGCCGGTGCTGGTGATCTCGATCCGCGCGGGCGGGCGCGGCCTCAACCTGCCGGCGGCAAACCACGTCTTCCACTTCGACCGCTGGTGGAACCCGGCGGTCGAGCAGCAGGCGACCGACCGCGTCTACCGGCTCGGCCAGCGCAAGCACGTCTTCGTGCACAGCCTCGTCTGCTCGGGGACGCTCGAGGAGCGGATCGACCGGCTGCTCGACTCGAAGCGCGAGCTGGCCGAGAAGGTGATCTCCGGCGGCTCCGACGACTGGCTCGGCGGCCTCGACCTGGGCGCGATCCGGGCCGCAGTCGCGCTCGCGCCCGACTGGGAGGCCGAGGAGGCCGCGGCGTGACGGCCCGCGGGCCGTGGGCCGCGGCGTTCCTGGACGCGGTCGGCGGCGAGGACACGGGTGCGGCCGTCGACGCGCTCGAGGTCGCCGAACGGACGATCGCCGCGACCGCCGGCGGTTGCGAGGTGACGCTGGCAGCCGAGCCGGTGCCGCAGCGTCTCTGGGTCGCGATGTGGCGGTTCGCGCGCGGCAACGGGCCGCTCGAGGCGGCCGCCGGAGGACGCGAGCAGTCGGAGCACCTCGAGCATCTGCTGCGCGAGGACTGGGACGTGGCGCTGGTGCCCGAGACGATCGACCGGCGCTGCTCGTGCGACGGCCCCGGCGCCTGCGGCCACGTCGCGGCGGTCGCGCGCGCCGTGGCCGACGCGGTCGACGCCGACCCGTCGGTGTTCCTGCGCTGGCGCGGCTGCACCCCGGAGCGCGCGCAGTCGGGGCCGGCGCTCGACGAGGAGGACGAGCCGGCGCTCGCGCCGCCCGAGGACTGGGTGGCGGGCGAGCTGCCGGGGCCGCACCCGCGGCGGCCGCTGCCGGCCGGGACGGTCCTGCGACGGCTCGGCGCCGCAGGCGTGCGCGTCGGCGATCGCGACCTGGCCGACGCGCTGCTGGCGGCCTACGAGGCGTTCGGCTCGATGCCGAACGACGCCGAGAACGACTCGCCCGGCTCGAGCACGAGCAGCCCGTCGCCCGACTGAAAGGCGTTCGGCGCGCAGGTCATCGGCTCCACCGCCAGGCTCCTGCGGGCCACGTCGGGCAGCGGATCGCCCGTGAACAGCATCGCGTAGCGGTACGCCTCCCCGAGCCAGACCACCGTGTCGTCGAGCCGCACGCGCGCGCGTCCGTCGGCGTCGCGCTCGAGGTCGGCGAAGGCCGTGTCGAGCGCCGTCGAGCCGATCGGTCGGCCGCCGCGGAAGTCGAAGGGGGTGCCGTCGACCGGCTCGGCGCCCGTCGGGATGCCGTGCTCGTCGGCGAGCAGTCGCGTGCGCGCGGGCAGGCGCAGCACCGAGACGTCGACCGTGCCGCCGCGCACCGCCAGGTAGGGGTGGGCGCCGGCGCCGAACGGGCACGGCTCGCGGCCGGCGTTGACGGCCGTCGTCTCGACGGCGAGGCCGGCGCCGTCGAGCGCGTACTCCACGACCAGCTCGAGCGTGTGCGGGTAGCCCGGCTGCGGGTGCAGCGTGTGGCGGAGCACCGCCCGGTGCTCCTCGCGCTCGGCGAGCGTCCAGTTCGCCCAGCGCACGAGCCCGTGGATGGCGCTGCGCGTCGACGGCTCCGTGAGCGCGAGCTGCCGTTGCTCGCCGGCGAAGGCATACGCGCCCTCGCGGATACGGTTCGGCCACGGCAGCAGCAGCTGGCCGCGCCCCGACCGGCAGATCGCATCGGCGTCGTAGCCGTCGAGGACGTCGACGGCGCCGACCGCGTAGCGTCGGATGCCGCCGCCCACCTCCACCACCGTCGCGACGTGATCGCCGGCGCGGATCTCGATCTGAAATCCTGACGGTCCTGTCACCAATTTGGAGCTAGTCTCGGGAGATGCTCGACGTGCTCGCGGAACGCTTCGGCTTCGCCGCCTTCCGGCCGGGCCAGCAACGGGTGATCGAGACCCTGCTGGCGGGCCGCTCCGCGCTCGCCGTCTTCCCCACCGGCGGCGGCAAGAGCCTCTGCTACCAGCTGCCCGCCCTGCTGCTCGACGGCGTCACCGTCGTCGTCTCGCCGCTGATCGCGCTCATGAAGGACCAGATCGACTTCCTGGAGGCGCACGGCGTCGAGGCGGCGCGGCTCGACTCGAGCCTGGACGCCGACGAGGCGGGCGACGTCCTCTCGCGGCTCCGCGACGGGTCGCTGCGGCTCCTGTACGTCGCCCCCGAGCGGTTCGACAACGAGCGGTTCCTGGCGCGACTGCAGGACGTGCGCGTTGCCCTGTTCGCGGTCGACGAGGCGCACTGCATCTCCGAATGGGGGCACAACTTCCGGCCCGACTACCTGAAGCTGGCGGCGCACGCGCGCGCCGCGGGCGCCGAGCGGGTGCTGGCGCTGACGGCGACGGCGACCCCGGCCGTGGTCGCGGACATCTGCGAGGGCTTCGACATCGATCCGGCCGACGCGGTCGTCACCGGCTTCTACCGGCCGAACCTGACGCTCCTGACGACGCCCGTCGCGCGCGACGAGCGAGAGGCGCTGCTGCTCGAGCGGCTGCGCGAGCGGCCTCCCGGCTCGACGATCGTCTACGTGACGCTGCAGCGGACGGCCGAGCGGGTGGCCGAGCTGCTCGCCGGGGCCGGCCTCGAGGCGAAGGCCTACCACGCCGGGCTGAGGGCCGAGGAGCGCTCGCGGGTGCAGGAGTGGTGGGCGGCCTCCGACCGCGCCGTCGTGGTCGCGACGATCGCGTTCGGGATGGGGATCGACAAGGCGGACGTGCGCTACGTCTATCACTTCAACCTGCCCAAGGGGCTCGAGTCGTACATGCAGGAGATCGGCCGGGCCGGGCGCGACGGCGAGCCGGCGACCTGCGAGCTGCTCGCCTGCGTCGACGACGTGGCGACGCTCGAGAACTTCGCGTTCGGCGACACGCCGACCCGCGAGGCGATCGACGCGCTGCTGGCGGATGTGTTCGCCCACGAGCCGGGGGAGACGCTCGTCCTCTCCGAGCACGAGCTAGCCGGCCGCTTCGACGTGCGGCCGCTCGTGCTGCGGACGCTGCTCACCTACCTGGAGCTGGGCGGTCTGCTGCGCCAGGGAACGCCGTTCTATGCGGCGCTCCGCGTGCGGCCGACCGCGGGGGACTGGGAGAGGGTGTTCGCCTCGTTCGACGGTGAGCGCGCCGCGTTCCTGCGCCGCCTCGTCGCGAGCGGCCGCGCCGGGCGCGGCTGGACGGCGATCGACCCGGCCGCGTCGGCGGCTGCGCTCGGCGAGGCGCGCGAGCGGGTTCTCGCCGCGCTCGGCTACCTGGAGGAGCGCCGGCTGGTGGAGGTGAAGGCGAGCGAGGTGCGGCGCCGCTACCAGGTGCTCGGCGTCCCCGACTCGCTGGTCGAGCTGCGGAACGGGCTCGTGCGGCGGTTCGAGTGGCGCGAGCGGGTGGAGGTGGAGCGGATCCAGCGCGTCGTCGACCTCGTCGAGCACGACGGCTGCCAGGTACGCGAGCTGGTCGGCTACTTCGGCGAGGAGCTGCCGGGCCCGTGCGGCCACTGCACCTTCTGCCTCACCGGCGAGCCGCAGCGGCTGCCGCCGCCGCTGGCCGGCGAGCCGCGGCTGCCGCCGGTCGACGAGCTGCGCGCCGCGTACCCCGAGGCGCTCGGGACGCCGCGGCAGCTGGCGCGGTTCCTGTGCGGCCTCTCGAGTCCGGCGACGACGCGCGCCCGGCTGACGCGGCACGAGCTGTTCGGCGTCCTCGCCGAGCATCGCTTCGGCGACGTGCTGCGGGCGCTCTTGTGAGCAGCGCTTGCGAGCGTCGAGTCGATCCTCGACGACCTCGCCGCCGATCGACGCTGGGGCTCGGCCGCCGTCGCCGACGCCTCGGCGGTGCTGTTCGCCATCCTCGGCCACCCGGACGAACGGCGTTCGCTTCGCGTTCGACTCGCGGGAGAGGATCGGGATGGCGGCCGGCGCCATGTGCGGTTTCGAGCCCTACGAGGCGGTCGCGCGCCGCTGCCAGCGGTCGCCCCACGTCTCGCGCGTCAGCCCGGAGAGGAGCGCGCGGCGGACGGCGCGGCCGCCCCGGCCGCGCCCGACGACGTTGACGCGAAAGGGCCGGTCGCCGAGGGGCAGCTCGATCCGCGTGGTCGCCGCGGGCAGCTCGTGCACCGCGAGCTCCCGGTAGTCGGAGCGCGCGTCGGCGCGCTCGCTGAAGCGCACCTCCCAGTCGAGGACGGCCGGCAGCGCGTCCCACGCGAGCACGAATGCGTCGCGGCTCTCGCGGCGCACGTCGAGGTTGCCCACGATCGTCGGACGCGTGCGCAGCGCGGCGCGCAACGGGCGCGGGGGTGGGGCGGCCGGCCGCGGCGGCGCCTGCGCGACCCGCGCGCGGGCGCGGTGCACCGCGGCGAGCCGCTCGAGCTGCGCCAGCGCGCGCCGCTCGGCCGCCGCGCCGGCGCCCGCGTCGAGCACGCGCGGGCCGAGCGCGTCCAGGTCGGGCGCCTCTCCCGCGGCGACGCGAGCCCGCGCCTCGGCGAGGATCGCCGCGAGTTCCCGCTGTCCGTTCGCGTCCGTCACGAGACGAGGAGCTCCACGGGATCGTCTGTTCCGGGGCGCGAGCCGGCCGCTCTGGCGCTGCCCGGACGCGCCAGATCGCGCAGCGGGGCACACGAGTCCGTGGAGCTCCTCATCTGGGCAGCATCGCCGAAAGGGTGACGGCGCCGCTCCCGATCGTGCAGTCGGCCGGCCCGGATCGGGAGATGACAGGAGGCAACCGGTGGCCTTCGATATGGGCATGACGATCGCGCTCCTCTGGGAACTCTGGGCGACAGGACCTTCCCTGTCCGGGTCGCTGCTCGCCTCCACCCGGCGGACGTAGCGGGCCGGCGGGCCCCGCCGAAGGGGCCCGTCGGACCCCCCGCGTACACTGGCCTCCGCGATGCCGCAGGCCGAGTTCGTCCACCTCCACGTCCACTCGGAGTACTCGATCCTCGACGGGGCGTGCCGGGTCGACGACCTCGTCGCGCGCGCCGCCGAGCTCGAGATGCCGGCCGTCACGCTCACCGACCACGGGTCGATGGCGGGGGCGGTTCAGCTCTGGAAGCGCACGAGGGGGAGCGGCGTCAAGCCGGTGATCGGCTGCGAGGTCTACGTCGCCGACGACCGCACGCGGCAGAAGAAGGGCTACGCCCACCTGACGCTGCTCGCCCGCGACAACGTCGGCTACGGGAACCTGATCAAGCTCTCGTCGCTCGGCTACCTCGAGGGCTACTACTACAAGCCGCGGGTCGACTGGCAGCTGCTCGAGCGGCACGGCGAGGGTCTGATCGCGCTCTCGGGCTGCCTCTCGGGCCGCGTCTGCAAGGCGCTCGAGGAGGGCCGGACGGCGGACGCGCAGGGCGAGCTCGACCGTCTGGCGCAGGTGTTCGGGCGGGACAACGTCTACGTCGAGCTGCAGAACGCCCACCTCGACGTGCAGCAGCGGATCCTGCCGGAGCTGGTGGGGCTCGCCGGGCAGGCGGGCCTGCCGACGGTCGCCACCGGCGACGTCCACTACCTGCGGCACTCCGACGCGCGCGCCCACGAGGCGCTCCTCTGCATCCAGTCGGGCGACTCGCTGCGCAACCCGAACCACTGGAAGTTCGAGACCGACCACTTCTACTTCAAGACGCCCGAGGAGATGGCGCTCGACTTCCCCGGGCAGGAGGCGGCGATGCGGCGCACGCTCGAGGTGGCCGAGCGCTGCAACGTCGAGATCGAGCTGGGGCGGATCCTGCTGCCGCACTTCCCGACGCCGGAGGGCCGCGACGCCTTCGACTACCTGGTCGAGCTGTGCGAGCGCGGCCTGGGGCGCCGCTACGGCGCCGCCACCCCGGAGCTGACGGAGCGGCTGCGCTTCGAGCTGAAGACCATCCGCGAGATGGGCTTCGCCGACTACTTCCTGATCGTCTGGGACTTCATCGCGTTCGCGCGGCGCCACGGGATCGGCGTCGGCCCCGGCCGCGGCTCGGCCGCCGGCAGCCTCGTCGCGTATTGCCTGGAGATCACCGACCTCGACCCGATCCGCTACGAGCTGCTGTTCGAGCGGTTCCTCAACCCGGGGCGCAAGTCGATGCCCGACATCGACATCGACTTCGCCGTGGAGGGCCGCGAGCGCGTCATCAACTACGTGCGCGAGAAGTACGGCTCGGACCGGGTCGCGCAGATCATCACCTTCTCGACGATGGCCGCCCGCGCGGCCGTGCGCGACGCGGGCCGGGTGCTCGAGGTGCCGTACGGCGTCGTCGACAAGATCGCCAAGCTGATCCCGGAAGGTCCCGGGCAGACCCTCGACGAGTGCCTGAAGCCCGGCGGCGAGCTGCGGAAGGCCGTCGACTCCGACCCGGTCGCCCGCGAGATCGTCGAGCTCGCGCAGCCGCTCGAGGGCCTCACCCGCGCCGACTCGATCCACGCGGCCGGCGTCGTGATCGGCGCGCAGCCGCTCGTCGAGGTCGTGCCGCTCCAGCAGAAGGGCGCCGACCAGGAGGTCGTCACCCAGTTCAACATGTCCGACATCGAGGCGCTCGGCCTGCTGAAGATGGATTTCCTCGGGCTGCGCAACCTCGACGTGATCGACAAGGCCTGCCAGCTGATCGGCGACCTCGACATCACGTCGATCCCGATGGACGACCGCAAGACGTACGAGATGCTCGCCCGCGGCGAGGCGAACGGCGTCTTCCAGTTCGAGTCGTCCGGCATGCGCGAGGCGCTGCGCCAGGTGAAGCCCACCGAGTTCGAGGACCTGATCGCCCTCGTCGCCCTCTACCGCCCGGGCCCGATGGCCTACATCCCGACGTACGCGGCGCGAAAGCACGGTCGGGAACGCGTCTCGTTCCCGGACAAGCGGCTCGAGCCGATCACGGGCGGGACGTACGGTACGTGCCTGACCGGCGACACGCTCGTCTTCGACGCCGCGAGCGGCGGCCGCCTGCGCATCGACCGGCTCGAGCAGCACGCCGACGTGCTCGTGCAGGGGGTCGACGACGACCTGCGAACGGTTCACCGGCGCGTTCTCCGCTGGTTCGACAACGGTGAGCGCGAGGTCGCTCGCGTGCGTCTTCGCAACGGCTCCACGATCAAGGCGACCGGTGATCACCGGTTCCTCACCGAGCGCGGTTGGAAACGGCTCGACGAGCTGCAGGCGGGGGACTTCGTCGCGGCCCCGCGCGCGCTCGCGCTCGCACGGACTCCGGCGCCGCACGACGCCGGGGGCCGGTCGCGCATCAGGGCGCTCGCCTACCTTCTCTCGGACGGCTCCCCGTCACAGGCCGTCCCGACCTTCTCCTCGAAGAATGCCGCGCTCGTCCGGGACTTCGAGGAGACGTGCCGCGCCGGCTTCGGGCCGTTGCGCGTCATCCGACGCGAGGGAGCGCGCGGAGTAACGCAGGTCGCCGTCTCGACGGCGGGGGACGTCGCCGCGCGCTACCACGACCCGTCGCCGCTCGACGCCTGGCTACGCGATCTCGGGTTGCGTTGGAAGCAGAGCGACGCGCGGGCGGCCGGCTCGGCCCGGAAGGGCCTGCGGAGCGGTGAGAAGCGCGTGCCCGAACTGGTCTTCCGTTGCGGGGACGGGGAGATCGCGCAGTTCCTGGCGGTGCTCTTCGACTGCGACGGCCACGTCGGCGAGCGCGCGGTCTTCTACGAGACGATCTCGAAAGGCCTCGCCGACGACGTCCGCACGCTTCTCCTCCGGTTGGGCATCCGGAGCTCCGTCTGCGAGTCGAACTACGAGAGGAACGTCGACGGCGCGGTCGTGCCGACGACCGCGTATCAGGTGACGACGCGCGGTACGCGGCGGTTCGCCGAGTCGATTCAGCCGCACATGCTCACCGAGAAGGCGCATGTCGCAACCTCCGCAGGCGAGGGCGTGCTCACGCTGGCCCGCGCGCTCGCGCTCGCCGACGTGCTCGAGGCGACGGAGGCTCTCCAGCCGGTCGGAGCGCAGCGAGCACGGTCCGGGCGTCTCTCGCTCGGGGCTCTGCACGCGCAGACCGGGATCGATCACCAGCATTTCCACCCGGCGCGTCGCGACGAGCGCATCGCGCAGGCGAGCCTGAGTCGAGTGGCGCAGGCCGTGCGACTCCCCTGGGTCGAACGAGCGTCGCGTGTCGACTGGCAGGAGATCGAGGCGATCGAGCCCGCGGGGACGGAACACGTCTACGACATCGAGGTCGAGGGCGTCCACAATTTCGTCGCCAACAACCTGATCGTCCACAACTGCATCTACCAGGAGCAGTACATGGAGATCGCCAAGCAGCTCGCCGGCTTCTCTCCCGCCGAGGCGGACGATCTTCGGAAGGCGATCGGCAAGAAGATCCACTCGCTGATGGCGTCGCTCAAGGACAAGTTCCTCGAGGGCTGCGCTCGCAACGAGGTCACCACCCAGGTCGCGAATGCGCTCTGGGACGACATGGAGAAGGCGCAGGACTACTCGTTCAACAAGTCGCACGCCGCCTGCTATGCGCTCATCTCCTACCGCACGGCCTGGCTGCGGGCGAACCACCCGTGCGAGTACATGGCCGCGCTGATCAGCTCGGTCATGAACACGAAGGACCGCGTGCCGATCTACGTGAACGCCTGCCACGAGCTCGGGATCGAGGTGCTGCCGCCCGACGTGAACGAGTCGCAGGTCGACTTCGCGGTCGTCGGCGGGAAGATCCGGTTCGGCCTGAACGCGGTCAAGGGCGTGGGGGAGGGCGCGTGCCGCGCGATCGTCGCCGCGCGCGAGGCCGACGGCCCGTTCGAGTCGATCTGGGACTTCGCGGAGCGCGTCGACGGGTCCGTCTCGAACAAGCGCGTGCTGGAGGCGCTGATCAAGTGCGGCGCGCTGCCGGGGTCGCGCAAGGGGATGCTCGACGTGCTCGAGCAGGCGGTCAGCTGGGGCCAGAAGCAGCAGGCCGACCGGCTCGCCGGCCAGGGCTCGATCTTCGACCTCGGCCCGGTCGAGGAGTCCCGGCCCAAGCACCATCCGCCGGTGCCGGCCGAGGAGTTCGAGAAGAACGAGCTGCTGCGGCTGGAGAAGGAGGTGCTCGGCCTCTACGTCTCCGAGCACCCGCTGAACGCGATCCGCGAGCAGCTGCGGCTGAAGACCGACGCCTCGCTCGCCGAGCTCGATCGCCGGAGAGACGGCGAGGTCGTGACCGTCGGGGGCATCGTCGCCGCCGTCCGCCAGATGACGACGAAGAAGGGCGACCCGATGGTCTTCCTGCGCCTCGAGGACGTCACGGGCTCCGTCGAGGCGGTCGTCTTCAACACGACCTACCAGCAGACGCGCGAGCTGTGTGTCGTCGACCGGGTGGTCGTGCTGAAGGGGCGCGTCGACCGCAAGGAGGGCGAGACGAAGGTCGTGGCGCTCGAGCTGGACGCGTTCGAGGCGGTCGCCGAGAAGCGCCCGGTGCGGCTGAAGATCGACGCGACGCGCGCGCGGGCCGGGCTGATCCGCGAGCTGGCCGACCTGATCCGCGACTTCCCGGGCGAGTCGCCCGTCTACGTCGACTGCGTCACCTCGCAGGGGCCGAAGACCTACCAGTTCGGGCCGGGCTTCAGCGTGCAGCCGGCGCCGGACTTCTACGCGGAGGTGAAGGCGCTGCTCGGCGAGTCGGCCCTCGCCTGAAGCGCGACCGTTAGAGATGCGTTAAATCTGCCGATGACCCGGGACGGGATGAACCGTCAGGATCGTTCTACCGAAGAGATGATCGAGGAACCCACACGCTGATGCCCACCGCCGAGACACCGATCCGCCCCAGCGAGCAGGAGCTCGTCGAGCGCTGGCGCGCGGAGGAGCTGGAGCGCGCCGGGTTCAGCCGGGACGCGGCCACGGAGCTCGCCGGGCGCTCGGACGTCGACCTGCACCGGGCGATCGACCTGCTCGCGCAAGGCTGCCCGCCCGAGACGGCGCTCTCGATCCTCCGCTGAGGCAGGACGCTCGCTCGACGGGCGTCTGCCCGCACGGGCACTATTGAGGGGTGATCCTCGCGTCGATCCCGTCGCCGTCGAGCGGCACGTTCAACCTCGGCCCGCTCGTCGTGCACCTGTACGGGCTGACGCTGCTCCTCGCGATCGTCGCGTGCATCGCGCTGACGATGCGCCGCTGGCGGGCGTGCGGCGGCGATCCCGACCTGGTGATCCGGGTCGCGGTGTGGGGCGTCGCGTTCGGCGTGATCGGCGCGCGCGCCTACCACGACATCACCTCGTGGAACGAGGTGCCCGACCCGAAGTGGAAGGGGATCTTCGAGGTGTGGCAGGGCGGCCTCGGCATCTGGGGCGGCATCCTGCTCGGCACCCTGGCGGGCGCCGTCGTGCTGCGCCGCGCCCGCGTCCCGGTGCTGCCGTTCATGGACGCAACCGCGCCCGGCCTGCTGCTCGCGCAGGGCATCGGGCGCATCGGCAACTACTGGAACCAGGAGCTGTACGGCAAGCCGACCGGCCTGCCGTGGGGCCTGCAGATCGACCTCGACCACCGGATGCCGCACTACCTGCAGTACGGCACCTACCACCCGACGTTCCTCTACGAGCTGCTCTGGGACATCGCCGGCGTCGCGCTGCTGCTCTGGATCGGGCGCCGGTTCCGCATCAGGGCGCCGGGCATCTTCGCGCTCTACGTCTCCTACTACACCTTCGGCCGCTTCTTCGAGGAGCTGCTCCGCATCGACCCGGCCCACCACTTCGCCGGGCTGCGGCTGAACGCCTGGGTGTCGATCTTCGTGTGGCTCTGCTCGACCGGCTTCTTCGTCTGGTGGCAGTTCGTCCGCCCCGACGCCGCCGACGAGGCGCGCCCGAGCCGCGCCGTCCCGACCGGGCCGGCGATGGCGATCCCGCGCGGCAAGCGCGTCCGGTAGCGGCAGTACTCTCCCGCGGATGGCCGTGGCCGTTCGCGAGCTGGAGCTGGACCTCGACGCGTTCGAGGGCCCGTTCGACCTGCTGCTCACCCTCGTCCTGCGCGAGGAGCTGCCGCTGCGCGAGCTCGAGCTCGCGGAGATCGTCGTCGCGTTCGTCGAGCGGCTCGTCGAGCGCGGCGAGGCCGATCTCGACGCCTGCGGCGAGTTCCTGATCCTGATCGCCGCGCTGCTCGAGCTGAAGGCGCGGCAGCTGTTCCCCGAGGAGGAGGCCGAGCTGGCCGAGCTCGAGCCCGAGGAGGCCGCCGAGGAGCTGGCGCGCCGCCTCGCCGAGTACCGGCGTGCGAAGGAGGCGGCCGAGTGGCTGCGCGACCGGCTCGGCGAGCGGGGGCATCTCTTCTTCCGGCTCGGCCCGGCGCCGCTCGCGCCGAAGCCGCAGCGCCGGCTCGCGCCGCAGGATCCCGAGCGGCTCGCCGCCGCGCTCCGCGCGCTGGCCGTCGAGCCGCCGGAGCCGTCGACGGCGCACATGGCGCTGCGCTTCCCGCCGATCTCGCAGTTCCTCGACCGCTGGCGCAGCCTGCTGCGCCGCCGCACCCGCTTCGACTTCGACCAGGAGGTGGAGGGGCTGTCGCGCGTCGAGGTCGCTGTCGCCTTCCTGGCGCTGCTCGAGCTGCGCAAGCAGAACGAGATCGCGATCGCGCAGGCCGCGCCGTTCGCCCCGATAAGGATTTCCCGTGCCGACGCCGAAAGGAGCCTCTCTTGGACCGTCCGCTCCGCCTGATCCCAACCGCGCATACGCCGGCCGCCGAGCTGGCGCGGACGCTCGAGGCCCTGCTCGTCGTCGCCTCGCAGCCGCTGCCGGTGCCGGAGCTCGCCGCCGCCGCGGCGGTCGAGCCCGACGAGGTCGAGGCGGCGCTCGCGCTCCTCGGCGAGCGCTTCGCGGAGGGCCGCAGCGGGATCGTGCTCGAGCACGTCGCCGGCGGCTACGCATTCCGCGCCTCGCAGGATGCGGCGGAGGCCTGCGCACGGCTCTTCGACCGGCCTGTCGAGAAGGGCCTGTCGCAGGCGGCGCTCGAGACGCTCGCGATCGTCGCCTACCTGGGCCCGGTCTCGCGCCCCGAGATCGCCCGCATCCGGGGCGTCAACGTGGACGGCGTCGTCGCCGGCCTGGTGGAGCGCGGCGTCGTCGCCGAGGCCGGCCGCGAGGACGAGTTCGGCGCGATCCGGTACCGCACCACGCCGCTGTTCGAGCGCATCTTCGGGCTCGAGTCGCTCGCCGCGCTGCCGCGGCTCGACGATGTCGGGCCGGACACGGCCGCGATCCGCGAGCGGCTGGAGGCCGTCGCCGAGAGACGGCCTGCCTGACGCAGGGGCCGGGATGGACGCCAGCCGAGGGGAGGCGCCGGTCGGTCAGGAGGCGGAGGTCACGCTCGAGCTGTCGCGCCTCCTCCGCATCTCGACCCGCTTCGCGCGCGCGTTCACGCTCCGGTATGCCGAGCGCGGCAGCCTGAACGCGTTCTGCGATCGGCCGCTGCTCGCCGAGGCGGTCGCCGCCACGCGCGAGTGGCGCGTCGTCCCGTTCCCGCCGCTGCCGCCGGTGCCCGAGGCGGGCTTCCCGCAGGACGACCTGAAGCCCGACCTGCTGATCGCGGGGATCGGGCGCGGGCGCCGCTGGCTGTTCCAGCTGCTGCTCGACGTGCGCGTGGCGGCGCCGCTCGGCTCGACCTGGGTCGGCGGGCGGAAGCTGAGCCGGCCGGCCGCCCACGCCGCGGTGTGGGATCTGATCGCGGCCAAGGACGCGGCCGAGCAACGCTACGTCGGCACGCTCTCGCGCGGCGACCTCGACGACTGGCGCGCCGACTTCGACCGGCTGCCGCTCGCGCACATCCGGCCGGCACGCGACGTGCAGTGGGTGCCGGAGCTGTCGCTGACGGTGCGCGAGGCGCTGGGCGAGATGTCCGACGGCGAGCGGCGCCGCTTCGAGCCGGAGCTGCGCGCATTCCTGCGCCAGGTGGGCGTGCTGGCGCCGCAGCTGCGTCTGGCGCCGCCGCGGGCGCCCTTCGCCGCCGTGCTGGCCGTGCGCCGCGCCCGCTGGCAGCGCGAGCGGGCCGCCGCGCGCAGCCGCATCTGAGCGGCCGAGGAGCCGTCACGATCTCCGCAAAGGTTCGTGGCACTTCCGCAACCCGGGGTCTGACCCGGGTCTGACCCCGTGTTTCGCCCCGGTACGGCGTTTGCGGGGCACGTGCACGCTTTCGTCACGCTTCTGTGGAGAACCGGGCGCGGATCACGGCACACGTCGCTGGCACTTCCGCAACCGGGTCCAGGCCAGCTCCCGCTGCTCGCGCCGGCCATGGTCAAATGGGCCCATGCGTCTGAACGCCTGGCTGGCCCGCGCCGGCGTCGCGTCGCGCCGCGGCGCCGACGAGCTGATCAAGGCGGGGCGCGTCACCGTCAACGGCGAGCCGGGGCAGCTGAACACCTTCGTCTCCGCGCGAGACGACGTGCGCCTCGACGGCGAGCCGCTGGCGCGGCAGCGGCTCGCGTACGTGCTGCTGCACAAGCCCGCCGGGGTGCTCACGACGGCCCGCGACCCGCAGGGGCGGCCGACGGTCGTCGGCCTCGTGGCCCACGAGAGCCGCGTCGTGCCGGTCGGGCGCCTCGACGCCGACACGACCGGCGCGCTCCTGCTCACGAACGACGGCGACCTCGCCCACCGGCTCGCGCACCCGCGGTACGGCGTCGACAAGGTCTACGTCGTCGAGACCTGGCGGCAACCCGACGACGCGGCGCTCGAGCGGCTCCGCGCCGGGGTCGAGCTGGACGACGGCCCGACCGCGCCCGCGCGCGTCCGCCGGCTGGACGGGGCGAGGATCGAGCTGACGATCCACGAGGGGCGCAACCGCCAGGTGAAGCGCATGTTCGAGGCGGTCGGCCACCGGGTGAAGCGGCTCCACCGCAGCCGCTTCGGGCCGCTGACCGACGCCGGGCTCGAGCCCGGCGCGTGGCGCGAGCTCGAGCCCGACGAGGTCGAGCGGCTGCGGGCGAGCGTCAGCTCAGCGCGCCCGCCTGCCTGAGCAGGTCACCCACGGCGCCGGCGTGGTCTTCTGCGCCGTCGTGATCATGTTCGGCAGCGGGTCGAAGGCCGCGTCGACGAGGTCGGTCCAGTACGTGAACGACGACGAGAAGCCGACGGACCCGTCCGCCTTGAAGGGAGCCGTAGCTGTTCGATGGGATGCTGGCAGATCGCCTACGGCGAGACGAAGCCCATCCGCTCGTACATCGCGGCGAGCGTCGGCGCGGCGGTCGCGCGCGCCTTCTCGGCTCCGACGCGCAGGAGCCGCCGTAGCTCGCCCTCGTCGGCGCGCAGCTCCGCGTAGCGCGCCTGCATCGGGGCGAACAGCTCCACGAGCGCCTCGGCGACGTCGCCCTTCAGGTCGCCGTAGCCGTGCCCGTCGTAGTCGGCCTCGACGTCGGGAATCGTGCGGCCGGTTGCGACCGAGAGGATCTCGATCAGGTTCGAGACGCCCGGCTTCTCGTCCGGGAGGTAGCGCACCTCGCGGCCGGAGTCGGTGACGGCCGTCTTCAGCTTGCGGCGGATCGTGTCGGGCGGGTCGAGCACGAGCACGGTCCCCTGCAGGGTGCCGCCCGTCGTCGACATCTTCTTCGACGGCTCCTGCAGGTCCATGATCCGCGCGCCCACCTTCGGGTACACGCCGCGCGGCACCTTGAACGTGTCGCCGAAGCGCCCGTTGAAGCGCACGGCGACATCGCGGGCGAGCTCGACGTGCTGGCGCTGGTCGTCGCCGACCGGGACGACGTCGGTCTGGTAGAGCAGGATGTCCCCGGCCATCAGCACGGGATACGTGAAGAGGCCGGCCGAGACGAACTCGCGCCCCTCGCCCTTGTCCTTGAACTGCGTCATCCGGCCGAGCTGGCCATAGCTCGTGACCGCCGACAGCAGCCAGGCCGCCTCGGCGTGCGCGGTCACGTGGCTCTGGCAGAAGAGCGTGCAGCGGTCGGGGTCGAGCCCGACGGCGTAGAGCAGCGCCGCCAGGTCGAGCGTCTGGTCGTGCAAGGCGGCGGGGTCGTGGTCGACGGTGATCGCGTGCAGGTCGACGATGCAGAAGAGGGCGTCGCCCTCGTCCTGGGTCGCGACGTACTGGCGCATGCCGCCGATGTAGTTGCCGATGTGCTTCGCGCCCGTGGGCTGGATGCCGGAGAAGACCCGCATTGGGTTGACGAGGATAGAGAAAAGCACGTCACTACACTGAGGAAAGCTATGGCGGTCGTGGACGAGACGTGGAGCCCCGGGTCGTGGCGCGCCTTCGAGGCGCGCCAGCAGCCCGGCTGGCCCGACGAGGCGCGGCTCGAGGCGGCGCGCGAGCGTCTTCGCCGCCTGCCGGCGCTCGTCTTCGCCGGCGAGGCCCGCGACCTGCGGGCGTCGCTCGCGCAGGCGGCCGAGGGGCGCGCGTTCCTGCTCCAGGCCGGCGACTGCGCCGAGTCCTTCCACGACTCGCTCACCATCACGATCCGCGAGCGGCTGAAGATCCTGCTCCAGATGGCGGCCGTGCTGACGTACGGGGCGACGCTGCCGGTGGTGAAGGTGGGGCGGATCGCGGGTCAGTTCACGAAGCCGCGCTCGTCCCCGTTCGAGCGGGTCGGCGACGAGGAGATCCCGTCGTTCCGCGGCCACATGATCCACGACGACGCGCCGACCGCCGAGGCCCGCGTACCCGACCCGGCGCGCATGGTCGAGGGCTACCACCAGTCGGCGGCGACGCTGAACCTGCTCCGCGCGTTCACGAAGGGCGGCTACGCCGACCTGAACCAGGTGCACGCGTGGAACCAGCAGTTCGTCGCGTCCTCGCACCAGGGCGTCCGCTACGAGCAGCTCGCGTCCGAGATCGAGCGGGCGCTGCGCTTCATGGCCGCCTGCGGCATCGACCTGACCCGCTCGCGCCAGCTGCACGAGGTGGACGTCTACACGAGCCACGAGGGCCTGCTGCTCGACTACGAGGAGGCGCTCACGCGCGTCGACTCCACCACCGGCGACTGGTACGACTGCTCGGCGCACCTGCTCTGGATCGGCGAGCGCACGAACGACGCCGACGGCGCGCACGTCGCGTTCATGGCGGGGATCAACAACCCGATCGCGGTGAAGCTCGGCCCCTCCTCGTCGCCCGACCACGTCGTCGCGCTCTGCGAGGCGCTCAACCCGCTGCGCGTCCCCGGCCGGCTCACCTTCGTCTCGCGGATGGGCGCCGGCCGCGTGCGCGAGCTGCTGCCGCCCCTGCTCGAGGCGGTCCGCGAGACCGAGCACCAGGTGCTGTGGGTGTGCGACCCGATGCACGGCAACGGACGCGTCGTCGGCGGCCGCAAGACGCGCCACTTCGACGACATCCTGGCCGAGATCGAGGGCTTCTTCCTCGCGTGCCGCAGCCGGGGCGTCTGGCCCGGCGGCGTGCACCTGGAGTTCACCGGCGAGGACGTGACCGAGTGCCTGGGCGGCTCCGACGAGCTCGGCGAGGAGCACCTCGACGAGCGCTACATGACGCTCTGCGACCCGCGGCTGAACGCGCGGCAGTCGCTCGACCTCGCGTTCCGCATCGCGGAGCTCATGCGGACTCCCTGACGGTGGAGAAGCTCGCAGTCGTCGGGACGGGCCTGATCGGCGCGTCGGTCGCCCTCGCCGCCGCGCAGGCGGGCGCGCGGGTCGCGGGCTGGGACCCGGACCCCGACGCGCTCGCCGCCGCCGTCGAGCGCGGCGCCGTCGCCGAGCCGGCCGGCTCCCTCGCTGCCGCCGTCGCGGGCGCCGAGCTGGTCGTCGTCGCCGCCCCGATCGCCCAGCTGCCGGCCCAGGTCGCGGCCGTGCTCGAGGAGGCCGGCGACGCGACCGTCACCGACGTCGGCTCGACGAAGTCGAGCGTCGTCGCCGCCGCCGCGGGCTCGCCGCGGTTCGTCGGCGGCCACCCGCTCGCGGGCTCCGAGGCGCGCGGCGCCGAGCACGCGAACGCCGACCTCTTCCGCGGCGCCACGTGGTTCCTGACGCCGACCGCGCACACCGAGGCGGCGCGGCACCGGCTCGTGCACGGCTTCGTCGCCGACCTGGGCGCGACGCCGATCGCGATCGACGCGGACGCGCACGACCGGCTCGTCGCGCTGACGAGCCACGTGCCGCACGTGCTCGCGAACGTGATCGCCAACCAGCTCGGCGGCGCGACGGTCGAGGGCCACGACCCACTCCTGAACGCCGGCGGCGCCCTCCGCGACATGACGCGCATCGCGGGCGCGAACCCGCGCATCTGGGTCGACATCCTGCTCGACAACGCCGACAAGGTCGCCGCCGCGCTCGCCGAGCACCGTCGGCGGGTGGAGCAGGCCGAGGCGGCGCTCATTGCCGGCGACGCCGGCTTTCTCGCGCGCTGGATCGGCGACGCCGCGGGCAACCGCCGCCGGATGCTGGACACCGCCTATCCCGACCCGGGCGCCCTGCAGCGGCTGCGCGTGCACGTGCCCGACCGGCCGGGCGTGCTGGCGGGGATCACGCAGGCGCTCGGCGCCGCGCGCATCAACATCGAGGACTTCGAGATGCACCACGTCTCGCCGGAGCGCGGCGGCACGCTCACCGTGCTGGTGACGGGCGAGGACGACGCGCGCCGGGCGGCGGAGCTGCTCGAGACGCAGGGCTATTCGGTCGTCGTGACGGCGGTGCTGGATGCGGATTGAGCCCGCCGCGTCGGTGCGCGGCGCGATCGCCGTGCCCGGCGTGAAGGGCATCTCGCAGCGGGCCGTGCTGCTCGGCGCGATCGCCGACGGCGACTCGCGCATCAGCGGCTTCGGCCGCGCCGAGGACACGCTGTCCGCGGTGAACGTCGTGCGCGCGTGCGGCGTCGAGGTCGACGACCCCGGCGGCGACGAGCTCGTCGTCCACGGCGCCGGCCTGCGGGGCCTGCGCGCGCCGGCGGGGCCGATCGACTGCGGCAATGCGGGCACCGTCCTGCGCCTGGCGAGCGGCATCCTGGTCGGCCAGCAGGGCCGGTTCGAGCTCGTCGGCGACGAGTCGCTGACGATGCGCCCGCACGAGCGGGTCGCGGCCCCGCTGCGGCAGATGGGGGCGCGGATCGAGACCACCGACGGCCATGCGCCCGTGCGGATCGACGGCGGCCCGCTGCACGCGACCACCTACACGCTGCCGGTGGCGAGCGCGCAGGTGAAGTCGGCGATCCTGCTCGCGGGGCTGCTCGCCGCCGACGGGCCCACCACGGTCGTCGAGCCGCACCCCACGCGCGACCACACCGAGCGGCTGCTGCAGGCGCTCGGCGTCCGGATCAGCCGCACGCCGTCCTCGGTGAGCGTGTGGCCGGTCGAGCGGCTCCCGCCGCTCGACGTGCAGATCCCCGGCGAGTTCTCGTCGGCCGCGCCGCTGATCGTGGCCGCGGTGCTGCTGGCCGGCTCGGAGCTCGTCATCCGCGACGTGAACGTCAACCCCACGCGCACCGGCCTGCTCGACGTGCTCGAGCGGATGGGCTCGCGCATTGCGCTCTTCAACCGCCGCACCGTGAGCGGCGAGGCGGTCGCCGACCTGGAGGTCCGCTCGACCCCGCTCGTCGCCGCCACCGTCGAGGCGGAGGAGGTGCCGCGGCTCGTCGACGAGCTGCCGCTGGTGGCGCTGCTCGGCGCGTTCGCGCACGGCACCACCACGGTCTCGGGGGCCGAGGAGCTGCGCGCGAAGGAGACCGACCGCATCGACACGGTCACCACCTCGCTGCGCGCGATCGGCGTGCGGATCGAGGCGCGCCCGGACGGGTTCGTCGTGCGCGGCACGCCGGCGCGGCCGCGCGGCGGGCGGGTCGACGCGGCGACCGATCACCGGATCGCGATGCTGGGAGCGATCGCCGGTCTCGTCTCGCGCGAGGGGGTCACCCTGGATGGCCCCGAGTGCGTGGCGGTATCGTTCCCCGGCTTCTTCCAGCTGCTCGACCAACTCGTACACCGATGATCGTCGCCATCGACGGACCGGCAGGAGCCGGCAAGAGCACCGTGGCCCGCCGGCTCGCCGAGCGGCTGGGCTTCCGCTACCTCGACACCGGGGCGATGTACCGCGCGCTCACCTGGCTCGCGATGCGCGAGGGGCTGCCGCTCGGCGAGGGCGAGCCGCTCGGCGAGCTCGCACGCCGGAGCCCGGTGACGTTCGACGAGGTGGGGCGGGTGTCGATCGGCGGCGCCGACGTGACCGCCGCGATCCGCCAGGCGCGGATCGACCGGATGGTGCCTGTCGTCGCGCGCCACCCCGAGGTGCGCGAGATCATGCGCGAGCGGCAGCGCGAGCTCGCCGCCGAGGGCAACGCGGTGATCGAGGGCCGCGACATCGGCACGGTCGTCGCGCCCGGCGCCGAGGTGAAGGTCTACCTCCTCGCCGATCCGGAGGTGCGCGCGGCGCGCCGCCAGGCGGAGCGGCCGGAGATCGGCGTCGACGCGCTCGCCACCGACCTGAAGGCGCGCGACGAGTCCGATCGCGTGCGCATGCAGCCGGCCGACGACGCGAGGCAGATCGACACGACGCATCTCGAGGTCGACGACGTGGTCGCGCGGATCGAGGAGCTCGTGCACGCCCACGCCGCGGCATGAGCGCAGACTCGACGGGGCTCTAGGAAGATGGCCAGGGGCGACTTCGCCTGGTTCCTCGGGCGGCGCTACCTCGGTCTCCCGGCGCGGCTGGCCACCCACGAGCGGATCTACGGCGCCGAGCGCGTGCCGGCGGAGGGCGGCGCGGTGCTGGCGATCAACCACTTCCACTGGATCGACATCGCCGTGGTCGGCGTGGCGTCCCCGCGCAACGTCGACTTCGTGGCGAAGATCGAGGTGCATCGCGTGCCGGGGTTCGGCGCGTACGTGCGGACCTTCGGCGCGCTCGCCGTCCGCCGCGGCGAGTCCGACCGCGACGCCGTCCGGCAGATGCTCGAAGCGGCGCGCGGCGGCGACGTCGTCGGCCTGTTCGTCGAGGGGACGCGGCAGAAGTCGGGTGAGCCCGGGAAGGTGCAGCCGGGCGCGGCGATGGTCGCGCTGCAGGCGGACGTGCCGGTCGTCCCGCTGGCGATCCACGGCACGCAGCACTGGCGGCTCGGCAACTGGAAGCCGGTCTCGCTCGCCTGGGGCCGGCCGATCCGCTTCGAGGGCCTGCCGAAGGGCGGCAGGGGCTACCGCGAGGCGTCGGACCGGATCGGACAGGAGATCAGGACGCTGTGGGAATGGCTCGTCGAGGTGCACGCCCGCGGCCGCCCGAAGGGGCTGACCCCTCCGTGAGCGGCGACGACAGGCTGCTCGGCACGGTCGCCGTCGTCGGCTACCCGAACGTCGGCAAGTCGACCCTCGTCAACCGCCTGACGGCGACGCGCGCGGCGGTCGTCCACGAGACGCACGGGACGACGCGCGACCGCAAGGAAGTCGTCTGCGAATGGAACG
>DASVDV010000025.1:0-59716 GCA_036380895.1 Gaiellaceae bacterium | reverse complement strand
TCTCAGATACGTCTCCGAGACGTAGCCGAGACGAGCTGCACCACCTCGTCGTGCAGGAGGCCGTTGGTCGTGAGGAGGCTGGCGCCGTGCTCCGGCTCGCCGCCGGCGAAGGTCGTGCAGCGGCCGCCGGCCTCCTCGACGATCAGCCGCACCGCGGCGAAGTCCCACAGGTTCACGATCGGGTCGCAGCCGACGTCGACCGCGCCCTCGGCCACCAGGCAGTGCTGCCAGAAGTCGCCCCAGGCGCGCGGCGACCAGCTCCGCTCCACGAGCGCGTCCCAGCCGGGCGGCATCCCGAGCGGGGAAGTGGTCGAGATCGTCGCGTCCTCGACGTGCGCCACCGCCGACACGCGGATCGGCGCGCCGTCGGCGAACGCGCCGCCGCCGCGCACCGCCCACCAGCGACGCCCCAGCGCCGGCGCCGAGACGAGCGCGGCCTCGACCGCGCCCTCCCGCTCGAGCGCGAGCAGCGTCGCCCACGCCGGCACGCCGCGCACGTAGGACTTCGTCCCGTCGATCGGGTCGACGATCCAGCGGACGTCGCCCCCGTCGTCTCCGAGCTCCTCTCCGAGCACCGTCTCGCCGCGGCCCGACGCGGCGACGGCCTCGCGGATCGCCTCCTCGGCCGCCCGGTCGGCCTCCGACACCGGCGTCAGGTCGGGCTTCGTGTCGACCCGCAGGTCCAGGGCGCGGAACCGCGCGAGCGTGATCGCGTCCGCGAGGTCGGCCAGCTCGTGCGCGAAGCGGAGGTCGGCGTCGCGGCTCACACCGCCAGAAGCTACCGGCCGATGACGAACCGGTCGCCGGCGATGCGGATCGCCACCGGCTTCGACCACGTCAGCGTCGTCGCGGTACCGGGCAGGTTGCCGTTCAGTCCGCGTACGCGGTAGTACCAGGTGCCGAGGTCCTTCTTCGTCAGCGGCAGCGTCGCCGCCGGCACCGACGACTCGACGGTGCGCCGCGCGACCCACGGGTAGCGCGTCCGCGAGAGCTGGATCTGGTAGCCCTGCGCGCCCAGCGCAGGCACCCACGTGATCACCGGCAGCTGGTCGAACACCGGCCGCGCCGCCGCGCTCGACACGACCCGCGTGCCCGCGAGGCCCGACGCGAACGGCGCCTGCCCGCTCGTCAGCACCGGCGCGCTCCGCAGCCCGAACTGCCACACGTGCCCGGCCGCGCACGCGTCCTGCGGCAGCTCGAGATCCTGCAGGGCGTCGTTCACCGGCACCACCGTCCACCAGTAGCGCCCCGACGGCCAGCCGTTGTCGGGCAGCGCGATGTGACCTGGATCGGGCTCGGCGCCCTCCGCCGGCGTCGTCGTGGTCGCGCCGCCGGACGAGGAGCTGTCCGGGGAGGCCGAGCGCGTGGCCGAGGTGGCCGCGCCGAACGCCTCCTCGCTCGTCGCGCTCAGCGCCACTCCGTCCGCCATCGCGCCCGGGCCGGGATCGTCGGCGGGTGAGGTCGCCGCCCGCGGCGCCCAGGCCGGGCCGGCGACGATCGTCCCGACGGTGACGACGTTGACGCAGCGCCGGTCGCTGTAGACGTACACGCGCGAGAGCCCGCTCGCCGCCCCCCAGGCGAAGCCCGGCATCAGCGCCGTCGCCGCCGGATGCGAGGCGGTCGAGTCGCGGTCGGCGATCGCATGGACGCCGCTCGCCGCGGTGCGGGGCGTCTCGAAGGTCTGCGTGTACGGCCCGTGCGACTCGACGTGGATCTCGTCCGGCAGCGACCGGTCGCTGACGTACCGCACCGCTCGCACGCGCCAGCGGACGACCGCCGCGCCCGACGGCCAGTACTCGCGCGTGTCGGCCACATTCGTCAGCGACCGCACGTGCACGGTCCCCTTCGGTGTGTTCTCGAACCAGACGTCGTACGCGGTGGCGCCGTCGACGGGCGTCCAGCGGACGAGGCCCGCCGGCGCCGGGAGCTTCTGCGGCAGCTGCTGCCACTCCGTGTCGAACCCGAAGGGCGCGCTCCAGTGCGAGACGCCCGCGGCGCCGATGGCGCGCACGCGCGCCCAGAAAGCGTACGGATGACCGGTCATCCACGGCACCTGCACGTCCACCGCCGTCGCCGGCGCCTTCAGGTTGCGGCGGTCGACGAACACCGCGCCGCCGTCGAAGCTCCCGCTCGTCGACAGCTGCAGCTCGTACTGCGACGCGCCGGTGACCGGCGTCCAGGCGAAGGCGGGCATCTGCGCGTAGGTGTGGTCGCGCTTCACCGGCTCGTCCGCGCGCAGCACGAACGCGTGCAGCCGCGCCGGCGCGGCGAGCTGCCGCGTCGAGCCGGACGCGCCGGCCGCGCACAGGAGCACGGTGCAGGTGGCGATGGCGGCCAGCGCCACGACGAACCTCATGTTCCAGGAGATCGGCAGCCGGCCGTCAGGCCTTGAGCGCCCGTTCGAGCGCGAGCCCCGCCGCGAGCACGAGCCCGTCCGCTCCCGGCCGCCCGGCGACCTGCAGCGAGCCGCCGCCCGACCCATCCGGCCGCGGCAGCGCGAGCGCCGGCCAGCCGAGGGCGTTGAACGGGAACGTGTGGAGCGTCAGCGCGGCGCGGATCTCCACCTCGACCACGTCGACCGGCGGCACCGGGCAGGAGAGCGTCGGCGTCAGCAGCAGGTCGTGCCCCTCGAGCGCCGCCGCCGCCCGCTCCGCGAGCTCGGCCCGCGCCGCCCGCGCCGCCTCGTACTCCGCGTCGGTCACGGCGATGCAGCGCTCGATCTTGCCGCGGATGTTCTCCCCGTACAGCTCGCCGCTCTCCGCGTACAGCTCGCGGTGCACGTCGCCGGCCTCGCGCATGAACGCCGGCACGACGCGCTCCGCCGTCGGGAACTCGATCGGCGTCGCAGGCACCGGCGCCTCGCCCCACGCGGCGGCGAGCGACAGGTCGTCCAGCGCCACGTCGGGCACGGCGAGCTCCGGCGCCAGCACCCGCATCAGCTCGACGCAGCCGGCCACGTCGAGCGCCATCGGCCCCGCGTGGTCGAAGCTCGGCGCCAGCGGGAAGACGCCCTCCGTGGAGACGAGCCCGTACGTGGGCTTGAAGCCGGCGATGCCGCAGCAGGCGGCCGGGATGCGAATCGAGCCGCCCGTGTCGGTGCCGAGCGCGCCGTCGGCCTCGTCGAGCAGGAGCGCGGCCGCCGAGCCGCCGCTCGACCCTCCCGCTGTCCGGCCGGGCGCGGCCGGGTTCGGGACGGTGCCGTAGTGGAGATTCTGCGAGGTGACGCCGTAGGCGAATTCGTGCAGGTTGGCCTTGCCGACGTCGACCCAGCCCGCAGCCTCGAGTGCCGCCACGGCCGGCGCCGTGGTCGACGGCACGTGGTCGGCGAAGACCGCCGAGCCGTAGGTGGTGCGGATGCCCGCTGTGTCGAAGAGGTCCTTGACGGCGAGCCGCCGACCGGGCGGGCCGTCGCCGAGCCGGGTGATCCAGACGCCCTCGGTCACTCGAACACCGGCAGCAACGTCGGGTCGCGGTGATGGGCGAATGCCAGCGCGAGCTGCTCGGAACGGATGCGGCCCGACAGCTCCGGCAGCGCGTCCTCGCGGAAGAAGCCGACCTCGAGGATCTCGCTCGCCTGGTGCGGCAGCGGGTCGGCGTCTCCGAGCTCGCACAGCAGCACCACCTTCCAGCCGTAGAACGGCCAGCGCGGCCGGTGCCGCACGTCGACCTCCCACAGGCCGACCAGCTTCGCCGCCCGGCCCGCGTAGCCGGACTCCTCGAGCAGCTCCTTCTCCGCCGACCGGCGCGGCGACTCGCCGACCTCCGCCCAGCCGCCGGGCGGCGTCCAGAGCCCGTCGTCGCGGCCGCGCACCAGCAGCACCTCGCCGTCCCGGATCGCGACCGCGCGCACGTCCACCTTCGGGCACGCGTGGCCCGACTGGGAGGCGAAGCTCGCCGCCAGCTGCTCGAGCGGCGCGTCGTCGCCGGCGGCCAGCTCGACCGCCACGGCGCGCACCTCCTCGAACCGCTCCCGCTCGAAGGGGCTCTCGGTGTAGTGCAGGCCGTTCTGCGCGATCGCCTGCAGGCGACGCACCCAGTCGAGCCGGCGGGTCGTCAGCTCAGCCAGATCCAGAGGTACGCGATGCCGAACGTCCCGCCGAACAGCGCCCAGAAGAGGGCGAACAGCGCCCAGCCCCAGGCCAGGTTGCGGCGCGCGGTCTCGGCCTCGAGCTCGTACTGCTCGGTCGGCTCGTGGGACGTCTTCGGTGTCGGCGCTTCGGGGAGCGGTTCCGCCATCACAGGGCCTCCATCAAACGACCGTGTCCAGGGCCATTGCGACGAACAGCAGCGCGAGGTAGAGCAACGAGTAGTGGAAGAGGCGGACGGCGGCGGCGCGCTCGAGCGAGCGGCGCAGCTCGATCGCGTACCACGCGAAGAGCGCGCCGAGGAGCGCGGCCGCGACGCCGTAGGCGATCCCGAAGATCCCGAACGCGACGGGCGCGAGCGTCACCGCCACGAGCAGCACGGTGTACGCGAGGATCTGGCGAGCGGTCTCGCGGTCGCCGCGCACCACCGGCAGCATCGGCACGTTGGCGCGGCCGTAGTGCTCCTTCAGCATCATCGCGAGCGCCCAGAAGTGCGGCGGCGTCCACACGAAGACGACGGCGAACATCACCAGGGCCGCCCAGCCGAGGTGGCCGTTGGCGCCCGCGTAGCCGACGAGCGGCGGCACCGCGCCGGCGGCCCCGCCGATGACGATGTTCTGGACGGTCGTGCGCTTCAGCCAGCGCGTGTAGACGACCACGTAGAAGAGGTTCCCGGCCAGGGCGAGCAGCGCCGTCGGCAGGTTGACGAGGCTGTCGAGCAGCACGAACGAGAAGGCGCTCAGCGCCAGCCCGAACTCCAGCGCGCGCGGGGCCGGCACGCGGCCGGTGGCGACGGGGCGGCGGTCGGTGCGCGAGCCCATCAGCAGGTCGATGTCGCGATCGAGGTAGTGGTTGAGGGCGGCGGCGCCGCCGCATGCGAGCGCCAGGCCCACCGTCGTCGCGACGAACGCGCCCCCGGACGGCAGCCCGTCCGCGCCGACGAACACGCCGGCCATGCCCGTGAGCAGCAGCAGCGACATGATCCGCGGCTTCGTCAGCGTCACGTAGTCGCGCAGCGGCCCCTGCTCGTAGCGGCCTCGGAACGCCTTCGCGGCGACGACGCACGTGGCCGCGAACGCGCCCGCCGCGAAGGCGACGTGCGCATCGCGCCCGGTGAGCAGCGCCGCGAGGCCGAAGAGGACGAGCGCGGCGAGCGACGTCGCCGGCAGCCGCCGCGACGAGATCCACGAGCTCGCCGCGAGCGCCGCCAGCGGCGGCACGGCGAGGCCGACGAGCACGCGGTGGGCGCTGCCCCAGCCCGCGGCGCCCGAGACGACCGCGAGCCCGGTGCCCGCGACCGCGGTCAGAGCGAGCAGGCGCCCCCAGGTTCCCACTAGACGAGCTCTCCCGCCGGCTCCGCGGTTCGCTGCTCGGCCAGCCGGCGGCGCAGGTCGCGCAGCGGGCGCGCGCTCGTCACGTACGGGATGCGGTCGAAGTTCCACGGCGGCGGCGGCGACGTCGTCAGCCACTCGAGCGTGTCCGCCTGCCACGGGTCGTTCCCCGCCCGCCTGCCGGACCGCGTCGTCTTCACGATGTTGATGACGAACACGATCATCCCGGCCGCCATCACGTACGAGCCGATCGAGGAGATCATGTTGTAGAGCTCCCACAGGCCGTGCTCCTGGTACGTGTAGACGCGGCGCGGCATCCCGAGCATCCCGAGCATGTGCTGCGGGAAGAACGTGGCGTTGAAGCCGATCAGGACGAGCCAGAAGTGGAGCTTGCCGAGGTTCTCGTCGAGCGTCCGCCCGAACATCTTCGGCCACCAGTAGTAGAGGCCGCCGAACATGCCGAACGCGGATCCGCCGAACAGCACGTAGTGGAAGTGCGCGACGACGAAGTAGGTGTCGGTCACCTGCCAGTCGATCGGGAAGGCCGCGAGGTAGATGCCCGAGAGGCCGCCGATCGTGAAGATGCCGATGAAGCCGAGGCACCACAGCATCGGCGTGTCGAACGAGATGTTCCCGCGCCAGATGGTGGCCAGCCAGTTGAAGATCTTCACGCCGGTCGGCACCGCGACCGTCATCGAGCTGACCATGAAGAAGATGTCGAGGCCGACGGGCATGCCGACCGCGAACATGTGGTGCGCCCAGACGAACATCGACAGGAAGCCGATGCCGGCGGTCGAGAGCGCCACCGCCTTGTAGCCGAAGATCGGCTTGCGGCTGAACACCGGCAGGATCTCGGAGATCATCCCCATCGCCGGCAGCACCATGATGTAGACCTCGGGGTGCCCGAAGAACCAGAAGACGTGCTGGTAGAGGATCGGGCTGCCGCCGTGCGCCGGGTCGAAGAAGTGCGTCCCGGCCTGCCGGTCGAGCAGCATCATCGTCAGGCCCGCCGAGAGCATCGGCAGCACCAGGATCAGCATCCACGCGTAGGTGACGATGCCCCAGACGAACAGGGGGATGCGCAGCCACGACATGCCCGGCGCGCGCATGTTGTGGATCGTCACGACGAAGTTGATCGCGCCCACCAGCGAGGCGATCGAGAGGATGTGGAGCGAGAGGATCCAGAGGTCCTGGCCGTCGCCCGGCGAGTGGAGCGTCGCGAGCGGCGTGTAGCTCGTCCACCCGTTCGCGGCAGCACCGCCCTTCGAGAAGAAGCTCAGGTAGAGGACGATCCCGCCGAGCAGGAACAGCCAGTACGAGAGCGCGTTCAGCCGCGGGAAGGCCATGTCGCGGGCGCCGATCATCAGCGGCACCAGGTAGTTGCCGAACCCGGCGAAGATCGGCACCAGGACGAGGAAGATCATCGTCGTCCCGTGGATCGAGACGACCTCGTTGAACGAGTTGCGGACGACCACGTGGTTGTCGGGGACGATCAGCTGCGTCCGCGCGAGCACCGCGAGCGAGCCCCCGACGGCGAAGAACACGAGCGACGTCACGATGTAGAGGATCCCGATCCGCTTGTGGTCGACGGTCGTCAGCCAGGAGGCGATCGTGCCCCGGCGCCAGTCGGCGCGATACGGCCGGACGGCTTCCACGTCGACGGCGGCCATCTACGAGCCTCCCTTCGCGTACTGCTTCGTGTACGAGACGAGCGCGCGGATCTGCCCGTCGGTCCAGTTCTTGCCGACGGCGGGCATGCGGTTCAGCCCGTTGCGGAGCAGCGTCGAGATGCCCTTCACGTCGCCGAGCAGCGGGTTGCCGCCGAGCGCGGGCCCGATGAACTTGTGGTCGAGGCGGTGGCACGCCATGCAGACGCCGGCGAACTCCTCCTTGCCGAGCCCGGTCGCGATCGGGTTGGCGGCGCGCGCATCGACGAACCGCGAGTACTGCGCGCGCGGCACGACGTGCACGGTGGCGTCCATGATCGCGTGCTGGAGCCCGCACAGCTCGGCGCAGCGCTCGGCGTAGTCACCGACCGGCGCCTGGAACCAGGTCGTGTTCACCTGGCCCGGGATCGCGTCGACCTTGCCGCCGAGGTCGGGCACCCACCAGGAGTGGTTGACGTCCCACGGCAGCCCGACGACGTCCTCGTGCACCACCACGTCGGCCGGCGCCCACAGCTTGTTGATCGAGACCGCGCCGTTCGGGTACACGAAGCGCCAGTAGAACTGGTGGCCCTCGATCTGCACCGTCATCTGGTCGGAGGCGGCGACCGCGGGCGCGTTGTCGATCCCCGGCAGCTTGTAGAAGACGAACGCGGCGATGATCGCCAGGATCAGCACCGGCCCGATCGTCCAGGCCATCTCGAGCCGCGTGGCGCCGTGGATCTGCGGCGCGTCGGCGTAGCGGGCGCGCTTGCCGCGGCGGTACTTGATCACGAACGCGATCAGCAGCGACTCGACCAGCACGAAGATGAAGGCCGTGAAGCCGAAGATGAAGACGTACGCGTCGTTGATGCGCTGCGCGTTCGGCGAATGCGGCTCGCCGGGCAGGAAGCCGCCGTTGCCGGCGAAGGCGACACCCGCCGCCGTGAGGGCGACGAGGCTCGTAACGGCGGAAACGAAGGCGATTCGGCGCACGCCGACTGGCATCGTATAGAGACGATGCGCGAGGCGAGTCAGGTGGAGCTGCCGCCGGGGGTGACCGGCGACTTCGAGGTGTACGTGAACGGCGTCCTGCAGCAGCCCGGCGCGGACTACCTCCGCGACGGCTCGACGCTCGTCTTCCCGAGACGGCTCGAGCACGAGGGCAGGCTCGGCTTCTGGCGGTGGCTGTCGATCGTGCTCGGCGTCGCCGGCACCTACCGCCGCAACGACACGGTCGACGTCGTCTACGTCGCCGCCGCCGGCCGCCGCGTCGTCACGCTCGAGCCGCAGCCGGTCGAGCGGGAACCGGCAGGCGATTAGTCTGCCGAGGCTGTGGCAAGCGTCCAGGTAGCCGCGCGCAGGCCGGGGCTCGGCCTCCTCCAGGCGGGCGTCTCGGTCGTCGCCCTCGGAGGCATCGTCTGGTGGGCCTCGCGGCAGCACGCGCCGCATGTCCCGCTCGACGCGCGCTCGCTCTCGCGCGTCGCGGGCGCGCTCGGCCTCTACGCCCTCGCGACGCTGCTGCGGGCGGAGCGGTGGCAGCGCATCCTCGTGCGCAGCCGCGTCGACCGCGGCCGCCGCGAGAGCTACGGCCTCACCCTCGTCGGCTACATGGGCAACAACGCTCTTCCCGCCCGCGCGGGCGACCTGATGCGCGTCGTGCTGCTCGGCGGCCCGCGCCGGACGGTGCTCGGCACGGTGGTCGCCGAGCGCCTGCTCGACGTGTGCGCGCTCGCGGCGATCTTCGCGTTCGTCGTCGTCGACCGCGGCCTCTCGTTCGGGCCGCTGCCGTACGTGGCCGCCGCCGTCGCGGCGCTGCTGCTCGCGGCGATCGCGTTCGTGCGGCTCGCGCCGTCGAGCGCGCTGCTGCTGCGCGCGCGCGAGTGGGTGCGGCCCGCGGCCGGCGCGAGCCGCGACCTGCTCGGCCTGCACGGCGCCGGTCTGCTCGCGCTCTCGCTCGCGCTCTGGGCGTGCGAGGCCTCCGTCTACCTCGCGGTCGGCGACGCCGTCGGCGTCCACCTCGGCTACGCCGGCGCGCTCTACGTGATGGCGCTGACGAACCTGTCGGCGCTGATCCCGGCCGCGCCCGGCTACGTCGGCACCTACGACGCCGCCGTGCTGCTCGCGCTGCGCTCGCTCGGGGAGCCCGCGCTCGGCTACCTGCTGGCGCTGCGCTTCGTGCTCTTCGTGCCGATCACCGTCGCCGGCTTCGCCGTGTTCCTCGCCCGCTACGCGCGCCGGAGGGCCGGATGACGGCGGCGCAGGTCGCCGCGCGGGCGCGCTCGGCGCGGCTGGACGAGCTGCTCGAGGCGCGCTGGGCGACGCCGGCGCTGCTGACGGCGCTCGTCGGCTTCTCGCTGCTCGTGCGCACGCGCGAGCTCGGCGCCGGCTTCTGGATCGACGAGGGCATCTCGGTCGGCATCGCGCATCACCACGTCACGTCGATCCCGCACCTGCTCCGCCAGGACGGCTCGCCGCCGCTGTATTACCTGCTGCTCGCGGTGTGGGTCCGCCTGTTCGGCGACGGCGTGCAGGCCACGCACGTGCTCTCGCTGCTCTGCGTGCTCGCCGCCATCCCGCTTTCGTATGCCGTCGCGCGCCGGCTGTTCGACCGGCTCACCGGCTGGTGCTGCGCCACCCTCGTCGCCTTCGACCCGTTCCTCACCTACTACGGCCAGGAGACGCGGATGTACGCGCTGGTCGCGCTGCTCTCCCTCGTCGCGGTGCTCGCGTACGTCGAGGGCGTCGTGCGCGGCCGCCGGCGGTGGCTGCCGCTCCTCTCGATCTCGCTGGCGGCGATGGCGTACTCGCACAACTGGGCGCTCTTCTTCTGCGTCGGCCTGGCCGCGGCGACGGCGATCGCCGCGCGCGACCGCTTCCGCGAGCTGCTCTACGCCGGCGTCGGGGCGTTCGTCCTCTATCTGCCGTGGGTGCCGACGATCCTCTTCCAGGCCCGCCACACCGGGGCGCCCTGGGCGACGGCGCCGAGCGTGCACGACCTGATCGTGGCGCCGGGCGCCGTCCTGCCGGACGACGGCGCATTGACGGCGTTCGTGCTGATCGGCGGCGCCGCCCTGTTCAAGGCGCTGCGCGGGCGCGAGTCCGACGAGCGGCGCACGATCGTCACGCTCGGCCTCGCGTGCGCGGTCGCGATCGTGATCGCCTGGGTGCTGTCGTTCGCCACCCCCGAGTGGACGGGCCGCTACTTCGCCGCGCTGCTCGGCCCGCTCGTGGTGATCTCGGCGCGCGGCATCGCGCGGGCCGGCTGGCTCGGCGCGGCGGCGATGGTGGTCGTCCTCTTCTTCTGGATCGGCTCGGTGCAGAAGGACAACAAGGAGAACGCGAAGCAGATCGCCGCCGCCGTCCTGCCCGGGATGCACCCGGGCGAGCTGGTCGTCTCGACGCAGCCCGAGCAGGTGCCGGTGTTCCGCTACTACCTGGGCCCCGGCTTCCGCTACGCCACCACGATCGGGCCCGTCCCCGACCCGCAGATCTTCGACTGGCGCGACGCCGTCACCCGGCTCCGGGCCGCCGGGCCGCGGCCGACGCTCGACGCGCTCCTCCGCACCGTGAAGCCCGGCGAGCAGTTCGTCGTCGTCTCGCCGGTCTTCCGCAGCTACCAGGCCTGGAAGGCGACCTGGACGAAGCTCGTGTGGCAGCGCTCCGGCAGCTGGCGGACGCTGCTCGCGCACGATCCGCGGGTCCGGCTCGTCCGCCACGCGTGGACGAACGAGGTCGCCGTGCACGAGAACTACTTCAAGCTGATGCAGGCGTTCGTGTACGAACGCGTCAGCTAGGCTCCCTCCTCTGCGCCGGGGGTCACGCTGCTCTATGACGATCGACACGAACTCCACGACGCTCGTGCTCGGCGGAGGGCCCGCCGGACTCACCGCCGGCTACCTGCTCGGCAAGGCCGGCCGCGGCGTCGTGGTGCTCGAGGCCGACGACCAGGTCGGCGGGATCGCGAAGACGATCGAGCGCGACGGCTACCGCTTCGACCTCGGCGGCCACCGCTTCTTCACCAAGTCGGTCGAGGTCGACACGCTGTGGCACGAGATCCTCGGCGAGGAGTTCCTGTTGCGCCCGCGCATGTCGCGGATCTTCTGGAACGGCCGCTTCCTCGACTACCCGCTGCGCGGGCCGGACGTGATCCGCAAGCTCGGCCCCGTCGAGCTCGCGCGCTGCATGGCGTCGTACCTCGCCGCGGCCGCGCGGCCGAAGGGCGAGGAGGACTCGCTCGAGGAGTGGGTGACGAACCGCTTCGGCAAGCGGCTGTTCGAGCTGTTCTTCAAGAGCTACAACGAGAAGGTCTGGGGCGTCCCCGCCTCCGAGATCCGCGCCGAGTGGGCGGCGCAGCGGATCAAGGGGCTGTCGTTCTTCTCCGCCGCGAAGGCGGCGTTCTTCGGCAACCGCGGCAACAAGATCAAGAGCCTCATCTCCGAGTTCAACTACCCGCGCTTCGGCCCCGGCCAGATGTGGGAGGCGATGACCGCGGCGATCGGCGACGAGGACGGCGAGGTGCTCCTGGAGACGCGCGTCGACCGGCTGCGGATCGAGGACGGCCGCGTCGTCGAGGTCGCCGCCGGCGGCCGCACGTTCGCGGACCCGGACGCGGTGATCTCGTCGCTGCCGCTGCGCGAGGTCGTGCTGATGACCGAGCCGGCCCCGCCGCGTGAGGTCGTCGACGCGGCGCTCGGGCTGCGCTACCGCGACTTCCTCAGCGTCGCGCTGGTCGTCGACGGCGAGGACCTCTTCCCCGACAACTGGATCTACATCCACGAGCCGGGGGTGCGGGTCGGCCGCATCCAGAACTTCCGCTCCTGGTCGCCGTGGATGGTCCCCGATTCCGACAAGGCGTGCGTCGGCATGGAGTACTTCTGCTTCGCCGGCGACGAGCTGTGGACGAAGCCCGACGAGGAGCTGGTCGAGCTGGCCGCCTCGGAGCTCGACCGGCTGGGCCTGGCGGCGCGGTCGAAGGTCGAGCGCGGCTATCCGATCCGCGTGCCGAAGGCCTATCCGATCTACGACGCCGAGTACGCCGACCGCGTTGCGGCGATCCGCCGCTGGCTCGACACGATCGAGAACCTGCAGCAGGTGGGGCGGAACGGCCTGCACCGCTACAACAACTCCGACCACTCGATGCTCACGGCGATGCGCGCGGTCGACAACCTGCTCGCGGGCGCGCACCACGACATCTGGGAGGTCAACGCCGAGAGCGTGTACCACGAGACCGACGTGGCCGACGAGCATCCGTACCGCGTCGCCCCCGAGCCTCCGGAGCTGCAGGAGCTCGCGGAGAGCCGCGCCACCCGAACCTGACTGAACGCACCCGTCCGCTGCTGCTGCCGGTGGCGACGGCCGCCGCGGTCGTCGCCGCGGTCCTGCTCGCCCGGGACGCGGTGCTGCTCGCGCCGCTGAACGTCGACGAGGAGCTGACGATCCGGCTCGGGCAGTTCTCGTTCGGGCACATCTTCCACATCGTCTCCACGCAGCGCGGCGGCGGCCCGCTGCACTTCTGGCTCGAGCATTTCGTGCTCGGCTGGACGCCGAGCCTGGAGGGGCTGCGGCTGCCGTCGCTCGCGTTCTTCTGCCTGGCGCTGCCCGCCGTCGCGCTGATCGCGCGGTCGCTCGCGGGGGTGGAGGTGGCTGCCGGCGTCGTGCTGCTCACCGCCGCGGCGCCGATCCCGGTCTCGTACGCCACCTTCGGCCGGCCGCACGCCATGCTCTTCGCCTGGCTGATGTGGGCGACCGTCCTGGCGCTGCAGGCGGTGCGCCGCGCGAGCCGGGGCTGGTGGGCGGCGGCGGGCTTCGCGCTCGGCGCGTCCGTGTTCGTGCATCCGACAGCGCCGCTCTACGCGATCGTCGCGTTCTGCGCCGCGCTGCTGCTGGCGCCCCGGCCGTGGCGGCAGCTGGCGCGCGAGGCGTGGCCGGGCGCCGTCGGGCTGATCGTCGGGTTCCTGCCGTACTACGCGGCGACGCTGCACGTGCTCGGCGACCGCTACGGCGTCGGGGCCGGCGCGCGCACCGGCCGCACCTTCGACGGGAGGCCCGTGTGGTGGGACGCGCTGCACTTCCTCGCTCCGGGAGCGCACGTCGTGAACGAGTTCACGCTCCTCGCCGCCGCCGGCCTCGCAGTGCTCGCGTTCGTGCGCCGCCGGGTGGCGATGTTCGCGCTGCTCACCGTGGCGGCGCCGATCGTCTTCTTCTCGGTCGTGCCGGCGAACGGCACGTCCGCGCTCTTCTTCGACCGCTACGTGATCCCGGTCGCGCCCGCGTTCCTGCTGCTGGTCGTCTCCGGCTGCGCGGGCATCGCCCGCTGGGCGGGAGCGTGGCGGCTCCCGGTGCTCGCGCTCCTCGTCGGCGGCCTGCTGGCGATCGAGATCAACGTCGACGTCCCCCGCCAGAACGTGCTCCGCCAGCTCGGCCTCTCGGCGATCACGCGCGCGGTGCAGGCGAACGGCCGCGACGCCGTGCTGTTCGGGACGACCGGCTCGAGCAACCGCGACGCGCTCGCCGGCGCGTTCACGTTCGGCCGCCCGGCGACGCTGCTCGGCCGCTACCTCGACATGCGGATCGGCGGGCTCCGTGTCGTCGACGACGACGCGTGCCTCCGCGTGGCGCCGTTCCTGCTCGGGCCGCAGACGCCCCGGCACGGGCTCTGGCTCTTCTACGCCGCCTACCCCGACCAGGTGACCCGCGGGGCGTCCGCGTTCACCGGCCTGTCGTCGGTCGGGGTGAGCCGGCCGACGGCGAACGCGTTCCTCGTCCGCTCGAACGAGGCGCTGCCGCCGCGGCGGCTGGTCGAGCTGGGGCAGCGTCTGCGGCTGCGCTGGCGCGCCGCGGTCCCCGAGAACGCGCGCGTGAACGAGCTGCTGATCGCCGACCGCGAGGCGCTCGCCCATCCGCGCGCCTGCCGGCCCTACGGCACGCTCGCCGACCCCGGCATCTCGCCGCACTGGCCGCCGCTCCCGACCACGCAATGACGCGAGGACGATAGGCTCGCTCCATGCGCACGTCGCCCGGCCGCCCGGCCTGGTCGTTCATCAGCTCGCACGGCGCCGTCCTGATCGAGGTCGCCCGCAACCCCGACGCCACCGTCAGGGAGATCGCCGACGGCGCGACGCTCACCGAGCGGCAGGCCCACCGCGTGCTCGCCGACCTCGTCGACGCAGGCTACGTCGCGCGCGAGCGCGTCGGCCGGCGCAACCGCTACCGCATCGACCACGAGCGGCCGATGCGCGCCCCCAAGCTGGTCGGCCACCGCGTCGGCGAGCTGCTCGAGGCGCTCGCCGACTGAGCCGTCAGCGAAACAGGCGGCGCACGACGAAGTAGAGCCGCCGCCCGATGCTCATCGGCCGCTCGCGGCGCACCGGCGCGACCGTCTCGCCTTCCACCTTCCGCAGTTCGCCCGCGAGGCTCTCGCGCATCCCGCTCTTGCTGTCGGCCTCGATCTCCTCGCTCGACGCCGGCTCCAGGTACTCCGGCTCGCCCGCGACCTGCTCGGGCGTCACCGTCAGGCGCACGGTGCCCTCGACGATCTCGCCGACCTGCTCGGCGGGCACGTAGAGCGGCTTGCCGAGCGCGCTGGTGGCGACCGCCAGCCCGTCGAAGATGTCCTTCGAGCTGTCGCCGGTCACCTCGTCGACCGAGCCGACCTCGCTGCCGTCGGCGGCGACGATCTTCCAGCCGGGGCGGATCATCAGCCACGAGACGGGATCGGCCATGACGGGAGTCTGCACGACGCCGCCGCCGCGCGACGCCGGGAACCGGCGGTCAGGCCGCGACGAGCGGCCGGCCTTCGCGGAGCACGCGCACGAGCTCCAGGCGGTCGTCGAGCACGATCGCGTCGGCGGGCGCGCCCGGCTGGAGGGAGCCGACGTCGTGCCGGCCGAGCACGCGGGCCGGCACCTCGCTCGCGGCTGCGAGCGCGTCGGCGAGCGGCGCGCCGAGCGCATGCAGGTTCCGCACCGCCTCGAGCAGCGTCAGGGTGCTGCCGGCGAGGGTGCCGTCCTCGCGCCGCGCGACGCCGCCGCTCACCTGCACGTTCGTCTCGCCCAGGGGGAAGGTGTCGTCACCGCGGCCTGCGGCCGCCATCGCATCCGTCACGAGCGCCAGCCGCCCCGGGGCGGCCCGGAGCGCCACCAGCACCGTCTCGTCGGCAAGGTGGTGCCCGTCCACGATCAGCTGCACGACGACGTCGTCACGCGCCAGCGCCGCGCCCGCCGGGCCGGGCTCGCGGTGGCCGAACGGTCGCATCGCGTTGAACAGGTGGGTGACGGTGCGCACGCCGCGATCGAAGCCCGCCCGCATCTGGGCCGCGGTCGCATCCGTGTGGCCGAACGAGACGACGACGCCCCGCCGGCGGAGCAGGTCGACGAGCTCGAGCGCGCCCGGCAGCTCGGGCGCCAGCGTCACGTACCCGACCGGTCCGGCGTCGAGCAGCCGCTCGGCGAGCGCCCGGTCCGGTGCGCGCAGGTGCTGCGGCGGGTGCGCGCCCGCGCGGTGCGGCGAGAGGAAGGGGCCCTCGAGGTGGATGCCGAGCAGGCGCGGGCCGTCGGGTGTCTCCGTCGCGCCGCCGATCGCTGCCAGCAGGGTGTCCTCCGACGAGGTGATCAGCGTCGGCTGGTACGCCGTGACGCCGCCCGCGAGCAACGCCTCGCCGGCCAGGCGGTAGCCGTCGGCGTCGGCGGCGAGGAAGTCGACGCCCGCGTAGCCGTTCACCTGCAGATCGACGAGGCCCGGCGCGGCCACGAGCTGCGAGCCGGCGGCCGGCTCGAGGCCGACGGCGGCGATCCGGCCGTCCTCCACCTCGACGTCGCCGCGGAGCAGCACCCCGTCGACGACCGCTGCACGGACGCCGAGCCTCACGGTGCCGTCTGCCGCCGCACGGGGCGAGTGTACGCCGCCGTCGGCACCCGCGACCGGTGCGAATCACGCGCGGTGCTCGGCGGCGCCGTGGTGCGGAGGTGCGGCACGCGGAGCAGAACCGCAGTCTGCGCCGACCGGCATCACGCATATCGCGAGCCGATCGGATCGCCCGTTCTGGCTACAGCGCGAGCAGCGTCGGCGCGAGCCGTTCCAGCTCCGCCAGCGGCGAGCGGTCGTCCGCGGTCAGCACCTGCACGCAGACGTGGTCGGCGCCGGCCGCGAGGTGCGCCCGCACGCGCCCCGCCACCGCCTCCTCGCCGCCCCAGGCGACGATCCGGTCCACGAGCGCGTCGCTGCCGCCGCCGTCGAGGTCGGCCGCCTCGATGCCCAGCCGCAGCAGGTTGTTGCGGTAGTTCGGCAGCGAGAGATAGCGCACGGTGTGCCGTCGCGCGATCTCCCGCGCGCGCTCCGGGTCGGCCTCGAGCACCACCGCCTGCTCGACGGCGAGCGTGCGCTCGGCACCGAGCGCCTCGCGGGCGACTGCCGTGTGCTCCGGCGGGACGAAGTAGGTGTGCGCGCCGTCGGCGCGGTCGCGCGCGAGCTCCAGCATCCCCGGCGCCAGCGCCGCCAGGAGCCGTGGAGCCCGCTCCCCCTCCACGCCGTCCATCGCGTCGAGGTAGGCGCGCATGGCGCTCAACGGGCGCCGGTAGTCGCCGCCGCGGCTGGCGACGCTCGGCGCGTGACTGACGCCGAGCCCCAGCGTGAAGCGGGCGTCCCAGGCCTCGTTCAGCGCCCGCGCCCCGTTCTCGGCGGCGACGCCGTCGCGCGCCCAGATGCTCGCGATGCCGCTCGCCACGCCGATCCGCTCGGTCGCCGCGAGCAGGGCGGCGCCGGCGGTCAGCGACTCGCGCCGGACCGGCGTCTCCGGGTACCAGAGCGCGCCGAGGCCCAGTCGCTCCGCGTGGCGCGCCAACTCGCGCGCCACGTCGATCGGGCCGCGGGCGAGCAGGAAGCTCCAGATCCCGATCCGCCCGAGCGTCACGACTGCAGCGCCTCGCGACGGCCCGACCGCCAGCCGACGACGCCGGCGCCGAACAGCGCCACCTCGACGAGCGTGATCACGAGCCGGTTGAGGATCGTCGCGTCGAGCGCGGCGCCCGAGCTCGTCACCGCCAGCAGGATCCCGTACATCGACGCCTCGCGCACCCCGAGCCCCGACGGCGCGAACACGGCGAGCACGGCGACGATCGCGCCGATCGCGGAGGTGCCGCCGAGGAACGGCAGCGTCGCCCAGCCGGGATCGGAGCCGAGGCTGCGGATCAGGAAGAGCAGCGCCAGCCCGCCCAGCAGCCAGGTGCCGCAGTAGAAGACGAGCAGGCTGAGCGTCGTCCGGAACGGCAGCGGCTCCACGCCGTGCGCGCCGAACGGCCGCAGGATCTTGTCGGCCAGCCGGCGGAAGACGCGCGGGTGCAGGAGCGCCGCGCAGAGCACGGCGAACGCGATCAGCAGCGGCAAGGGCGCGTCGACGCCGCGCACCCAGGCGAGGCTGACGACGAAGACGATCACTCCCGAGATCGCCGACAGGCCGGCCTCGACGAGGATCGACGCGAGCACCGTCGGCGTGTCGGTGACGCCGGCGCTGCGGCGAAGCGCCACGGCGCGCGCGGCCGGCGTCCACACGCCCCCCGGGATGTACTTCGCGAGCATCGAGACCATCTCGGCCTGCAGCGCCACGCGGTAGCCGATGCGGATGTCCCAGGCGGCGAGCATCCGGATCCAGCCGACGATGAAGACGAGGTAGTAGGCGGCGACGCCGGCGAGCGCGAGCACGAGGTAGCCGGGATTCGCCTCGGCGAGCCGCGGCTCGGCCTCCGACCACTCGCTCGCGACGGCGAGGCCGCAGAGCGCTGCCGTGACCGCGATCGCGAGGGTCTGCAGCGTGCGGAGCAGGCGGCGATGACGCCGCAGCGCGGCGACGAGCGCCAGCGCGCGGGCGAGGCGGGAGGTCTGCCGCTCGGTCACTTCCCGAGCCTAGCTCTCGGTCAGGGTGTCGAGAACCGCCAGCGCCACGCGCTCCGCCGGGGCGAGCTCGCCGATCCGCCGCGGACACTCAGTCGATAAATTGACGTATACGGCAGGTTTCGAGGAGTCAGGAGCGGCGATGGAGCACGGCATGAGGCTGGACTACAAGTGGATCGCGCTGTCGAACACGACGCTCGGCGTCCTGATGGCGACGATCAACTCGTCGATCCTCCTCATCGCGATGCCGGACATCTTCCGCGGCATCGGCGTGAACCCGCTGGCGCCCGGCAACACGAGCTATCTGCTCTGGCTGATCCTCGGCTTCCTGGTCGTCACCGCGGTGCTCGTCGTGAGCCTCGGCCGGCTCGGCGACATGGTCGGCCGCGTGCGCATCTACAACCTCGGCTTCGCCGTCTTCACGCTCTTCTCGATCCTGCTCTCGGTCACCTGGATGCACGGGAGCGCCGCCGCGCTGTGGCTGATCGGGATGCGGATCGGCCAGGGGGTCGGCGGCGCGATGCTCTTCGCGAACACGAGCGCGATCCTCACCGACGCCTTCCCGCCCGATCAGCGCGGGCTCGCGCTCGGCATCAACGGCGTGGCCGCGATCGCCGGCTCGTTCCTCGGGCTCGTGCTCGGCGGCGTCCTGGCGCCGGTGCAGTGGCGGCTGATCTTCCTCGTCTCGGTGCCGGTGGGCCTGTTCGGCACCGTCTGGGCCTACCGCAAGCTGCGCGAGCTCGGCCAGCGCAAGGCGGCGCGCATCGACTGGTGGGGCAACGCGACCTTCGCGGTCGGGCTGATCGCCGTGATGATCGGCATCACCTACGGCATCCAGCCCTACGGCGGGCACACGATGGGCTGGACGGACCCGTTCGTGCTCGGCTGCCTGATCGGCGGCGTCGCGGTGCTCGCGGCCTTCGTCGCGATCGAGCTGCACGTGGACGAGCCGATGTTCCGGCTCGACCTCTTCCGCATCCGCGCCTTCACCGCGGGCAACCTGGCGACGCTGCTGGCAGCCATGGGCCGCGGCGGCCTGCAGTTCATCCTGATCATCTGGCTGCAGGGCATCTGGCTGCCCGAGCACGGCTACGACTTCTCGCAGACGCCCCTCTGGGCGGGCATCTACATGCTGCCGCTGATCGCCGGGTTCCTGATCGCCGGGCCGGTCTCCGGCTACCTCTCCGACCGATTCGGCGCGCGGCCGTTCGCCACCGGCGGGATGGTGATCGCGGCCGGCAGCTTCGTGCTGCTGATGATCCTGCCGGTCGACTTCTCGTACGTCTGGTTCGCGCTGATCCTGCTGCTGAACGGCATCGGGATGGGCCTCTTCTCCTCGCCGAACCGCGCCGGCGTGATGAACAGCTTGCCGCCCTCCCAGCGCGGCGTCGGCGGCGGCATGAACGCGACCTTCCAGAACGCCGCGAGCGTGCTCTCGATCGGCCTCTTCTTCTCGCTGATGATCGTCGGCCTCGCCTCCGGGCTGCCGCACGCGCTGGACACCGGGCTGGTCGCGCACGGCGTGCCGGCGGCCGACGCGACGCGCATCTCGCAGCTGCCGCCGGTGGCGACCCTGTTCGCGTCGTTCCTCGGCTACAACCCGGTCGCGACGCTGCTCGGCCCGCACGTGCTCGGCTCGCTGCCGGCGGGCCAGGCGCACGCGCTGACGGGCCGCAGCTTCTTCCCGCACCTCATCTCCGGGCCGTTCCACACGGCGCTCGTCTACGCCTTCGTGTTCGCCATCGCCGCCTGCCTCGTCGCCGCGCTCGCCTCGCTGCTGCGCGGCGGCAAGTACCACTGGGCCGAGACGCCGGCGCCGGAGCCCGTCACGGCCCTCGGCGACCGCGCCGCCTGAGCCCTGAACCGCCGGGGGGCGGCCTCGCGGCCGCCCCCCTGAGGAACGTCGATCCCGTCGAGCCTACGCGGTGAACTCCACGTAGTTGATCGTCTTGTGACCGTCGAAGTCGATCGCGGTCACGCGGATCCTGTACTTCTCGCCTGCCTTCAGCAGCCGCGACGGGATCCGCAGGGCGGTCCGGATCGTGCCCGGCCGCAGGATCGCGAGGTGCAGCGTCTTCACCGGCGTGCCGGTGTAGCGATGCCCGCGGATCTTGGTGCCGTTGCGCTCGATCGTGACCCGGTTGCCGTCCGCGTCGAAGATCGACACGTAGGTGGCCGCCTGCTCGTCGACGAAGAACGTGAACGGCACGACGCGCGCACCCTTCACCGTCTTCGGCGTCCCGATCTGGCCCACCTGCTCCAGCACCGGCGCGCCGACGTGGTTGCGGGTCGGATCGCCGAAGAGGCCGCTGCCGGCCTGCGGCGTCTTCTTCCCGCTCTCCGAGACGTCGACGTTCGCCGAGTAGAGCACGGCGAAGATCGTCAGGTGCCGCGTCAGGATGTGGATGTTCCCCTGCGCGTCGACGTAGTAGCCGTCCTGCTGACCGGCCGGCAGGTCGGGCCCGGTGATCTTCGCGACCGCGCGGAAGTTGACGCCGTCGGTCGAGATGACCGGGACGAAGTTCTTCGGCGGGTTCGAGAACAGGACGTCGAGCGGCTTGGCCAGCTCGTGCACGACCGTGCCCGACGCGTTCGTCGCGACGATGCTGACGAGCTGGTTGTCGCCGGAGCGACCGCCGATCAGGGCGCTGCTCGTCACCTGCGGCGGCGCCGAGTCGGCCGTCACGACGACGGTCGAGCTGAACGTGCCGGCGGGCCAGGTGACGTCGACGGAGCCGGCGCCGGCCGGTGCGGCCACGCTGACGCTCCCCGGGGTGTTCGCCTGGCTCGTCGTGTTGCCGTGCGTCTGGTTGCCGTTGTTGCCGTTGTTGCCGTTGTTGCCGTTGTTCCCGGGGTTGCCGCCGCCGGCGGGCCCGCCGCCGCCACCGCCGCCGCCACCGCCGCCGGAGTTGCCGCCACCGCCGCCACCGCCGCCGCCGGAGTTGCCGCCGCCGCCACCGCCGCCGCCGCCGTACTGGTCGTTGGCCGCGCTGAACGTGACGACGTGGAGCGCCATGCGATGGCCGAAGACGTTCGTCTGGCCGGTCGAGATGCGCACGACGTGGACGATCTCCGAGGCTGCGCGGCCGATCCCGCCGACGGCCGCGAGGCCGACGAGCATGACGGCCGACGCGAGGCCGGCGAAGGCGATGCGAGGTGCGGGCCGGAGGCCGCGTCCGCGGCGCGCGCGGGCGGAGAGGCTCCTGACGAGCTCGTCCGGCGCCTCCGGACGGGCGGCGCGGAGCCGCGCCTCCAGCTTCGAGTTGTCGTTCCACCAGCGGATGTTCACGTTGGTCGTTTTTCCTTCCGGGAGCGGTCGTCGGGGATTCGACGTTCGCGCTACATACCGGTGGCGGGGTCCAGACCCTTACGGACGTCTTCCGGCGGCGCCGCCGGGCGCCGGTCGAGCTCGTCGCGCAGCCGCGCGTGCAGCCGGTGCAACGCCACCTCGACGGCGTTCGTCTTCAGCTCGAGCAGCTCCGCGATCTGCCGCGCGGTCAGGTCGGCGCCGTAGCGCAACGCGACCAGCTCGCGGTCGCGCTCGGGCAGCCGCGCGACGGCGGCGCGCACCGACAGCTTCAGCACCGACTCGCCCTCGACGTCCTCGTGCGACGGCTCCTCGCCCAGCTGGTCGGTCGGCACCGGCAGCACGCGTGCCGCGCGGTCGGCGATCACGCGGCGGGCGATCGCGATCAGCCAGGTCAGCGGCGTCCCGCGGCCGGCGTCGTAGCTCGAGCGGTAGCGCAGCCCGCGCTCGAACGCCTCGCTCGTCACGTCCTCGGCGTCGGGGCCGTCGCCGATCGCGTACGCCACGTAGCCGTAGAGGCGGCGCACGAGCACCTCCGGCTGGGCGAAGGGATCGCGGCGGCCGATCATCCGCCCGCCGGGAGACCGCTGAGGGAGACGAGCGTCTGCCGGAACGCCGCGAGCGCGGGGCTCTTCGGGTCGAGCGCCGCCGCCCGGTCCATGGCGTGCACTCGCTCCCGGCCGTCGGAGGCCTGGGCGAGCGCCAGCCACAGCGAGGCGTCGCCGGGGTCCTGCGCGACCGCGCGCCGGAGCGCCACGCGCGCGCCGGCGAAGCGGCCGGCGGCGACGTCGACCGCCGCGAGGCGCCGCCACGGCTCGGTCGACCACGGCTGCAGGTCGGACGCGTGACGCGCCTCGCGGGCGGCGTGCGCCGGCGTCCCGCCGATGCGCGAGAGCGTCGTCTGCATGGCGAGCCCGTAGAGGCCCGCCACGCCGGCCGCGCCGGCGACCGCCACGGCCGCGAAGCGCGCGCGGCGGCCGAGGCGCAGCGCCGGCGCGTCGCGGTTGCACACGGCCGCCGCGCACAGCACCGCGACGAGGGTGACACTCGCGATCTCCCAGTCCCAGTCGACGATGGCGTGGACGAGATAGGCGACGTAGGCGCCGGCGACGAGCGGCACCAGCGGTTCCGCGCGGCGACGGGCTGCGGCGGCGAGCGGCAGCCCGAGCGTCGCCGCCAGCAGCGCCAGCCCGAGCGGGCCGAGCTCTGCGAGGGCCTCCAGGTAGAGGTTGTGGACGTCGCGCACCTTGCTGCCCACCGGGCGGTCGCGATTCCAGTAGCGCTCGTAGGTGCCGGCGCCGGAGCCGAGCACGGGATGCGCCTGCGTCTCCCGCCACGCCACCTTCCACTGCGTGACGCGGCCGCTGCCGGAGAGGTGGAAGAGCCGGCCGTTCAGGTCGGGCCCGCCCGCCGGCGACCCCGAGACGAAGCCGTGCCAGGCGCGGGCGGCGAGATGCCAGGGCGAGCCGTAGGTCGTGAAGCCGACGAGGCAGGCGGCGACGACGATCGCCGCGAGGCCCGCTTCGATCGGCCGGGTCGGCAGTGCGACGTGCGGCTCGACGAGCGCGACGGCGGCCGACGCCGCCGCGGCCGCGACGCAGAGACCGAGCAGCGGCAGCACGAGCCGGTGGCCCTGGTGGATCTGCTGCGCGAGCGGGGTCCCGCGGGTCGTCAGCGCGTGCGAGCGGCTCGCGAGCAGGATCGCCAGCGCCGGCCACGGCGCGAGCAGCACGGTCGCCGAGAGCGCCTGCAGCCGCCGCCGGTCGAGCAGCAGCGCCGCGAGCAGGCCCGCGAAGGTCGCGGCCCAGCCGCCGCGGCTGAAGGTGAAGTACAGCGTCGTCAGGAGCAGCGGCAGCGGCGCCGCGGCGAGCGCGCGGCGCAGCGGGGTGCTGCTGCGCGCGGCGAGCCCGAGCGCGAGCAGGGTGCCCATCCCGGCCAGCAGCCCGAGCGAGTTCCAGTACCCGATCGGCTCCGAGAGGCGGTAGCCGCCGATCGAGTCGATCACGCCGAAGCGGTCGGGCACGAGGCGCGTCGCGAGGGCGTAGGCGCAGAGCGCGGTCGTCGAGACGACGGCCCCGGCCGCGAGCGCGCCGGGCGCCCGTCGCGCGAGCAGCATCGCCGCTCCGAACGCGGCGAGATAGACGAGCGTGCGTTGCGCCTCCAGCACCGTTTGCGTCACGTCGGCGCTCCAGGCGACGGAGAGCAGCGTCCAGCCGGTCACCGCCGCCCAGGCGGCGAGCGTCCAGGTCGCGACGCGGCCGACCTCCACCTCCGCCTGCAGGACGAGCGCCAGCAGCGCGGCCCACGCGCATGCGACGACGAGCCAGCCCCACGAGCCGGGGAAGTAGCTGCCGCGGGCCGCCCCCGCGCACACCAGCAGCAGCGCCGTCGCCGCGCCCACGAGCAGGTGCCCGCGGCGGGCCATGGCGAGGGTCGCGCCGCCGTCTCGCGGCGCGGCGATGTGCGTCAGGGGGTGGGCCATCGGGGGGCGCCGCGCGCGGGCGGCACTCTCCGATCGTGACCCAGAATCAGGCTGTTTTCAACCCGGATTACGCGCAGCCGGCCGCTCGCAGGGCCGCCTGCGGGTCGACCAGGCCGCCGCCGAGCGACGGCACCGGCGTCGCCGAGCTCGTCAGCAGGGCGCGCACCTGCGCGGGCGTCAGGGCTGGGTTGCAGCCGAGGAGCAGCGCCGCGACGCCGCTCACGTAGGCCGCCGACCCGGAGGTGCCGGTCGCCGTCACCGGCGTGCCCCGGGTCGAGAGCGCGTCGAGCACCCCGGGCGCCCCCAGGCGCACCCAGGAGCCGTGGTTCGACCAGGGGTACAGCTGCCGGGAGGGATCGACGGAGCCGACCGTGATCGCGTCGGTCGCGGAGGCCCCGGGGTATCCCTCCGCGGCCGGGTCCGTCGAGCCCGAGTTGCCCGCCGCGACGACGACCACGGCGCCGCCGGCCACGGCGTTCTCGATGGCGGTGGTGAGCGCCGGGTCGGGGCCGCGCGAGGTGAGCGAGAGGTTGATCACGCGCGCGCCGTTCGCGGCGGCCCAGCTCACGCCCTTCGCGGCGAGGTCGGTCGTCCCCATCCCCGAGTCGCCGAGCACGCGGACCGGCTCGATCGCGCAGGCGCCGCAGAGGCCGCCCGCGATGCTCGCCATCGCCGTGCCGTGGCCGTTGTGGTCGTCGGTCGTGCCGTTCTGGTCGACGAAGTCGGCGCCGGCGACGAGCTGGCCCGCGAGCGGCCCGACCGCCGCGACGCCCGTGTCGACGACGGCGATCCGGAGGGCCGAGGCGGCGACGTGCCGAGCCGCGGCCGGGGCCGCGGCCGCCTGCCGCGTCGCCGCGACCGTCTTCGGAGGGGTCCGCAGGGCGGCGTCCGTCGGCGCCGAGGTCGGCGGCGACCAGGCGGCGGCGAGCGCCGCGAGGGCGATGAGCGCGCAGGCGAGCATCCCGGTGCGGCGACGCCACGCCGACGCCTCGACTCCCAGGGGAGCGGACCGGCCGCGCCCGCACAAGGGCGCGTGCGCGAATCGGCGCACTCTCGTGACGGTCCCGTGCGCAGGCCGTGCAGGCCGGCGCGCCGCAGCAGCGGCCATCTGCCCTCCTTGGCAATCCGAGCGGGCAGTCCGTTGCCCGCGACTTCCCAGGAGATCGGCCGGAGAGGCCCGGCCGTGAATCCCCGATTCGGCGTATCCCCGTCCCTCCTACACTGGCGCGGTGGACGGGCACGCCCTCGAGGCCCTGGAGCTCGGCGTCGTCCTGGAGCGGCTCGCCGGCCGGGCGGCGACGCCGGTCGGGACGGAGCTGGCGCTCGCGCTCGCGCCCTCGGGGGACGCGGCCGAGGTGGCCGAGCGCCAGGCCCGGACGAGCGAGGCGGTCGCGCTGCTCGACGGAGCGGCCGAGCCGGCGCTGGCCGGCGTGTCCGACCTGCGCGATGCCGCCGAGCGCGCGGCTCGCGGCGGGTCCCTCTCGCCGCTCGAGCTCCGGCGGGTGGCCGTCTCCGTCTCGGTCGCCCTGGCGGCGCGCGAGGCGCTGCTGGGCGAGCGCGAGCGCGCGCCGCTCCTCGCCGCCGAGCTCGAGCCGCTCGACCCGACGCTCGAGGTCCTCGCGACGGCGATCGACGCGGCGGTCGAGCCGGACGGCTCCGACCTGCGCGACGCCGCCTCGCCGCTCCTGCGGCGCCTGCGCACCGAGCTGCGCCGCGGCCACGACCGGGCGCGCGCGGAGCTCGACCGCATCGCGCGCTCGCCCGACGCGCAGGCCGCGCTGCAGGAGCGGTTCGTCACCGAGCGCGGCGGCCGCCCCGTGCTCGCGGTGCGCGCGTCCGCCCGTGCGAGCGTGCCGGGGATCGTCCACGACGCCTCGAGCTCGGGGCAGACGCTGTTCGTGGAGCCGTTCGCGCTCGTCGAGCTCGGCAACCGGCTCGCCGAGGCGGCGAGCGCCGAGCGCGAGGAGGCGGAGCGGATCCTGCGCGAGCTGTCGGCGCGGGTGGGCGAGCGGGAGGCGGCGCTCGACCTGCTCGTGCGCGCGACGGCGGCCGTCGACCTCGCGGTCGCCGGCGGGGCGCTCTCACGGGGCTGGCGCGGCGCCGCCGTCGAGGTGGCTGACGAGGTGCGCCTGCTCGGCGCGCGGCATCCGCTGCTCGATCCCGCGACGGCCGTGCCGATCGACCTCGATCTCGGCGCCGCCCGCGCGCTCGTCGTCAGCGGCCCGAACACCGGCGGCAAGACCGTCGCCCTGAAGACGCTCGGCCTGGCGGCGGTGCTCCATCAGTGCGGCCTGCGGCCGCCGGCGCGCGAGGCGCGGCTGCCGGTGTTCGACCACGTGCTGGCCGACATCGGCGACGAGCAGTCGATCGCGATGAGCCTCTCCACCTTCTCCGGCCACGTCCGGAACCTGGTCGCGATCCTCGAGGCGGCGACGGAGCGCTCGCTCGTGCTGCTCGACGAGGTCGCCGCCGGCACCGATCCCGTCGAGGGATCGGCGCTCGCGCAGGCGCTGCTCGTGCGGCTGGCGCGGCAGGCGCGGCTGACGGCGGTGACGACGCACTACGCCGAGCTGAAGGAGTGGGCGAGCGCCACCCAGGGGGTTCTCAACGCGGCGACGGGCTTCGACGCCGAGACGCACGAGCCGCTCTACCGCGTCGCGCTCGGCCGCCCGGGAACGTCGCGGGCGCTGCAGATCGCGGCGCGGCTGGGACTCGACGCCGAGGTGGTCGACCACGCCCGTGCCCTGGTCGAGCCCGCGCGGCTGCGCGTGGCCGAGCTGCTGGAGGAGGCCGAGCAGGCCGAGCGGGCCGCCGCCGCCGAGCGGGCCGCCGCCGCGCGCGCCCGGCGCGACGCCGAGCGGGAGGCCGGCCGCGCGCGTGAACGCGAAGCGGAGCTCGCGGCCGAGCTGGAGCGGGTGCGCGCCTCGGCCGAGCGTGAGCGGGAGCGGGCGATCGCCGGCGCCGAGCGCGACCTCGCCGCCGCCCGGGCGGAGCTGGCCGGCCTGCGCGAGGAGATCCGCGAGGCACGCAGGCAGGAGGCGGCGCGGCGGCGGGAGGCGCCCGAGGCCGAGCGCCGCCGCGACCGGCGGCTCGGCGCCGCCAGCGAGCGCTCGGAGCGCGCCGAGCGGGCGCTGCGCGAGGCGAGCGGCCCGCTGCCGCCGACGGGGCCGCTCGCGCCCGGCGATCCGGTCGAGGCCGCCGACGTCGGCGTGCGCGGCACGATCGCCTCGATCGCCGGCGACGACGCCGAGGTGCTCGGCCCCGGCGGGCTGCGCGTCCGCATCCCGCTGGCGCGGCTGCGTCCCTCGGCCGTCCGCTCCCCGGGGCCCGAGCCGCCGCCGGTGCGGGTGCTCGCAACCGCGCGCGGAGACGTCTCCGACGAGCTCGACGTACGCGGCATGCGGGCGCAGGAGGCGCGCGAGGCGGTGCGGGCCTTCGTCGACGAGGCGGCGCTGGCGGGGCTCGACCGCGTGCGGGTCGTGCACGGGCGCGGAACCGGCGCCCTGCGGTCGGCCGCGCGCGACGAGCTGGCGCAGCATCGGCTCGTCGAGCGGCAGGAATCCGACTCGCGCGACGGCGCCACCGTCGCGCATCTCGGCTGACGCTCAGCTGCGTGGGTTAAGGTCGCTCGAGTGACCGAGCGTCTGGAAGAGGAGATGGAAGGCCTCGGTCCCTACGCGGCCGGCGCCGCCTGCCGCGTCGACGCGGTCGCGCCGTGCCGGACGATCGCCGAGATCCCGGTCGGCCTCGACCCGGAGGGCGTCGCGGTCGACCTGGAGCGGCGCCGCGCGTACGTCGCCTGCTCGCGCAGCGACCTCGTCACGGTCGTCGACCTCGAGGCCGCCGAGGCGGTGACGACCGTGCCGGTGGGCGCCGAGCCGATCGACATCGTCTTCGACCCGGCGACGAGCCGCATCTTCACCGCCGACGCGCATTCCGACTCCGTCTCCGTCGTCGACGCCGCGACGCTGCGACTCGAGGCGACGGTGCCGGTGGGCGCCTACCCGTCGGGCCTCACCGCCGACTTCGAGAGCCGGCGGCTCTACTGCGGCAACTCGCTGGGCTCGACGGTCAGCGTGATCGACCTCGACACGCTCGAGACGCTCGCCACGATCGACGCCGAGCCGGGCGCCGGAGCGGTCGGGGTCGACGCGGGTCGCGGCCTGCTCGTGTGCGTGAACTTCATCGCCGCCTCGGCGATCTTCGTCGACGCGGCGAGCTTCGACCAGATCGGCCGCGTCGAGCTGGGCACGGGCGCGTGCGCGATCGGGGTCGTGCCGGAACGCGGCGAGGCGTTCGTCGCCAACTCGCTGGCGGCGACGGTCGCGCGCATCGACCTCGAGCGGCGAGCGGTGCTCGAGGAGCTGCGCGTGGGCCGCGCGCCCGTGGGGCTGAACGTCGGGCCCGACCACGACCGCATCTACGTCTCGAACCGCGGCGCGGGCACCGTCAGCGTCGTGGGCGTGGCCGACGGCGCCGAGTGGTCGCGCATCCCGGTCGGCGAGGGCCCCGGCGGAGTGGTCGTCGACCCGCACGACCGCCGGCTGCTCGTCGCGAACGCCGGGAGCGGCACGCTCTCGGTCGTCGAGGACCTGCTCGTCGGGGCGCCGAAGGCGCGGCCGCCCGAGGAGCCGCACCCGCTCGTGGGGCAGAAGCTGCCCGACTTCGAGCTGGTCGACTTCCGCACCGGCGAGCGCCGCTCCAGCCGCGAGTGGGCCGAGCGCAAGTACATCATCAACTTCTTCGCCAGCTGGTGAGGTCCCTGTAACGCGGAGGCGCCGTTCCTCGAGGAACTGCGCCGCCGCGAGGAGGTCCGGTCGGGCCTCGACGTGGTGCTGGTCGACATCTGGGAGGGCACCGACCCGCGGCCGGAGGTCGAGCGGTTCTGCGAGCTGTGGGGGATCGACGGGACGATCCTGATGGACGAGACGAGCGACTACGCGCGGCTGCTGGGCATCCGCGGCGTGCCGACGAACGTGCTGGTCGACTCGGACGGGACGGTGCGCGAGGTCGGCGCCACCGAGCTGGGCGAGCTCGACCGCGCGGTCGACCGGCTGCTCGGCCGCGACTGATCCGCTGTCCCGCGTGCGACGGTCGCTGCACGGCTCGCCGTGCCGACGCGATCGCCTGCCAGTACGTCGCGATCGCGTTCTTCGTCGTTCGCGTCGGGTGACGCGGATGCTCAGTCCCCGGTCGGCGCGCCGTCCTGCGGCCGATCGTCGACGGGGAGATCGTCCGCCGCCTGCTGGCGCCGCTCGGCGGCGCGCGCCTCGCGCTTCGCCTGCTTCCGCTCCCTGCGCTCGCGAACGGCCTGCTCGCGCGCGCGCTTCAACATCGTCTCCGGGCGTCTGCCTGCCATGTCTCAGCCCCGGCGCCGGCGGGCCCGGCGCGGCTCGACGAGCGGCTCCACGACGACGCTCGTCGCGCGGGCGACGCCGTCGTCCGGTTCCACCCGCTGGAAGGTGACGCGCGTGCCGGCGCAGCGCGGTCCGACGAGCTGACCGGGCGCGAACCCGGAATCCTCGACGAGCAGGCGCTCGCCCTCCTCGGTGCGGATGAAGCCGTGGTGCTTCGCGTGGGTGAACCAGATCATCGTTCCCTTCAACGCACGCTCCTTTCGGGCGAGTCGGGCGGGCCTCCGTTGTTCGGTCGAGCGGCTTCGCGGCCTCCGGCGTCCCTCGCTGCGCTCCCCGCCGCCTCCTGCTGCGACCGACGGAACGGGCAGGGGGAGGCGCTGGTGCGCGCGACCGGTACTCGCTCGACTCGAGGACCGTAGCACGGCCCTGCCTGCGTCAGCGCTTGCGCTTCGGATGCTTGGCGTGCCTGGGGGCCGGGCCGACCGTCGGCGTCGGGGCCGAGCGCGCGACGGTCGTGCCGCCGTCGTTCGTCACCGCGACCCGGCAGACGATGCGCCGCCCGACGAGGCTCTTCGGCACGCGGTAGGCGGCGCTGCCGCCGTGCAGGACGCGCGAGGTGCGTGCGTCGAGGAAGGTGTAGGCGACGCGGCCGGGCACGATCCAGGCCGGAGTCGAGCAGGTGACTGTCGACCCCACGACCGCGCGCCGCGTCGACCAGTGCACCTGCACCGGGACGGCCCTCGAGGGCCGGGGTGCGGTGGGCGGGTGGTCGTCGCCCTGCACGAACCGGAGGATCTCGGGGGCGCCGACGTAGGCGGCGAGCACGGCGCCGCCGACGTCGCAGTTGCCGGCCGAGGCGTCGACGATGCCGATCAGCACCGGGTTCGGGCCCGCGGTGACGACGCCGCTGCCGCTGTCGCCGTTGCAGGCGGCGCTCGTCGGAGAGGTGAGGCAGAGCACGGCCCCGTTGGCGGCGACGGACTCGGAGTCGTCGGGCGCGTCGCCGCACGCGCCCTGCGGGCCGATCGCGGCGGTCATCGAGTTGAGCGGCCCCGCCGCGCTCGTGGCCGGGTCGGTGCGTCCGAAGCCGGTGTCCGTCACCGCCGCGCCCGCCGGGAACGGCCCGCCCGCCACCGGCAGCGCGATCGCCTTCACGGCCGGACCGGAGAGGTCGAGCGGCGTCGCGAGCGTGAGCACGGCAACGTCGTCGGGATCGTCGGGGCCGCCGTGGCGCGAGTAGCCCGGATGGATGCGGACGGCGGAGACCTCCATCACCTGCGGCGCGTCCGTCGCCGTCGGCCCGAAGAAGTTCGAGAGTCCGGCGTCGACGAGCATCTGGGACGGCTGCGCGGCCTGGTCGTCCTCGTTGAAGAGGCAGTGCGCGGCGGTGACGACGTGCGAGGCGTCGACGATGGCGCCGGTGCAGCGGTAGTACGAGTCGGGGGCGTCCTGGTACTGCACGTAGGCGGTCCAGGGCGCGGACTGCACCTGCGCGGGCTGGCCGCCCACCACAGCCCGGGCGGGCGGAGCGTTGCCGGCGCCGACGACGGTTGCGGCGAGGGCGGCCGCGGCGGCGGCGAGAAGGAGCTGCGGGCGCATTCGTGCGACGGTAACAGCGCGGCGGGCCGGACCTGGGCCTCGACCGATGACTTGCGGCCGTCCGGGCGTGGCGGTATTTCAGCTTCAACGCACCTACGTCATGTCGCGCCAGGGCAGTCGCTTCTCGTTCTCGCGAACCGGCTGCGCCGGGGGCGCCTCGGCAGCCGGCGCCTCGCGGTCCACCGTCAGCCACGAGGCGGTCATCGGCACGAGCACGAGCGGCAGCACCAGCGGCGCGATCAGCAGCTGGATCCAGTCGAAGAGGGTGTTGCCCTCGAAGCCGGTCCAGCGCCAGCCGTAGCGGTAGCCGCCGACCGCTGTCACCGCCAGTCCCGTCGCCACCGCCGCGAGCGCGACGAGGTGCCGCGGGCGCACCCGGCGCGAGGTCTCCGCCCACACGGGCACGAGCGCGACCGCGAGCGGCAGCACGAGCAGCTCGAGCCAGTCCCAGAGCCGGTTGCCCGGGAAGCCCGTCCACGACCAGTGGAGGGCGTACCCGAGGGCGACGAGGAGGCTGAAGGCGGTCGCGGTCGTGACGAGCGTCGCGTGGTGCACGAGCCGGAGCCGGCGCCGGTAGCGGAGCCAGAGCGGCACGGCCGCGAGCGCGAGGGGCAGGAGGCTCATGTGCAGCCAGTCCCAGAGCGTCGCGTTGCGCTCGAAGCCGGTCCACCGCCACTTGCGGTCGTAGCCGCCCCAGGGCGTGACGGTCAGCGCGCATCCGGCGGCGAGCGCGACGAGCGCCGCGAGGTCGTGCCGGCGGCGTGCGGTTGCCGGACCGGCTTCCACGGCCCCGAATCTAGTGCGAGCCGGCGCCGGTTTCGACCTCCGGTCGCGAGGGGTCGGCGGCTGCCGCTACTCGGGCCCGTCGTGCAGCACGTCGGGATCCATGTCGGCGCCGTTCGGCCACGCGATCGTCGCCGTCGTCGATCCGCGGCAGTGCGGCCCGGTGCCGGTGCCGGGCATCGGCGCTGAGGCCTACGAGGCGGGGAGCCACATCGCCGTGCTGCGCGGGAGAACCTTCCTGCAGGTCGCCCTGTCCAGCGTCCCGGACGCGAACGGACAGCCGCAACTCGTGCCCGCGGCCCTGCTCGAGTCGATCGCGACCGCCCTGCTTGCACGCGTGCCCCAGATGTAGAGCGCGGTGGGCCGGGCGACCGGCCCACCGCCTCGTTCGCCCTACGCCTTGACGACGATGACGCCCTTCATGCCGTTGTCGTCGTGCAGCGCGCAGTGGTAGCGGAAGACGCCCGCCTTCGTGAACGTCACCGTCCACTTCGGCCCCGCCCACGGCGGCTTCACCCCGAAGTAGCCGGAGTTCAGGTTGCCGCCCGTGAACGCGTTCGCGTTGCCGTACGGCATCGCGACCGCGCCCGGCTGCTTCGGCTCGACGCCGAAGGTGACGGTGTGCGGTGCCTCTGGGTCGAGGTTCAGGAACGTCACCGACTGGCCGACGTGGATCGTCAGCCGCGCCGGGAAGTAGTCCTGGTCCTCGATCGCGCCGTCACCGGTGCCTGCGACGACGAGCCGACCGCCCGTCTGGGCGACCTGCAGGGCCACCCGCTCCAGCATCATCGCGCGGCCGATCAACGCCTTCGCCTGCCGCGCACCTTGCACTCGATACTGCGCCTGCGAGAACGGCACCGGCGTGCCGGCCGGCAGTACGTGCACCGTCCCGACCATCTCGCCGTGCAGCAGGCAGTAGTAGGTGTAGTCGCCCGGCTTCGTGAACGTGAGCCGGTATGTCGTCGGCGCGTTCTTCGGGCCGCCGATCGCGGCGGCCGGCATGACGCCCGAGTTGAAGTAGCCCTGGCCGGCATAGACCGAGCCGCCCTGGCGCTGCGAGACCAGCGGGTTCGCCGGGTTGAACACCGGCAGCCGCTGGCCTTTCGCCCGGAAGGTGATCGTGTGCGGCTCGCCCGTCGGGACGTTCCAGACGACCGAGTCTCCGGCGTCGATCCAGACCTCGCTCGGCAGGTACTCGGCCACCTGGACGCCGTGCTTCGCGTTCGCGACCCGCGCCTGCGCGCCGGCCGTGACGAACCAGGTGCGACCCGTTTGGTGGCGGGTGGTCGCCGCCGAGCCGGTGCCCGCGGCGAATGCCGCCAGCGCGAGAAGCGCCGCGGCGATGGTGATCCTGTGCCTCATCTCTCGTCCTCCTTCTGCGATGCGATGGTGCGAAGGACGATGCGCCGGGACGCTTAAGAGCCGATTGCGATCGCCTTAACGGACTGCCGCGTCGGCCTCGGCGACTGCCTGCGCAAGCTGGAGCGCCGCGCCTTCGCGCATCAGCTCGCGCTGCCGCTCGGCGCCGAGCTCGGCGGCCAGCGCGTCCGCCGTGCGCTTCCACGCCTCGGCCTCCTCGCCGAAACGCTGCACGCCGGTTTCCTCGAAGATCGCCTCGCCGGCGCCGAGCAGGCGGGCCGCGAGCTCGTGCTCGCCGCGCGTGTGCGCGATCTCCGCGACGGAGCCGAGGCCGTAGCCCAGGATCTCCTTGTGGGCGAGCTGCAGGGCCACCTGCAGCGCCTCCGCGCAGCAGCGCTGCGCCTCGTCCAGGTGGCCGAGCCGGAGCTTCACCCGGGAGAGGTTGTGCAGCGAGATCGCGAGCCCTTCGTGGTCGCCGACCTCTCGTTGCAGCCCGACGACTCGCTCGCCCTGCGCTTCCGCAGATTCGAAGTCGCCGCGCTCGGCGGCGATTGCGGCGATGTTGCCGAGCGCCGCGCATTCGCGCATCGTCCGCCCGTGCGCGGCGAACGCCGCCGCCGCCTCGCGGTACAGGCGCTCCGCGCGCTCGAGGTCGCGCTCGGCGATTGCGATGGCGCCCAGCTCGGCGGTGCAGCGCGCGGCCTCCTCCTCGTCGCCGAGCTCGGTGAAGAGGCCGAGCGCGGTCGTCCACTCGCTCCGTGCGGTTTCGAGATCGCCACGGCGGAAGGCGAAGCTGGCGCCGTGGAACAGCGCGGCGGCGTGCAGCGCCGGTGCGCCGCGGCTGTCCGCGATCGCTCGCTCGAACAGGCCGCGCGCCTCTGCGAAGTTCCCGCGCATCGCCCAGTAGAGCCGGAGCGCGCAAACGAGGCGTACCTGCAGCTCCACCTCGCCGGCGCCGGCGGTCCAGGCGACCGCCGCGAGGAGATTTTCGTGCTCGCGCGCGAACTCCTCGACGGTGGTGACCGTGCCGTCGAGCAGTCCCTGGGCGAGCCGCTCCGCGAGTGCGAGGTGGTGCTTCGCATGCCGTCGTCGCGCGTCCTGCTCGTCGCCCTGCTCGCGCAACCGCGCGAGCGCGTACTCCCTGATCGTTTCGAGCAGGACGAGGCGCGCAGCCTCCGCGCGGCGCAGCAGCCCGTGCTCGGCGAGGCGCGTTGCCTGCTGCAGTGCGTCGAGGTCGCCGAGCACCGCCTGGGCGGCGTCGAGCGAGGCGCCGCCGGAGAAGACCGAGAGGCGTGCGAGCGCCAGTCGCTCGTCGTCGTCGAGCAGCCCCCAGCTCCAGTCGAGCGTCGCGCGCAGGGTTCGTTGGCGGGCCGGCAGGTCGCGAGCGCCGCCGACGAGCACGTCGAGGGCGCTTCCGAGTCGCTGCTCGAGCTGCTCGGGAGGCAGCAGCCGCGTCCGTGCGGCAGCGAGCTCGAGCGCGAGTGGCAGACCGTCGAGCCTGCGGCAGATGCCGACGACAGCGCGCAGGTTCCGGTCGGTCAGCGCGAAGTGAGGGTCGACGGCGCGGGCGCGCGCGATGAAGAGGCGCACGGCGTCGTTCGCCGCCGCCACCTCGAAGGTCGCTGTCGCCGCCGGGACCGGGAGCGGGGGCACTGGATACTCGTGCTCGCCGGAGAGGCGAAGCGGCGCGCGGCTGGTGGCGAGGACACGAAGGCGCGGTATGGCGGCGAGCAGGTGCGACACGACCGTCACCTCCGGCAACAGCTGCTCGAGGTTGTCGAGCACGAGCACCGTGGGCGCGCTCGTGAGGCGCGCCGTCACCGCGGCGAACGGGTCGGAGTCGTCCCCTACCCCGATCGCCAGTGCGATCGCGGCGGGCAGATGCGCCGGGTCGGCAACCGGTGAGAGGTCGACGAAGATCGCGCCGCCTGCGGACTCGGCCGCGAGCTCGTGCGCGGCGGCGAGCGCCAGCCGCGTCTTGCCGGTGCCGCCCGTGCCGGTGAGCGTGACGAGTCGCACGTCGTCGCGCCGCAGCAGCGCGGCGACCGCGGCGACCTCGAGATGACGGCCGACGAGCGGGGTGGGTGCGGTGGGGAGCCGCCTTTCGCTCGGCGCCGCCCCCGGCGCAGCCAGTGTCGGCTCCTGCCGGAGCACTGCCTGTTCGAGCTCGCGCAGAGCGGGGGCCGGCTCGATGCCGAGCTCCTCCACGAGCCTGCGCCGGATGTCGCGATAGGCGTCGAGCGCCTCCTTCTGCCGACCGGCGCGGTAGAGCGCGAGGATCTGCTGCTCGCGGAAGCGCTCGCGGTACGGGTGCTCGCGGACGAGCGCTTCCAGCTCGCCGAGCAGTGCCTCGTGCCGGCCGAGCTGCAGCTCGGCCTCGCCGCGCAGCTCCAGGGCCTGCAGCCGGCGCTCTTCGAGCGAGGCCGCACGCGTGTTGCACGACAGGCCGGCGAGCGCGGGCCCGGTCCACAGCGCGAGCGCTTCGCGCAGCGCGGCGGCCGCGGTCTCCGCGTCTCCCTCGTCGAGTGCAGCCCGCCCGCGCTCGACGAGCTGCTCGAAGCGGTCTGCGTCGAGCTCGTCTCGCTCGAGCCGCAGCCGGTACCCGTCACCCTGGCGCTCGATGCGGTCGTCGCCGAGCGCCTTGCGCAGACCGTGCACGTACACCTGGAGCGAGGTGAGGGCGGAGTCGGGCGGCGCGTCGCCCCAGATCGCGTCGACGAGCGCGTCCCGCGACACGACGGCACCGCTCGCGAGCAGCAACTCGGCGAGCAGCGCTCGCTGCTTCGGCGCGCCGAGCGCGAGCGCACTGCCGTCCGCAGCAGCCGCGAGCGGCCCCAGTACACGGAACTCGATCACGACCCCCTCCCCCAAGTTCGCAGCAAGCAGATCTTAAGCCGATCCGGCCAAGATCGCACGGAATCCGATGAAGTCTGGGGATGCGGTCGAGAACCCGGTCACGGGGGTGCGGGTGGTGTGGCGGAAGACCTCCGCCGAGACGGGCGGGCTCGCCGTCGTTGCGGAGGTCCTGCTCCCGCCGAACGGGCACGTCCCGTTCCTGCACGTGCATCCGCGCCAGCAGGAGCGGCTGGAGGTGCTTGCGGGCAGCGTCGGCGTGCGGGTCGGGCGCGGCCGCTCGGTCGTCGGACCGGGTGCGCGGATCGTCGTCCCGGTCGGGACGCCGCACCGCTACTGGAACGCCGGCGACGAGCCTGCGCACCTCGTCGTCGAGTTGACGCCGGCGCTGCGGTACGAGGCGTTCGTCGCGACGCTCTGCGCGCTTGCCGCCGCCGGCGAAGCCGAGGGCCGCCGACGGACGCCGGCGCTGCGGCTCGCGGCCCTCGCGGCAGACCACTTCGACACCGTGCGGCTCGCGTTCCCGCCGGCGGCGGTGCAGCGGCTCGTGCTCGCGGCCGTTGCGCCGCTCGCACGACGGTCCCGTGATCGTCGCGCATGAGCGGAGAGTGCCCCCGGCAAGAATCGAACTTGCGCACGCGGTTTAGGAAACCGCTGCTCTATCCACTGAGCTACGGGGGCGGCGGATGTGCCTGCGCACGCGCTCGGAGCGCGGTTGCGGCCGTCTCGGCGGGCACTCTAGCCGCGTTCGTCGGGGCCGTCGCCCGGCCCGGTTCGGGGCGCATCCGGTAGCGTCGTCGGGTCGAGATGGCGGACGCGCATCACACGGACGTCCTGCGGGGCGAGCACGTTGCGCTGCGAGCCCGGCATCCGGAGGACGTGCCGGTCCTGCAGGCCGAGCTGTACGAGGACGTCGCCACGCGGGCCCGCGCCGACACTCGACCCTGGCGGCCGATCCCGGCCGACCCGGCGCTGTCGCCGTACGCCGTCGCGGACGTGTCCGACGCCGTCGCGTTCTTCTCCGTCGTCGCGGTGGCGGACGACGAGCTCGCCGGGGAGGCGCTCGTCTGGGGCATCGACCTCCACAACCGCTCCGGTCATCTCGGGCTGGCCCTGCGGCCGGCGTTCCGCGGGCGCGGCCTGTCGGCCGAGGTGACGCGGCTTCTGTGCCGCTACGCCTTCGCCGTCCGCGGGCTCAACCGGCTCCAGCTCGAGACCGATGCCGGGAACGCGGCCATGATCCGCGCCGCCGAGCGTGTCGGGTTCCGGCGCGAAGGGCTGCTGCGCCAGGCGTGCTGGGTACTCGGCTCGTTCACCGACCAGGTGGTGATGGGCCTCCTGGCCGCGGACTGGCGCGATCCGTCTGTCGCGGTGTAACCCCGGCCGCTCCCAGGTACCGTCCCGCCGATGCACGTGGTCGAGGGCGAGCGGTGGTTCGCGGCGCCGCCGGAGCGGGTCTTCGCGTTGCTCACCGACCCGGACGTGATCGCCTCCGCGCTGCCCGCCGTGCGCAGCCACCGGATCGTCCACGACGACCTCTGGGAGGCGAAGGTGAAGGTGCCGCTGCCGCTCGCGCCGTCGCTCAAGATCCGCTTCGAGGTGCAGGAGCGCCGGCCGTCGACGCACGCGGCGCTGCGCGCGCGCGGGCCCGGCGCCGACGTGCTTTCCCGCTTCGACCTCAGCGACCACGACGGGGGCACGCGGATGCACTGGCGCACGGAGCTGGCGCTCTCCGGCGTGCTCGGCCGGCTCGCCGGGCCGGGGCTCGACGCGGTTGCGCGCCGGCAGGCGGAGCGGACGCTGGATGCCGTCGAGCGCGCCCTCGGCTGACCGCTACAGCTCGGCGACGTCGACGTGCCGGTCGGCGACGCACTGGCGCGCCCAGTGCTCGGCCCGCTCGACCACGCGCCGCTCGACCGCAGCCCGCTCGAACGGGTTCTCCGGCACCTGCTCCCGTGCGACCTCGATCCGCACCTGGTGGACGCTCGCCTCGACGCCCGCGCCGATCTGGTGGCGCTGCTCCGAGACGACGGAGACGGCGCCGACCTCGTCGAGCAGCCACTCCGCCAGGCGCTCGATCTCCGCCTGCGTCGCCTGCCGCCCCGCGTACACGCCGAAGTTGACCAGCACCTCGACGCCGGGCGAGGTGCGGTCGCGCACGGCGAACGCCATGGTCGGCTCCATCGTCATCTGAAACGATCTTCTCACGCCGCCGGTTGCGCGTCGGCCGGCTACGCCTCGCGCGGCTGCCAGCTGAACGTGCGGATCGCGGCCACGAGACCGATGGCGCCCCACAGCAGCACCACCGCGATCGCGCCCGGGTCCGACCACAGGTGCTGCCCGTGCACCATCACGTCCCGCGTCAGCCGCGTGAAGTACGTCAGCGGCAGCACGTCGGCGATCGCGCGGAGGAAGCCCGGGTAGTCCTTCGGCGTGAAGAACGTGCCCGAGATGATCGCCATCGGCAGGTAGATCGCGTTCACCACCGCCGACGAGCCCTCGCCCGAGCGGACGAGGCCCATCACGCCCAGGCCCATCGCCGCGAACGCCGCCGCGCCGATCACCAGCACGGCGAGCAGCGACAGCAGCCGCTCCGGCACCGCGACGCCGAACAGCAGGCGGCCGATCGCGATGATCAGCACCGCCTCGATCAGGAACGTCAGGAACGTCGACGCGAGCAGCGCCAGCACGTACGTCGCCGGCGGCAGCGGCGTCGCCCGCAGCCGCTTCAGCACGCCCGACTCGCGCCGCACCACCATCGAGATCGCGAGCCCGGCGAACGCCGTCGACGCGACCCCGTACCCGATCATCCCCGCCTCCAAGAACGGGGCCGCCTTCACGTGCTCCTTCGTGATGAACGAGTTGCCGTAGATCGCCCCGAAGATGAGGAAGAAGATCACCGGCAGGAAGAACGTGAAGAACGCCGCCTCGTAGGTGCGCCAGAACAGCAGCTGCTCCACCCGCAGCTCATGCCAGAACAGCCTCACGTCCCTGGCCGCCCTTCGCTCACGCCCGGCGGAGCCGGGCTCCGCGAAAGGCTGACGCCGCTGTCGGCACGCGGCCTTTCGGCCCCGTGCAGAGCACTGCGACCTCCGGCCGCGCACCGCCGGCGGCGTCCCGGGAACGTGAGGAATCTCATTCCGAGGTCAGCTCCAGGTAGACGTCCTCGAGGGTCGGCCGCCGCACCTCGAGCCCCTCGAGCTCCTCGCCGCGCGCGACCGCCTCGCCGGTCAGCTCGTGCAGCCGCCGCGTCGGCTCGCCGGTGCGCTCCACGATCTCCTCCCCGTTCAGGCGGTAGTGGATCTCGGTGACCGCCGAGCCGCCGGTCAGCTCCGCGGGCGTCCCTTCGCGGACGATCTCCCCGTCGCGCAGCACCGCCACCCGGTCGGCCAGCTGCTCGGCCTCGTCGAGGTAGTGCGTCGTCAGCAGCACCGTCTTGCCGAGCGCGCGCAGGTTGCGGATCGTCTCCCACGCCGCCCGCCGCGCGCCCGGGTCGAAGCCCGTCGTCGGCTCGTCGAGGAAGATCAGCTCCGGGTCGCCGATCAGCGCCAGCCCCAGGTCGAGCCGCCGCTTCTGGCCGCCCGACAGGGTCCGCACCCGCGACGTCGCCTTCTCGGAGAGCCCGACCAGGTCGATCACCTCCTCCGGATCGCGCGGCGCCGAGTAGTAGCCGGCGAAGACGCGCAGGCTCTCGCGCACCGACAGGCTCGGGTACAGCGAGGACGACTGCAGCACCACGCCGAGCTGCTCGCGCCAGCTCGACCCGGCTCGTTGCGGGTCGACGCCCAGCACCTCGACCACGCCCTCGTCGCGCTCGCGGTAGCCCTCCAGGATCTCGATCGTCGTCGTCTTTCCGGCGCCGTTCGGGCCGAGCAGCCCGAACACCTCGCCCGTCTCGATCGCGAAGTCGACGCCGCGCAACGCCTCGTAGTCGCCGTAGCGCTTGCGCAGCCCCTGCACGCGGACGGCCGTCATAGCTCGAGCTCCGCCGCGCCGCCGGGCGGGAACCCCGTCTCGCGGCCGGTCGCCGCCAGCACGATCTCGCCGCAGTCGGGCTGGTGCCCCACCGCGATCACCGGCTCGCCGCGACCGGCGGCAGCCGCGCGGAGATCGTCGACCGTCGCGCCGGGCGCGAGCCGATCGTCCGGCTCCGCCTCGAGACCGCATGCCGCCGCGATCGGCTCCGCCGTCTCGCGTGCGCGCAGGAGCGGCGAGCAGATGACCGCCGCCGGGGCGAGGCCGGCGAGCCGCGTCCCGAGCGCGCGGGCCGCCTCGCGGCCGCCCGAGGTCAGCGGCCGAAGCTCGTCGGGCGCGCCCGTGGCCGCCTCGCAGTGCCGCACCAGGACGACCTTCACCGAAGCTCGTTCGCCAGCTCGCCGAGCAGCGCGACCATCTCGACGTCCTCGTGGTGCAGGTGCTGCAGCAGCGCCCGCTCGACACCCGCCTGCTCGTACGCGCGCAGCTGCCCGGCCACCTCGTCGACGGTGCCGCAGATCGGTGGCTGCCCGTCGTCGCGCCGGCCGGCGCGACGCCACGCCTCGACGCGCTCGCGCACCTCGGCCGCATCGCGCCCCACCACGCACCCGATCATCATCGAGAAGACGAGCGGCTCGCGCCCCGCCTCGCGCGCCGCCTCGTCGAGGCGGCGGCGCCGCTCGCGCGCCTCGTCGACCGTCGGGAAGACCGTGTTGTACTCGTCGGCGAACCGCACCGCCGCCGCGACCGTGCGCGGCTTCGCCGTGCCGCCGACGATGATCGGCAGCCGGCGCTGCAGCGGCTTCGGCTCGACGTCCGGCGCGCCGTCGCCCCACTGGCGGCGGATCTCCGCGAGCTGCCGGTCGAGCTCGTCCATCCGCTCCCGCGTCTCCGGGAACGGGAAGCCGTACGTCTCGTGCTCGGCCTGGTTCCAGCCGCCGCCCAGGCCCAGCTCCGCGCGCCCGCCGGAGACGTGGTCGACGGTGACGACGCTCTTCGCGAGCACCGACACGGGCCGGAAGGTGACCGGCGACACCATCGTCCCGAGCCGGATCCGCTCCGTGTGCGCGGCGAGCGCCGCGAGGGTCGTCCACGCGTCGAGCGACCCCGCCGGCTCGCCGCGGCCGATCGAGCGGTAGTGGTCGGAGCGGAAGAGCCCCTCGAGCCCCGCCTGCTCGGCGGCGGTCGCGAGGGCCAGCCATTCCTCCCAGGAGACCCCCTCCTGTCCCTCCACCATCAGGCAAATCCGCACGGCCACATTCAAGCGGCTGGATAGAGTCAGGGCGTGTCGGAACCGAGCCGTAGGCTTGACGGAGGCTCTCAGGGAGCGCAGGTGCCGGCTCCGCCGGCACCGGAGCGGGAGCTCAGCTTGCGCGAGCTGCTCGACGCACGGGGCGGCGAGACGGCGGAGCTGTGGGCGCGCTCGATCAACCCGCAGTTCGCGCGCGTGCTCAAGACGATCGGCTTCGACCGACGCTGGGCGAGCGCCGAGGGGCCGTACCTGATCGACGCGGACGGCGTCCGCTTCCTCGACATGCTCGGCGGCTTCGGCATGTTCAACGTGGGGCGCAACAACCCGCGGGTGCGCAAGGTGCTGGTCGAGGCGCTCGAGCTCGACCTGCCGGGGGCGCCGCAGCTCGGCATGTCGCCGCTGCCGCCGATCCTCGCCGACCAGCTCGTACGGCTCGCCGGCGGCCGCATCGCGCGCTGCCAGTTCACGTCGTCGGGCACCGAGTCGGTCGAGGCGGCGATCAAGCTCGGTCGCGCCGCCACGCGCCGCCGCCGGGTGATCTCCACCGACCACGGCTTCCACGGGCTCACGCTGGGCTCGCTGTCCGCGAACGGCAACCCGGAGTTCACCGCGCGCTTCGGGCCGCTGCTGCCGGGCTTCGACCGCGTGCCGTTCGGCGACCTGGAACGGCTCGAGGAGGAGCTCCGCCACGAGGACGTGGCGCTGTTCCTCGTCGAGCCGGTGCAGGGCAAGGGCGTGCACCTGCCGCCGCCCGGCTACCTGGAGGGCGCCCAGGCGCTCTGCCGCCGCTACGGCACGCTCTTCTGCGTCGACGAGGTGCAGACCGGCTTCGGCCGCACCGGCCGGATGTTCGCCTACCAGCACTGGGGCCTCGAGCCCGACCTGGTGCCGGTCGCGAAGTCGCTCTCCGGCGGGTACGTGCCCGTCGGCGCGCTGCTGATGTCGCGCGCCGTGCACGAGGCGGTCTACGACTCGATGGAGAACGCCGTCGCCCACGGCTCGACGTTCGCCCCGAACGAGCTCGCGATGGCGGCCGGCCTCGCGACGCTGCACGAGCTCGAAGAGCAGCAGCTGGTCGCACGCGCCGAGCGGCTCGGCGAGCGGTTGCTCGAGCTGACCCGCCCGCTCGAGCAGCGCTACGAGGTGGTGCGCGAGGTGCGCGGGCTCGGCCTGATCTGGGCGATCGAGCTGGGCGAGCCGACCACGCGCGGTCGCGCGTACCGCTTCGTCGACCGGCTGCAGCCGGGACTGTTCGCGCAGTTCGTGGTGGCGCCGCTCTTCCACGACCACCGCGTGCTCAGCCAGGTGGCCGGCCACAACATCCCGGTCGTGAAGGGGCTGCCGCCGCTCGTCGTCTCCGACGATGACCTCGTCTGGTTCGCCGACGCGCTCGACGCCACGATCGGCCGGGCGCAGAAGGTGCCGCGCTCGCTCGCCCGCTTCGCGCTGACGGCCGCGGGCATCCGCTGAATGCGGCGCTTCCGCTACGTCGTCTGCGACGTCTTCACCGACACGCCGCTGCAGGGCAACCAGCTGGCGGTGTTCACCGACGCGCGCGACCTCGACCTGCTGACGATGCAGGCGCTCGCGCGCGAGATGAACTTCAGCGAGTCGGTGTTCGTCCTGCCGCCGTCGAGCGACGAGGCCGACGTGCGCATCCGCATCTTCACGCCGGCGAACGAGCTGCCGTTCGCGGGCCATCCCACGCTCGGCGCCGCCTTCGTGCTCGGCGGGCCGCTGTCGAAGATCGTCATCCGGCTCGAGACCGGCGCGGGCGTCGTGCCGGTCGAGCTGGAACGCGACGGGCCGCGCATCGTGTTCGGGCGGATGGAGCAGCCGCTGCCGGCCTGGTCGCCCGTCCCGAACGCCGACGAGCTGCTGGCGGCGGTCGGCGTCGAGCGCTCGGAGCTGCCAGTCGAGCGCTACGAGCTCGGCCCGGGGCATGCCTTCGTCGCGCTCGACTCGCCGGAACGCGTCGCGGCGCTGCGGCCCGACCTGGCCGCGCTCGAGCGGGCGACCCGCGACGGTCTCAGCTGCTTCGCCCGCGACGCCAGCGGGTTCAAGACCCGCATGTTCGCGCCGGCGCACGGCGTCGCGGAAGACCCCGCCACCGGCTCGGCCGCCGGCCCGCTGGCGGTGCATCTCGCCCGCCACGGCTGGACGTCGTTCGGCGAGGAGATCGAGATCGCGCAGGGCGCCGAGGTCGGGCGGCCGTCCACCCTCTACGCGCAGGCCGACGGCTCGGCGGAGCGGCTCGAGCGCGTACGCGTCGGCGGCTCGGCCGTCACCGTGGCGCGCGGCGAGTTCAGCTTCCGCTGAGCGCGACGCCGACGATCTCCGGCAGCTCCACCGCCAGCGCCGCCCAGAAGACGCCGCCGTTCCGCGAGACGTAGAGGCGGTTGCGCGCCGCGTAGACGATCGTGTCGGGATCGTCGGCCGACACGGCCACCGCCTGGCCGGCCGGCAGGCCGCGGCCCGACTCGCGCCAGGTCGAGCCGGCGTCGTGCGACACGAGCAGCGGCGGTTTCGCGTCGACCACGGCGACCACCGTCGAGCCCGCCGCGGCCGCCGCGACGACGCGGGGCAGGTTCAGCGGCGGCGCGGGCGCCTGCCCGGGCGCCGGCTCCGTCCACGGCTCGACGGTCTCCTCGTCCAGGTCGACGCCGTAGAGGCCCGCCGCCGTCGCAACGACCGCGGTCATTCGCGGTTCTTCAGCAGGATCGCGAGCAGGATCAGCAGGAACGCCGCCAGGCGCAGGCCGTAGACCCAGGTGTCGTGCTCGCGGGTGACCGCCGAGAGCGCGATCCGGTTGGCCGCGAACACCCCGAAGGCGAGCGCGAACAGCGCGAAGAAGCGGTCGTGCGTCTGCCGCCAGAAGTGCAGGAAGAACACCGCGGCGACCGCGGCCAGGGCGGCGCTCGCGCCGGCGACGAAGGTGACGGCGGTGCTCACCGCGAGCTCCAGACGAGGCCGGCGACCAGCACCGCCAGCCCGGTCAGGCCGCTGACGCCGCGCGCCAGGGCGAGGTCGGTGCCCGTCCAGATCAGCCGGTCGGCGACGAGCAGCACGTTGTTGACCGCGAGCAGCACGAAGCACGCGCAGCTCCAGAGGAGCAGGCGGCTGCGGCTGCCGAGGTAGCCGCGGCCCAGCAGCAGCGCGCAGAGCGTGCTCGTGACCGCGCAGAGGACGTAGACGGCGGCTGCCATCGAGCTAGTCGTCCCTCCTCAGCCGGAAGGCGTCGGCGAACGCCTGCACCGGCGCGGGCGGCTTGTCGAAGATCATGGCGATGATGCGGCTGCGGTGGGTGCGGTAGACCCGCTCGAGGTCGCCGACCACGGTGTCGGTCGCGGCGTCGGCGGCGTAGCGGTAGCGGTCGCCGTCGCGCTCCACGAGCCGCGCCCGCACCAGCTCGCCCAGCCGCAGCTCGGCCGACTGCGGCGCCGTGTACAGCTGGCGGGCCGCCTCCTCGGGCGACCAGCTGCGCGCGGAATCGTGCCGCAACAGCAGCAGCAGCTCCAGTTGCTCGACGGAGCGAATGCATCTCCCGATCAGCCGCTGGACGGGTTCCGGAATGCCTGCCGAAGCCATCCACCAGGGAGCCTAACGGGATCGCGCCTCCGCCAGCACCGAAGCCACCACCGCGGTCGCGCGGCGCGCGGCGCCCACGGGAGCGAAGCCGGCGTTGCGGGCGACCACGTACGCGGTGCAGAACGCGTCGCCGGCGCCGGTCGGGTCGACCGAGAGCGCGTGAGCGGGGACGTCCTCGGGCCGGCCGTCGACGTACACCGTCGAGCCGCGCGAGCCGCGGGTGACGATCACCTCCCGCACCGGCAGCGCGGTGACGTCGCCGACCGCCTCCGCCTCCTCCTCGGCGAGCTTGAGCACCCGCAAGTGCCGGAGCAGCTCCGGGTCGAAGTCGTCGTCGAGCTCGAGCGGGCCGACGCGGGGCGCCCGCACCAGCCCCTGCCCGTCGAAGGAGACCCGGTAGCGCTTCGCCAGGGCCGCCAGCGTCTCCACCGGGAACTCGTCGCGTGCGAGCGGCGCCACGTGCACCCACGAGACGGACGGCGGCAGCCGCGGCATGTCGTCGGGCTGCCAGCTGTCGCCGAGCGCCTCGATCCGCATGATCCGCCGGTCGCCCTCGTAGTGGAACGCGAACGTCGTCGTCGCGCTGCCCGGGACGAAGCGGACCGGCGTGCCGAGCCCGATCAGGCCGGGCAGCAGCGCGTCGCGGTCGATCGCCGCGCAGCGCGCGACGATGCGCGCCGGCACGCGCAGGCGGTGCAGCGCGCGGGCGCCGTGAAACGGCCCGCCTCCGACTTTCGGTGGTCGGCCCGGCAGGACGTCTCGCGAGAGGTTTCCCACCAGCGCGATCACCCGAAGGGCAAGTATGGCTTCGCCGCGCGGCTACAGCGGCACGAGGCGGGTGGCGGTCGCCTTCCAGCTCGCGACCGCCGCCTCGCCCTCGCGCAGCCCGAGCCGGTCGAGCGACTCCGTCGTCACCTCGGCCGTCACGTCGCCGACCGTGACCCGCGCGCGGTTGCCGAGGCGGACGATCGTGCGCACGAACCCCTGCACGTGGTTCTGGGCCGAGTCGGGCGCGGAGGTGTGCGCGACGGTCACCTCCCAGGGGTAGACGACGGCCGCCGCCGCGCCCGTCGCCGCGTCGGTGGAGAGGACGAGCGGCCCGTGCTCCAGCCGCAGCGCGGTCAGCGATCCCTCGTGGGGGACGACGCGGCCGCGCAGCAGGTTCGCGCCGGTCAGCGAGGCGACGAAGGCGTCGGCCGGCGCGGCGACGAGCTCGGCCGGCGGTGCGACCTGGCGCAGCGTGCCGCCGGCGACGACGCCGACCTCGTCCGCGAGCGCGGCCGCGTCGTCGAAGTCGTGCGTCACGAGCAGGGCGGGGCCGGCGAAGTCGCGCAGCAGCGCCCGCAGCTCGCCGCGCACCGTCGCGCGCGTGTGCGCGTCGAGCGCCGACAGCGGCTCGTCCAGCAGCAGCACGCCCGGGCCGCGGGCGAGCGCCCGGGCGAGCGCCACCCGCTGGCGCTCGCCGCCCGAGAGGCCGCCCGGCCGCGCCTGCGCGAGCGCGGCGATGCCGAACCGCTCGAGGAGCTCGTCGACGCGGTCGCGGCCACCGAAGGCGACGTTCTGGCGCACGGTCAGGTGCGGGAAGAGCGCGTACTCCTGGAAGACGAGGCCGACGCGGCGGTCCTCCGGCGCCCGCCACGTCCGCGCCTCGCTGTCGAACCAGACCTCGTCGTCGAGCGCGATGCGCCCGGAAGCGGGTCGCGTGAGCCCGGCGACCGCGCGCAGCACGGTGGTCTTGCCGGCGCCCGACGGGCCGACCAGCGCGAGCGTCCCCGCCGTGCGCAGGCTCAGGCCGAGGCGGAAGTCGCGAAGGGGAACGTCGAGCGTCGCGGCGAGGGTCGCCATTGCACCGTCAGCTTGAGAGTGAGCAGGAGCGCCGCGCTGACCACGACGAGCAGCGCGCCCATCGCGAGCGTGGTGTCGAAATCGACGGCGAACTCGCCGTAGATCGCGAGCGGCAGCGTCTGGGTGACGTGCCGCAGCGAGCCGGCGAACATGATCGTGGCGCCGAACTCGCCCAGCCCGCGGGCGAAGGCGAGCGCCTCGCCGGCGGCGAGGCCCGGCGCGGCCAATGGCAGGACGACGCGGAAGAACGTGCGCGCCGGCCCTGCGCCGAGCGTGCGCGCCGCGGCGACCAGGTTCGGGTCGACGGCCTCGAACGAGGCGATCGCCTGCCGCACGTACAGCGGGCTCGCGACGAACGCGACGGCGATCGTCACGGCCGCCTGCGTGAAGGCCAGGCGCACGCCCAGATCGGCGAGGGTCGGGCCGAGCAGGCCGAGCCGTCCGAACGCGGCGAGCAGGCCGAGACCGGCGACGGCCGGGGGCAGCACGAGCGGCAGCTCGACGAGCGTCACCGCCAGCGCGCGGCCGGGGAAGCGTCCGGTGGCGAGCAGGTACGCGGCCGGGGTGCCGACGAGCACGATCAGGAGCTGCGCCAGCAGCGTCGTCTTCAGGGTCACCATCAGTGCGTCGGCGACGACCGGCTCCGTCAGCTGGCGGGCGAGCCGGTCGGGCGGGACGTGCGCGAAGATCGCCGCTACCGGCAGCACGAGGAACGCGAGCGCGATCGCGGTCGCGAGTGCGAAGGAGGCGACGAAGACGGCGCGGCGCATCAGCGGGCGAGCGGCAGGAAGCCGGCCGCGCGCAGCCGTGCCTGGCCGGTCTTCGAGACCAGCCGGCGCAGGAACGCGCGGGCCGCCGCCGCGCGAGTGCTGCCGTTGACGACGCAGGCGCCGTATTCGACGTCGGGTTGCGCGCGCGCCGGCAGGTGGAGCACGCGCACCTTGCCTTTCGCGGTGCGGGCGTCGGTCGAGTAGACGAAGCCGGCGTCGGCCTCGCCGAGCGCGACCTTGGCGAGGACCGAGCGGACGTCGGGCTCCCGGCTCACGACGTTGCGGGCGACCGCGCGGGTCAGCTTCAGCCGGCGCAGGACGGTGGCCGTGTAGTCGCCCACCGGCACGCCCGCGGCGGCGACGACCACCTTGACGCCGCGGCGCCCGAGGCTCGCCACGCTCCTGATGTGCGCCGGGTTCGAGCGCGGCACGACCACGACGAGCGCGTTGCGGGTGAAGACGACCGGCTTCGAGCAGAGGCCGGCGGCGTGGAGCCGGCGCGGCAGCTTCGTGTCGGCGGCGGCGAAGAGGTCGGCGGGCGCGCCCTGCCGGATCTGGGCGGCGAGCGCGTTCGAACCGGCGAAGGAGTATCGGGCGTGGCCGTCGATCCGCGGGAAGACAGTCGTCAGCGAGGCGGCGGCGAACACGACGAGCGCGACTGCCGTCACCGCTCCACCATCACGGAGGTCGACTTGACGATCGCCGTCGCCGCCATGCCGGGCTGGAGGCCGAGGTCCTCGACGGCGTCGCGGGTGACGACGGCGACGAGCCGGACCGGGTCGTCGACGACGAGCTCGACCTGCGCGAGCAGCCCTTCGACGCGCACGTCGGTGATCACGCCGGCGAAGCGGTTGCGGGCGCTGAGGTGCGAGGAGCCGGCGTCGCCGCGCAGCCGGTCGATCTCGGCAGCCGGGACGACGCGCCGGTTCGACGCGTCGCGCTGCGTACGGATCCGCCCGCTGCGATCCCAGCGCCGGAGCGTGTCGAGCGAGATCCCGAGCGCCTTCGCCGCCTCACCCGCCGTGTACAACTGCCTAGGCATTGCCTAGATTCTACAGCGGCGCGCAATCACCGCCGTCGCACAATCGTGACACATTTGTTTCGCTTCGGCGCACAACCGGGGTCAGACCCGGGTCTGACCCCGGTTTTCGGCCCTCGCTACGAATTCGCCGCAAGGAGCGGGAAAAACAAGGCGCTGTGGGTGGGCCCGCGCGCCGCTGTGACCGTTCCGGCACGCACGCGTGTCAGGCCGCACCCCTCCACGAGCACGGGCTGAGGCCGCATTCGGCCCGCCGCTCCCGCCCCGCAGAGCCCCTGCGCACGGTGCACAGGGACGGCGCCGCCGCGCGCTCAGCCCCAGCGAGGCGCGCCGGGCTCGAGCACGCTCGCGAGACGCGTCGTGCCGTCCAGCGCGGCACGCAGGTGCCGCTCCTGAATCGGGAGCGCCCACTCGACCAGCTCGGCCACCTCCCGGCCGCCGTCGCGCTCCGCGAGGCGCGCCAGCGGCAGCCACACCGCCACCTCGCCCGCCTCGGCCATCGCCAGGAAGTTCCACGCCGCCAGCGGGCCCGTGCCCGCCTTGAACCAGGCGCCGACGAGGTCGAACGCCTTCCCCTTGATCGTGTTCGCGTGCGCGAGCACGTGGGTGCGCAACTCCTCGTCGAGACGCTCCTCCACCGCGATGCAGCGGGCCCGCGTCTCCTCCGACTCGCGCCGCAGCTCGGCCAGCTCGAGCTTCAGCTCCGGGTCGTACGTCCGCGTCTCGACCTTCTCCGTGAGCGGCGTCGCCGCCATCGCGAGCCCGTGCGCCTCCGCCAGCTTCTCCTGGAGCACCGTCAGCATCAGACGGGCGTCGCCTCGCGTTCGGCGGCGGCGTGCGCCTCCTCCTCGGCGCGGTGCTGCTCGCGGTGCACCACCTCGGCCGCCCGCAGCTCCTTGCACGCCCAGAACGACGCGATCGCGAGCAGGGTCGGCACCACCCACACCGCGACGCGGTACACCCAGATCTGCGACGTGTAGCTGATGTCGAAGAGGACGTCGACGCGGTCGGCGCCGCCGGCGAAGAACACGAGCACGACCCAGCTGAGCATCCAGACGCCGATCGCGGTGCGCCACGGCGCGTCGCGCGGCCGGTCGAGCACGTTGTGGAACGCGTAGTCGCCCGACACCTTCCGTTCGAGCCACGGCCACAGGAAGAGGAAGGCGAAGACGACGCCGGGGAACGCGGCGCCGCCCCAGAACGGGTTCGGCACCAGCGTGTAGCCGTCGATCACGAAGTCCCAGTGCGGCACCAGCCGCAGACCGCCGATCAGCCAGCCGAGGTACCAGTCGGGCTGGGCGCCGTTCGTCGACGAGTACGTGTGGTAGGGCCCCCACAGCCAGATCGGGTTGATCTGCACCAGGCCGCCGAGCAGGACGAGCACGCCCGCGACCGCGAACATCAGGCCGAGCGACCGCGGCGTCTGCCCCGGGAACATCGGCACGCCGACGAGCTTCCGCTCGCTCTGCCGTCGCTCCCGCCTGAACTGCGTGTGGTGCTTCAGCGCCACGAGCGCGAGATGCGCGCCGAGGAGCACGGCGATCAGCGCCGGGAACAGGAAGACGTGGGCGATGTACATGCGCGAGAAGAACGCGTGCTGCCCGGGGAACGGCCCGTCCCAGATCAGGGACGCGAGATTCGCGCCGAAGAACGGGATCGAGAGCGCGACGCCGTAGCCGATCGCGAGCCCCATCCCCGAGAGCAGGTCGTCGACCAGCGAGTAGCCGAGATAGCCCTCGAGCAGCGAGACGATCAGCATCGAGATGCCGAGCCAGTACGTCAGCTCGCGCGGCTTGCGGTACGCGCCGGTGAAGAAGATGCGCAGCAGGTGCAGCACGATCGCGGCGAGGAACACGTCGGCCGCCCAGTGATGCGTCTGGCGGATCAGCAGCCCGGCCTTGACCGTGGTCGAGATGTTCAGGACCGAGCGGTACGCCTCCGTCATCTCCTGCCCCTGCAGGGGCACGTACGGGCCGTGGTAGGTGACCTGCACCGTGCTGTCCTGGTAGAAGAACGCGAGGTACGTGCCGGTCGCGACGAGCACGATGAACGCGTACAGCGCGACCTCGCCGAGCAGGAACGACCAGTGGTCGGGGAAGAGGTACCGCAGCGTCTTCCGCAGCAGCGGCGCGGTGCCGCTGCGCTGGTCGACGAACCGGACGGCCTTGCGGATCATGTCGTCGGCTTCCTCATCCGGACGCCCCACCACGACGGCCCGACCGGGCCGTCGAAGTTGCCGCGGGCGCGCAGCTCGCCCTTGCGGTCGATGTACACGGGCAGCATCGGCAGCTTCCGCCCGGCCGGCCCGAACAGCACCTTGCCGCCGGCGCCCGGGTCGAACGTCGAGTAGTGGCACGGGCAGACCAGCGCGGGCCGCGGCTCGTCGGCCTGGAAGAGCGGCGCGCGGTAGAGCGAGATCGCGCAGCCCGCGTGCGTGCAGATCTTCGAGTACGCGACGATCCCGTCGGCGGCGTAGCCCTTGTTCTCGGGCGGCAGGTCGAGCTCGTCCTTCGGCAGCCGCACGAGCACGAGCGACGACCCGAGGGCCTCCTTGTCGGCGCCCTCCGGGAACGCCGTGTAGAAGTCCTCCTCCTCGATGTCGCTGGCCCTGTACGGCCGGTCCTTCTCGTCGACCAGCCGGCGGCCCCGCCGCCACGGGGTCTTGTAGAAGGGCGTCATGTCGAAGACCGGCCCGAGCGACACGATCGGCGTGATCAGCGCCACGCCGAGCGCGCCGCCGGTGAGGCCGACCGCACCTTTGAGCAGCCGGCGGCGCGTGAACCGGCTGCCGCTCTCGTGGACGACGGCGACGAGCGCTTCCTGCTCGGCCTCGTGCTCGTTCTCGGGGTAGCCCTCCTCGATCTCCTCGGTGACGATCAGCTTCTTGCCGGTCAGGATCAGCGCCGCCGCGATGAACAGCAACGACAGGCCGAGGCTGGCGCCGAGCAGCTGCGTCTGGTGCGGCAGCCGGTCGAGCGCGTAGAAGACCGGGAACGCGACCGCGCAGAGGGCGGCCGCCACCAGCAGCGCCATCACGAGCAGCTCGGCGCCGGGCTGCGGCTCGCCCGCCGGCACGATCCGCTCCTCGCCGCCGGCGCGCAGGCGCGTCTTCCGCCGACCCAGGAGCAGCGCCACCGACGCGATCAGGACGTCCCTAGCTCTCGCCACCGCTCAACCTCTTTCCGATCACGATGCAGACGCCGACCAGCGCCGTCGCCGCCAGGAACCACGTGACGAGCCCCTCCGGCACCGGCCCGAGATGCCCGAGCGACCAGCCGCCGCGATCGTCCGGGTGCTTCGCGTACTGGACGTAGGCGATGATCGAGTCGAGCTGCGAGTCGGAGATCTTCTTCTTCGAGAAGCGCGGCATCACGTACGGCCCGATCCGCACCGCCTCGGCGATCTGCACGGAGGTGGCGTCCTCGAGCGGGGGCGGGGTGGCCCCGGTGACGTAGCCGCCCTCCGCGACCACCTGGTGGCAGCCCGCGCAGTTGTCGGTGAAGAGGTGCAGCCCCTCGGAGAGGTTGCCGCGCTCCGGGTGGGGCGTCGGGATCGCCGGGCCCTTGCCGAGCGAGGCGACGTACGCGGTCAGGTCGCGGATCTGGCGGTCGGTGAGCAGCACGCGCGAGCGGCGCGGCTGGATGCCGAGGCGCGGAAGCGGCATGTAACCGGTGCGCAGGTAGAAGTCGGCCGCCATCGCGCCGACGCCGACGAGCGACGGCGCGACCGCGTTCTGCTGCCGCTGCGCGCGCAGCGGCCCGGCGCCGATCCGCGCCGGGGTCGAGGCGGTCCGGCCCTGGCCGCCCATGCCGTGGCAGGCCAGGCAGTAGCGGCCGTAGAGGTGGTAGCCGCGCAACGCCGCGCCGCCGGTCGGCGGCGGCGTCAGCTTCCCGCCGGCCGCGACCGCGGCCGGAACGCCGGCGAGCGCACACACGACGGCTGCGAGCAGCGCGAGCCTCATCCCTGCCGGCACAGCACGTCGAAGATGGATGCGAAGCCGTCCAGCAGCATGATCATCAGGAACAGCAGGTTCGCCACGAGCGCCGCCAGCGCGAAGAAACGGATGCGGCTCGGCGGCGGCGGATCGGTGTCGTAGGCGGTGCCGCGCGTGCCGATCAGCACGGCGATCGAGGCGGCCTCGGCGCCGAGCACGAGGAGCCCGGCGATCCCCAGCATCGTCGCCTGCCAGACGTCGTTGCCGATCCCCCAGCCGGCGCCGCCGACGCTGCACGCCGCCTGCGTGGTGCCCAAGCCGACGACGTGCTGGCCCGCCCACACCAGGGCGCCGAGCAACAGCCCGACCCACTGCAGCATGCCCAGGCGCCTGATCGTCATACGCGCGCCGAGAGGAGGGTGCCGATGACGAAGAACGTGATCAGGTTCACGGCGTGCCAGTAGAAGGCGATCGCCTGCACGGCGTTCAGCCGGTAGGTGGTGAGTCCGCGGGCGAGCTTCCAGAGCAGCCAGACGTTGAAGACGATCCCGACGAAGACGTGCGCGTGGTCGGCGCCGAGCAGCGTGTAGTAGATGGAGCTGTAGGCGTCGCGCGTGATGTCGAACCGGTGCAGCTGATCGCGGTAGTCGTGCATCTCGTAGGCGAAGTAGCCGCACTGCACGATCAGCGCGAGGACGAGGAAGAGCCGCGTCGCGGCGAGCCGGCCCCGCTTGGCCGCGAACGCGGCGAGCTGCATCGGCGCGCTCGTCGCCGCGAGGCAGCCGACCAGGATCAGCGGCACCAGCACCTTCGGCTCCGGGATCCCGTGCGGCGGCCAGACCGGAGCCGCGAACCGGAGGTAGTAGTAGGTGCCGATCAGGCAGCCGAACAGCGTCCCCTCGCTGGCGATGAAGATCGCCATGCCCCACCAGGCGGCGGGCAGCCCGACGCGACGCGCGGCCGCCTGCGACACGGCGTCCGCGCCCACCGACTGGGTGGTGCGCGGCACCTGGACGAGCGGCCGCTCGCCGAGCACGTCGCTGGGGACGTACCGGTCGCTCATCGTTCCTGCGGCTCCTTCGAGTGCCAGCCGAGCAGCGTCAGCACGCAGAGGATCCCCATGATCCCGGCGACGCCGTACTTGCCGATCACGAGCATGGTGAAGACGAGCGCGAGCGACAGGCCGAGCAGGATCGGCCACGGCGAGGAATGGGGCATCGCGACGATCTCGGCGAGCTTCCCGTCGGCGGGCGTGGTCGCCACCTGCTCGTGCCCCTGCTCGAGCACCAGCACCCCCTGGTCGAGCTTCCGCCGGTCCTCGGCCCGGTCGTCCTCGTCCCAGTTCGGGTAGGCGCTCGTCACCTTGGGGATGACCGCGAAGTTGTACTCGGGCACCGGCGAGTCGGTCACCCACTCGAGCGTCGGCCCGTGCCACGGGTCGGGGCCGGAGTCCTCGCACCGGAAGTAGCTGACGACGAGGTTGCCGAGCAGCAGCAGGATCCCTGCGAGGGTGACGAAGCCGCCGATCGTCTCCGCCAGGTTGTAGGCGGTCCACCCGAGGCCGGACGGGTACGTGTACTGCCGGCGCGGCATGCCGAGCAGCCCGACGATGTGCATCGGGAAGAAGAGCAGGTTGGTGCCCACGAACAGCACCCAGAAGCTGATCTGCCCGACCCGCTCGTTGTAGAGCTTCCCGGTGACCTTCGGGAACCAGTAGTACATCCCGCCGAAGATCGGGAAGACGGCCGCCCCGAAGATGATGTAGTGGAAGTGGGCGATCACGAAGTACGTGTCCGTGACCATCTGGTCGAACGGGACCGCCACGAACATGATCCCGGACAGCCCGCCGGTGACGAACATGAAGATGAAGCCGCCGATGAACAGCAGCGGCGTGCGGAACTCCGAGACGCCGGTGACCATCGCCATCAGCCAGGCGAACACCTGGATCGTCGACGGGATCACCACCATCGCGGTCGCGGCCGCGAAGAAGACGAGCGACACGGTCGGCAGGCCCGTCGCGAGCATGTGGTGCCCCCACACGCCGAAGCCGATGAACACGACGAGCAGCTCGGCGATGGCGACGAGCGGGAACGCGACCATGCGGCGTTTGGTGAACGCCGGGATGATCGACGTCGCGATCCCGAACGCCGGGACGATCAGGATGTAGACCTCCGGGTGGCCGAAGATCCAGAAGAGGTTCTGCCACAGCAGCGCCCGGCCGCCCTGCGCGACGTCGAAGAAGTGCGTGCCGACGTTGCGGTCGAGGAACAGGAAGATCGCGTCGGCGGTCAGCGCCGGCAGCGCGAAGAGCAGGCCGAGCGCGGCGGCGAGCATCGCGAAGCAGAACAGCGGGATGCGGTTGAACGACATCCCGGGCGCGCGCGACTTGAAGATCGTGACGATGAACTGACCGGCGGTCAGCGTCGACGAGATCCCGTTGAAGATGATCCCGAGCGTGTAGAAGTCGATGTTGCGGCCGGGGTTGTAGTGGCGGCTCGCGAGCGGCACGTAGTCGAACCAGCCCGCGTTCGGGGCCATGCCCATGAACAGGCTGATGTAGATGAAGATGCCGGAGCCGAGGAAGATCCAGAAGGCGAGCGCGTTCATGCGCGGGAACGCCATGTCGCGCGCGCCGATCATCAGCGGGATCAGGTAGTTCCCGAACGCGCCGGTGGTCATCGGGATGATGAAGAAGAAGATCATCGTGATCCCGTGCATCGAGAAGAGCTGGTCGTAGGTGCTCGGCGAGACGAGGTGGTTGTCCGGCTCGGCGAGCTGCGTGCGCATGGTCAGCGCCTCGACGCCGCCGGCGCCGAAGAACACGAGCGTCGTCCAGAAGTAGAGGAGGCCGATCCGCTTGTGGTCGGTGGTGGTGAGCCAGCCGATGATCCCCGGCGTGCTCTGCCACATCCGCTCCAGGCGGTCGATGCGGGCCGCCGCGGCCGGGGTGGGAGGCGTCGCGATCGCCACTACTTCAGTCCTTCCAGGTAGGCGAGCAGCGCCTGCAGCTGCGGTCCGCTGAGGTCGATGTTCGGCATCTGGTTGCCCGGCTTCACGTGCTGCGAATCCAGGATCCAGCCGGACAGGTAGCCCTTGCGGTTGGGGACGGTCAGGGCGCCCAGCGTGTGCCGGCTCTGCAGGTGCGTCAGGTCGGGGCCGACGTCGCCCTGCGCCGCCGTGCCGGCGATCGTGTGGCAACTGGAGCACGCCCCCTGCACGAACACCTTCTCGCCGCGGGCGGCGAGAGCGCCCCGCGGCGGCCGGGCGGGCTTCGCCTGCGCGGCGAGCCACTTGCGGAACTGCGCGGGCGGCTGCGCGTAGACGTAGAACGCCATGTGGGCGTGCTGCAGGCCGCAGAACTCGTCGCACTGGCCGCGGTAGCGGCCGACCGCCTGCGCGTTCAGCTCGATCGCGTTCCGCTGGCCGGGGATCGCGTCGATCGTGCGGTTGAGGCGCGGCACCCAGAAGCTGTGGATCACGTCCGCGGTGGTCACGTTGACGCGCACCGGCGTGTGCGCCGGGATGTGGATCTCGTTCGCCGTGACGACCGGGGTGCCCGGGTAGCGCACCTCCCACCACCACTGGTGGCCGATCACGTCGACCGTCAGCCGGGTCTTGCTCGCCGCCGGCGCCTGCGTCGTCTGGATCACGAAGATGTTCGAGATCACGAACAGCGCGGCGATCAGCGCGATCGGCGTCACCACGCCCGCGCCGACGACCACGTACCAGCCGAGCTTCTCGTCGGGCTTGCCGCGGCCCGCGGCCGACGCGGGACGTCGACGGCCGCGCCGCCAGGCCAGCACGAGCAGCGCGACGACGAGCGCCAGGCCGATCCAGGCGCCGCCCATCATCCACCAGAAGAGGCTGGCGATGTCGCGTGCCTGGTGGCTCTCGGGTGCGAGCGAGTTCTGCTGCTCACCGCAGCCGGCGAGCAGCAGTCCTGCGAGGCACGGAGCGATCAGGGCGCCGAAGCGCCTCGTACGCCGCCTCCTCACCTCGTCTCCACCCAGTCGTCTCCCTCGGATCGGCCGGTACGGTCGATGCATCGTGTTCCGAGACTTCCGGAGCCCGAAACGTCGCCTCGGCCGTGTCCGCGCCGCCGCCCGCGTCGCCGCGCCTGCCGCAGCAGCTCGTCCGGCTGGAGCCGCTCGTGTGCGAGCGGCTCGAGCGGGTCGAGCTGGAGGAGGGCCCGCCGCTGCAGGTGCAGATGAGGGAGCCGCTGGAGGGCCCGTGGGTGCAGCGGCGGCAGGAGGAGGCCGGGGCGGAGAGCGAGCGGACGCGGCGGCGGCGGTGACCGCGGGCGGGCAAGCTACGGCCGTGCTCGACCTGCAGCCGCACCTGATCGGCGAGCTCGTCGAGGTGCGCCCGCTGCGGGCCGACGATTTCGACGGGCTGTTCGCGGTGGCGTCCGACCCGCTGCTCTGGGAGCAGCACCCGGCGCGCGACCGCTACCGCGAAGAGGTGTTCCGCGGCTTCTTCGACGGGCAGCTGGCCTCGGGCGGCGGCCTGCTCGTGCTCGACCGCCGGAGCGGTGAGGCGATCGGCTCGTCCCGGTACCACGCGTACGACCCGGAGCGCGGCGAGGTCGAGATCGGCTGGACCTTCCTCGCGCGCTCGCGCTGGGGCGGCGCCTTCAACGGCGAGCTCAAGCGGCTGATGCTCGACCACGCGTTCGGCGAGGTCGACACGGTGATGTTCGCCGTGCACGCGCGGAACCTGCGCTCGCAGCGCGCCGTCGAGAAGCTCGGCGCGATGCGGGCCGGGGTCCGTGTCGACGCCGAAGGCCGTCCGATGTTCGCGTACGCGCTCGCGCGTGAGCGCTGGCGCGGCGCCAGGGCGTAGGGCGCCTACGCCTCGCGCAGGAGGCGCCGCAGCACGTACGGGAGGATCCCGCCGTGGCGCAGGTACTCGCGCTCGCGCGGCGTGTCGAGCCGCACGCGGGCGCGGAACGACCGGTCGTCGGCGCGCACCGTCACCTCGCTCGCCTCGCCGTTGTCTACTCCTTCGATGGAGAAGGACTCGCGGCCGGTCAGGCCGAGCGACTCGGCGCTCTCGCCGTCGACGTACTGCAGCGGCAGGATGCCCATCATCAGCAGGTTCGAGCGGTGGATGCGCTCGTACGACTCGGCGATCACGGCGCGCACCCCGAGCAGGTTCGGCCCCTTCGCCGCCCAGTCGCGCGACGAGCCCGAGCCGTACTCCTTGCCGGCGAGCACGACGAGCGGCGTCCCCTCGGCGAGGTAGCGCTCCGATGCGTCGAAGATCGTCATCTCCTCGCCCGAGGGCACGTGCACCGTCCACGTTCCCTCCGAGCCGGGCACGAGCTGGTTGCGCAGCCGGACGTTCGCGAAGGTGCCGCGCACCATCACCTCGTGGTTGCCGCGCCGCGAGCCGTACGAGTTGAAGGAGCGCCGCTCGACCCCGTGGTCCGTCAGGTATCGGCCGGCCGGCGAGTCCGGCTTGATCGAGCCGGCCGGCGAGATGTGGTCGGTGGTGACCGAGTCGCCGATCATCACGAGGCAGTGCGCGCCGTCGATGTCGCCGACGGGTTCGGGCTCCGGCGTCATCCCGTCGAAGTACGGCGGCAGCCGCACGTACGTCGACGCGGGATCCCACGCGAACAGGTCGCCCTCGGGCGTCGGCATCGTCCGCCAGTTCTCGTCGCCCGCGTACACGTCGCCGTACGTGGACGAGAACATCTCGCCGCGCACCGACGAGGCGATCGCCTCCTGGATCTCCTCCGACGTCGGCCAGATGTCCGAGAGGTACACGTCCTCGCCGTCCGAGCCCTGCCCGAGCGGCTCCGTCGTCAGGTCGAGGTCCATGCGGCCGGCGAGCGCGTAGGCGACCACGAGCGGCGGCGAGGCGAGGTAGTTCGCCTTCACCTCCGGGTGGATGCGCGCCTCGAAGTTCCGGTTGCCGGAGAGCACCGAGCAGACGACGAGGTCGTTCTCGGCGACCGCGGCGGAGATCGCCTCCGGCAGCGGGCCCGAGTTGCCGATGCAGGTCGTGCAGCCGTAGCCGACGGTGTTGAAGCCGAGCTCGTCGAGGTAGCGGTCGAGCCCCGCCGCCTCGTAGTAGCGCGTCACGACCTTCGACCCCGGCGCGAGCGACGACTTCACCCACGGCTTGCGCTTCAGGCCGTGCTCGACCGCCTTCTTCGCGAGCAGCCCGGCGCCCACCATCACCTGCGGGTTCGACGTGTTCGTGCACGAGGTGATCGCGGCGATCACGACGCTGCCGTGGCCGAGCTCGTACTGCTCGCTCTCCACGGGCGCCGTCCGCTCCTCGACCTCCACGACCGAGACCGGCACCGCGCCGACCTCGTGCCGCTCGCCGGCCGGCGCCTGCTCGGTGGTCGGGTCGCTCGCCGGGAACGTCTCCGCCACGGACTCGTCGTGCCCGTTGCCGTAGTCGACGCCGAAGCCGGGCAGCTCGCCGAGAAACGCGTCGCGCGCGCCGGTGAGCTCGATCCGGTCCTGTGGCCGCCGCGGGCCGGCGATCGACGGCACCACCGTCGCCAGGTCGAGCTCCACCACCTGCGAGTAGGTCGGATGGTCGTCGGGCTCGTGCCAGAGCAGGTTCTCCTTGCAGTACGCCTCCACCAGCGCCACGCGCTCGGCCGGGCGGCCGGTCAGGCGCAGGTAGTCGAGCGTCTGCTCGTCGACCGGGAAGAAGCCGCACGTCGCGCCGTACTCCGGCGACATGTTCCCGAGCGTCGCGCGGTCGGCGAGCGTGAGCGACGAGATGCCGGGCCCGAAGTACTCGACGAACTTGCCGACCACGCCCGTGCTGCGCAGCAGCTCGGTCGCGGTCAGCACCAGGTCGGTGGCGGTCGCGCCCTCCGGGAGCGAGCCCGTCATCTTGAAGCCGACCACCTGCGGCACGAGCATCGAGATCGCCTCGCCGAGCATCGCCGCCTCCGCCTCGATGCCGCCGACGCCCCAGCCCAGCACGCCGAGGCCGTTCACCATCGTCGTGTGCGAGTCGGTGCCGACCAGCGTGTCCGGGAAGGCAGTCCCGTCGCGGTCCTCGACCACGCGGGCGAGGTACTCGAGGTTCACCTGGTGGCAGATGCCGGTGCCAGGCGGCACGACGGCGAGGCCGTCGAACGACCGCTGGCCCCAGCGCAGGAACTCGTAGCGCTCGCGGTTGCGCTCGAACTCGAGCTCGACGTTCCGCGCGAACGCACGGCTCGACGCGAACGCGTCCACCTGCACCGAGTGGTCGATCACGAGCTCGGCCGGGATCTGCGGGTTGATCCGGGCCGGGTCGCCGCCGAGGTCGGCGAGCGCGTCGCGCATCGCCGCCAGGTCGACGACCGCCGGGACGCCGGTCAGGTCCTGCAACAGGACGCGCGACGGCGCGAACGAGATCTCGCGCGACGGCTCGGCCTTCGCGTCCCACGTGGCCACCGCCTCGACGTCGGCCTCGCCACCGTTGCGGAGGACGTTCTCGAGCAGCACACGGAGCGTGTACGGAAGGCGCGCGATGTCGTACGAGGCCTGGAGCGCATCGAGCCGGAAGATCTCGAAGGAACGGTCTCCGACGGTCAGCTGCGAAGGTGAGGCCACGCCTCGATTCAACCAGACCGGGCCCTACTGCCGCGACTTCTCCGTCGTAGAAT
>DASVDV010000024.1:0-26740 GCA_036380895.1 Gaiellaceae bacterium | reverse complement strand
ATGAGCGACGCCGCGATGGCGGCCGCGGCCCGTCGCCTCGCGAACATCGGCGGCGGCATCGTCGCGGTCGACGGCGCGGAAGTGCTCGCCGAGCTACCGCTCCCGGTCGCCGGGATCCTGAGCGACGCGCCGCTCGCCGAGGTGGTCGAGCGCTCGCATGCGGTGGTCGCCGCCGCGGAGCGGCTCGGGTGCACCATCGAAGCGCCCTTCCAGCTGATGGCGTTCCTCGCGCTCTCCGTCATCCCCTCGCTGAAGCTGACCGACCGCGGGCTCGTCGACGTCGACCGTTTCGAGCTCGTCCCGCTGGAGGCCGCATGAGCGTAGGCTTGACGGAGCTCATCAAAGAGCGCAGGTGCCGGCTTTGCCGGCGCCGGAGCGGGAAATGATCCTGGGGAACTGCTGGGTGGTCACGATGGACGACGCCGGCACGGAGCACCGGCAGGGCTGGATCCGGATCGAGGACGGGCTCGTCGCCCAGATCGGTGCCGGTGCCGCGCCCGAGGGCGCCGAGGACCTGGGCGGCGCGATCGTCACGCCGGGCTTCGTCAACACGCACCACCACCTCTACCAGACGCTCACGCGCGCACGCGCGCAACAGGCCGACCTCTTCACGTGGCTGAAGACGCTCTACCCGGTGTGGGCGCGGATCGACGACCAGATGCTGTACGCGGCGGCGCGCTGCGGGCTCGCGGAGCTCGCTCTCTCCGGCTGCTCGACCGTGTTCGACCACCACTACGTCTTCCCGCGCGGCGTCTCGGGCCTGGTCGAGGCGGAGGTGCGAGCGGCGCGGGAGCTGGGCGTGCGGATCGTCGCCTCGCGCGGCTCGATGGACCTCGGCGAGTCGGACGGCGGCCTGCCGCCGGACTCGCTGGTGGAGGACCTCGACGCGATCCTCGCCGACACCGAGCGCCTCGCCGCGCTGGCGGACGGCGACCGCGTCGGGATCGCGGTGGCGCCGTGCTCGCCGTTCTCGGTGACGACGCGCCTGATGAAGGAGTCGGCCGCGCTGGCGCGGCGGCTCGGCCTGCAGCTGCACACGCACCTGGCCGAGACGCGCGAGGAGAACGCCTACTGTCGCGAGCTGTTCGGCTGCACGCCGGTCGAGTACCTCGAGCGCGTCGGCTGGGTCGCCGGGGACGTGTGGTGCGCGCACTGCGTCCACCTGTCGGTGGACGACGTGGCGACCTTCGGCCGGGCGGGCGTCGGCGTGGCCCATTGCCCCACCTCGAACCTCCGGCTGGGCGCGGGCGTCGCGCCGGTGCGGGAGCTGCTCGACGCGGGCGTGCGCGTGGGGCTCGGCGTCGACGGCACGGCGTCGAACGAGCGCGGCGACCTGTTCGGCGAGGCGAAGCAGGCGCTGCTCGTCGCGCGCGGCCGCGGCGGCGGCGAGGCGCTGACCGCGCGGGCCGCGTTGCGCCTCGGCACCCGAGGCGGCGCCGAGGTGCTGCGCCGCGCCGACATCGGGTCGCTCGAGCCGGGCAAGCGCGCCGACGTCGCGATCTGGCGCACCGACGGGCTCGAGTTCGGCGGCGCCGAGGACCTGGTCGCGAACCTCGTCCTCTCCGGGACCCACCGTGTCGACCGGCTCATCGTGGGCGGCGAGGACGTCGTCCGCGGCGGAGCGCTCGTACGGGCGCGCGAGGAGGAGATCGCGGTCGAGCACCGGAAACAGGCGAGGCGACTGTGGCAGAGATGACGCTCTCCACCCACGTGCTCGACACCGAGCGCGGCCGGCCGGCCGCAGGCGTGCGCGTGCAGCTCTTCGACGCGGACGGCGACGTGACCGGCGAGGGCGTCACCGACGGCGACGGCCGCATCCGGGAGCTCGGCGAGGGCGCACCGGGGACGTACCGCCTCGTCTTCCACCCGCCGTCGCCGTTCTTCCGCCGGGTCGAGCTGGAGGTGGCGCTCGGCGAGGGTCACCATCACGTGCCGCTGCTGATCTCCTCCTACGGGTGCGCGAGCTACCGGGGCAGCTGAGCGCCGACGAGCTGGCGGAGCTGTTCGAGGGGCGGACGGCCCTCGTCGAACGGCTGGCCGCAGTCGACGACCCGCTCGGGCGGGCGCGCGAGATCGCCCGCGGGCTCTCGGACGCCGAGAAGCGCGAGGTGCTCGACGCACACCCGCCGATCGGCGCGCGCACCGGGCTCTCGGCACGCTCGCGAGCCGAGCAGGGCAGCGACGACGACCCGGAGGTGCTGGCGGAGCTGGCGGAGCTGAACCGCCGCTACGAGGATCGGTTCGGCTTCCGCTTCGTCGTGTTCGTGAACGGCCGGCCGCGGCGCGAAATCGTGCCGATCCTGCGCAAGCGCCTCGAGCGCACGCGCGAGCAGGAGCTCGAGACCGCGGTCGACGAGCTCGTCCAGATCGCGATCAGCCGATGGCGCACGTCGTAGCGCTCTCCGACTACTGGTGGGGCTGGGGCAACCTGCTCTTCCGCTGGCTGCACGTGATCGCGGCGATGGCCTGGATCGGCGCGTCGTTCTACTTCATCGCGCTCGACAACCACCTGGAGCCGCCGAAGGACCCCGACCAGGCGAAGCGTGGGATCGGCGGCGAGGCGTGGGAGATCCACGGCGGCGGCTTCTACCGGGTCGAGAAGTTCCGCGTCGCGCCCGAGCGGCTGCCGGAGCCGCTGCACTGGTTCAAGTGGGAGGCGTACACGACCTGGCTGTCGGGCTTCTGCCTGTTCGTCGTCGTCTACTACTCGCACGCGAGCTCGTACCTCGTCGACCCGAGCGTCGCCGACCTGAAGGCGTGGCAGGCGATCGCGATCTCGATCTTCGGGCTCGTGCTCGCCTGGGCGGTCTACGACGCGCTCTGCCGGACGTTCGCGAACGACGAGGGCCTGCTGGCGCTGCTCGTGCTCGGCGGCATCTGCCTCGCCGCCTGGGGTGCGTGTCACCTGTTCTCGGCGCGCGCGGCCTACCTGCAGGTGGGCGCGATGGTCGGGACGATCATGGTCGGCAACGTCTTCTTCGTGATCATCCCGGCGCACTGGAAGCTGGTGCGCGCGAAGGAGGCGGGCGTGCCGCCCGACCCGCGCTGGAACCGCGCCGGCAAGACCCGCTCGGTGCACAACACCTACCTGACGCTGCCGGTCGTGTTCGCGATGCTGTCGAACCACTTCTCGCTGGCGTACGGCGCACGGCACGCATGGATCGTGCTGGTGGTGCTGATGGCGCTCGGCGCCCTGACGCGCCACTACTTCAACCTGCGCCACCGGGGACTGAACGTGTGGCCGATCCTGGTCGCCTCGGGCGCCGGGATCGTCGCCCTGGCGCTGATCCTCCGGTGACCGTCTACGTGGCGTTGCTCCGCGGCGTCAACGTGGGCGGCCGCGTAACGTGAACACGGTGCGCAGGCTGCTCGCGCTGATGGGCGAGCTCTGAGGTAGGTTTCGCGGCCGTGCTCGAGATCGTCGCCGCCGACCTGCGCTTCCTCGCCCGCTGGGAGGAGGAGCTGGCGCCGCGCACCGTGGCCGCGTTCAGGGCGAGCCTGCCGCTCGACGACCGGATCATCCACTGCCGCTGGAGCGGCGAGTCGAACTGGATCCCGTGGGGCGACCGCGACTTCGGTATCGGGCCGGAGAACGCGACGTCCTATCCGCACCCGGGCGAGCTGGCGCTCTACCCCGGCGGCCAGAGCGAAACAGAGCTGCTCTTCCCCTACGGCTACTGCAACTTCGCCTCGAAGGCGGGGCAGCTGTGGGCGAACCACTTCGCGACGCTCGTCGAGGGGCAGGAGCAGCTGCGCGAGCTGGGACGGCTCACCCTCTGGGAGGGCGCTCAGCGGATCTCGTTCCGCGAGGCCTGAGCCCTACGCGGGCAGGGTTGCCGCAACGTCGAACGGGCGATTCGCCGACCTCGGTTCGGCCCCGAAGCGAAACGATTGTGTGCCGGTTCGCGCACAACGACCGCTCTTTGCGGCAAACGGGGTGCGAGGGCCGTACAACCGGGGTCAGACCCGGGTCTGACCCCGGTGTTCGGGAACGCCACGGCCGCCGCGGACAGTTCGGATGCGCTCGCCGGGGCCGGTCACGCGCGACGATCCTCGACCTCACGTCTTCACGAGCCAACGCTCGCCGGCGGTGAGCCGCCGGCGCAGCTGGTCGACCGTCGCCTCCGCGACACGGCGCACGCCCGAGAGACGGTTCAGCTCCGCGTTCACCTGCGCGTGCGTGAGCGTCGTGCGCCGGACCAGCTCGCGCGCGACATCCGCGTTCGCCTCGCGCAGCTGGCGCTTCTCCTCGTGCCGCGTCAGGGGGACGTCCCCTTCCGCGTCGGCGCCCGCCAGCGGCGGCGGGGGCGCCAGGGTCAGCTCGAACTCCTCGCCGGGGCCTTCGTCGAGCTCGTCGAGCTCCTCCGCCGGATCGCCGGCGTCCGTCCCGTCGGTCGCGACAGCCGAGATCGCCGCGAACAGCGACAGCTGCTCCTCCGGCGCGTCGCGCTCCGCCGCCTCCTCGGGACGCTCCTCCGGCGCGTCGTCGCGACGGCGCAGCGAGTGCCGCCGCTGCTCGGCCACCCGCGCCGCGTGGGTGCGCAGCCGCGGGTCGTCCGGGATGAACAGCCACGCGCGCTGGCGCGGCACGCCGCGCGTCCAGCGCACCAGCCGTCCCACCGCCTGCCGGAAGAAGAGCTCCGTGGCGGTCGTCGTCGCGTAGACGCCCACGCGCAGGCGCGGGATGTCGACGCCCTCGGAGACCATCCGCACCGCGACCAGCCACGGCTCCGAGCCGGCGGCGAACGCGGCGATGCCCGCCGACGCTCCCGGATCGTCCGAGGTGACGACCCGCGCCGACGTGCCGAAGCGCACCCGCAGCAGCGTCGCGATCCCGCGCGCATGCTCCTGGTCGGTGGCGATCACCAGCCCGCCCGCGTCGGGCTGCTCGCGCCGCACCTCGGCGAGCCGGGCGTTCGCCGAGCGCAGCACCGTCGGCAGCCACTCGCCGTCGAGCGACAGCGCCGTCCGCAGCCGCTGCCCCGAGCGGGCAGCGTCGAGCGGGTCGTCGAAGGTCGCCGCGTGCAGGCGGCCGTCGGGCGCCGACCACTCCATGTGGCCGTTCGTGCGGGGGAAGTAGACCGGCCGCACGACCCGCCGGTCGGCGAGCGCGTCGCCGTAGCCGTACTCGAAGTCGGGCACGGCCTCGTCGCCGCGGTACGTGACGAACGGGATCGAGCGCGTGTCCGAGCGGAACGGCGTGCCCGACAGGGCGAGCCGCCGGTGCGCGGTCGAGAACGCCTCGCGGATCGCGCCGCCCCAGGCGCGATCGTCGGCGGCGTGATGCAGCTCGTCGAAGACGACGAACGCGTCGCGCGACAGCCGCGCCAGCAGCGGCGCGCTCGTCGCGACCTGCTGGTACGAGGTGACGATGCCGTGCATGTCGCGCGGCAGGCCGCCGCCGGCCGGCGACCAGGCCGGGTCGAGGTGCAGCGAGAACGCGGCGGCGGCACGCGCCCACTGCAGCTTCAGGTGCGCCGTCGGCGCGACCACCACGAGCCGCGCCGGGCGGGCGGCGAGCTGGTGGCGCGCGACGGTCAGTGCGAACGTCGTCTTGCCCGCGCCCGGGGTCGCGACCGCGAGGAAGTCCTCCTTCGCCGACTCGACGAACCGGTCGAGGGCGGCCTTCTGCCACGGTCTGAGCCGGACGGTGCGCGTCATCGAAGGCGAGGTCAGCGCTCTTCGCGCACGTACGGCGTGCCCAGCGCCCCCGGCGCCCCGAGCCGCCTGCGCGCGCCGGCGCTCGAGACGAGCACCAGCACGACGATCGTCATCACGTACGGCAGCGCCTGGGTCAGCTCCGGCGCGATCGTCACGCCCCGCGACTGCAGCGTGAACGGCAGCCCCGAGAAGGCGCCGAAGAAGTACGCCCCGACGAGGCAGAGCGTCGGCCGCCAGAAGGCGAAGATCACCAGGGCGATCGCGATCCAGCCGGCGCCCGAGGTGAGCCCGTCGACCCACGACGGCGTGATCGCGAGCGAGAACGTCGCCCCGCCGACGCCGGCGAACGCGCCGCCCGCGATCGTGTGCAGGTAGCGGTAGCGCGTCACGTCGATGCCCATCGCGTCGGCCGCGGCGGGCGACTCGCCGACCGCCCGCACGTTCAGCCCGAGCCGGGTGCGGTTCAGGTAGAGCGCCACGAGCGCGACGCAGACCCACGAGGCGTAGACGAGCCACGTCTGCTGCAGCAGGATCGGCCCGATCACGGGCGTCGTCTGCCACGAGTGGGGGAACACGGCCGCGAACGCGTGCCGCGCCGGCTGGTCGGCCAGGTTCAGGTCGTTCCCGAGGTACGACGACAGGCCCGCGGCGCCTGCGAAGATCGTCAACGCGAGCCCCGAGACGATCTGGTTCGCGCGTAGCGTCACCACCAGGAACGCGTGGATGAGCGCCATCGCCGCGCCGGCGAGCGCCGCGACCGCGATCGACAGCGCCAGGTTGCCGATGCGCTGCACCGCCCAGAAGCCCATCACGGCGCCGACGAGCATCATCCCCTCGACGCCGAGGTTGAGCACTCCGGCGCGCTCGGCCAGCAGCTCGCCCAGCGCCGCGTAGAGGAGCGGCGTGCCGTACACGACCGCCGACGCGAGCACGACGACGACGATCGAGTTGTTGATGCCGCCGGCCGCCAGGATCACGCGACCACCTCCGCCGCCTCGACCCGCCGCCGGCGCGGGAGCCGCAGCCGGTAGCGGATCAGCAGCTCGCCGCCGAGCGCGCAGAAGAGGATCAGCCCCTGCATCACGCCGACGAGCCCGGAGGGGAAGTCGGCGCCCTGCAGCGTGTAGCCGGCGTTCTGCAGGCCACCGATCAGGAACGCGATCACGACGACCGCGAACGGGTTGTAGCGGCCGAGCGCCGCGATCACGATCCCGGCGTAGCCGTAGCCGGCCGCGCTCAGCCCGCGCGGGTCGAGCGTGTGGCGGAAGTCGCCGTCCTGGCTCGCGCCGCCGATGCCGGCGAGCGCGCCGGACAGCCCCATCACCGCCAGCACCTTGCGGCGGGTGCGCATGCCGGCATAGCTGGCGGCGCGCGGCGAGTCGCCGATCACCTGCACCTCGAACCCGAAGCGCGTGCGCGAGTACAGCACCCACAGCAGCACGGCGAGGACGACGGCGACGAGGAAGCCGAACGGCAGCACGATCCCGCCCAGGTGCGCGGCCGGCCAGTTCGCGGCGGCGGGCAGGTTCTTGCCCTGGGGGAAGACCTTCGCCGTGGCGCTCGAGGTGTCGCGCCAGTACGACTGCGAGTCGAAGATCAGGTAGTCGAGGACGAGCGCCGCGACGTAGTTGAGCATCAGCGACGTGATGATCTCGTTGGTCGCGAGGAACGCCCGCAGCAGCGCCGGGATCAGCGCGAGCGCCGCGCCGCCGGCGGCGCCGGCGGCGATCATCGCCGGCACGCTCAGCCAGCCCGAGTGGTTGCCGAGCACCAGGCCGGCGGCGGCGCCGACGATCGCGCCGGCGTAGAGCTGCCCCTCGCCGCCGATGTTGAAGAGCTGCATCCGGAAGGCGATCGCGGCGCAGAGGCCGGTGAAGACGAGCGGCGTCGCCGAGACGAAGGTGTTGTTCAGGTCGTCCTGCCCGACGAAGGCCGCGTCGACGAGCCGCCGGAACGTGTGCCCGGGCGGGTGGTGGGTGACGAGCAGGACGATCGTCATCACCCCGACCGCGACGACCACCGAGCCGATCGGCACGGCGATCGTGAGCCAGCGCGGCTGTTCGAGACGGCGCTCGATGCGGATCACGACGCGCGCTCCTCGCCGCCGGCCATCAGCAGGCCGAGCTCCTCGACGGTCGTCGCTCCCACCGGCCGCTCCCCCACGATGCGCCCCTCGTAGATGACGGCGACGCGGTCGGCCAGCGCGAGGATCTCGTCGAGGTCCTCGGAGATGAGCAGCACGCCGACCCCGCCGTCGGCCGCCTCGCGCAGGTAGCGGTGCACCGTCTCGATCGCGGCCACGTCGAGCCCGCGCGTCGGCGAGGCGACGACGAGCACCCGCGGCGCGCCGCTGAACTCGCGCGCGAGCACGACCTTCTGCAGGTTGCCGCCCGAGAGCTGCCGCGCCGGCAGCTCGGGGCCGCCGCCGCGCACGTCGTAGCGGTGGATCAGCGAGGCGGCGTGCTCGCGGATCGCCCGCAGTCGCAGCAACGGCCCCGCCGTGACGGCGCCCGTGCGGTACGACTTGAGCACCACGTTCGAGGCGATCGAGAGCGACGGGGCGACGCCCGTGTTCAGCCGGTCCTCGGGCACGTGCGCGACGCCGGCGCGGATCGCCTCGCGCGCATCGCCGCCGCGGAGCGCGCGCCCCTGCACGGCGACGGTGCCGCGCGTCGGCCGGCGCATCCCGGTGACCGTCTCGGCCAGCTCGCGCTGGCCGTTGCCGGCGACGCCGGCGATCGCCACGATCTCGCCCGCGCGCACCGTCAGCCCGACGCCGCGCAGCGCGTCGCCGCCGCGGTCGCCCGCCGCCCAGAGGTCGTCGATCTCCAGCACCGGCTCGCCCGGCTCGCCCGGCCGCTCCTGCCGCTCGAAGCCGCTCACGTCGCGACCCACCATCAGCGACGCGAGCGAGCGCGGCGTCGCGTCGGCGGTGTCGACGGTCGCGACCGTCCGCCCGGCGCGCAGCACGGTGACGCGGTCGGAGACCGCCTTCACCTCGTGCAGCTTGTGCGAGATGAAGACGATCGTGCGGCCCTCGGCCGCCATCACGCGCAACGTCTCGAAGAGGCTGTCGGCCTCCTGGGGCGTCAGCACCGCGGTGGGCTCGTCGAGGATCAGGATCCGCGCCTCGCGGTAGAGCGCCTTCAGGATCTCGACCCGCTGCTGCTCGCCCAGCGACAGCTGCCACACCCGGGCGCGCGGGTCGACCCGGATGCGATAGCGCTCGCCCAGCTCGGCGACGCGCCGCTCGACCCGCCGCGGGTGCACGACGAACTTCCGCCCCTCGCCGCGGTGGTCGCCCAGGATCACGTTCTCGGCGACGGTGAAGGGCGCGACCAGCCGGAAGTGCTGATGCACCATGCAGACGCCCGCGTCGAGCGCGTCGCGCGGCGAGGCGAACACGACCGGACGGCCGTACAGCCGGATCTCGCCCTCGTCGGGCCGGTACAGCCCGGTGAGGATGTTGGAGAGCGTCGACTTGCCGGCGCCGTTCTCGCCGAGCAGCGCGTGCACCTCGCCCTCGGCCGCCTCGAAGTCGACCCCGTCGTTGGCGACGACGCCGGGGAACCGCTTGACGATCCCCTGCAACGAGACGGCGGCCGCGGCCGCCCTCTTCGGGGCGGCCGCGGCCGGTTCGACCGTCATTCCACGTGCTCCTGGGGCGGGAGCGCCTAGCCCTTGGCGCTTCCCTCGACGCCCTTGACGAGCCAGTTCATCGCGTACAGCTGCTTCACGGTGAGCCGCTTGCCCTTCGGGACGCGCAGCTTGCCGCTCTGGTCGTACAGCGGGCCCTGGAACTCGTACCAGGAGCCGTTCTCGATCTTCTTCTTCTGCTTCGCGATCAGCGCCTTCGTCTTCGCCGACACCTTCGGGCCGTACGGCGCCAGCTTGGTGAAGCCGCTCTTCAGCGAGCCGTACCAGAAGCCGCTCTTCCAGGTGCCGTTCATCGCCGCCTCGACGCGCGACAGGTAGTACGGCCCCCAGTTGTAGACGGCGCCCGTCAGCCACTCCTTCGGCGCGAACTTGTGCGCGTCCGAGTCGTAGCCGACCCACGGCAGCCCGACCGACTCGGCGTACTGGCCGGCGGCGGGGCTGTCGACGTTCTGGCCGATCACGTCGGCGCCCGCGGCCTTCAGGCTCTCGGCCGCCTTCTTCTCCTTGTCGGGCGCGAACCACGAGTTCGTCCAGACGATCTTCACCTTCGCGCCCGGGTGCGCGGTCTGCACGCCGAGGGTGAACGCGTTCGTGTGCCGGATCACCTCGGGGATCGCGAACGGGACGACGTAGCCGACGATGCCGGTCTTGGTGGCCGCGCCGGCCGCGATGCCCGACAGGTAGATGGCGTCCTCGCCGGCGCCGTAGTACTCGGTCATGTTCTTCTGGACGATGGTGCCGGTCGCCATCTCGAACTTGACGTCCGGGTACTTCTTCGCCGCGGCGGCCATCGCCGGCTGGTAGCCGAACGAGGTCGCGAAGATGATCTTGTTGCCGTCGTGCACGAGGCTGTCGATCACCTGGGAGACCTGCGGGCCCTCGGGCACGTTCTCCTTGTAGGTGGTCTGCACCTTCGAGCCGAGCTTCTTCTGGACGTACAGCCGACCCTGGTCGTGCGCCTGCGACCAGCCGCCGTCGTTGTGCGGGCCGACGTAGATCCATGCCGCCTTGAACGTGCCGCTCGTCTTGGCGTTGCCGGGCGCCGCAGCCAGCGCGAGCACGGCCGCGACTGCCACGATCGCCGCCACGACCGCAGCGAGCGCGAGGTTCCTCCTGGACAATTCGCTCCTCTCCTCGAACCGGTGATGCCGGGGGGTGAGCGACGACTGTAGCCGACGTCCCGGCGAGCGCCTAGTGCGGGCTCAGTGCGCCGGCGAGAGCGTCGGGAGAACGGGCTCTCGCGCGCTCCAGGGAAAGGTGATCCAGCTGTCGGTCCGCCGCCAGACGTACTCGCAGCGGACCTCGGAGCGCGACTTCTCGTAGATGACCGCGCAGCGCACCTCGGCCACCTTGCCGGCGCAGAACTCCTTCACCAGCTTGAGCGTGGCGCCCGTGTCGGCGACGTCGTCGGCGATCAGCACGCGCGTGTCGGCGAAGTCGACCAGGTCGGGCACGGGCGGCAGCAGCATCGGCAGCTCGAGCCGCTCGTCGACGCCGGTGTAGAACTCGACGTTCATCGTGAAGGTGTTCTTGACGCCGAGCGCGTAGGCGAGCGCGCCGGCGACGAGCAGGCCGCCGCGCGCGATTGCGAGGACGATGTCGGGCCGGTAGCCGTCCGCGGCGACCGCCTCCGCCAGCGCCCACGACCCCGCGCCGAGGTCGTCCCACGTCATCGATTCGCGTTCGGGCTCGGTCATCCGGCGAGGGTAGCGAGCGCGGCGGTGAGCGTGTCGACGGCGAGCGCCACGTCCTCGGGCGAGGAGAGCTCGTCGGGATGGTGGCTGATGCCGCCGTTCAGGCTGCGCACGAAGAGCATCGCCGTGGGCACGCCGGCGGCGGCGAGCACCATCGCGTCGTGGCCGGCCCCCGAGACGAGCTCCGGCGCGCCGGGCAGCGCTGCCCGCAACGCCTCGAGCGGCGCGCCCGACATCGCCGCCGGCTCGTTGCGCACCTTCGGCTCGAAGCCGATCGCCGCCACCAGCTCGTCGAGCTGCTCGCGCGTCGGCGCTCGCGCGTCGACGGAGACGGTGACCCGCGCCGGCACGACGTTGACCGCGTTCGGCTCGACGTCGACCGCGCCGACCGTCGCGACCGCGCCGTCGCGCGGGCAGGAGGCGACGTGCAGCACGAAGCGCGCCGCGTCGAGCAACGCATCCTTGCGCGCGTCCATCGGCGTCGTGCCCGCGTGGTCGGCCCGTCCCTCGAAGACGACGGCGCCGCGGGCCTGGCCGGCGATCGCGGTGACGATGCCGAGCGGCTCGCCGAGCCGCTCCAGCACCGGCCCCTGCTCGACGTGCAGCTCGAGGAACGCCTCCGGCAGCTCGGTCAGGCGCTTGCTCCCCATCGGCCCCGTCTCCTCGGCGCGGAACGCGACCACGGCGAGCGGCGCGTCGGGCAGCCGCGCGGCGGCCTCGATCGCGGCGGCGACGCCGAGCACGCCGTCGAAGCGGCCGGCGGTGGGGACCGAGTCGAGATGCGAGCCGCACCACACGCGCGCGTCGCCGCGGACGCCGAAGAGGTTGCCCGCCTCGTCGACCCGCACCTCGAGGCCGGCCTCGCGCAGCCAGCCGGATGCGAGCTCGTGCGCGGCGTCCTCCTGCGGCGAGTAACCCGCGCGATGCTGCGCGATCGCGTAGATCTCGTCCAGCCGGTCGAGGACGCGCACGCGGCGGAAGCGCTACAGCCCGAACGGATTCGTCGGACGGGTGCCGGTGTGGGTGATGACCGACTTCGTCTCGAGGTACAGGTCGAGCGTCTCGACGGCCAGCTCGCGCCCGAAGCCCGACTGCTTGTAGCCGCCGAACGGGATGCCCGGGAAGGCGGTGTACGGCATGTTGATGCCGACGGTGCCCGACTGGATCCGCTGCGCCAGGCGCGGGCCGCGGGCCGGGTCGCCCGTCCAGACCGTGGCCATCAAGCCGTAGCGCACGTCGTTCGCGAGCTTGATCGCCTCCGCCTCGTCGGCGAAGGGGATCACGTTGACGACCGGCCCGAAGATCTCCTCCTGCGCGGAGCGGATGTCGTTGCCGGCGCGCGCGATCACGGTGGGCGGGTAGAACGCGCCCGGCCCGTCGGCCGGCTTGCCGCCGGCGGTCACCTCGGCGCCCTCCTCGCGGGCCGAGTCGACGAAGCCGTGCACCTTCTCGCGGTGCGACGTCGAAATCAGCGAGCCGACCTGCGTCGCCGGGTCGAGCGGGTCGCCGACGACGATGCGGCCCGCGAGCTCGGTCATCCGCTCGACGACCTGGTCGTAGATCGACTCCTCGACGAGCAGGCGCGAGCGCGCCTCGCAGCTCTGGCCGGCCGAGCCGTAGATGGCGTAGGCGCTCGACGGGAGCGCGTCGTCGAGGTTCGCGTCCGCGAAGACGAGGTTCGGGCTCTTGCCGCCCAGCTCCAGCGTGAGCCGCTTGATCGGGTCGGAGCAGAGCCGCATGATCTCGCCGCCCGTGCGAGTCGAGCCGGTGAACGCCACCTTGTCGACGCCCGGGTGCCGCACGAGATAGGCGCCGGTGGTGGGCCCGTCGCCGGGGACGATGTTGATCGCGCCCGCGGGGAAGCCCACCTCGGTCGCGAGCTCGGCGAGCCGCAGCACCGAGAGCGGCGTCTGCGGGTCGGGCTTCAGCACGACGGCGCAGCCGGCGGCGAGCGCCGGCGCGAGCTTCCACGTCGCCATCAGCAGCGGGTAGTTCCACGGCACGATCTGCGCACAGACGCCGACCGGCTCCTTCAGCGAGTAGAAGAGCAGCGAGCCGCCGACGGGGTTGGCGCGGCCGCCGATCGAGGCGATCGCGGAGGCGTAGAAGCGGAAGTTCTCGGCGGCGCCGCCGACCTCGGCCTTCACCGACGAGATCGCCTTGCCGACGTTGCGCGTCTCGAGGTCGGCCAGCTCCTTGCGGTTCGCGACGATCGCGTCGGCGAGCGCGTGCAGCAGCCGCGAGCGCTCGGTCCCGGGCGTCTTGCCCCACGGGCCCTCCAGCGCCGCCCGCGCGGCCGCGACGGCGCGGTCGACGTCGGCCTCGCCGGCCATGGCCACGCGCGCCAGCAGCTCGCCGCTGGCGGGCTCGCGCACCTCGCGCAGCTCGCCCGACGCGGGCTCGACGAGCTCGCCGTCGACGAAGAGGCCGACCTCGCGCTCCGCGGTGGCACTCATCGAGTGGACGATAGCTCGCGGACGCGCACCTGCTCGGTGAGCAGGCGGCGGAACCGGTCGCGGTCGCCGCCGACCCAGGCGCGGCAGAGCGTCTCGCCGGCCGAGTAGCAGACGACGTACGCACGCCAGGTCGGGTCGGTGACGAAGTCGAGCTGGTGCGAGGCGCGCTCGGGCGTGACGAGCGCCCAGCGCTCCACGTACGCCTGCGCCTCCTGGCGAGACCGCCCCTCCTCGTGGATCATCAGCGCCGCGTCGAGCTGGACCGTCGACAGCGGCGCCACCGCCTCGACGATCGCGTGCGCCCGCTCGGGATCGTAGGTCACGCCGTGGCGCGCGACGATCGCCGCCATCTCGGCCCGACCCTGCTCGTCGAGCAGCACCTCGCCGCCGGTCTCGGCGATCCCCTCGCTGAGCAGCGACTGCGGCGTCGGCACGAGCATGATCGACTCGCCGAGCTCGCCCCGCTCCTCCACGAACAGCCGCTCCTTCCACGCGTGCTCGGTGTGGTGGCCGGGATAAACCTCGTGCGCCGCGAGGTGGATCGCGTCCTGCACCGTGGTCGGCACGTCCGTGTTGACGACGACGCGGCTGCGGCGGCCGCCGAGGTAGTAGTTGAACGCCCACCACGGCTCGCCGTCGACCGGCTCGAGCACGATCTCCTCGTCCTCGGGCAGCCCGAACGCCTCGATCGTGCGGCGCCGGAGGTCGGCGAGCAGGTCGCGGAGCAGCGGGAACAGCCGCTCGCCGTCGAGCCGGTTGCGCGTCTTCCACGCCTCGCGCCGCTCGAGCAGCGAACCGTCGCCGGGCAGGAGATCGTCGAGCGCCTCGTGCGCGGCGGCGTAGACCGCCTCGTCGGTGCGCACCGGGCGGACGCCGTAGCAGCGCTCGACCTCGTCGGCGTAGCCGATCGGCTCGCCCGCGAGCACGCGCGCGCAGGTGGAGAGGCCGCGCAGCTGGTCGGCCAGCCAGCCGTCGGGAACCTCTGCGAGCAGCGCATCCGCCTCCTCGGCCAACGCGGCGGCCGCGACCGGCTCCCCGGCGTTCGCCTGCTCGGCCAGCTCCGGCGGGCCGTAGTAGGCGTCGACGAGCCCGTCGACGTGGCGGCCCAGCCGCAGGCCGAGCAGGAGATAGCGGCGCTCGGCGGTCACGAGCGCTCGAACAGGGCCGCCTGGCCCTGGCCGACGCCGACGCAGAGCGTGGCGATGCCGTAGCGGCCGCCGCGGCGGCGCAGCTCGTGCAGCAGGCTGACGACGAGGCGCGCGCCGCTCATCCCGAGCGGATGGCCGAGCGCGATCGCGCCGCCGTTCACGTTCACCTTCTCCTCGTCGAGCCCGAGCTCGCGCACCACGGCGAGCGACTGCGAGGCGAACGCCTCGTTCAGCTCGATCAGATCGATGTTCTCCAGGGCGACAGCGGTGCGCTCGACGAGCTTGCGCACCGCCGGGATCGGGCCGATGCCCATCACCCGCGGGTCGACGCCGGCGACGGCCGAGCCGACGAACGCGCCGAGCGGCTCGATCCCGAGCTCGCGCGCCTTCTCCTCGGAGGCGACGACCACCGCCGCCGCGCCGTCGTTCAGGCCGGAGGCGTTGCCGGCGGTGACGGTGCCGCCCTCGCGGAACGCCGGCCGCAGCGTGCCGAGCTTCTCGAGCGTCGTCTCGGGCCGGGGGTGCTCGTCGCGCGCGACGCCCTCCACCTCGACCAGCTCGTCGTCGAACCGGCCGGCCTCGGCGGCGGCCGCCCAGCGCTGCTGCGAGCGGTGGGCGAACGCGTCCTGGTCCTCGCGCGAGACGCTCCAGCGCTCGGCGACGTTCTCGCCGGTCTCGCCCATCGCCTCGAGCGGGAACATCGCCTCGAGCCGCGGGTTGGGGAAGCGCCAGCCGAGCGTGGTGTCGTACATGACGCGGTCGCCACGCGGAAACGCCCGGTCGGGCTTCGGCGTGACGAAGGGCGCGCGCGACATCGACTCGACCCCGCCGGCGACGAACAGGTCGCCGCTTCCGGCGATCACCGCCTGGCAGGCGCCGACGACGGCGGCGAGCCCGGAGGCGCAGAGCCGGTTGACGGTGACCCCGGCGACCGACTCGGGCAGCCCGGCGAGCAGCACCGCCATGCGCGCGACGTTGCGGTTGTCCTCGCCGGCCTGGTTCGCGCAGCCGAGCCAGACGTCCTCGATCTGGTCGGCGGGCACGCCGGCGCGCTCGACCGCCTCGCGTACGACGAGCGCCGCGAGATCGTCCGGGCGCACGCCGGAGAGGGCTCCGCCGTAGCGGCCGATCGGCGTGCGGACCGCGGAGAGGACGACGGCGCGCGGCATCAGGGGACCTTAGTCCACGAAGTCGGGCTCGACGGGCGAACCGACGCGGCGCAGCACCTCCGCCACGGCGGCGCGGCCGCGGTCGCCCATCTGCTGCGTCAGCCCGTTCACGTACATCGCCACGAACTCGTCGGCGGTGGCGGCGTCGATGCCGCGCCCGAAGCCGGCCGCGTACTCCATCGCCTCCTCGCGGTTCGCGAGCCCGGTCTGGATCGCCTCGCGCAGCACGGCCGAGACGTCGGCGGCGCGCTCGACGTCTCGGCGGACGGCGACGAGGCTCAGCGGCAGCGGCAGCCCGGTCTCGGCCTGCCACCACTCGCCGGTGTCGAGGATCTTCACCAGGCCGAGGTCGCCGTAGGTGAGCTGACCCTCGTGGATGATCAGCCCCGCCTCGACGCGGCCGGACATGACCTCGTCGAGCACGGCGTCGAACGGCAGCTCGCGCACCTTCAGGTCGTCGGTGCCGAGAGCGAGCCGCAGACCGAGGAACGCGGTCGTGAGGCGCCCGGGGATGGCGATCTCGACCGTGCGCAGATCGTCGAGCTCCAGCGGACGGCGCGCGACGACGAGCGGGCCGTAGCCCTCGCCGAACGAGGCGCCGTGGTCGAGCAGCCGGTAGCGGCCGGCGACCTGCGCGTAGGCGGCGGACGAGAACGGCGTCACCTCGAGCCGGCCCTCGAGCGCCCACTCGTTCAGCGTCTGGATGTCGGAGACGACGGGCTCCAGCTCGAGGCCGCGCGTGTCGACCCGGCCGGCCTCGAGCGCCCACATCATGAAGGCGTCGTCGGGGTCGGCGCTGAATCCCACGCGAAGCGGCACGGTCGGCCACGTTACCCTGCCCCGGATGCGTCGCGCGCCGCTCTCGGAGGCGATCCAGGACTACCTGAAGAGCGTCTACAAGCTGCAGGCCGCGCACGGCCGGGTGACGATCGGCGCGCTTGCGCGCGACCAGTCGGTGTCGCCCGCGTCGGCGTCGGCGATGGTGAAGAAGCTCGCGGCGCTCGACCTGTTGGAGCACGAGCGCTACCGCGGCGCGCGGCTGACCGCGGCGGGCCGAGACGTGGCGGTGGAGGTGATCCGCCACCACCGGCTGCTCGAGCTGTACCTGGCGGAGACGCTCGGCGTGCACGTCGACGACGTGCACGCGGAGGCCGACCGGCTCGAGCACGTGATCTCGGAGGAGCTCGAGTCGCGGATCGACCGGGCGCTCGGCTACCCGACGCACGACCCGCACGGCGACCCGATCCCGGACGCCAACCTGAACTGGCCGGCGTAGCTACCTGCCGAAGAAGAAGCGCTCGAGCGGCGCGAGCAGCTCCTCGCGCCGGAACGGAAGCACCTTCGTGGTGCCGCCGTCGTCTTCTGTGACGACCACGTCGTCCTCGAGCGCGGCGTTCGCGGCCTCGAGGCAGTCGTCGAGCTCGTAGCCCTGCCAGAGGTAGTCGTGCTCGCGCGGCTCGTTGCCGTCGCGGTGCTGCGGGTCGACGGTGCGGCCGACCGCCCACAGCGCCCCGGGGCGCCGCTCGATCCACAGCACGACGCGCTCGGGCGACCCCTGCTCGTCGCGCCCCTCGACGATCCGCTCGGCGAACCTCCCGGCCCTGGCCGGAGCTTTCACGGGTCCAGACTCTACAATCACCTCGATGGGACTGCGGGAGACGATCGCCGGCGTGTTCTCGTTCCTCGGCACGCGGACGCAGAGCGAGCGCCGCATCGCCGAGTACGTGATCCGCGAGCACCGGCTCGGCCGTTCGCTGTCGGAGATCCTGACGGATCCGTACGTGACGAACCGCTGCACGAGCGAGCAGATCGACCGCCTGCTGGAGCGGCCGGAGCTGCTGCACGCGCTCGGCGAGGACGTCGTCGCCGAGACGCGCGCCGAGCGCGTCGCGCTCTAGCTTCTCGGCGGGTTGACTTCCGCCCGCGAGGGCAGAAGATGCGGAACGTGCACGCGTGCCGCGGGTGCCAGCGGGAGGTCGACGACCGATTCCGGTACTGCCCCTGGTGCGCCGCGCCGCAGCGGACGAAGCTGGTCGAGTTCTTCGCGCCGCACCCGCTGGTCGCGCAGGACGCGGCGAAGGCGCTGCGCGTGTCGCGCTACTTCCCGACCGAGGAGCGGCCGGCGCAGTTCCGCCTCAGCATCTGGGAGGGCGAGGGCGCGGCCGCGGCGGTGTCGCTCGACGACGCCGAGGCCGCGCGGCTCGCGGGCTTCCTGGCGCCGCCGGCTCGGCGGCCGCTGCTCGAGCAGCTGCGCGAGTCGCTGCACCTGTAGCGACGCGCGGAAATGCGCCCGGCATGATTCGAACATGCGACCTCTGCCTCCGCAGGGCAGCGCTCTATCCCCTGAGCTACGGGCGCCCGGGACGGGTCAGTGTAGCCGGGCGGCCGCGCCGCCGACGTCGAGCGTCGCGTCGACGGGCACCTCGACGCGGACGTAGCCGAGCGCGAGCCCCTCGACGGAGCTCGTGACGCGGCCGACGTCCTTGCCGTTCCAGACGATCGGCGTGTCGCGGGCGGGCGCGCCCTCCACGTCGAGCACGCGCAGGCGGCGGTTCACCTTGCCGCGGTAGTGCTGGCGCGCGATCGGCTCCTGACCCGGATAGCACCCCTTGTCGAACGAGATCGCCCGCTCGTCGAGCCCGGCCTCGGCGGGCAGGACGCGGTCGTCGAGGTCGAGGCCGAAGCGCGGCGTGGCCGCCTCGATGCGCAGGCGCTCCAGCTCGTCCGGGGAGAGTGTCGGCTGCACGTCGGCGTCGAGCACCTCCACGGCCGGCCGGCCGTAGTCGCGGTTCGGGATCCCCTCGACGTCCGCGTCGAAGACGATCGTCGAGACGTGCTCCTCGACCTCGATCTCGCAGCGCGAGGCGAAGCGCATCCGCAGCAGGTGCTGCGCCACCACCTCGCCCAGCTCCGGCTCGGTCAGCAACAGCACGTCGTCGAGGCCGCGCCGCCAGGCGAGCACGGGGGCGATCACGCGTGCCTTCGGGGTGAGCAGCAGCGCGTCCGCCGACCCTTCCTCCGGCACCTCGTTCGAGAGCATCCGGCCCAGGTACTCGACCGCCGCCGGGCCCTGGACGCGCACGTACGCGCGCGGTCTGCGGGCGGCTGCGGGGGTCGTCGAGGTCACGCGACCTACACTAGTCCGCGTGTTCCGGTCGAGAGCCGAGCGCAAGGTCGCGGAAGCCGGCTACGACCCGGCGCGGCTGCCGCCCGGCCAGACGTACACCGACAAGTGGCCCGTGCTGCACGCGGGCGACGTGCCCCGCTACGGCCCGCTCGACACGTGGACGTTCCGCGTCTTCGGCGAGGTCGAGCAGGAGGTCGAGCTGGGCTGGCGCGAGCTGAACGACCTGCCGCGCACCGAGAACGTGCAGGACATCCACTGCGTCACCCGCTGGTCGCACTTCGACATGCGCTTCGGCGGCATCCATCCGCGCGAGGTGCTGGCGCTCGCCCGGCCGACGCCGGCGGCGCGCTTCGTCGTCGCGCACGCCGAGGCCGGCTTCACCACCAACGTGCCGCTCTCGTTCGTCGAGGCCGGCGACGCATTGCTGGCGACGCACGCCGACGGCGAGCCGCTCTCGGCCGACCACGGCTACCCGCTGCGGCTCGTCGTGCCCGGCAAGTACTTCTGGAAGAGCGCCAAGTGGCTGCGCGGCCTCGAGCTGACCGCCGAGGACCGGCCCGGCTTCTGGGAGCGCTACGGCTACCACAACGACGCCGACCCCTGGCAGGAGCAGCGCTACAGCTTCTGAAGATCCCCCGTTCGGGCGATAGCGCCCAGGGGCGGGCCGACGATCACCGCCGGTACACCCCTCCCCCAGAACCCCGGAAGGGCCGTCCTCCACCACGGTTCTTCCTCCAGGGAACGACGAAGGGCGGCCGTGAGGCCGCCCTTCGTGTCGAACCGATCCGCGAAGCGGATCGTTACATCATCCCGCCCATGTCCGGCATGCCGGCGCCGGCGGCCGCGCCCTGCTTCTCCGGGGCCTCGGCGACGATCGCCTCGGTGGTGAGGATGTTCTTCGCGATCGACGCGGCGTTCTGCAGCGCCGAGCGGGTGACCATCGTCGGGTCGATGATCCCGTTCTTGACGAGATCCTCGAGCTCACCCGAGTCGACGTTCAGGCCCTGGCCCGGCTTGGCCGAGCGGACCTGCTGCACGACGACCGAGCCCTCCAGACCGGCGTTCGTCGCCAGCTGGCGCAGCGGCTCCTCGAGCGCGCGGATGATGATCCGAGCACCCGTCCGCTCGTCGCCCTCGAGCGAGTCGACGTCCTTGCCGACCGCATCGGCGGCGTTGAGGAGCGCGACGCCGCCGCCCGGCACGATGCCCTCCTCGAGCGCCGCACGGGTCGCCTGCAGCGCGTCCTCGACGCGGTGCTTCTTCTCCTTCATCTCGGTCTCGGTGGCAGCGCCGACCTTGACCACCGCGACACCGCCCGACAGCTTCGCGAGGCGCTCCTGGAGCTTCTCACGGTCGAAGTCGGAATCGGTGTTCTCGATCTCCGACTTCAGCTGCTTGATGCGACCCTTGATCCCCTCGGACTCGCCGGCGCCGTCGATGATCGTCGTCGAGTCCTTATCGACGACCACGCGGCGGGCGCGACCGAGCTGCCCGATCTTCGTGTTCTCGAGCTTGAGACCCATCTCCTCGGTGATCACCTCGGCGCCCGTGAGGATCGCGATGTCCTCCAGCATGCGCTTGCGGCGGTCGCCGAAGCCCGGCGCCTTGACGGCGACAGCCTGGAAGGTGCCGCGCAGCTTGTTGACCACGATCGTCGCGAGCGACTCGCCCTCGACGTCCTCGGCCACGATCAGCAACGGGCGACCCGCCTGGATGACCTGCTCGAGCACCGGCAACACGTCCTTGACGGCCCCGATCTTCTGGTTCGCGACCAGGATGAACGGATCGTCGAGCACGGCCTCCATCCGCTCGGCGTCCGTGATCATGTACGGCGACAGATAGCCCTTGTCGAACTGCATGCCCTCGGTGAACTCGAGCTCGAGACCGAACGTCTGGCCCTCCTCGACATTCACGACACCGTCCTTGCCGACCTTCTCGATCGCCTCGGAGATCACGTCGCCGATCTCGCGCTCACGCGACGAGATCGTCGCGACGCGGGCGATGTCCTCCTTGCCCGAGATCTCCGTCGACTGCGTCTTCAGGTTCTCGGTGACCAGCTCGACGGCCTTCTCGATGCCGCGCTTGAGCCCCATCGGGTTCGCACCGGCCGAGACGTTCTTCAAACCCTCCCGCACGATCGCCTGGGCAAGCACCGTCGCCGTCGTCGTGCCGTCGCCGGCGACGTCGTTCGTCGCCGTGGCCACCTCGCGCACGAGCTGCGCACCCTGGTTCTCGAACACGTCCTCGACCTCGATCTCACGCGCGATCGTGACACCATCGTTCGTGATCGTCGGCGCGCCGAACTTCTTGTCCAACACGACGTACCGACCCTTCGGGCCGAGCGTCACCTTGACCGCGTCGGCGAGGATATCGACGCCCCGCTGCAGCGAGCGACGGGCATCCTCGTTGAACTTCAGCTCCTTGTGAGCCATATCGCTTCTTCTCCCCTTCTCTAGACCGCTGCGCGGTCGCCGACGACCTTCGCGAGCACATCGGACTCGCGCAGGATCAGGACCTCGTCCGTGCCGAGCTTGATCTCGGTCCCGCCGTACTTGCTGAAAATGATCTCGTCGCCCTCCTCCAGATCCATGGCGACGTGCTCGCCGTTGTCGTCGCGAGCGCCCGGACCGACGGCCAGGACCTTGCCGCGCTGCGGCTTCTCCTTCGCCGTATCCGGCAAAACGATGCCGCTGACCGTGGTCTCCTCCTCCTCGAGGACCTCCACGATCAACCGATCGCCAAGCGGCTGCAGGTTCATCGATTGACCTCCACCTTGTGACAGACTTGTGCTTGCCGCTGGCACTCTAGCCATGTGAGTGCCAGCAGCGCAAGCGTAGCACTCACGATCTCAGTCCGAGACGCTAAGATCCTCGGGTGCGGCGGGAGTTCTCCGCGGGCGGCGTCCTCGTTCGGCGCCTGGACGGGCGCTGGATGATGGCGGCGATCCGGCCCGCCGGCAAGCGCCCGGGCGTCTGGGCGCTGCCGAAGGGCCGCATCGACCCGGGGGAGCGCGGCGAGGCGACCGCGGTGCGCGAGGTGGCCGAGGAGACCGGCGTCACGGGCCGGTCGCTGGGGAAGCTCGGCGACGTCCGCTACTGGTTCAACTGGGAGGGCGAGCGGGTCTTCAAGGTGGTGTCGTTCTTCCTCGTCCGCTACGTGCGCGGGCGGCTGGGCGACCTGTCGGACGCGTTCCGGCACGAGGTGGCCGACACGCGCTGGCTCCCGCTCGACGAGGCGCCGGCGCTGCTCGCGTATCCCGGCGAGCGCGATATGGCCCGCAAAGCGCGGGCCAGACTGGCGGAGGAGGAGTAGAGTCACCGGCCGGTGCCGGCCTTCGCCCTGAACTTCTACTCGCCGATCGTCGAGCAGCAACTCCGGTCGCACCGCAAGACCGCGACAATCCGTCTGGGCGACAAGTCGCGCAAGTACCAGAAGGGGATGATCGTCTCGGTGCTCTGCGGCGCCCGCTTCAGCCCGCGCCAGCACGTCTTCGACGCGGTGATCGACAAGGTCGAGGTGAAGGCGCTGTCGGAGCTGTCGCCGAACGAGATCGAGCACGACAACCCGGAGCTGCGCCACACGGACGAGCTCGCCCGCTGGCTGGGCCAGCTCTACAACCGCGAGGTGTCGCCCGACGACACCGTCACGGTGATCCGCTTCTCGGCGATCAAGCCGTCGTTCGGCCTGTAGAGGGTCCACCGGCACTGGGCCGGTCCGGACCTGCCGAAGATCCGGCCGGGGACAGGGCCCGGCGGGCCCACCTCGATCCACCGGGCGCGGCGTGGAAACTCAGCGGCCGGGTATCCGGCCGCCGGTGGTGCGCCTCGCGCTCGTCCTGATCGCCGCCGCGCTCCTCGCGGCCGGCTGCGGCTCGAGCCGCGCCGCAGGGCCACGACCCGCGCCGCCGCGGCACGGCGCGACCTACTTCGTCTCGCCCGGCGGCTCCGACCGCGCCCGCGGCACGACGCCCCGCACCGCCTGGCGCACGCTCGCTCGCGTCCACCGCGCGCGCCTGCGGCCCGGCGACCGCGTGCTCTTCGCCGGCGGCGCCCGCTTCCACGGCACGCTGATCCCGCCCACGTCGGGTCGCGCCGGCGCGCCGATCGTCTTCTCCTCCTACGGCCGCGGCAAGGCGCAGCTCGCCGACCGGCACGGCGCCGTCTGGCTGCCGCCCGGCCGGAGCCACCTGCGCTTCGAGCGCCTCGATCTGACGAGCGCCGGCGGCGACGCCGCCGTCCTCGGCAGCTCGGGCGGCGGCGCGGGCTCCCGCGACGTGGCGGTCGTGCGCTGCCGGCTGCACGACGCGGCCGCCGCCGGGATCGTCTCGCCGAAGGCGGCCGACGCCGGCTGGCGCATCGCCCACGACGAGATCGAGCGCACCGGCGACTCGGGCGTCATCTTCCTCGGCAGCGGCTTCGCCGTCGTCGACACGACCATCCGCGCCACCGGCCGCGACGACGCCCTCGACTACGGCAAGCACGGGATCTACGCCAAGGGCCCGGGCGCGCTGATCGCGCGCAACCGCATCGCGGGCTACGACTCCGCCGGCATCTCGGCCCGCTTCCGCGACGCGCGCATCCTCGGCAACCGGATCGGGCCCGGGCCGATCGGCATCGCGTTCCTGCCCGACGACCCGCGCGCCGGGCACACGACGATCGCCGGCAACGTCGTCACCGGCACGACCTCGGCCGGCATCTTCGTCTCGTCGCAGAACACGCAGCCCGAGCGCGAGAGCTTCCTGATCCGCGGCAACCGGATCGACGCCGCGTCGCAGGACGGGCTCGTGGTGGAGCGGACGGGCGGCGACGTCGAGCTCGTCGGCAACCGCGTTCAGGTGCCGCGAGGCGACGCGCTCGCCCTCGACCGGCCCGGCGGGGCGCTGCGCGAGCGCGCGAACGTGTGGCGGCCGCGGGCCTAGGACTTACACCTAGGGGGCCTTGCGGATCGGCATGCCGAGCAGCGTCGGCTCCCGAAGCGCCTCGCCGCACTCCTCGCAGGCGACGGCGAAGGTCGACGAGAACGGCGCGTCGCAGGCCGGGCAGCGCCGGAGCATCGCGCCGCCGCAGGCGGGGCACGCCTCCGGCACCTCCGCCTCGCACTCGACGAACCATCGCTGCGCATGCCCGCAGTCGACGCAGAACGCCGTCCAGTGACCGAGGATGTTGCGCCGCTCCTGACGCAGCCAGTCGGACCCCTTGCCCACCCGACGAGCGTACCTGCGCCGTTACGATGCCGGACGTCCCATCCCCGTCGACTCTCGAGGACGGTGCAGTGACGAGCGCGCGCCTAGCCGAGCCCAGCGGCTCGCTCCAGGAAGTGAAGGAGCAGGGCCTCGACCGCGAGGACCTCCTCGGCATCTACCGCAACATGGTCACGACACGCGGCGTGGAGGAGCGCGGCCACATCCTCTACCGCCAGGGGAAGATCCCCGGCTCGTACTACACCGGCCGCGGCAACGAAGCCTCGTCGGTCGGCGTCGCCTGGGCGATGGGGCCCGACGACGTCGGCACGCCGCTGCACCGCGACATGGGCGTCCACATCACCCGCGGCGTCGAGCCGTGGCGGATCTTCGCGCAGTTCATGGGACGCGAGGACGGCCCCACCCACGGCCGCGACGGCAACGTCCACATGGCCGACGAGCGGCTCGGGCTGATCGCGATGGTCAGCCACCTCCCGGCGATGATGCCGGTGGCCGTCGGCGCGGCGCTCGCCTTCCGGATCCGCGAGGAGAAGCGCGTCGCGGTCACCTGGTCGGGCGAGGGCGCGATGCAGCGCGGCGACGCGCACGAGTCGATGAACTTCGCGAGCGTCCGGCAGCTGCCGGTGGTGTTCATCTGCGACAACAACCAGTGGGCGTACTCGACGCCGACGCACCTCGAGTACGCGGTCGAGCACCTCGCCGACCGCGCCGAGGCCTACGGCTTCGAGGGAGTCGTCGTCGACGGCACCGACGTGCTCGCGGTGTACCGCGAGGCGAAGCGGGCGATCGAGAAGGCGCGCGACGGCGGCGGCCCGACGCTGATCGAGTGCCAGACCCTCCGCATGGAAGGCCACGCCGTCCACGACGACGCCTTCTACGTGCCGAAGGAGCTCTTCGAGCGCTGGGCCGAGTCCGACCCGATCGAGCGCTACCGCACCTGGCTGCGCGAGAACGCCGGCCTGACCGACGAGGAGGAGGACGAGATCTCCGCGCACGTGAAGAAGCTGCTGAACGACGCGCTCCAGCGCGCGGAGGACTCGCCGCTGCCCGACCCGGCGAGCCTGCTCGAGGGCGTGTACGCAACGGCCGACGACCTCGACACGCCCCACCACAAGTAGCCATGGCGGAGATGACCTATCTGCAGGCGATCTCGGACGGCCTCCGCACCGAGATGCGCCGCGACAAGCGCGTGTTCGTGATCGGCGAGGACGTCGGCGTGTACGGCGGCGCCTTCAAGGTGACGCTCGGCTTCCAGGAGGAGTTCGGGCCCTGGCGCGTCCTCGATGCGCCCCTTTCGGAGACGGCGATCGTCGGCGGGGCGACCGGCGCGGCGATCATGGGTATGCGCCCGGTGGCCGAGATGCAGTTCGCCGACTTCGTCTCGTGTGCGTGGGACCACCTCGTCACGATCGCCGCCAAGCAGCGCTGGCGGGCCGGCACGCCGGTGCCGATCGTGCTGCGCCTGCCGTCCGGCGGCGGCTTCTCGGGCGGCCCGTTCCACTCGCAGAACCCGGAGTCGTCGTTCGCGCACATCCCCGGCCTGAAGTGCGTCTGCCCGGCCACCCCGGAGGACGCGAAGGGCCTCATCATCAGCGCGATCGAGGACCCGAACCCCGTTCTCTTCTTCGAGCACAAGCACCTGTACCGGCGGATCAAGGCCGAGGTGCCGGACGAGCGCTACACGGTGCCGATCGGCAAGGCGCGCATCCATCGGGAGGGCGACGACGTCAGCGTGATCACGTGGGGCGCGATGGTGCACACGGCCGAGGAGGCGGCGAAGCAGGTGTCCGGCTCGGTGGAGATCGTCGACCTGCGCACGGTGATGCCGTGGGACCGCCAGGCGGTGCTCGACTCGGTGCGCAAGACGTCGAAGGTGCTCGTGCTGCACGAGGACACGCGCACGGGCGGCTTCGGCGGCGAGATCGCGGCCACGATCGCCGAGGAGGCGTTCGAGGACCTCGACGCGCCCGTGCGGCGGATCGCCGCCCCCGACACGCCCGTCCCCTTCTCGCCGCCGCTCGAGAAGGCGTTCATCCCCCAGGTCGACGATGTCGTCCGTGGACTCGAGGAGCTTCTGGAGTACTGATGGCAAGCACAACCGCAACCGACGTCGTCATGCCGCAGATGGGTGTCTCCGTCTCGGAGGGAACCATCACCAAGTGGAACAAGCAGGTCGGCGAGGAGATCGCCGCCGACGAGACCCTGCTGGAGATCTCGACCGACAAGGTCGACACCGAGGTGCCGTCGCCCGCGAGCGGCGTCGTCAGCGAGATCCTGGTGCAGGAGGGCGAGACGGTCGCGGTGGGGACGGTGCTGGCGCGCATCGGCGGCGAGGCCGGCGCGGCCGCGCCGGCGCCGCCCGAGCCCGCGACGCAGGCCGCCGCCGACGCGTCCGAGAAGGCCGCGAGCGAGGCGGCGGAACCGACCCCGGCGCAGGCCGCCGAGGAGCCGGCCGCGCCCGCCGCTCCCTCGGGGAACGGCAAGGCGTTCGTCTCGCCCGTCGTGGCGCGGATCGCGAGCGAGCACGGCATCGACCCGGCGCAGGTGTCGGGCACCGGCTCCGGCGGCCGCGTGACGAAGAAGGACATCCTCGCGTTCATCGAGTCGGGCGGCGCCCAGGCGGCGCCG
>DASVDV010000023.1:0-37198 GCA_036380895.1 Gaiellaceae bacterium | reverse complement strand
GCTGAACGTGCTCTCGATCGGCGCCGCGTGGGGCGTGCTCGTGCTCGTGTGGCAGGGCGGGCACGGCGCGCACGCGCTCTGGGGCCTCGGGCCGACGCACGCGCTGAACGTGTGGGACCCGCTGATGGTGTTCGCGTTCCTGTTCGGGCTCTCGATGGACTACGAGGTCTTCGTCCTGGCCCGGATGCGCGAGGAGCACGACCGCACCGGCTCGACCGGCGAGGCCGTCGCCCTCGGGATCGGCCGCACCGGCCGGCTCGTGACGAGCGCGGCGCTGATCCTCTTCCTCGCGTTCGTGGCGATGGGCTCGGCGCCGCAGACCGACACCAAGGTGATGGCGACCGGCTTCGCGGCCGGGATCCTGCTCGACGCGACGGTCGTCCGCTCGCTGCTCGTGCCCGCCCTCGTCTCGCTGCTCGGCCGCTGGAACTGGTGGCTGCCCGAGCCGCTCGCGCGTCTCCTGCGCGTGCCCACGGCGGGCGCGCCCGAGGCGCCGCTCCCCGATCCCGTCAACTGAAAGAAGGAGAAGCCATGTCCGCCGTTTCCACCCGCCCCTCGCCGCTCGGGCGTGCCGGCGCCGTCTGCCTCGTCGTCGCGCCGCTGCTCGCGATCGTGGGGATCCTCGTCAAGCCGACGTTCTCGGACGACGCCGGCCCGATCGTCTCGGCGCTGACCGATCACCACGGCGCGTTCGTCGCCGGCGTCGTCCTGCAGACGATCGCCCTCGCCCTGCTCGTCGCCGGCACCGGCTGGCTCGCCGTCGCGGTGTCGTCGCGGTCGCAGCGGCTGGGCAGCTGGGGCGGCGTCCTCGGCGTCGCCGGCCTGTTCGTGATCGCGTTCACGAACGGGATGAGCGCGGCCGCGCCGGCGATCGTCTCGGCGCTCGACCCGGCCGGCGCGAAGACCGCGATCGACGCGATCGGCTCGAGCAGCGGCATGACGACCGTGGAGCCGCTCTCGCTGCTGAACGTGGTCGGCGTCGCGCTGCTGGCTGCCGGGCTGCGCCGGACCGGCTCGGGCCCGCTGTGGGCGGCGATCGCGCTCGCGCTCGGCTCCCTGGTCGACACGATCGGCTTCGCGGCGAGCGCCGAGGCGGCTGCGATCGTCGGCTTCGCGCTGCTCGCCCTCGGCGCCGCGGGCGTCGTACGCGGCCTCGTCGGTCGCCCGGCCGCGGCGGCTTCGAGCCTGGAGCCGGCCCGGGCCTGAACCCTCCTCGTACCCGGTACATCCCGGCGGCGAACCGGACTCCGTCACCGCGTCGTGGATGTACCGGGTACGGGAGTGCTGCCCCTCAGTGGGCCTTCTGCGTGATCCCGAGCAGCGCAGCGGCCCGGTTCAGCAGCTTGACGGCGGCCGCCCGGTTCTTGGTGGCGAGCGCGGTCTGGGTCGTGGCGGTGTCGTACTGCATCTTCGTGTTCGCCAGCTCCGCCTTCACCTGCTCGGTCGCCGCCAGCGACGCCTTCGCGACCGCCTGCAGCGCGAGCGTCCTGGCGGTCTTCGCCCCGGCCGACGCCGGCTTCGCCTTCGTGAGCGAGGCACGCACGCCGACGAGCGCCTTACGGAGCGACGCCGCGCGCTGGTGGTCGACGACGGCGATCGTGCGGACGAGTGCCGCCTTCACCTGAGCGTCGCTCGCGGGCGCAGCGGCGACGGGCGCCGCGACGAGGAGCGCGGCGATGGACGCGCCGAGCGCGAGCCTCCACGCCATCCCTGGAGGCTACGACGGACCGCCCGTCGCGTCAAACGAGCCGGCCGGGTCGCTAGAAGAGCTGGTTCTCGCCGCCGAAGATCGCGCTCACCGAGTCGTCGGCGAACACGTTCACGATCGTCTCGGCGAGGAGCTGCGCGACCGGGAGCACGGTCATGTTCGGCGGCATCTCGATCGGGTTGATCGGCACCGTGTCGGTGACGACGATCCCGTCGATCGGCGCGTCGCGGAACTTCTCGAGCGCGTCGCCGCAGAAGACGCCGTGGGTGGCGAAGACGTGGACGCCCTCGACCTGCTTCTCGCGCAGGGCCTCGACGTTCGCGATCAGCGTGCCGCCGGTCATGATCACGTCGTCGCCGACGATGGCGGTCTTGCCCTTCACCCGGCCGGTGATCTCGGTCACCTCGACCTCGTCGCGGGCGGGGCGGGTCTTGTGCATGATCGCGAACTCCGCCTCGATCATCTCGGCGAAGCGGACGGCCATCTTCGCGCGGCCCTCGTCAGGCGCGACCGAGACGATGTCCGGCCCGGTGAGGCCGAGGTCGCGGAAGTGGCGCGCGAACAGCGGCAGCGCCGTCATGTGGTCGACCGGGATGGTGAAGAAGCCCTGGATCTGGCCGGCGTGCAGGTCCATCGTCAGCACGCGGTCGGCTCCCGCGAGCTCGAGCATGTCGGCGACGAGGCGCGCCGAGATCGGCTCGCGCGGCTTCGCCTTGCGGTCCTGGCGGGCGTACGGGAACAGCGGGATCACGGCCGTGATGCGCTTCGCGGAGGCGAGCCGCGCCGCCTGGATCATCAGCAGCAGCTCCATCAGGTGCTGGTCGATCGGAATGCAGCCGGTCTGCACCAGGAAGACGTCGGCGCCGCGGATCGACTCGTCGAAGCGGCAGTAGGTCTCGCCGTTCTTGAACGTCTCGAGCTCGACGTCGCCGAGCTGCACGCCGATCTGCTCGGCGATGCGGCGCGCCAGGTCGTGGTGCGAGCGGCCGGAGAAGACCATCAGCCGCTTCTGCGGGCCCCGCTCGATCCAGTGCCCGGGACGGACCTCGGTCATCGTCGCGCTCCCCTCGAGGCCGGGCAGGACGAGCTCAGTCGCGGTTTCGGTCTGCATGACCTTCCTTGTTCACCTGGCGTGCACGGGCAATTCCCAGCGCACCCGCCGGGACGTCCTCGGTGATCGTCGAGCCCGCGGCGATCCATGCTCCGTCCCCCACTTCGACCGGTGCGACGAACGCATTGTGAACGGCGGTCCTGACGTTGCTGCCGATCTTCGTGCGCCCCTTGGGCTGGCCGGGCCGGTGGGGGAAGTTCGCCGTGATCGCGCCGGCGCCGATGTTGGTGTCGTCGCCGATCTCCGCATCGCCGATGTACGACAGGTGCGGCACCTTCGTGCGGTCCCCGATGCGCGAGTTCTTGATCTCCACGAAGGTGCCCGCCTTGGCGTCGACGCCGAGAGCCGCTCCGGGGCGAAGGTAACAGAACGGGCCCACCGTGGCGCCCGTCGACAGCTCCGCGTCGACGAGGACGCTGTGCGCGTGGATCTCGGCGCCGCCGGCGACCCTGGTCGCGCCGCGCAGGACGGTGAACGGATGGACGGTCACGTCCTCGCCGATCTCGACGGTCGGGTCGATCCACGTCGACTCGGGGTCGACGATCGTCACGCCGGCGAGCATGTGCGCCTCGTTGATGCGGTCGCGCAGGACGCGGCCCGCCTGGGCCAGCTCGACGCGCGTGTTGACGCCGTCGGTCTCGCGCGGGTCGGTCGCCACGTGCGCGGCGACGCGCTCGCCGCCCGCGACGAGAATCTCGATCGCGTCGGTGAGGTACAGCTCGCCCTGCACGTTCTTCGGCTGCAGACGGTCGAGCGCAGGCCACAGCAGCGAGGAGCGGAAGACGTAGATCGACGAGTTGATCTCGCGGATCTCGCGCTCCTCCGGCGTCGCGTCGGTGCCCTCGGCGATGCGCAGCACGCTCCCGTCCGGTGCCCGCACCACCCGGCCGTACACACGCGGGTCGGGCGGGATCGCGCTCAGCACGGTCGCGGCGGCGCCCGCCTCGCGGTGGGCGGCGAGCAGCTCGCCGAGCAGGCCGGCGGTGAGCAGCGGCGTGTCGCCGGAGAGCACGAGGACGTCGCCGTCGAAGCCCTCGAGCGCGGACCGGGCGGAGCGGACGGCGTCGCCGGTTCCGAGCGGTCGTTCCTGCACCGCCACGACGACTCCCTCCGCGGCCAGATCCTCGCGGCTCGACGGCGACGCGACGACGACGAGCGGGTCGGCGCCGGCCGCACGCCCCGCCTCGATCACCCAGTCGACCATGCGTCGGCCGAGGATCGGGTGGAAGTGCTTGGGCAGGGCGGAGCGCATCCGCGTCCCGAGCCCCCCGGCCATCACGACTGCTGCGAACGGCGTGGCGGTCATGGGCGGAGGGCGAATGGCTGGGGCGCCAGGATTCGAACCTGGGATCGCGGGACCAAAACCCGCTGCCTTACCGCTTGGCTACGCCCCATCGACGGGGCGAGTATAGGCCCAGCCGGGTCAGGGCCCGGCTAGGGTCGCTCCGCGAACAGGAAGACGAGCGCGGCCACCGCGAGCAGCGCGAAGAGGATGATCGCGATCGTGCTGAGGATCGCGAGCCCGATCGGGACGGTGAGGACGAGCAGCTGCGAGACGGCGAGGATCCAGCCGATCTGGCGGATCAGGTCGCTGCGGTGCCGCCGGCCGACGTAGAGCCAGAAGGCCACCGCCACGACCGCGAGGATCACGATCTCCCAGAGGTGGAGCGCGTGCACCACGACGAGCAGCGCCTCGATCGCGGCGATCGCGAGCGTGATCTTCAGGCGCCGCCCGCGGAGCCAGCGGCCCGGCCTGCTGGTGCCGTGCTCGATCACGTGCCCGCTGAAGGACATCGCGTCAAACGTACCATGCTGGGGCGGCGATCCAGGTGCGCCCGAGGGCCTCGAGACGGCCCGCCGCGGCGACGGCGGCGGCGCGGTCGTCGAAGAGCCCGTAGAGGGTCGGCCCGGCCCCGCTGACGTCGGCGCGGAAGGCGCCCGCGGCGCGCAGCTCGGCGGCGAGCGGCGAGGAGGCGAGGTCGTTCGGCGGCAGGGCGGCGAGGTCGCGCGGGGTGCGGACGGCGGCGAGCGCTTGCCGCAGCTCGGCGGCGCGCGCCGCGAACCCGTCGGCGCCGGCGCGGGCGTCGAAATCGGCGTAGACGGCGCCGGTCGACGGCTTGGTGGCGCCGTGCGGGAGCAGGAGCAGGACGGCGTAGTCCTGCGGCAGGTCGAGCGGGTCGAGCGCGCTGCCGTCGCCGGAGCCGAGCTGCGGCCCGTCGTCCAGGAAGAACGCGACGTCGGCGCCGAGCGCCCGCGCGAGCTCGTGCAGCTTCGCGTGCGGGAGCGGCTGCGGCAGCGTTGCGTTCGCGAGCCGGAGCGCCGTCGCCGCGTCGGAGCTGCCGCCGGCGAGGCCTGCGGCGAGCGGGATGCGCTTCTCGATCCGCACCCGCCACCGCGGTTCGACCGCCGCCGCCCCGGCGAGCGCCTTCAGCGCGGCGCGGACGATCGTGTCGCCGCCGAAGCCGTCGATCAGCAGCTCGTCCGCCGGCTCGAGCTCGAGCGTGTCGGCGAGGTCGACGCGCTGGAAGACGGTCAGCAGCTCGTGCTTGCCGTCGGGGCGCGCCGGCCCGACGACGAGCGCCAGGTTGATCTTGGCGGGCGCGGTCACGCCGCGAGCGCCCGGGCCAGGTCGACGAACTCGGCGGGTGCGAGCGCCTCGGCGCGCACGGCGGGGGGGCGGCCGATCGCGGCGAGCGCCGCGACGGTCTGCTCGCGCGAGGCGAGACCGGCGAGGACGAGCGCGTTCGCGAGCGTCTTGCGCCGGTGGCCGAACGCCGCCTCAACGAGCCGCTTCAGCGCGGGCGACGGCGCCGGCTCGACGCGGCGGAAGGCGACGAGCGCCGAGTCGACGTTCGGCCGCGGCCGGAACACCTCGCGCGAGACCGGGTGGAAGCCGGTGCGCTCGGCGGTGAGCTGGATCAGCACCGAGACGGCCCCGTACGCCTTCGTCGACGGGACGGCGAAGAAGCGATCGGCCACCTCCCGCTGCACCATCACGCACCAGTGGCGCACCGACTCGAGTGCGAGGCTCTCGACGACGAGCGGCGTGGCGACGTTGTACGGCAGGTTGGCGACGAGCTTCGTCGGCGGCGGCTCCAGCGCGGAGAGGTCGAGCCGCAGCGCGTCGCCCCAGTGGATCGTCGTGTGCGGCAGGTCGGTGAGATGCTGCGCCAGGCGCCGGTCGAGCTCGATCGCGTGCACGTGCGCGACCCGCTCGTCGAGCAGGCGCGTCAGCACGCCCAGGCCCGGCCCCACCTCGAGGACGACGTCGTCGCTGCCGAGCTCGGCGAGCCGCTCGATCACGCGCAGGACGTTCTCGTCCACCAGGAAGTGCTGGCCGAGCTCCTTGCGCGGCGTGACCCTCACAGCCCGAAGACGGCGTCCGCGTTCGCGTCGATCCGCCGGGCGAGGTCGTCCGGATCGGCCCCGCGCGCCTGGGCGAGCGCCGCGACGGTGTGGCGCACGTTCGCGGGCTCGTTCCGCGTGCCGCGCACCGGCTGCGGGGCCAGGTAGGGGCTGTCGGTCTCGGCGAGCAGCCGGTCGTCGGGCACGGCGCGCGAGGCCGCCCGCAGGTCGTGCGCGTTCTTGAACGTGACGTTGCCCGCGAAGGAGACGTACCAGCCGCGCTCGAGCGCCGTCTCGAGCAGGCCCGGCGACGAGAAGCAGTGCAGGATCACCGGTCCCGCGTGGTCGCGCAACGCGGCGAGCGTGTCGTCGTCGGCGGCGCGCGTGTGGATGACGACCGGCTTCCCGACCTCGACGGCGAGGCGGAGCTGCCGCTCGAAGAGACGCCGCTGCGCGTCGGCCGGCGCGTAGTCGCGGAACCAGTCCAGCCCGGTCTCCCCCACGGCGACGGCCTTCGGGTGGTCGAGCAGCGCGCGCAGCTCGTCGAGGCGGTCGGCGTCGGGCCCGCCCGCCTCGTGCGGGTGCACGCCGAGGCACGCGTAGACGCCGTCGTAACGGTCGGCGAGCGCGAGCGCCTCCTGGCAGCCGTCGATCGTCGTCGCGATGCAGACGACCCGCTCGACCCCGGCCGCGCGCGCCCGCGCGAGCACCTCGCCGGCGTCGGCCGGGTCGAGATGCGCATGGGTGTCGATCACGTCTGCGCGGCCGGCAGCTCGACCCGCGGGAAGAGCGGCGCCGCCGCGGCGATCCCTTCCGCGGGGCGGAGCCGGCCGTAGGCGACCTCGTCCCAGTCGAGCGCCTGCGGCTGCCCGAGCGCGTCGAGGATCCGCGGCGCCGTCTCCGGCAGATATGCGGCGAGAGCGACGGCGGCGGCGCGCAGCCCGTCGGCCAGGTCGTACAGCACCTGGTCGAGCTCCGCCGCCCGCGTCTCGTCCTTGGCGATCTCCCACGGCCGCCGGTCGGTGACGTGCCGGTTGAGGGCGCGCACGAGGCCCCAGATCCGATCGACGGCGCCGGTGATCTCGTAGACGTCGAGGTCGGCGACGACGCCGTCGTGGACGGCCGCGACCGCCTCGGCGATCTCCGCCGTCGTGCCCGTCTTCTCCGGCAAGCGACCGTCGCGGAAGCGCGCGATCATGGCGGTGGTGCGCGAGAGCAGGTTGCCGAGGTCGTTGCCCAGCTCCCGCTCGTAGCGCTCGGCGAGCCCGTCGATCGACGCGCTCCCGTCCTGGCCGAACGAGACCGCCCGGGCGCACCAGTAGCGCACGGCGTCGGCGCCGAAGGTGCCGATCAGGTCGAGCGGATCGACGGCGTTCCCGAGCGACTTCGAGATCTTCCGGTCGTCGAGCAGCAGGTAGCCGTGCACGAAGATCTGGTGCGGCACCTCGTAACCCGCCGACAGCAGCATCGCCGGCCAGTAGACGCAGTGGAAGCGGAGGATGTCCTTCGCCATCACGTGCCGGACGTGCGGCCAGAAGCGCTCGCGCAGGTCCTCGCCGGGGCGGGCGTAGGTGAGCGCGCTCAGGTAGTTGACGAGCGCGTCGGCCCAAACGTAGGCGACCTGGCTCTCGTCCCACGGCAGCGGGATCCCCCACGGCTGCCCCGCCCGGCTGATCGAGAAATCGTGGAGCCCGCCCTCGATGAAGCTGCGCACCTCGTTGGCCCGGAACCGCGGGAGCACGAGGTCGGGCCGTGCGTCGTACAGCTCGAGCAGCTGGTCCTGGTAGGCCGAGAGCCGGAAGAAGTAGTTCTTCTCCTCGATCCATTCGGGCTCGCGATCGTGCAGCGGGCACTTCCCGTCGACGAGCTCGTCCTCCGTCTTGAACGCCTCGCAGCCGACGCAGTAGAGGCCTGCGTAGACATCCTCGTAGACGTCTCCGTTGTCGTGGATCTGCTGCAGGAACTCCCGGACGAAGGTCTTGTGCCCGGGGTCGCTCGTCCGGATGAAGAAGTCGGTCCGGGCGTTCAGCCGCTCCGGCAGGTCCCGCCAGGCGACGGCGATGCGGTCTGCGTAGGCCTGTGCGTCGAGCCCCTGCTCCTCGGCCACGCGCCAGACCTTCGTCGCGTGCTCGTCCACCCCGGTCAGGAAGAACGTCTCCTCCCCGCGCTGCTGATGGTGCCGGGCGAGGATGTCCGCCATGATCGTCGTGTACGCGTGCCCGATGTGCGGGGTCGAGTTCACGTAGTAGATCGGCGTCGTCACGTAGAACGTCATCGGCGGCAATGATAGGGACGGGCCTGCGGCCGGCCCTCGCGGCGAGGCCCGCTGCGGCGGCGCCGGCGACACCGAGACCCCCGAGCCCGCCGAGGATCGGCAGCCACGGCGTCGACCTTCGATGGGCGGGAGCGACACGGGGCGTCGCGGGACGAGGCGCGGCGGGACGGACGACGACAGGCTGCACGAGTCGCGGGCGGTGCGGAGGCGCAGGGGGCCGGCGGCGCACGTGGCTGCGGATCGACCGAACCTTCGCCGCGAAGGCGTTCCCTGCAGGCGCTGCCGGCGCCGCCTCGAGCGCTGCCGGGCGGGTGACCTGCCGGGTCGGTCGTGTCGCGCTCACGCGAGGCCGTGCGGACGGCGCCGCCGGCCGTGGGGCGGCCCGCAGCACGGGTTGCGCCGCGGACAGCGTCGCTCCGGCGACCTGCGCGGGCCCGCTCGCAGGATGCGGCGTCGGGTGCGCGACCGCGACAGCGGCGGGCGGCGCGATCGGGACGGGTGCGGCCTGAGGCGGCTCCGGTGCGACCGCGGGCTGCGTCACGGCAGGCTGCGTCACGGCAGGCTGCGTCACCATCGGTTGCGGCAGCGCAGGTTGCGGCGGCGCGGGCTGCGCCGGCGCGGGCTGCGGGGGCTCGGTCTCCGACGACGCGGGCTGCGGCTGCTCGATCGGGGCGTCGACCGACGGCGCGGCGTCCGCCGACCCGGCGTCGGAGGCGCCGCCGCCCGAGCTCGACTGCGTGCCCGACTGATCGCTCGCCGACTGCCCCGCGTCGGACTGATCGCCGCCGGTCTCGCCGGTGCCGGTCGCGTCGCCGCTCTGGGGGTCCGGCGCCGGCGTCGTGGTCGCCGCGGGCGGCTGCGCCGAGTCCGTGCCGGTGTCGGAGCCGTCGCCGGCCGTGGCCGAGCCGTCGGACGCGCCGTCGCCGGCATCGGGTGTCGTCTGCGTCGGCGGCGGCGTCGAGGAGCGTGCCGGCAGGAGCGACTGCGGGTCGACGTAGCCCTGCTCGTCGCTCGCCGACCGTACGCCCAGGTGCACGTACGGGCCCGACACCTCCGCGTCGCCGCTCGGTCCGATCGTCCCGACGCCGTCGCCCTCGGCGACCGTCGCGCCCTTGGAGACCGAGATCGACCCGAGGTGCGTCAGCGTGACCGCGTATCCGTCGGCGGTGACGATCGTCAGCGACTTCCCGGACGAGGGCAGCGTGCCGGCGTACGTCACCGTTCCCGACGCGGGGGCCCGCACCGTCTCGCCCGCCGAGCCGCCGACGTCGATGCCGCGGTGCTGGCCGCCGTCGTACGGATGGTCGGGGTCGAACGAGAAGCCCTGGAGCACGTCGCCGTCGGTGGGCCAGGTCCAGGCCCCGGCAACGGGCACGAGTACGAGAGCGGCCAGGAGCGCCGCGAGCAGGAGACGTCGCACGAGCAAGCACCACCTCTGTTGTCTGAGCGGATAACGGTGCCCGGGGAGCCGGGCGGAGGGCCGGTCAGACCACGGTGGACGAGGCGCTCGATGTTGTCAAGCGAGATGACACTCTTGGCACACTCTTGTTACAGATTCGTGCGATAGAGCGCATTGCGGGGCGCTCCGGTGAGCCGCGCGACCACGTCGGCGGCGACTCGCCGCGGCGTCCCGGCGGCGACGAGCTCGGTCACCGCCGCGGCCGCGTCCTCGTGCTCGGCAGGCGCCTCGACGGCCCCGAGGACGAGCGTCACCTCGCCCCTGGGCGGCTCGGCGAAGCGGTCCGCGACCTCCCGCGCCGGCCCGCGGACGACCTCCTCGAACCGCTTCGTCAGCTCGCGGCAGACCGCGACCGGCCACTCCGGATCGGCCTCTGCCAGCGACCTCAGCGTCGCCGGCAGCCGCTGCGGCGACTCGAAGGCGACGGCCGGCATGCCGCGACCGCGGAGCGAGCGCCAGAGCCCCGCGAGCTCGCCGGGGCGGCGCGGCAGGAAGCCGACGAACGCGTAGCCTCCCCCGCCGTGCCCGCTCAGAACGAGCGCCGTCTCGACCGCCGACGGGCCCGGCAGCACCGTCACCTCGGCGCCCGCCTCGATCGCCGCACGCACGAGCCGCGCGCCCGGGTCGGAGACGAGCGGCATGCCCGCGTCGGACACGAGCGCCACCCGCTCGCCCGCCTCCAGCAGCGGCAGGACCTCCCCCACCCGCGCCGCCTCGTTGTGCTCGTGCAGCGAGAGCAGCCGCGCCTCGATCCCGTGGCGATCGAGCAGGAGGCGCGTGTGGCGCGTGTCCTCGGCGAGGACCAGGTCGGCCGCGCGCAGCTCGGCCAGCACGCGCAGGGTGACGTCCTCGAGGTTCCCGATCGGCGTCGCGCAGACGGCGAGCGGCATCAGGCGACGGCTTCGACGCCGACCGCGTCGAGCCCGACGAGCCCGGCCCCGATCAGACCGGACTCGGCGCCCAGCTCCGCAACCGCGATCTGGAGCGCCTGACCGGCGGGTGCGAGCGCCTCGACGAGCACCGCCTCGCGCGCCGCCGGGATCAGCAGCTCGGCCGCCGCCACGCCGAAGCCGCCGCCGATCACGGCCCGCTCGGCGCCGAAGACGTTGACGAGCGAGCCGATCGCAACGCCCAGGTGGTGGCCGATCTCGGCGAGCGCCGGATGGCGCTGCTCGACCAGGTCGTACGCCGTCGCGTCGGGGCCCAGCACCCGCCGCGCCAGGCGGTCGGCCGCCTTGCCCGAGCAGTACGACTCGACGTGCCCGCGGCCCGAGCAGGAGCCCTGGCAGGGCTCGCCGTCCTCGACGATCACGATGTGGCCGAGCTCGGCCCAGCCGCGGAAGAGCTTCCCGTCGCAGACGACGCCGCCGCCGACGCCCGTGCCGAGCGTGAGCAGCACGAAGTTGTCGACGCCGCGCCCCGCCCCGTAGACGAACTCCGCGTAGGCGGCGCAGGTGGCGTCGTTCTCCAGGCCGACCGTCAGCCCGAGCCGCTCCTGCATCTCGTCGCGGAACGGCGCGTCGCGCAGCGGGATGTTCACCGCGCCGAGCGCGATCCCGTGCCGCTGGTCGATGCGCGACGGGATGCCGAAGCCGACCGCCTCGACACCCTCCTGCGGCAGCTCCTGGACGGCCGCGACGAGCTCGTCGAAGAGCGCCGACTGGGAGGAGGTGACGGTGGGCCGCTCGACCGTCGCGCCGATCCGGCCGTCGGCCCCGACGATTCCCGCCAGGATCTTCGTGCCGCCCAGATCGACCCCGATCACACGCCGTTCGTCCACGCGGGGGGTAACCTACCCCGCCGGATGGCGCCCGACGAGAAGCCCTACCGCGTCTATCGCGGCGGCCGCACGAAGGGCAAGGTCCCCTCCGTGGGCCGGACGGGCCTGCCGCGGCGCGACGGCGGCGCCCGCGGAGGCCGCGGCGGCGACGGCGCGACCGCCGCTCCCCCGTCCGAGTACCGCGGCCCGGGAGCGCGCCCGCGCCGGCCCAACTGGCGCCGCCGCATCCTGCTCGGCGTGCTCGTGCTGGTGGTGCTGTTCGTCGTCTGGGGCGTGGCGAGCTACCTGCAGTTCTCGAGCGGCGTCGCCGACGCGAACAAGCGCCTGTCGCCGGACGTGCGCAGCGCGCTCGACAAGCAGAGCGGCCTCCTGCTCTCGCACTCGACGACGATCCTGCTGCTCGGCACCGACAACTCGGCGCTCGCGAGCCGCTCCGGCGACCGCCACTCGGACTCGATCCTGCTGCTGCGCACCGATCCGTCGCACCACCGCCTCTACTACCTGTCGATCCCGCGCGACCTCGAGGTGCCGATCCCCGGCCTCGGCACGACCAAGATCAACGCGGCCATGCAGGCCGGCGGGACGTCGCTCGCGCTGCGCACGATCGAGCAGTTCACCGGGATCCCGATCCAGCACGTCGTGCTCGTCAACTTCGGCGACTTCAAGGACCTGATCGACGCGCTCGGCGGCGTGACGATCGACGTGCCGAAGCCGATCCTCTCCGACCGCTTCGACTGCCCGTACAAGACGGAGGCGCGCTGCCAGGAGTGGAAGGGCTGGCGCTTCGCGAAGGGCAACCAGCACATGAACGGCGAGCGCGCGCTGATCTACTCGCGCGTGCGCGTCAACCAGCTCGACCCGTCCGAATCGGACATCACCCGCGAGGCGCGGCAGCAGGCGGTGATCCAGGCCGTGATGGCGCGGTTCACCTCGCCCGGAGTGATGATCGACCTGCCGTTCGACGGCTCCAAGCTCGCGAAGCCGCTCTCGACCGACCTGACCGCCTCGCAGCTGATGCAGCTCGCCTGGGTGAAGTTCCGCTCGTCGAACGGCAGCGCCGTCCACTGCCGCCTCGGCGGCGACCTGGGCGCCGGCGGCAACGGCAGCCCGAGCGAGGACGACCCGCTGACGATCGCGATGTTCCTGGGCCGCTCGGCCCCGCAGCCGCCGCCGCCCGGGCAGCCGTTCGCACCGGGCTGCGAGGTGGGGCACACGCTCCAGTAGGGTCGAGCCCGGCATGGGCATCGTCTCGTTCCTGCTCTTCGGGCTGGTCGCGGGCCTGGTGGCGCGCGCGGTCACGCCCGGCCGTCAGGCGATCGGCTGCCTGGCGACGATCGTCGTCGGCATCGTCGGCGCGTTCATCGGCGGCCTGATCGGCAACGTGGTGCTCGGCCACCACGAACGCTTCGGCTGGCACCTCGGCCCGTTCCTGCTCGCCGTGGTCGGCGCGGTGCTGCTGCTGCTCGTGCTCGAGGCGCTGCGCGGCCGGCGCCGCTTCTAAGGCAGCGCCGCGTCTACGCCTCGGCGGCCTTCTTGCCGCTCGACGAGGACTCGCCGGAGCTCGACGACGAGGACGACGAGTCGCCCGAGCTCGAGGAGGCGCCGTCGCCGGAGCTCCCCTCCTTGGCGGGCTTCTTCGACTTGCGACCGTAGTCGGTCGTGTAGAAGCCCGAGCCCTTGTAGTGCACCGCCACCGGGTGCAGGACACGGACGAGCGGGCCTTCGCCGCAGACCTCGCAGCGATCGGGACCCTCCTCCATCATCCCGTGGATCACCTCGATCAGGTGCCCGTTCGGGCACTTGTACTCGTAGATCGGCACGAATGGCAAGGCTACCAGGGGCGCCTGCGGTACCCTCGCAGGCGAGTGTGAGGCGCGCGCTGGCAGCCGTCGTGCTCGCCGCCCTCGCGGTGCCGGCGGCCGCCTCGGCGCACGCGAACCTGCTCGGCACGACGCCGACGAACGGAGCGATCCTCGACCACGCGCCGCGGCAGGTGGTCGTCCGCTTCGACGACGTCGTCCGCTCCGACGGGCGCAGCACGGCGGTCGCGAACGTCGACGGCCGCTCGGTCACCGCGGGCCCTGCTCGTGCGCACGGAAGGACGCTCGAGATCCCGCTCCGCGCGCACCTGCCGCGCGGCGCCTACAGCGTCCGCTGGAGCATCGTCTCCGACGACGGCCACCGCGAGGTGGGCGTGCTCGCGTTCTCGGCCGGCACCGGCGAGCCGCCGGGGGCGCCGATCCTCAGCGCGAGCGAGCCACTCGGCGCGAGCGGCATCGTGCTGCGGCTGCTCTGGTACCTGGGGCTGCTGGTCGCCGCCGGCGCCGCCTTCTTCGGACTGCTGCTGCGGGAGCTCGAGCCGGAGCGGCTGCGCCGGCCGCTCGGCCACCTGCTGTTCTTCGCGCTGCTCTGCTCGTTCGTGGGCGTCGGCGGCCTCGCCCACGCGGCCACCGCGGGCACGCGCTTCGAGTACGTGACCGTCGCGGCGCTGCTCGTGACGCTCGGCGCCGCGACCGCGGCCGCGCTCGCGCCGCGCTCGGCGCCGCTGCTGCGCACAGCGCAGGGCGGTGCGCTGCTGCTCCTGCTCGCCCCCACGCTCGCCGGTCACGCCCTCGACCCGAGCCAGCCGGAGGTGCTCGCGCCGCTCCTCGACCTCGCGCACCTCTCGGCCGCGGCGGTCTGGCTCGGCGGCCTCGTGTGGCTGCTCGCAGTCGCGCCGCGGGCGAGCGGCGAGGGCCGCGAGCTCGGCGTGCGTCGCTTCCCGCAGGTCGCGCTCGTCGCCGTCGGCGTGCTCGGCGCCACGGGCATCGGCCGGGCGCTGACCGAGCTGAGCGCGGTCTCGCAGCTCTGGACGACGTGGTACGGGCGCGTGCTGCTCGCGAAGACGGCCGTGTTCCTGCCGCTGCTGGGCGTCGGCTGGCTGAACCGGACGCGGCTGCTCGACGCGTTCGCCACGCTGCGTCGCAGCGTGCGCCTGGAGGTGGTCGCGGTCGCCGGGATCGTGCTCGCGGTCGCGTTCCTCACCCAGCTCCGGCCGGGCCGCGACACGTCGCGCGCCGCCGCCGCCGTGCCCGCGGCGCCGCTGCCGGCGGTGCTGCCGCCGCGGGACGCGGTCGTCGACGCGCGCGAGGTCGGCGACCTCGCGGTCGCGCTCGCGCGCACGCCGCGCAGCGCCACGGTCACGGTGATCGGCCAGGACGGCAACGGCGCCAGCGGCCTGGACGTGCGCGTGAACGGCAGCCCGGCCGAGAGCTGCGGCTCGGGCTGCTACCGCGCGGCGTCGACCGCCGGGCCGGTCGCGGTCGCGATCGGCGACCAGCACGTCGTGTTCGACGCGCCGCTGCGCGCGCCGCCTGCCGCCGCCCTGGTGGCGCGCGTGACGCGGGCGTACGAGGCGCGGCGCACCGTCTCGTTCGTCGAGCGGCTCGCGTCGAGCCCGACCAACGCGCAGGTGACGCGATTCGACCTGGTCGCGCCCGACCGCATGCGCTACGTCACCGTCGGCGGCTCGCAGGCGATCGTCGTCGGCGCCCGCCGCTGGGATCGCGCCGACGCGTCGGGCCGCTGGCAGCCCTCGCCCCAGACGCCGCTCCGGGTGCCGCAGCCGTACTGGCGCAGGGCGACGAACGCGCACCTCGTCGCGCCGCGGACGGTCACCTTCCTCGACCGCTCGATCCCCGCCTGGTTCCGCGTCACGCTCGAGCGGGAGCGCGATCTGCCACGGCGGGTGGCGATGACCGCCGCAGCCCACTTCATGGTCGACCGCTACTCGAGCTTCGACGCGCCGCTCGACGTCTCGCCGCCGGCCTCGCGGTAGCGCTGCGCCTCTTCCTCGACGAGCTCGAGGAAGCACGGCGCGTCCTCGAACGCGCCCAGCGCGGGCCCGACCGCCCGCGGGCGTCGTCGCACCGGCGAGCGGCTGCGCGCCGCGGCAACGGAGCCGGCGGCGGCGCCCAGGAGGCTGCCCAGCGCGAAGGTGCGGAGCCTGCTGCGCCGGCGCTCGCCGTCCATGCGACGATCGTACTCCTGGTGATGTCATGCGGCTGACCACCCTCGGCGACCTGCTCCTGGACGTGATCGTGCAGCTCGAGGCGCCCCTGGTGCCCGGCGACGACCAGCTGGCGGTGACGCGCGTCGGCGCGGGCGGGCAGGCGGCGAACGTCGCCGCCTGGGCGCGCTTCCTCGGTGCCGAGGCGCGGCTGGTCGCCCGCCGCGGCGACGACGCCGCGGGCGAGCTGGCCGCGCGCGAGCTGGCGGCGGCGGGCGTCGAGCTGTCCGGGCCGGCACTCGGCCGCACCGGCGTCGTCGTCTCGCTCGCCTCCTCGGGCGACCGTACGATGGCGTCCGACCGCGGCGCCTCGCCGCAGCTCCACCCGGACGACCTCGACGAGAACTGGTTCGATTGCGACGTGCTGCACGTCTCCGGCTACTCGCTGCTGCGCGAGCCGATCGCCTCGGCCGCCGCCCGCGCGGCCGGGCTCGCGCGCGGCCGCGGGGCGCGCGTCTCGCTCGATCTGTCCACCTGGTCGCTCGCCGACGACGCCTTCCGGGAACGGGTGCGCGAGCTGGCGCCGGACGTCGTCTTCGCAGGCGAGCGCGAGCGGGCGGCCGTCGGCGAGCTCGCCGGCGTCGTCGTCTCGAAGCGCGGCGCGCTCGGCATCGTCGTCGACGGGGTCGAGCATCCCGCCCGGCCGGCCGAGGTGGTCGACCCGACCGGCGCCGGCGACGCGCTCGCGGCCGGGTTCCTCGTGGGAGGGCCGGAGCTCGGGCTCGAGGCCGCGGCGCGCTGCTGCGGCCGCCTGGGGACGATGCCGTGATCCGCGTCGCCGCCGAGGTGCGCGACGCGCTGCAGGACGGAGGCGCCGTCGTCGCGCTCGAGACGACGCTCGTGGCGCACGGGTTCCCGCCCGGCGAAGGGGTGGCGGTGGGGCTCGCCTCCGAGGCCGCGGTGCGCGAGGCAGAAGCCGTCCCTGCGACCGTCGGGGTGCTCGACGGCGAGATCGTGGTCGGCCTGACGGAGGCGGAGCTCGGCCGCTTCGACGTCTCGGCGCGCAAGCTCGGCCCGCGCGACCTCGCCGCCGCGGTGGCGCAGGGCGCGGTCGGGGCGACCACCGTCGGCGGCACGCTGGCCGTCTGCCGCGCCACCGGCATCCGCCTCATGGCGACGGGCGGCCTCGGCGGCGTGCACCGCGGCTGGCCCGACCCGCCCGACGTGTCCGCCGACCTGGGCGCGCTGGCGCGGACGCCGATCCTCGTCGTCTCCTCCGGGGTGAAGTCGCTGCTCGACGTGCCGGCCACGGCCGAGCTGCTGGAGACGCTCGGCGTGCCGGTGCTCGGCTGGCGCGTCGAGACGCTGCCGCTCTTCTACACGGCCGCCGGCGGCCCGGCCGTGTCGGCGCGGGTCGAGTCGGTCGAGGAGGCGGCGCGGATCGCGACGGCGCACTGGGAGCTCGCCGGCGGCGGGCTGCTGCTGGGCCGCCCGCCGGACGAGAGCCTCGACGACGTCGAGCCGCTGATCGAGCGGGCGCTCGCCCGCGCCCACGAGGAGGGCGTCCACGGGCAGGCTGTGACGCCGTACGTGCTCGCGTTCCTCCATCGCGAGAGCGGCGGCCGGACGCTGCGCGCGAACCGCGACCTGATCGTCGGCAACGCCCGCCTGGCCGGCGAGATCGCCGTCGCCGCCCGCGGCTGAGGCGCGGCGAACGGCAGGCTCGCGGGCGGCCGGGCGACGAACCGACGCCGCGGCGCCGCGCTGAGCGCGAGGCCGCCGGGGAAGAGACGGCCCGTGAGCTTGACGAGACCGACGGAGACGAGCGCGACCGTCACGACCGACGCGGCGGCGCCGACGAGCAGGATCACGACGTCGAGGAGCACGTTCACGGTTCCGTCCTCTTCTCGTATCGACCGTCCCGGAGACGGGTAAACGACTCGCTTGCCGGACCGGACTTGCATCCCACGGCCGGCGGTCGTAGGTTCGCTCTCGACTCGTGACGCAGGCGACAGGGGTCGTCCACAGTTCCCAAAGCGGAAGGGAGAGCCGCATGGGCAACGCACGAGAGGTCGCCGAGCAGTTCGTGGACGCGTTCAACGCCCACGACGAGGAGCGGATCCGCTCGCTCAGCGCGGAGGACGCGACGATCGACGCGCCGGGCGACATGCACCTCGAGGGGAGGGATGTGGCCGCCGGCTACGCGATCGGCTGGCTGCGCGCGTTCCCGGACGCCCGGCTTCGCATCCACACGACGCTCGCCGAAGGCGACTGGGTCGCGCAGCGATTCACGTTCGAGGGCACGCACGACGCCACCCTCGCCTCGCCCGCCGGAGAGATCCCCGCGACGCACCGGCGGCTCGAGGGCCGGGGCGTGCAGATGGTGCGCGTCGAGGGCGGCGCCGTGGCCGAGACGCAGCTGTACTTCGACCAGGTGCAGGTGCTGATGCAGCTCGGCCTGATGCCGGCGCTGTCGCAGCCGACCGCCGTGTGACCTCCGCGCGGCCGGAGAGGCCTCGGCCTCTCCGGCCGCGCTGGGGCGGCTCCGGGCCACCGCTCGTGTGCCTGCACGGCTTCCTGGACACGTGGCGCACCTGGGAGCTCGTGCTGCCCCGCTCGAGACCGCCGAGGCGATCCTCGGCTTCACCATCGCCTATTCGGGCAGCCAGCCGTCGCGGTAGCGAGCCGGCCCGCGCCGCACGAGGCCGGCGTACGCCTCGGCGGGCACGTCCGTCTCCTGCTCGACGCTCGCGCCGTGCCGGGCGGCGGCGTCGTTCCGCTCGTACCCGCCCCACTCCGGGCCGGTCGACCGGTCGCGCGCGCCGACCGCCACGACGATGCAGGGGCCATCGCCGGCGCCGACGATCGTGTGCCTTGCGCCGGCAGGGCAGTGCAGGAGGTCCCAGGCGCGTAGTCGCCGCTCCTCGCCCTCGACGATCGCGACCGCCTCGCCCGACAGCACCAGGAAGTCCTCCTGGTCGGCCTCCCAGTGGTACATCGCCATGATCTGGCCCGGCTCGAGCACGCCGACGTTGATCCCGAGCTGGTCGAACTCCGCCTCGCCGTCCCCCTCGAAGAGGCAGATCGCGCTGCGGCCGGGAGCATGCCGCCAGGCCGCCTCGCGCGCGTTCAGCACGAACCAGCCGGGGCCGGCCGGTTCGAGCCCGTGCTCGGTCTGGTCGAGCGGCGCCTCGGGAACCACGTCCGGAGTCTGACTCATGGGTGCAGCGGGAGCCAGCGGCCGTCCTCCTGCACGACGCGACCGTCGGCGTAGAGCCGGCCGCCGGTGCGCAGGTCCTTGACGATGTCCCAGTGGATGGAGCTGCGGTTCGTTCCGCCCGTGAACGCGTACGAGTTGCCGACGGCGAGGTGCACGGTGCCGTCGATCTTCTCGTCGAAGGCGACGTTCTTCATGTAGCGCCGGATGCCCGGGTTGCAGCCGATCCCGAGCTCGCCCAGCCGGCGGGCGCCGTCGTCGGTGTCGAGCGCGCGCAGCAGGTGCTCCTCGCCGCTGCGGGCGCTCGCGTCGACGATGCGGCCGCCGTCGAAGACGAGGCGGATGCCGGCGATCTCGCGGCCGAAGTGCACCGCCGGGAACTCCGAGAACTCCACCACGCCCTGCGCGGAGTCCTCGATCGGCGCGTAGAACACCTCGCCGCCCGGCATGTTCAGGTGGCCGTCGTCGACGGCGCCGCTGCGCCCGGCGACCGAGAGGGCGAGGTCGGTGCCGGGCCCGACCACCCGCACCTCCTCGGCCGAGTCGAACACGTCGGCGATGCGGCGCATGCGGTCGGCCTCGGCGTCCCAGTCGAGCAGCACCGAGCCGAAGATGAACTCCTCGTACTCGGCCACCGACATGCCTGCGTCCTGCGCGGCGGCCGGCACCGGGTACTCGGCGACCACCCACGGCACCGACAGCGCCATCTGCCGGTCGCGTCTCGGCGCGAGCGACTGCTCGATCGCGGCCCGCCGCTCGTCGGAGAGATCGGAGCCCTCGCGGGTATTCTCGGGCGCCCAGATCGTCACGAACGCATCCACCTCGTCCCACGTCCGCCGGACGAGCGGCGACGGCTCGCGCAGCAGCTCAGGCGGCGCGACGCGCGCGAACGGGCCGCCGATCAGCTCGAACGAGAGCTGCAGCAGCGGGTAGGCGCCGGCGAGCGCGATCTGCTCGATCACCGCCTCGATCAGCGGCCGCGCGAGCGGCGTGCTCCGCACGCTCACCTGCCAGCCGGGCTGCACCGCCACGGACCGCTCCACGAGCAGCCGCGCGTACTCGTCGAGCCGCGGATCACGCATGCACGGCCGTCGCGAGCCACTCGCCGTCGCGCTGCGCCGGCCGGCCGTTCACGTACAGCTCGCCGCCGCGCCGCAGGTCCTTGACGATGTCCCAGTGGATGACGCTCTCGTTGACGCCGCCCGTCACCGTGTACGAGGCGCCGAGCGCGAGGTGCACCGTCCCCGCGATCTTCTCGTCGAAGAGCGTGTTGCGCAGGTGGCGCGTGATGCCGGGGTTGCAGCCGATCCCGAGCTCGCCGAGCACGCGGGCGCCGTCGTCGGTGTCGAGCGCGGAGATCAGGACGTCCTCGTTGACGTCTGCGCTCGCGTCGACGACGCGGCCGCCCGCGAAACGCAGCCGGATCCCCTCCACCTGCTGCCCGAAGTGCATCGCCGGGAACTCCGCGAAGTGCACGACGCCCTCCGTCGCGTCCTCGACCGGCGAGCAGAAGACCTCGCCGCCCGGCATGTTGATGTGGGCGTCGTCGATCGCGCAGGTGCGTCCCTTCAGCGACAGCGTCAGGTCGGTGCCGCCGGCGACGATCCGCACCTCGGCGGCGTCGTCGAGCACGTCGGCGATCCGCCGCATCCGCTCGGCCTCGGCGTCCCAGTCGAGTAGGCAGGCGCCGAACAGGAACTCCTCGAACTGCGCGAGCGTCATCCCCGCGTCCTGCGCGAGCGCGTGCGTCGGCCACTGGCAGACCACCCACGGCACGGTCATCGCGGTGAGGCGGTCGCGCAGCCTCGTGCCGGCCGCCTGCAGCGCCCCGCGCCGGGCCGGATCGAGGTCGCTCGCCTCGCGCGTGTTCGTGGGCGCGACGATCGCCAGGAACGCGTCGCCGGTCGACTGGATCGTCGCCGCGATCGGCGGCGGCTCCGCGATCAGCTCGGCGGGCGCCTCGCGCGCCCAGGCGCCGCCGGCGCTGCCGAAGACGAGCTGCAGGATCGGCCAGGCGCCGGCCCGGGCGATCTGGCGCTCGACCTCCTCGACCAGCGGCCGCGCCTCGACGCCGGCGCCGACGACGACCTGCCAGCGGGGCTGCACGCCGAGCGACCGTTCCACCAGCAGACGCGCGTACTGCTGCACACGCGCGTCCCCGGCCACGCGGAGCAGTCTGACGGGCGCAGGCGCCCGCGACAACTGTCCTTTTTGGACTAGTCCAGCGCGTGCAGGAAGTCCTCGACGTCGAGCGCGGGCAGCGTCTCGATCCGCGTGGAGCCGCGCGCGCCGAGCGCGATCGAGACCTTCGCCACCGTCGCCACGTCGGGCGCCTCGACGACGTTCACGAAGTCGAACTCGCCCAGCGTCGCCCACTGGTGCAGCACCTTGCAGCCCAGCTCCTCGACGTCCTGGTTGACCTGCCGCAGCCGCTCAGGGTTCGACTTGAGCGTCTGGACGCCCTGCTGGGTCAGCGTCGACAGGAGGATGAAGATCGGCATGGCGGCGGCTCCTTCGGTTGGCTGCGCGTGAGCCTACCCGGGCCACCTGGTCGCCGTACAGCAGGGCGCCGCCGAGGAAGAGCAGCGGGCCGAGGACGATGTCCGAGAGGAAGACCGCGACGCGCTGGCCGTTGTCTCCCTGCGTGTGCAGCAGCGCGCTGAGGACGTTGGCGGCGATCCCGACGACCACGACGAGCGCGGCGAGGGAGCCGAGCGCGTGCACGTAGTCGGCCACGCCGAGCCGCCGGCCGCGCACGAGCGCCTCGCGGAAGCCGAGCCCCTCGACCATCGCCGCCGGCACGGCCAGGCCGATGAAGGCGAACCAGGCGATCCCGGGCAGGATGAAGAACGACCGCAGCAGCGGGAAGGGCAGCCAGATCAGCACCCCGACGAGCACGGCGGCGCGCGTCGGCCGCCGGTCGTGCACGAGCGTGCACGCCGCGAGGAACGCGGCGACGAAGAGCGGCGTGAGCGCCCAGTAGACGAGCGCCTGCGCCTCGCCGCTGTGGCGCACGCTCAGCTGGTCGGCCACGGCGAGCGGCACGCCGAGCGGCAGCGCCCGCCAGAACGAGGCGCCGTAGGCGCGGATCGTCTCGGCAACGAGCTGGCCGACCGTCCGCTCGGCCGGCGGCAGCGGCGGCGGCAGCGCCTTAGCGGGCATGGCTCAGCGCCTCGATCAGGCCCGGCAGGCGGTCGCGGAGCTCGTCCAGCGCCTCCGCGATCCGCCACTTGCCGCGGTCGGGCTCGCCCACGGCGTTCGAGAGCACGCGCACCTCGACCGCGGGCACGCCGGCGTGGGCGGATGCGCGCAGCACGGCGTAGCCCTCCATCGCCTCCACCTCGCAGCCGCTCGAGCCGCCGACGCGCGCCGTCGTGCCGATCGCCTCGGCGCGCGCATCCGGCAGGGCCGCCCGAGCGGCGGCGACGAGCGCCGGGTCGGCCGGCGCCCGCAGCTCGATCCACCGCGGGTCGTCGGCGTCGCAGTAGATCGCCTCCGTGCCGACCACGAAGGCGGGCGCGTCGAACGCACGCGCGCCCGCGACGCCGACGAGCAGGAGCGCGGACGGGCGGCGGGCGGCGAGCTCGGCGGCGGTGCGGGCGGCCGCCTCGACCGGTCCGACGCCGCAGACGAACGGGCTCGAGGCTCCGTTCGCCTCGGCGCCGCGGAGCTCGTCGGGCGTCGCTGCGACGACGAGGAGCACGGCACCACCGTATCCCGTGTCGCCGCACGTCCGTTTTCCCGCTGAGGCGGCGATGGGATGCCCGCGAACGATCTCTCGGCGACCCACGGGACTGTGCGACCGGTTCGACGTGGTCGGCTGACGGATGTCTAGAGTTGCGGCGTGGGCTACCGCGTCGCGAACGTCGCCGGGCTGAGCTACGAGGAGCGGCCGCCGAAGCCGGGCGAGGAGCCGCGCCGCGCGGCGGACATCACCGACGCCGCAGGGCTGCAGCAGTCGCGGGCGCGGCTGTGGCGCTACCCGCCGCACTCGACGGGGCGCCGGCACCGCGACCACGCGCAGGAGGAGGTGTTCGTCGTCGTCTCGGGGACGCTCACGATGCTGCTGGGCGACGAGGGCGAGCGGGTCGACGTCGGGCCGGGCAGCGTCGTGGCGGTCGACCCGATGACGCCGCTGCAGATGCGCAACGAGACCGACGAGGAGCTCGTCTGCTTCGTCTACGGCGCGCCGCCGGTGCAGGAGGGCGCGGACTTCCTCGACGACCTGCCGCTGCCGCCGCGCGCCTGAGAAGGTTCTCGGCGCACGAGCGGTCCGCCGCCCGGGCTCCTGCGAAGCGCGGCCACCGCGCACCCCTCATGCCGGCCGCGGCCCGAGCGCCGGCGCCGCGGGAGGCAATCGGCACACATTCGTTGCGCTCCTGTGAGCCTCTCGTGAGGGCGGCAGCCGACGGACGTGGCCCGAACGGACAAGCCGCGAATCCGCTGCATCCGAAGCGTTTCCCCGATCGAAGGCACACTCCCTTCACGATCGCGTGCGCCTTCTGTGAGGGAGACTGCCGCCGGACAGGGCCGGCGGAGACAGGTGCGCCCGCGACCGGCGGGCGGGCGGCTACGCGCCGAGCGAGACGGTTCCGTCGTCGGCGAGCGTCCAGAAGGGGTTGTGGGCGACCTCCCATGTGTGGCCCTCCGGGTCGACGAAGCCGCCCGAGTAACCGCCCCAGTCCGTCTTGCGCCCCGGCATGACCGAGCGTGCGCCCGCGCGGCGCGCGTCTTCCAGCAGCGCGTCCACCGCCTCCGGCGAGCGCACGTTCTGGGCGAGCGTCACCCCGCCCCAGCCGCCGGAGTCCTCGACGCCGCTGTCGGCCGCGAGCTGGTCGCGGCCCCACAGGCCGAACACCATGCCCCCCGCCTGGAAGAAGACCACGTCGTCCGCCTCGACCGGCGCCGCCTCCCAGCCGAGCTGCTCGTAGAAGCGGCGAGCGGCGGCGAGGTCGCGGACGCCCAGCGTGACGAGGCTGATCCGCTGCTCCACGGACGGGAGTATGCACCGGGCATGGAGCGAGGCCATGCTGCGTGGGCTGCTCGCGCGGTGGCGGGCCTGCCGGCTCGCGAAGATCCCCGACGACCACGGCTACCCCGGCGACGCCGACCGCGCCGCGATCCAGCAGGGTCGCGAGGCGAACAACCACATGGCGGCCCCGATGCAGTCGTACTACGCGCCGCGCGACCGCCCGTGAGCTACCGCCGCCGCCGCGGCCGCGTCGCCGCGCCGGCAACCGTGATCGAGGCAGCCAGAACCACGTCGAGCGCGACGATCGCGAGCAACCCCGCCGTGACGAGCCCGCCCACGACCGGCGCCACGTGTGCGCCGCCGTGGCCGGCGATCGCAGCCGCGTAGAGCGCCACCACGACCGCGAGCCCGCCGCCGCCGATGGCGACGAACGCCCGCCGCCCGCTGCGGCTGAGGAACGCGAGCGATACGCCCCAGCTCCCGTGCCGGAGCCGCTGCCAGAGAAGCAGCGCCGCCCACACGAGCGCGAGCGGCGGGAACCACAGCGACGAGAGCACGCCCATCAGCACGGGCGTGCCCGCCCGCAGCCGCCTCACGGGAGCGCACCCCTGGGTTCCTGGTACCGGAGGGTCACGCGACCGCCGCGGCGGGCTCGGCGCGCAGGAAGACGAGGTCGCCTTCCTGCGCGTCGACGCGGATGCGGTCGCCGTCGGCGAAGTCGCCCTCCAGCAGCCGCAGCGCGAGCGGGTTCTCCAGCAGGCGCTGGATCGCCCGCTTCAGCGGCCGCGCGCCGTAGGTGGGGTCCCAGCCGGCGTCGCCGAGCGCCTGCTTGGCGGCATCCGTGAGCTCCAGCTCCAGGCCCCGCTCCGCGAGCCGCGCCCGCAGCCGCTCCAGCTGCAGGTCGACGATCTCGCCCAGCTGCTCGCGGGAGAGCGCGCTGAACTCGACGATCTCGTCGATCCGGTTCAGGAACTCCGGGCGGAAGTGCTCGCGCATCGCCGCGGCGCTGCGGATGTTCGAGGTCATGATCAGCACCGTGTTGCGGAAGTCGACGGTGCGACCCTGGCCGTCGGTGAGACGGCCGTCGTCGAGCACCTGCAGCAGCACGTCGAACACCTCGGCGTGCGCCTTCTCGATCTCGTCGAGCAGCACCACCGAGTACGGCCGCCGCCGCACCGCCTCCGTCAGCTGGCCACCCTCGTCGTAGCCGACGTAGCCGGGCGGCGCGCCGATCAGGCGCGCGACCGTGTGCCGCTCCTGGTACTCGCTCATGTCGAGCCGCACCATCGCCTTCTCGTCGTCGAACATGAACTCCGCCAGCGCCCGCGCGAGCTCGGTCTTGCCGACGCCCGTGGGGCCGAGGAAGACGAACGAGCCGATCGGCCGGTCGGGATCCTGCAGACCGGTGCGCGAGCGCCGCAGCGCGTTCGCGACCGCCGAGACCGCCGTGTCCTGGCCGACGACCCGCTCGTGCAGGCGCTGCTCCATGTGGATCAGCTTCTCGGTCTCGCCCTCCAGCAGCCGGTCGACCGGGATCCCGGTCCAGCGGCCGACGACCGTGGCGATGTCGTCCTCGTCGACCTCCTCCTTCACCATCGGGTTCGCGGGCGCGTCGTCGCGCTCGGCCAGCTCGCGCTCGAGCGCCGGGATCTCGCCGTAGCGGATCTCCGCGACGCGCTGCAGGTTGCCCTCGCGCTCGGCGCGCTCGGCCTCCATGCGCAGCTCGTCGACCCGCCGCGTGGCCGCCTTCACCCGCTCGAGCGCCTCCTTTTCGACAGCCCATCTCGCCGCCAGAGAAGCCTGCTCCTCCTTCGCCTCGGCAATGGCGCGCTCGACCGGCTCCCGCACCGCGTCCGACTCCTTCGCCATCGCCGCCAGCTCGATCTCGAGCTGCGTCACGCGCCGGTTCGCCTCGTCCAGCTCGAGCGGGCTCGAGTCGATCTCGATCCGCAGCCGCGAAGCAGCCTCGTCGACCAGGTCAATGGCCTTGTCGGGCAGGAAGCGGTCGGCGATGTAGCGGTGGCTGAGCACGGCCGCGGCGACGAGGGCCGCGTCGCGGATGCGCACGCCGTGGTGCGCCTCGTAGCGCTCCTTCAGCCCGCGCAGGATCGCGATCGTGTCGGCGACCGACGGCTCGCCCACGAACACCGGCGCGAACCGCCGCTCCAGCGCCGCGTCCTTCTCGATGTGCTTGCGGAACTCGTCCAGCGTCGTCGCGCCGACGCAGCGCAGCTCGCCGCGCGCCAGCATCGGCTTCAGCAGGTTCGCCGCGTCGACCGCGCCCTCCGCGGCTCCGGCGCCGACGATGGTGTGCAGCTCGTCGATGAACAGCACGATCCGGCCGTCGCTCGACTTGATCTCGGTGAGCACCGCCTTCAGCCGCTCCTCGAACTCGCCGCGGTACTTCGAGCCGGCGAGCAACGAGCCGATGTCGAGCGCCCACACGCGCCGGTCCTTCAGCCCCTCGGGGACATCGCCGGCGACGATCCGCTGCGCGAGCCCCTCCGCGATCGCGGTCTTGCCCACGCCGGGCTCGCCGATCAGGACCGGATTGTTCTTCGTGCGACGCGAGAGGATCTGGATCACGCGCCGGATCTCCTCGTCGCGGCCGATCACCGGGTCGAGCTTCCCCTGCTCGGCCGCCTCGGTCAGGTCGCGCCCGAACTTCTCGAGCGCCTGGTAGCTGCCCTCCGGGTCCTGCGAGGTGACCCGCTGACCGCCGCGCACCTTCTCGATCCACGCGAGGATCTCCTCGCGCGGCACCGGCTCGAGGGCGAGGAACAGGTGCTCGGTCGAGACGTAGTCGTCCTGGAGCTTCCTCCGCTCGTCGTCGGCCCGGTCGAGCGTGCGCGACAGCGCGGCCGAGGCGCTCGGCTGCTGCGTGCCGCCCTGCACGGCCGGCAGAGCGGCCACGCGCGCCTCGGCGTCGGCGCGCAGCCCCTGCCAGTCGGCGAAGAGCTCCTGGTCGAGAAGCGCCAGCAGCAGGTGCTCGGGCGCCACCTCGGGGTTGCCACGGCGGCGCGCCGCGTCCTGCGCGGCGGCGACCGCCTCCTGGCTCTTGATCGTCAGCTTCTGGAAATCCATCTCACTTCTTTCGTGTCGGTACCGGGTGTTGCGGCGCGCGGTAGAGCACCAGGTCGCGCCGGTAGTGGCGGTGGACCTCCTCGAGGGCCCGCCGTGCCTCCTGCTCCATCCGCTCGAGCCGGCGGCGCATGCGCTGCAGCTCGTCCTCGAGATGCAGCACGCGCTCGACGCCCGCGAGGTTCAGGCCCAGCTCGGTCGTGAGCCGGTTGATCAGCCGCAGCCGCTCCACGTCGGCGTCGGAGTAGAGCCGCGTGTTGCCGGCGGTGCGCTTCGGGCGCACGAGCCCCTTCTGCTCGTAGATACGGAGCGTCTGCGGGTGCATCCCCACCAGCTCCGCGGCGATAGAGATCATGTAGCGAGGCCGATCGTCGACGGTCGCGGCCATCAGCCGAACAGCCTCTCGCGCGGGTTCGCCTTCGACGCGCTCTGCAGCGCCTCGAGCGCCTCCCGCTCCTTCTTCGACAGCTTCTTCGGGACCGAGACCTTCAGCCGCGCGAGCAGGTCGCCGCGGCCGTCGCCCTTCAGGTGTGGCGCGCCGCGGCCCTTCACGCGCATCAGCTTGCCGTCCTGGGAGCCGGCCGGCACCTTCAGCGAGACGCGGCCGTCGGGCGTCGGGATCTCGACGTCCGCGCCGAGCGCCGCCTCGCTGAGCGTCACCGGCACGTCCAGGATCAGGTCGTCGCCGCGCCGCTCGTAGATCTTCGACGGCTCGACCCGCGTGACGACGTACAGGTCGCCGGCGGAGGCGCCGCCGTAGCCCGCCTCGCCCTTGCCCTTCAGCTTGATCCGCGTGCCGTCCTTCACGCCCGCCGGGATGCGGACGGTGAAGCGCTTCGTGCGGCGCTCCCGGCCGGAGCCGTGGCAGGTCGGGCACGGCGTCTCCACGATCGACCCCATGCCGCGGCAGCGCGGGCACGGCTGCTGCAGCGCGAACAGCCCCTGCGAGGTGGCGACCACGCCGGAGCCGTCGCACTCGGGGCAGCGCTTCGGCGTCGTGCCGGGGGCCGCGCCGGTGCCGTGGCAGATGTGGCAGGCGAGCTCGAGCTGCACGGGCACCGTCGTCTGCACGCCCTTGAGGGCGTCCTCGAACGACACGCGCACCTCGACCTCGACGTCGTTGCCGCGCTGTCCGCGCGCCGCCTGCTGCTCACGCGCCCGCCCGCGGCTGCCGAAGAGGCCGCCGAACAGGTCGCCCAGGTCGAAGTCGCCGAAGTCGAACGTCGTCGTCCCGGCGGGCCCGCCGGCGCCGTCCGCGCCCGGGAACCGCCCGTTCGCGCCGAAGCGGTCGTACTGCTTGCGCTTCTCCGGATCGGACAGGACGTCGTAGGCCGCCTGCACCTCCTTGAAGCGCACCTCCGCCTCGGCGTTCCCCGGGTTGCGGTCCGGGTGGTACTCCCGCACCAGCTTCCGGTACGCCTTCTTCAGCTCGTCCTGCGAGGCGTTCTTCGAGACGCCGAGCGACTCGTACAGGCTCTTCGCCACGCTAGGACTCCGTCACCGGCGGCGCGGCCACCGCGACCCGGGCCGGCCGCAAGACGCGGTCGCCGAGCCGGTAGCCCTTCTGCAGCACCTGGACGACGGTGCCCTCCTCCTGGTCGGACGGCTGCGAGAGCAGCGCCTCCTGGGTGTGCGGGTCGAACGGACCGTCCGTCTCCACCTCGACGAGCCCCTCGCGCGCGAGCAGGTCGGCGAGCGAGCGGTGCACGAGGCGGACGCCCTCCTCGAGCTTCGCCTCCTCGTGCTCGGTCGCCGCCTCGAGCGCCCGCTCGAGGTCGTCGAGCACCGGGATCAGCTCGCGCACCAGCCGCTCGCCGGCGCGCGCGACCAGGTCGCCCTGGTCGCGCGCCACCCGCTTGCGGTAGTTGTCGAACTCCGCCTTCAGCCGCTGGAGGGCGTCGAGGTACGCGTCGCGCTCCGCGAGCGCGGCCGTCAGCTCGTCGACCTCCGGCTCGGCCGCCGGCTCGGCGACAGGCTCGGCCATGGTCTCCTCGAGACTATGGTCGCGGTCGGTCACTCGTCGACCACCTCGTACTCGGCGTCCTCGACCACCTCGTGGTCGGCCTCGGATGAGCCGCCGTCGCCGGACGGCGCCGACTGCTGCTCCGCGGAAGCGTTCGCGTAGAGCGCCTGCGCGGCCTGCGTCCACGCCTCCTGCAGCGCGTCCGTCTTCTGCTTGATCTCGGCCGGGTCGTTCGACTCGAGCGCCTGGCGGAGCTCCATGATCCGGCCCTCGACGGTCGCGGCCAGGCTCGAGTCGAGCTTCTCGCGGTGCTCCGCGAGCGCCTTCTCGGTCTGGTAGGCGAGCGACTCCGCCGTGTTCTTCGCGTCGACGGTCTCCTTCAGCTTGCGGGCCTCGTCGGCGTGCGACTCCGCGTCGCGGATCATGCGGTCGATCTCGTCCTGCTTCAGGCCCGAGCCGCCCTCGATCCGGATCTGCTGCTCGTTGCCGGTGCCGAGGTCCTTCGCCGACACGTTGATGATGCCGTTGGCGTCGATGTCGAACGCCACCTCGATCTGCGGCATGCCGCGCGGCGCCGGCGGGATGCCGACCAGCTGGAACTTGCCGAGCGTCTTGTTGTAGAGCGCCATCTCCGACTCGCCCTGCAGGACGTGCACCTCCACCGACGGCTGGTTGTCCTCGGCCGTCGAGAAGACCTCCGCCTTGCGGGTCGGGATCGTGGTGTTGCGCTCGATCAGGCGGGTGAAGACGCCGCCCTTCGTCTCGATGCCGAGCGACAGCGGGGTGACGTCGAGCAGGAGCACGTCCTTGACCTCGCCCTTCAGCACGCCGCCCTGGATCGCGGCGCCGACGGCGACGACCTCGTCCGGGTTGACGCCCTTGTGCGGCTCCTTGCCGATCAGCTCCTTCACCTTCTGCTGCACGGCCGGCATGCGGGTCATGCCGCCGACGAGCACGACGTGGTCGATCTTCGACGCGTCGAGCCCGGCGTCGGCCAGCGCCTGCTTGGTGGGGCCGACGGTGCGCTCGAGCAGGCCGTGCGCGAGCTCCTCGAGCTTCGCCCGGGTGAGCTGCAGGTCGAGGTGCTTCGGCCCCTCCTGCGTGGCGGTGATGAACGGCAGGTTGATCTGCGTCGTCATCGTGGACGACAGTTCGATCTTCGCCTTCTCGGCCGCCTCGTAGAGCCGCTGCAGCGCCATCGGGTCGGCGCCGAGGTCGACGCCCTGGTCGCGCTTGAACTCGGCGATCATCCAGTCGACGACCGCCTTGTCGAAGTTGTCGCCGCCGAGATGGTTGTCGCCGTTCGTGGCCTTCACCTCGAAGACGCCCTCGCCCAGCTCGAGCACCGACACGTCGAAGGTGCCGCCGCCCAGGTCGAACACGAGGATCGTCTGGTCGGCGCCCTCCTTGTCGAGGCCGTAGGCGAGCGCGGCCGCGGTGGGCTCGTTGATGATGCGGACGACGTTGAGGCCGGCGATCTTGCCGGCGTCCTTGGTCGCCTCGCGCTGGGCGTTGTTGAAGTAGGCGGGCACGGTGATCACCGCGTCCGAGACCGTCTCGCCGAGGAACGCCTCCGCGTCGGCCTTCAGCTTCTGCAGGATCATCGCGCTGATCTCGGGCGGCGCGTACTCCTTGCCGCCCGCCTCGACGCGCACGTCCCCGTTCTGGCCCTTCACGACCTTGTAGGGGACGATCGTCATCTCCTCGTCGACCTCGTCGTACTTGCGGCCCATGAACCGCTTGATCGAGAAGATCGTGTTCTGCGGGTTGGTGACCTGCTGCCGGCGCGCGGGGGCGCCGACGAGCCGCTGGCCGTCCTTCGTGAACGCGACGACGGACGGCGTCGTGCGCCCGCCCTCCGCGTTCGAGACCACCGTCGGCTCGCCGCCCTCGAGCACCGCCATGCATGAGTTCGTCGTGCCCAGGTCGATCCCGATCGTCTTCGCCATTCGCTCTCTCTCCTTACGAGCTTGTTTACCTACTGAGGAAATCTGAGTGTCTTTATAGCAGATTAGGGAGCGCTTCGACGGCAGCCGACGGACACGGCCGGCGGAGACATGCCCGGCGGCAGCCGACGGACACGGCCGGCGGAGACATGCCCGCCGCGGGGTGGGGCGCGGCGCTGGCGCCGCCCCTTCCGGCGCGCTACGGTCGCGCCGTGGACGCCGACGCGCAGCGCGAGCTCGACGCGACCGTCGCGGCACGGCGCGAGCTCGGCCCCGAGCACGAGGAGCACCTCGTCGAGCGGTTCCTGGAGCGGATCGAGAAGGAGATCGACCGCCGGGTCGACGACCGTGTCGCGCGCCGCCAGCCGCGGCAGTTCGGCCGGCAGGAGCTGGCCGTGGCCGTGCCGATCATCGCGGTGGCCGGCATCTTCGGCGGCCCCGGTGGCGTCATCGTGGCGCTGGTCGTGATCGCCGCGGTGTTCCTCACCCTGACGCTGTCGCGCCGATGAGCGCACCGCCGGCGACGACCAGCACCGCGCCCAGCGCCAGCCTTCGCCCCACGCCCTCGGCGTGGCGCACGAGCAGCGCCGACAGCGCCACGCCCCACAGCGACTCCGTCGCGACGAGCGGCGAGACGACGCTCACGCGGCCGCGGTAGTACGCCTCGAACAGGCCGAGGTAGCTCAGCCCGAACAGCATCCCGGCCGGGGAGAACCGCCGCAGCTCGGCGCGGCCGGGCAGGCGCCGCGTCCAGAGCGCGGCCACGGCCGAGCCGGCGAGCATCGTCGCCGCCGCCGCCGTCTCCGGGCTCGCGTGGCCGTGCAGCGCGCGCACCAGGTCGTCGCGCACCGCGAAGAGCACGCAGGCGGAGGCGGCGAAGGCGTAGCCGAGGGTGCGCAGGTGCTCGGGCCGCCGCCGCTCGCTCGCGAGCAGGACGCCGCCACCCACGACCAGCACGGCGCCGAGCGCCAGCGGCAGCCGCAGCGGCTCATCGAGGAAGAGGATCGCCACGGTCACCGCGACGAGCGGCGCGGCGCCCACCGTCACCGACGTGCGCGAGCTGCCGATCTCGCGCAGCGCGAGCGTGAACAGGATCTGCGAGCCGCCCGGCGCGAGCAGCCCCGCCAGCAGGAACGGCCAGGCGCCGTGAACGTCGAGCCGCACCGCGGCGCCGACGAGGCAGACCACGAGCGCCGGCAGCATCGTCGCCAGCGCCGTCTCGGCCGCTGCACCGCCGCGCAGGCCGAGCCGCACCGCCACGGTCATCGAGCCGAAGCAGAACGCCGAGCCGAGCGCGAGCAGGACCGCGGTCACGCCGTCCGCGGCCTCCGCACGAGGCCCACGAGCGCGGCGGCCGCCGCCGGCTCGGCGAGGACGATCCCGCCCATGATCACCGCGCAGCCGAGCCAGCCGAGGGCGCCCAGCCGGTCGCCGGCGATCGTCACGCCGAACAGCGCCGCCCAGACCGGCTCGAGCGCGAAGACGAGCGCGGTGCGCGTGGCGCTCGTGCGCCGCTGCGCCCACGTCTGCGCCAGGAAGGCGAGCGCGCTCGCGAAGACGCCGGTGACGACGAGCGCGCCCCAGACCGTCCAGCCGCGCGGGCGCTCGAGCTCGCCCGCCGCGGCGGCGATCACGGCGAGGCCGGCGAACGAGACCGCCATCTCGGCGAGTGTGAACGCGAACGGGTCGTAGCGCGGCGCGTACCGCTCCATCAGCACGATCTGCAGCGCGTAGACGGCGGCGCCGCCGAGCACCAGCAGGTCGCCGGCGACGCCGCCGGCGTGCACCCCCGAGAGCAGCGCCAGCCCCGCCGTCGCGAGCGCGACCCCGCCCCAGGCCACCGCCGGCACGCGGATGCGGAAGCACGCGAACGCCAGCACCGGCGTCAGCACCACGTACATGCCGGTGACGAAGCCCGCGCTGGAGACGCTCGTCCGCTCGAGCCCGGCCGTCTGCAGCGTGTAGCCGGCGGCGAGCAGCCCGCCGGCGAGTGCCGCCGCGCCGAGCCCGCCCCGCCCCAGCGAGCGCAGCCGCGCCGCGCCGGGCGCGGCCAGAGCGACCGTGGCGATCCCGAAGCGCAGCGCCAGGAACGCGAACAGGGGATACAGCGCGACCGCGTCCTTCACCTGCACGAAGGTCACGCCCCAGACGGCGGTGACGAGCACGAGGACGGCGAGCGCCGGCACCCGCGGATTGGTACCTGCCCGGCGCGACGGCGCGGTCAGACGCAGACCGGCTCGGCCGGCCGCGACAGCCCGAACCCGTAGACGACGTCGCCGGAGGTGTAGATCGTCGTCACCACCTGCCGCCGCCGCATCGTCAGCGCGCCGTAGCCGACGCAGATCCGCCAGTCCAGCGTCCCGCCCCCTCGTCGCCCCGATAGTGGATCGCGCAACTTTACGCCATGCAACGACGTTGTAGAGACCCGCGCCGGATGTTGCAGGCCCGGCCGCGGCGGCTACGGTTCGACCGTGGAGACGCGCGACACCTTCGGCCGGCCGCTGCGCGACCTGCGCATCTCCGTCACCGACCGCTGCAACTTCCGCTGCGTCTACTGCATGCCGAAGGAGGTCTACGGCCGCGACCACCGCTTCCTGGAGCGGCGCGAGCTGCTCAGCTTCGAGGAGATCGCGCGCGTCGCCGGCGCCTTCGTGGCGCGCGGCGTGACGAAGCTGCGCATCACGGGCGGCGAGCCGCTGGTGCGGCGCGACCTGGAGCGGCTGATCGCGCTGCTGGCGCCGCTCGGCGCCGACCTGACGCTGACGACGAACGGCTCGCTGCTGCCGCAGAAGGCGCAGGCGCTCGCGGCCGCCGGCCTGCGCCGCATCACCGTGAGCCTCGACTCGCTCGACGACGCGACGTTCCGCGCGCTCAACGACGTCGACTTCCCGGTCGAGCGCGTGCTGGCGGGGATCGATGCGGCCGCGGCGGCCGGGTTGCCCGTGAAGGTCAACTGCGTCGTCAAGCGCGGCGTCAACGACGGCGACCTGGTGGCGCTCGCGCAGCGCTTCCGCGGCACCGGGCACGCGCTGCGCTTCATCGAGTACATGGACGTCGGCACGACGAACGGCTGGCGGCTCGACGACGTCGTGCCGGCCGTGGAGATCGTCGCCACGCTCGACGCCGCGTTCGGCCTGGAGCCGGTCGAGCCCGCCTACCGCGGCGAGGTCGCCCGCCGCTGGCGCTACAGGGACGGCGCCGGCGAGATCGGCGTGATCGCGTCGGTGACGCAGCCGTTCTGCGGCGACTGCACGCGGGCGCGGCTCTCGGCGGAGGGGCGCCTGTTCACCTGCCTGTTCGCGACGCGCGGCACCGACCTGCGCGCGCTGCTGCGGTCGGGAGCCGACGACGAGGCGATCGCCGCGGCGATCGCCGGCGTCTGGGCGGCGCGCGGCGACCGCTACTCGGAGCTCCGCTCGGCCGCCACGGAGGCGCTGCCGAAGGTCGAGATGAGCTACATCGGCGGCTGACCTCCGGTTCCTGCCGTGCGACCGACCGCGGTCGGTTCTACAATCTGGGCGTGTCGGCGATGGCTGCAGTTGGCCGGCGGTACTTGCCGCGCGGCTGGGGGGATCTGGGCCGCCAGGTGGCGATCTGGTTCGGCTTCTTCGTCGCCTACCAGCTCGCCCGCGGCCTCGCCGATCGCAACCCGGCGAAGGCGTTCGCGAACGGCCATCGCGTCGTCGACCTCGAGGTGCGGCTCAGCCACCGGCTGTACGAGCTGACCTTCCAGCAGTTCGTCGACCAGCGGCACCTGCTCGAGACGGCGGTGTCGTGGACGTACTGGAACTCCGAGTTCACCGTGGTGGGCCTCGTCGTGCTGTGGGTCTACCTGCGCCGGCACGCGGCGTTCTACGCGCTCCGCAACTCGATCCTGCTCGCGAACGCGATCGGGCTGCTGGTCTACGTCTTCGTGCCGATGGCGCCGCCGCGGCTGCTCGGCGTCGGCTTCGTCGACCAGCACCGCGACGGGCTCGTGCAGCTCGCCGCCAACCCGTACGCCGCCATGCCGAGCCTCCACGCCGCCGACGCGGTGATCATCGGCGTCGTCTGCTTCACGGTCTGCCGCCACTGGTGGTCGAAGGCGCTGTGGACGCTCTGGCCGGGCTGGGTGTGGTTCACGGTGATGGCGACGGGGAACCACTTCTGGCTGGATTGCCTGGCCGGCACGATCGTGGCGATCGTCGCGATGACGATCGTGTTCCGCGCGCGTCTGCGCGGCTCCCTTGCCGCTCGTCGGTCGTAACCGACCGCCTGCCGACCGCCGCCGGGACCCCGGAAAAGAGGGGTGCTACGGTCGATCACATGAGCCGTAGGCTCGACGGAGGCGAACAAGTAGCGGAGGTGCCGGCTTGCCGGCACAGGAGCGGACTCTGACCAGCAGGGCAGCCGCGATCAAGCAGGGCTACACCACCGGGGCCCGCGGTCTCGCCACCCGTTCGGTCGTCGGCCTCGCCCGCACGCGGATCACGCCGAACGCCCTCACCGCGAGCGGCGTCCTGCTCTGCTTCGCCGCCTCGGTGATCGTGCTCTTCGAGGCGCGCGACGAGCTGCTCTTCTACTGGCTCGCGGCCTTCGTCTTCGTCGTCGGCTCGCTGCTCGACATCCTCGACGGCGCCCTGGCGCGCGCGGGCGGCAAGACGACGCCGTTCGGCGCCTTCCTCGACTCGACCACCGACCGCGTCAGCGAGGGCTTCATGCTGACGGCGATCGCCTGGCTGCTGGCGCGGCACCACCATCCGACCTTCGTCGGCGTCGCGATGGCGGCGATGGCCGGCTCGTTTCTCGTCTCCTACACGCGCGCGAAGGCCGAGACGCTCGGCCTGCGCGGCGACGTCGGGATCGGCTCGCGGGCCGAGCGCGTCGTCGTGATCACCGCCGGCCTCGTCCTCGCACCGTGGGGCGTGCTGCCCTGGGCGCTCGTGCTCCTGGCCTGCACCGCCTGGGTCACCGTCGTCCAGCGCGTCCTGCACGTCCGCAAACAACTTCTGGAGGCAAAGACACCGTGAACGACAACGACCGCACGCGGCAGACCGAGAAGGTCCGGGTCGCGATCATCGGCGTCGGCAACTGCGCGAACTCGTTCCTGCAGGGGCTGACCTACTACCGCGACGCCGCCCCCGACCAGTTCGTCCCGGGCCTGATGCACGTCGACCTGGGCGGCTACCACGTGCGCGACGTCGAGGTCGTGGCGGCGTTCGACGTCGTCAAGGGCAAGGTCGGCCTCGACCTCGCCGAGGCGATGTGGGCGCACCCGAACGACACGATCAAGTTCGCCGACGTCGGCCGCACCGGCGTCACCGTCTCGCGCGGCATGACCCTCGACGGGATCGGCAAGTACCTGTCGCAGGTCGTCGAGAAGGCGGACGGCCCCACAGACGACGTGGTCGGCATCCTGCGCGACCGCCAGGTCGACGTGGTCGTCAACTACCTGCCGGTCGGCTCGGAGGACGCGACCCGCTGGTACGCGGAGCAGATCATGGCGGCCGGCTGCGCGATGGTGAACTGCATGCCGGTCTTCATCGCCCGCGAGGACTACTGGAACAAGCGGTTCCGCGACGCCGGCGTGCCGATCATCGGCGACGACATCAAGTCGCAGGTAGGCGCCACGATCACGCACCGCGTGCTGACGACGCTGTTCCGCGAGCGCGGCGTGCATCTCGACAAGACGATGCAGCTGAACGTGGGCGGCAACTCCGACTTCCTGAACATGCTGGAGCGCGAGCGGCTCGAGTCGAAGAAGATCTCGAAGACGAACGCGGTCACGTCGATGCTCGACTACGACCTCGGCGAGAAGAACGTGCACGTCGGCCCGTCCGACTACGTGCCGTGGCTGACCGACCGCAAGTGGGCGTTCATCCGGCTCGAAGGCTCGAGCTTCGGGGGCGTGCCGCTGAACCTGGAGATGAAGCTCGAGGTGTGGGACTCGCCCAACTCGGCCGGCATCGTGATCGACGCCGTGCGCCTCGCCAAGCTGGCGCTGAACAACGGCATCGCCGGCTCGCTCGAGGGCCCGAGCTCGTACCTGATGAAGTCGCCGTCGCGGCAGATCCCCGACGACGACGCGGCCGAGCTCGTCGAGGAGTTCATCGAGCGGAACCGCCGCGGCGTGCGCGCGCCGCACCACGCCGAGCGGTAGACGCGTCGCGGTGGCCGCCGCGGAGCAGAGGATCGACGCGGCGCGCGCGGCGCTGCTCGTGATGGACGTGCAACAGGGCATCGTCGCCCGCTTCGGCGAGGCGGAGAGCGCCCTGCTGCAGCCGCTCTCCGATGCGATCGCGACGGCGCGCGAGGCCGGCGCGCTCGTCGTCTACGTCCGCGTCGCGTTCCGCGCCGGCGCGCCGGAGTCCAGC